>CAVZPO010000024.1:0-30738 GCA_963777165.1 uncultured Chloroflexia bacterium
ACCCACAGCCGCAGCGGCCGGTTGTTTCGGTTGCGCACGCGGACAACGACCCACGGCGACGTGCTGGTGGCCGATGCCAGAACCGTCAGTAGTGATCCAAGGAGCAGGAGCGGGACCGCCAGCAGCCACCACCAGCCTCCGAGCGACCCCAGCCATCCGCCTCCGCCGAGGAATGCCATCCCTGCCGCCAGGGGGATCAACCACCAGCTTTCCGAGCGGCGGGGGTTGCTCGCCGAGGCTCCGGTGGTTCCTCCAGGCGGCGAACCGCTTCCTGCACGTCGATGCGCCTCTCCTCCAGTTCCTGGAGCACCCCGAGTTGAGTTTCATCATCGCTCATGGGTCGATCCTTGGTTCGGGCGCGGACCCGTTCGCCGAGGCCGGCCCCGAGAGGTCGAGCGCCATCCACGTCAGCGTTCGATCCGGCCGGAATCCGAGCTCCCACAGATCCGGCTCGGCTTCCCCGGCGGGGAATTCGAGTGTGCCGCCAGACCCGTCCGGGAGCTCCGACAGAGCACGGGCCAGCATGGCCTTCTCCACCCGGCCGCGATGCTCGGGGGTGACAATCAACAAGAAGCGAAACCCGGAGGT
Source organism: uncultured Chloroflexia bacterium (assembly GCA_963777165.1). Classification (GTDB taxonomy): domain Bacteria; phylum Chloroflexota; class Anaerolineae; order Anaerolineales; family E44-bin32; genus DYJB01. Next base: position 589 of record CAVZPO010000024.1, read on the forward strand.
CAGCCGGGCGTGTGCCGAAAGGCTGGCCTGCAGGACATCGTCCGGGCTCCACACCCAGTGACGGGTCCAATCCAACCTGATCGCGGGGGGCACGCCCGTGCCGCGAAAGACACGTTCGTCGGGTGGGAACGGCCACCAGAATCCATCCGAGAGCACTCGGCGTCCCAGGTCCCACTGCTCGCGCCATTCCGGGAAGGCCCTCGGCCTCAGGCCGTCGAGCGCTATCAGGTGCGGGCGCGGGAGCCCGCGCGGCCGATCCAGTTGGTGCGGGTCGAGGTGACGCGAAACCCGAGCGACTGGTACAGGCCGCGGGCGACGTCGTTTGAGCGGTCGACCTGCAGCACCAGCGTCTCGGCCTCCCGCTGCCGCGTCAACTCGATCGCCGCCCGGACCAGCGCACGCCCGATGCCTCGCCGCCGTTCGTCCGGATGGACGGCCACGTTGGCGATCACCCAGCGGCGAGGCTCGCCTTCGACCGCGAGCAGGCTGAGGTTGCCGACCACCCGGCCCGACTCAAGCCACACGAAACCGTCCGGGGTGGCGCCGGGCGGAAGGAAGACGCGACCCAGCACCCAACCCAGCCAGCCCGCGCGACCCAGCAGGCGCATATCGCGCAGCATACGCTGTCCGGTGGAGTCCAGCTGCCCGGCAAAGGCCGTCTGGACGACCTGGGCCACGCCGGCCAGATCGCGCCGCGGATCGGTCCGGCGCAGGCCGCTCTCAGCGCCGCGCGATCGGGCAAGGGCAGCGGCGGTCACGCACCGCCCTCCATCGCCCGGAACAGCTGCTCAGCCTGCTCGACGGTAATCGCCCCACTCTCGACCATGCGCAGGATCGCCAGCCGTTCTTCGTCGCCCACCTCCGTGCTTCCGGCGGGTGGTTCTCCGAAGTTGATGCGCACATCGCGCGGCCGGCCGGCTTCCACCGCGCGGCCCAGTCGATGGGCGCGCCGACGGGCCTTCCCCATCGACACCCGGATGTGCGCGGCGATGTCATCCCGCATCATCCCCGGCATCCCGTGCAGCCGCTGGCTGCGTTCGATGTCGGCCAGAGCCGAACTCGACTTCGGCCTCGATGCGCGCCTCCAGGTCCTGCCTCCACTCGTCGTTCAACCCGGCGCCCCCTCCTCCGGTCAATTCCAGCCGCAGGTCCCCGCCGCACTCCAGGTCCAGCGCGGCCTCTCCGCCGCCGAGTTGTGCGGAACCCGTGGTGCCGACGGCGCGGGCATGCGATGGCAGGCCCACGCGCACATCCCCCTCGGCCCGGTAGTTGACCAGCACCGACGCATCGGGCGGCAAGCGGCAGGTCAGGTCGCTGCCGGCCTGTACCCGCGAGTGCGAACCCTGTGGCGGCGTCAGCTCAGCATGCACGTCTCCATGTGTCTGCACCCGGACGGCGCCGCGGACGTGGCGCAAGAACAGCGAACCCTCCACTTGCCCAAGCTCCAGATCGGCCTGCAGGTTCTCGATGCGGGCATCGCCGCCGATCCACTCGGCCGCCAGCGGCCCGCCGGCCTGGACCAGCCGGACGTCTCCGGCGACTCGTCCCAGCCGCATCGCCCCGATGCCGCGCAGGTTCAGGTCGCCTCCCACGGTGGTCAGGCTCGCCTCACCCGTCATCCCGCTCAGGCGCGCGTCGCCGCCCACCGCGCCGACCTCGATCCGCGCCCCGTCGGGTACAAACAGCAGGCAACCAACTCGGGAAGAGACGACGACCTCGTCGCCCTCGCGCGTGACGGACAGGTCTCCGCGTGAAGGGGCCTGGGCCTCGAGCGTGCCCCCGCTGCGCCCGACCACGCGCAGATCGCTGCCCACCGACTCGACCCGCACGCGCGGTGCCTTCCCGACCTCGAAGGTGATCGTCTCCATCGTCGCCGCCCTCCTGCTACCCGCCTTCCAGCGTCCGCATCGCTTCCTCGGACGTGATCTTCCCGCTGGCCAGGTCGTCGAGCACCCGGTGCCGCTCCTCGTCCGTGGTCGCCGCCTCAGATCCAACCGGGAAGCCCATCTGGCGAATGACCTCACTCAACCTCGCCCGCAGTGTGGGATACGAGAATCCGACCTCGCGTTCCATCCGGTTGAGCTTGCCCTCGCAGCGGACGAAGGTCTCGACGAAGGCAACCTGCTCCTGCGTCAGGCGTCCCAAGGGGCCGGCCTCGAAATGCCCGTCGATCGTCGTGTCGCACTTGCGGCAGTGCAGGCGTGTCACCGCCAGCGGGTCACCGCACACTGGGCAGTTGGTCAGTAAGGTGTTCATCTATGACCTCTGCTCGGATTCATGGAGTATCGAAAGGCGGCTTTCATTTGCAGCCGTCATTCTTGCACAGATGAGCATAGGAGTCAACTGGAATATTGATAACATTTATGTTGTGTTCAAGTCGTCGGGTTGGGGCGATCTGGGTCTGCCGCCCTTTCTCGGGCGGCTGATAGAATCGCACGACCGGCGCCCGGAACGCAAGCACGGCCGGCACCTCAGGATCGATGACCCACCTCTCCCCAGTCCCGGCCCCCCTGGAACGACGTGACCTCCGGCTGGAGGGCATGGCCTACGGAGGCGATGCCTTCGGCCGCGACGCGGATGGCCGAATGGTCTTCGTCCCCTTTGCACTGCCCGGCGAGCTCGTCGCTGTCCAGGTGGTGGAAGCTCACGCGCATTGGTGCCGGGCCCGGCTGCTCGATGTCCTAGAGCCCTCCGCCGATCGTGTCACGCCGCGCTGCCGGCACTTCGGCGCCTGCGGCGGCTGCCATTATCAGCATATCGATTCGACGGCCCAGCCGGCGATCAAACACGAAATCGTCCAGACCCAGCTCGAACGGCTGGGGGGATTCCGCGATCTGCTGGTCTCCCCCACCGTGCCATCCCCGTCGGCGTGGAACGCCCGCAACCACATGCAGTTCAGCCTGGCGCCCGACGGCCGTCTCGGTTTCCAGGCCGCCCGGTCCCACGACATCATCCCGGTAGACGAGTGTCACCTGCCCGATCCGGCGATCGGTGACGTCTGGCCCGCGCTGCATCTGGAACCGGTCCCCGGCCTGGAACGCGTGGCGCTACGCACCGCCGGCGACGAGACACAGATCATCTTGCACGCGGCAGACGACCCGGACGTGGACCTCGAGCTCGACCTGCGCGCATCGGCCGTCTGGCTGAGCCCGCATGGCGCCCACGTCCTGGCCGGCGACCCGGCGTTGATCTTCGACGTACGTGGCCGGATGTTCCGCGTGCATGCCGGATCGTTCTTCCAGGTGAATTCGGCCCTCACGCCCGTGCTGATCGATCTGGTCCTGGCGGGCCTGCAGCTAGTCCCCGGCCAAACCGTATTCGACCTGTACGCCGGCGTCGGTCTGTTCAGCCGGTTCGCGGCGGAGCGCGGTGCACACGTGCTGGCGGTGGAACAGTCCGCCTCAGCCTGCGAGGACTTCGCCTTCAACCTCGACGATCTCGAGTCGGTGTCCCTGTACCAGGCCGGCGTCGAACAGGCGCTCCCGGCACTGCTCCCTCACCCCGACGCCGTCATCGTCGATCCTCCCCGGTCGGGCCTCGGCCGGGAGGTCGTCACTTCCCTGATCGCCCATTCCCCGGCGCGCCTGGTGTATGTCTCCTGCGACCCGTCGACGCTGGCACGCGACGGCCGGATGCTGGCCGCAGCCGGCTACAGGCTCGAGCGCGTCACGCCGGTCGATCTGTTCCCGCAGACCTTCCACATCGAGACCGTCTCGACCTGGACACGCTGACCCCAGCCTGCGTCCGGCGAGGTACAATCCCTACGCCGCACCAGTCGAGTGCGGTTTCGCTTGCCAGCCCGCCGGAGAAACCAACCTTGGACGTGACTTCTCGACTCGAACTTGCGATTGATCTTGCCCGGCGCGCCGGCGATCTGCTGCGCAGCGGCTACGGCCGCGCCGGCACCGTGCGCTACAAAGGCCCGATCGATCCCGTCACCGAGTACGATCTGCGCTCTGAGGCGCTGATCCGTGATGGCCTGAGCGCAGCCTTCCCCGAGGACTCCATCCTGGGCGAGGAGGGCGGCGGCAGCGGCAGCGGCCACGGCGACGGCCGCTGGCTCGTCGATCCACTCGACGGCACGGTCAACTTCGCCCACGCCATCCCGGTCTTCGCCGTGTCGCTGGCCTACGCGCTGGGCGACCGTCCCGTACTGGGGGTGACGTACGATCCGATGCGCGAGGAGCTCTTCCAAGCGACCGCCGGGGGCGGGGCGTGGCTCAACGGCGAGCGCCTGCAGGTCTCCGAAGTCCAGCAGCTCGATCGCGGCTTGCTGGCCACAGGCTTCCCCTACGGCATCCGCTCGGCGCCCAACAACAACCTCGGCCACTACGCCGCCTTCGCCATGCAATCCCTCGGGGTTCGACGTCTCGGGTGCGCCAGCCTCGATCTTGCCTACGTGGCGACCGGACGATTCGACGGCTACTGGGAGTACGCCGTGGAAGCGTGGGACGTCGGTGCGGGGATCCTGCTGGTCGAGGAGGCCGGAGGCCGCGTGACCCGGGCCGACGGACAGCCGAACCCCCTGCTGCCCCCGGCCTCGATCCTGGCGACCAATGCGCGCCTGCATCCGGCCATGCTGGCCGTGCTCAGCGGCGGCGAGGGCTCAAGCTAGAGGCAAAGCAGTCTATGGGAAGACCGTGCCGGCCGGCGCCGGCAGGTGCGCGTTAGCTTCGGCTCTCGGCGCGCTGCAGTCGCCGCGTCAGGTCCTGAGGATCAGCGCGCGCCGTCAGATCGAGGCTGAGCGGCGTCACCGAGACGACACGCTCGATGCGCAGCGCGTGGACGTCGGAGTCCTCTTCCAGCCCCTCGGGCATCCGCACCTTGTAGCTCACCAGCCCCGGCTGATCCAACCGCTCGCGCGTCGGCGGAGTGGGCACGTAGTACGTGCGGTGCGATAGCCGGGTCACCCGCCAGGGGGTATCGGGCGTGGCACCCAGGGGCACGTTGACATCCAGCACGTGCACATCCGGCACGCCCTCCCACTCGAGCAGCAGGCGGGCGAAGACGGCGGTGAAATGCGCCGCGGCGGCGAAGTCGATCTCGCTCGAGTAAGAAAGGAAGAAGCTGCTGTCGGTCTCCTGCGAGACGGCCAGCGCCGGGACGCCGAAAGCCGCCCCCTCCATCGCCGCCCCGATCGTTCCGGAGATCGAGATGCCGGTGGTTACGTTCTCCCCGTAGTTGATGCCGGCCACGACCAGATCCGGCTTGCGCGGCGTGAGCTCGAAGATGGCGTGTTGCACGGCCTGCGCCGGCGTCCCGCCGACGGCGTACACCTTCCACGTCTTCCCGCCGACGGTGACCTGCTCCTCGTGGATGGCTCCGTCAGAGGTGATCGGCATGCTGCGGCCGGTGCCGGTCGATTGCTCGCGCGGCGCGGCGACGGTCACGTAGCCTACGGCTGAAAGCGCTTCGGCCGCCGCCCACAATCCCGGGGAGCGGATGCCGTCGTCGTTAGTCAACAGGATGAGGGGTCGTTCCTTGTCAGTCACGCGTTCGGTCTCCACTCGAATGATACCACCCGAAGCGGCACTCCCTTGCGTCAGCCGCGGCCTTCAGCCTCCGCGGCGAGCTGATCAAAGAAGGCGCACAGCACCTGGTGGCGCCTTTCGCCGATACGCCGCGCCGGCTCGGTGTAGAGCCGCTCGCGCACCCGACGCAGTTTGAACAGATATTCGTGGTAGGCGCTGTGAGCTTCGTCCGCCTCCGTTTCGTTTCGCTCGAGGAATGACCGGCTGGGGGCGGCATAGATCGGCGTCCCGGCCTGCAGAGCGTAGCCGATCGTCCGCGCCGCGCCAAAGGCACCCATCACGTCCAGTTTGTCGGCGTCGAAGAGCACCTGCGCCTCCAGCGTCTGCGGCCGGTCGTGCCCGCGGAAGCGATGGGCGCGGATGCAGTGTTCCACGGCCTGAATGCGCGCCTCCGGCCAGCCCTCGTCCGTCAGCACGCGCCGTGCCACGCCGGCCAACTCGTGCTCGTGATCGAGACGGGCATCGCCCAACTCCGGGTGTGCACCGGCGGCGTCGTGCAGCAGCGCCGCGGCGCGGACGATCTCCCGGTCGGCGCCCACCTCCTCCGCCAGCCGCTCGGCCATGCGCAGGACGCGCAGTACGTGGTCGAAGCCGTGCACGGGATCGTCCGCGGGCGACCAGGCTCGTGCTTGCTCAATCGTCGGCATTCCTGCCTCCTGCATGGGGGTTCAAATCATCGACACACGCGGGCCATGGCCGCCCGGTGAGCTGCTGCAGCGCCGTCCGCAAGCCCGGCCGTTCGAACAGCACCTCTCCCGTCGCCCCGTCTGCCACCCTGTTCCCGGCCTGCAGCACGATCGCCCGATCGGTGATAGCGGCGGCGAATTCGACATCATGCGTGGCCACAACCACCGACAGCCCCGCGCGCTTCCAGCTTCGCACCCGTCGCGCCAGCCCCGCCTGCGACAGCGGGTCCATCCCCAGCGTCGGCTCGTCCAGCAGCACCACTCCCGGCCGGGCGATCATCACCGCTGCCAGGGCCGTGCGCTGCCTTTCGCCCGCGGAGAGGTCCCGCGGATAACGGTCGGCCAGCGGGGACAAACCGAACGCTTCGAGCATCGGATCCGGGAGATACTCAGCGACGGGCGGCAGCCCATGGTAGCGCAGCGTGGTGAGCAGTTCGTCGCGCACCGTCTCGGCAAACAGGAAGGCGGATGGCCATTGCGGCAGATACGCCACCGCCCGCGCGCGTCCCGCCACCGGCAGCGAATGGATCGCCCGGCCGTCGATTTCGATCTCGCCTCGGTGGGCGAGCAGTCCCATCAAGCAGCGCAGCAGCGTCGTCTTTCCCGACCCGTTTCCCCCGAGCAGCGCCAACGCCTCTCCCTGCCGGACGTCGAAACTGATCTCACCCAGCGCGAAACCTGCCGGGTACTCGAAGCTCACCCCGCGGCATGTCAGGCGCCGGTCGCCGGTCGACGCATCGTGCGTTGGACGGTCGATGATCAGCAGCGCATTCCGCAGCCGTTCCCGAGGTTCCTCGGACAGGCCGGCGGGCAATCCCAGGCGTCGTTCCGCCTCGATGAGCGGCGGGCCGTATTCGAGCTGCGGGATCACATCGCCCGGTGTTCCCCAGGCAACCAGCGTGCCCCCCGGCCCCAGTGCCGCCACCCGATCAGCTTCCGGGAGCATCCTGGCCAGCCGGTGCTCGCTGATCAGCGTCGTCAATCAATTCTCGCGCCACAGGTCGCGCAGCCAGTCGAAGATGCTTCGTGCGCCGTCGGCGTCCAACTGCGAGGTGGGTTCGTCGAGCACCAGCACGCGCGGTTCACGCACCAGCGCCGCCGCCACCGCCACGCGCTGTTGTTCGCCGCCCGAGAGCTGCTCCAACGGACGGTGGACCAGCGGGCCCAGATCCAACCGCTCGATCGTCGCCCGCACCCGGCGTCCGATCTCGTCGCCGGGCAGGCCCTCGGCCTCCAGGCCAAAGGCCAGCTCATCCGTGATCGAGCGTGTGACGAAGCGCGTCGCCGGTTCCTGAAACGCGGTCCCGACGATTCCCGAGAGCTCGTACGGGCGGTGGGTGCGCGTGTCGCAACCGGCGATCCGCGCCCGGCCGGAGAACCGCCCTCCATAGAAGTGCGGGACCAGGCCATTGACTGTCCCGAGCAGCGTGCTCTTGCCGGAGCCCGACCGACCGGTGAGCAGGACGGTCTGCCCCGGATCGACGTGCAGACTGACGGAGCTCAGTGCCGGCCCCGCCGCATGCGGGTAGCTGTAGGTCAGTCGATCGAGGTCAATCATGGTCAGTCAGGACGGCGGGCAAGCACAGCAAGGCCACCCCCAGGCCGACGGGCCAGGAGAAGAGCGGCCACACGGCTCGCGGATACGGCTCGTAGGTGAGCAGCGCCGGGACGAGTGCAATGAGGACGATCACCGCCGCCAGCACTCCGAGGCATGTTCCGACGACCAGCGTGTCTGCGCGCCTCCAGGTTTCCGGGCGATAGCGGCTGCGGGTTCCGCCGCGCGTCAGGACTGCCAGGAGCAGGGCCGCACCGACCGCCGCCAACCCGGCCGCAATCCACACCCTGGACGGTGCGAGCCACCAAACGAAGACCCCCAGAGCGAACAGGCCGGCGCCGGCCCAGGCTGCGACGCGCGGCCTGCCCCGCGGACCTTCCGCGCCCCAGCCGCGCGTCGCCAGGCCCTCGCCCACCGTCATTGCCAACTCGAGGCTGAGGATCACCAGCGGCGTCACGATGCCACGCAGATCGCGGAAACCGCGCGGCGAGTGGCCGCGCACCTGCTGCGACTCGCGCACCGCCTCGAACGAGCGGCGCGCCTGCGGAGCGAAGTTCATGGCGATCGAAGCGATGATGCCTGCAGGGGTCAGCCCGGCAGGCATGCGTCGCAGCAAATCGGTGGGACTGAGGAGCAGGCTGAAGGTCATCATCACCTGCAGCAGGCTGGCCAGCTGCAAACCGGCGATCGCCCCAAACAAGAGCGCTTCCAGGGTGTATGGGCCGCCGACCCAGCGTACGGGGAACTGGAAGAGTACCGTCTGGCCGGCGCGGCTGAAGACGAAGTTGAGGACGGTTGGGAAGGCCATCAATCCGGCCATCAGGCGCAGCGTGCCGGCCGAAGGACGCTGGCCGGTGGCGCGCCAGCGCACGGCCACGCCCGCCGCCGCGATCAGCATCAGATAGAACGGATTGCGGGCCAGCAGCGCAACACAGCCGGCGCTGCCAGCCCAGATCATCCAGGTCACCGGGTTCAGTGAGTTGCGGCCGATGATGATTCGCTCCCGGCTGGGTCTGGAAGGATCTCGAAGGAAGATCGGACCTCCACCCCTCACCCCTCCCCCTGCGTGGGCTGACTTTCGCGTCCACGCGAATCCTGCAGGGAGACGGGAGTGACCTCCTGGAGGGTGGAGGGTCCTGCTAGCGGAGAGGGGGCCAGGGGATGAGGCAGGAGGTGAGCTATTCCACATGCCCCTTGGCTGCGCGCCTGCGCAACACGCGTGTCGTCACGATGGCGACGATCACCACAGCCACGACGCCCAGCCCGATCGCCAGCCACGGCGTCCCCGCAGGGATTGCAGTGTCCCGCCCGCCGACGAGTGCCAGCGCCGGGATCGCCTGGACAGTGGCAAGCAGGTTCTCGGACGAGGTAGCGACATTAAAGATGAACGCTCCGCTCGGAACCTGCAGCGACAGCAGCGCTTGCGCTGGGTCGTTCCACGCGGAGAGGTCCTCTCCGGCGGCGACAAGGGCCTGCATCACCAGGGCGGTCGAGTTGGCATCCGTCGCTTCGCCAAAGGCGCTCGGCTTCTGATACGTCCATCCTCCGTCGTCATTCTGGACCGAGCGGAAGTACTCCACGGATGGAGCGATCTCCTGACTCTGGCCGGCAGCGATCAGCGCCAGCACAGCCATCGCCGTCGTGTTGCTGTCACCGGCGCCGGGGGCCGTGTCACCATTGAACGAATAAGTACCATCGTCCAGTCGCGTCGCCAGCAGGCCGGAGATGGCGCCCTCCGGCACCGGCTCGCTGGCGGCCGCCAAGGCCTGGAGGGCGAGCGCGCTGTCGAACGGTCCTCCGCCGAACAGGCCGGCCTCTTCCGAATAGTCGCCGAGGATTCCCGCGATCAGGTCGACGCCGCCGAAGGAGCGCGGGTCCGCGCCGGCGGCGATGGCAGCCAAGGCAAGCTTGGCAAACGCACCGGCCCCGGCGGTCGATCCTGAGGCCGCCGATTGTTCCAGGAAGTCCCGAGGGTTCTTCCCGCTTGCAGCAGTCCAGTCTCCGGGAGCCTGGCCGAGCGCGGCGATTGCCAGAAGCGCATCGGCGGTTGCTCCCGGATCACTGCCGGGGACGAAACCGTTCGAAAAACCGCCGTCGGTCTGTTGTTGAGTCCGCAGCCACGCGGCCGCCGCCTGCATCGGACCGCTTGGCTTTTGAGCCGCGGCGGCCGTCGGCCAAACCATGCAGCCGGCAAGCGCGGCGGCCAAGACGAATCGTCGAATCACGTCGATCCTCCTGAGGGATGGATAGCGAGCCATAGATGGAAGAAACAAAAGGCCTTCGCTCAAGTCCTGGAAGCGAAGGCACACCGGGGTTGATGCATGAGCGCCACCTCCTTTCCGCGAAGGGGAACGATGGGCAGGGTGGCGGCCGGTATCCTGGCTTGGACGGCCGGGCCGTGAAGCGTTCACACGGCCGCGGATTCATCCTTACAGTTGCGGGACAGCGCCGGACTTCCGCCGCAGGCGGTCACCGGCTTCCCCGTGGGAGGCCTCTGCATCCGGGCAAGAGGCCGCCGCCACCCTCGTCTCGATTAGCGGCGAGTATAGCGCGCCGGTGCCGGTGACGTCAAGCTTCCTGCTTCGTTCCCCGTCCGTGCGGGAAATGCCTTGGCGCCATCCTCCGCAGCGTGGTACAATGCTTCCACATCTTTTCTTCCCTTCTCCGTTCGGAGCAGTCCTGCGTGGCCAAGCACACTACGGGCGTTGTTCGCTGGTTTGACGGATCCAAGGGCTACGGATACATCCACGCTGAGAGCGGCGAGCAAGTGTTCGTCCACTACAGCGCGATTACGGGCCAGGGTGCCCCGCTTCTCGCCGAGGGCGAGCGCGTGGCCTTCTTCCTGGAACAAACCGTCCGCGGCCCCCAGGCATCCGACGTTACCCGCCTGAATTGACGAACGCAACCTCCGGCTGTGCTGCCACCCCGAACGGCGATCGCGCCGCCGGGGCTTGGTCCTTTGGCGCGCCGGACGGAGCGGGAAGAAGCAAACGAGGAACGACTGAATGTCTGACACACCTGTACGGCTGATCCCTCTCGGAGGTCTGGGAGAGATCGGCAAGAACATGATGGCCGTGGAGGCGGGCGACGCCATCCTGGTCATCGACACCGGGATCATGTTCCCGGAGAACGATATGCTCGGGATCGATTACATCATCCCGGACTTCACCTACCTGCGCGACAAGAAGCACAAGGTGCGCGGCATCGTGGTCACGCACGGCCACGAAGACCATACCGGCGCCATCCACCATGTGCTGGACGAGATCGGCGCCCCAATCTACGCCACGCCCCTCACCCGCGGTCTGCTGGAGGGCAAGCTCAACCGCAACTCCCAGCACAAGGCGACGCTTCACACCATCCAGGCGGGGGAGAGTCTGAAGATCGGCCCCTTCGGGCTCGAGTTCTTCCACGTCTGCCACTCGATCCCCGATGGGGTCGGGCTGGCCATCGACACGCCGCAGGGCATGCTGATCCACTCCGGCGACTTTAAGTTCGACCAGACGCCGGTCGACGGCTGGCCGACGGACTTTGCCAAGCTGACCGAACTGGGCCAGCGCGGCGTGCTGGCGCTGCTGTCCGATTCGACCAACGCCGACAAGCGCGGCTGGACGCCGTCGGAACGCGTGATCGACGCCGCTTTCGATGACGTCTTCCGCCAGGCCGACGGGCGGATCCTGATCGGCACCTTTGCGTCGTTGATCTCGCGCATGTCGCAGGTCGCCGCCGCCGCCGAACGTTACGACCGGGTGATGGCCTTCGTCGGCGCCAGCATGATCGAGAACGCCAAGATCGCCCGACGCCTGGGGTACCTCGACATCCCCGAGGATCGTATCGTCTCGCTCGACCAGGCGCTCGGCATGAAGCCCTCCCGGGTCGTAATGATGTGCACCGGGACGCAGGGCGAGCCTTCGTCCATCCTCGGCCGGCTGTCGGCCGGCACCAACCGACAGTTCGAGATCCGCACCGGAGACACCGTCGTGCTCTCGTCGCACCCGATCCCGGGCAACGAGGAAATGGTGCATCGGACGATCAACCGGCTGCTGCAGCGCGGGGCGGACGTGATCTACGATGCCATCGCCCCGGTCCACGTTTCCGGCCATGCCAGCCAGGAGGAGCAGCGGCTGCTGCTCCAGACGGTGAAGCCCAAGTTCTTCGTCCCCATCCACGGCGAGCTGCGTCACCTGCGCCAGCACGCCCGGCTGGCACTCGAGACGGGCATCGAGGCATCGAATATCGCCGTGGTCGAGAACGGCACGGTGATCGAATTCCACAAGGGCCGCATGAGCATCGGCGAACGCGTCCCCGGCGGGTATGTCTTCGTCGACGGGCGCGGCGTGGGCGATGTCGGGCCGGAGGTGATGCGCGAGCGGGAAACGCTGGCCCGCGACGGCTTCGTGCTGGTGCATGTCCAGATCGACACCAAGACCGGTCGCCTGCGCGGCGAGCCGCAGATCACCACCCGCGGGTTCGTCGTCCTGCGCAACGGCGTGTCCCTGCTGGACACGGCCCGCTCACGCATCCGAGATCTGGTGAACTCAGCCAACGGGAACGACCTTCAGGCGCGCCTGGAGCGCGAGCTGGGCAAGTTGTTCTTCGGCGAGACCCGCCGGAACCCGATGGTGCTGGTGGTCCTCTCGGGCGGCTGACGCCCAGGGCGCCTGCCCGGCAGGGCTATAATCGCCTCCTCATGCGCGCATGGCATTGGATCGCTGCACTGGCCGTCGGTTTTCTGCTGGCAGGCTGCTCCGGGCTGCCCTTTGCTCCGGCAACGCCGACGCCCATTCCTCCTACTCCGAGCCCGACCCCCGAGCCGGTTGCCGCCCTCGTCAATGGCACCGCGATCCGCGAGGCAGACCTTGAGCACGAAGTTGCCCGTTACGAGGCCGCCCAGCGCTCGCTTGGCATCGACCTTGCAACTACCGGGGACTACCGGACGGTGATCCTCAACGCCTTAATCGACCGGCGCCTGCTGGCCGAGGCTGCTCGCGCTTCGGGGGCCAGCCTGGAGGCAGCCGAAGTCGAGACCCGGATTGAGGCACTGGCCGCCGAAATGGGAGGCTCCGACGTCATGGGCGCCTGGCTGGCCGCCAATGGATACTCGCTCGAGGAACTCAAGTCTGCCCTGGGCGAAGAGATCCTGGCGGCGATCACCGTCCAGCGCATTGCCGACGAGGTGCCGGCCACGGCCGAGCAAGTGCATGCCCGGCACATCCTGGTCGCCGACGCGGCGCTGGCGGCGGACCTCCAAGGGCAACTGGCCGGCGGAGCGGATTTCGGCGAACTGGCGCAGTCGTACTCGCTGGACCTGAGCACGCGCGTGGCCGGAGGCGACCTGGGATGGTTTGCCCCGGGGACGCTGACGACGCCCGAGGTGGAGGCTGCCGCCTTCGCCCTGCAGCCCGGCGAGATCAGCGCCGTCGTGCAAAGCACGCTCGGGTACCATCTGGTTGAAGTCGTCGAGCGCCAGGATCACCCGCTCGACCCCGAGACCTGGCGCCGGTTGCGCCAAGAGGCCGTCGAGGATTGGCTGACCGATCAGCGGTCTCAGGCGGTGATCGAGATCGTCACTACGCCTTAGGCGGGCTTAAGACGTTCGCCGGCAGGGCAGGGAGAGAGACCGATGGAAGGCTACGAACCCCGAGGTCCCGGCATTGGTGGGCTGTTCATCAACCTGTTGACGCTGATCGTCGTCGTGGCGACGATTGCGATCGGCGCAGCTTTCGGGGCCGTCTTCCTCAATCCGTATTTGGTGGAGGTGGTGAACCCGTACCTCCCGGTGAAGCTCGTCCCGCCGCCGACGCTGCCGCCAACTCTCGGCCCACCGACGGCGACCAACACGCCGGAGATCTATCTCCCGCCCACCTGGACGGCGACGCCCACGGTGACCGAGACGGCCTCCCCCACGCCGACGGAAACGCCGGTCCCGACCGCGGCCCCCGCGGCCACGCTGACACCGGTGATCACCGTCACGCCTTCCGGCGCCGCCATCGTCCCGCAGCCGGACAGCCCCAAGTTCACCACCAACTTCGCCAACACCAAGGCCTGTCAGTGGATGGGGGTGGCCGGCCAGGTGTTTGACAATGAGACCAAGGGTGCCGTCACCGGATTGGCGGTGCGGATCGGCGGGCAGCTGAGCAGCATCTCATTCGACCTGACCAGCCTGACGGGCAGCGCACCTGCCTACGGGCCGGGCGGCTACGAGCTCGTCCTGAGCGATCACCCGATCGCCAGCACCAAGACACTCTGGATTCAGATCCTGGACACCGCCGGCGTCCCGCTCTCGGACAAGGTGTACTTCGACACCTCCGACAAGTGCAACGAGAACCTGGTGCTGTTCAACTGGGATCAGACGCGCTAAGTCTGTCGTACCCGGCCCCGCAGAATCACAACGCCCCCTGACGGGGGCGTTGTTCTTGTCGTGAGGTGCGCTGCCTGCCATACGATCAGCCAGCCAGCACCGCCGCCAGACGCTCACACACCAGGCCGACCTGCTCGCGGGTCATCACGCCGGAGAACGGCAGCGCCAGGCTGCGCTTCCCCAGGTCTTCGGTGACCGGGAAATCTCCCGGCTGATAGCCGAACTGGTCGACGAAGAATTTCTGCAGGTGGATCGGCGAGAAGTACGGGCGGGCGGGGATGCCCTTCTGATCCAGGGCCCGGATGACCTCGGTCCGATCCACGCCCGGCGCCAGCCGGATCACGTAGACGAACCAGCTGACGCGGGTGGTCGTTGGGGCCAGCGGCAGCATCTCCACTCGCGGCATCGCCGCCAGGCTCTCGGCATACCACGCCGCCACGGCCTCACGGTGGGCCAACAGTTCGTCGAAGCGCCGCATCTGGGCCAGGCCCATCGCGGCGCTCATCTCATCCAGTCGGTAGTTGTAGCCGAGGTAGGTGTGCTCCAGCCAGGTATCGCCGGGGGCGCGACCCTGGTTGCGCAGCGCCCGCGTCATCGTGGCCACATCGTCGCGATCGGTGACGATCAGCCCGCCTTCCCCGGTTGTGATTTGCTTGTTGGGGTAGAAGCCGAAGACGCCGACGTCGCCCAGATGGCCGGCTGGCAGGCTCTTGTATTCGGCGCCGAGCGCCTCGCACGAGTCCTCCAGCACCGGGAGCCCGTGCTGGCGGGCGGTGCGATTCAGCGCGTCGTAGTCCGCCGGCTGGCCGAACACATCCACGGGCAGGAGCGCCTTCAGGCGCTTACCCTCCGGAACGCCGCGCCGCGGCAGCCAGCGCTGCGCGGCATGTCCGCCCTTCATCAGACCGGCGGCCGCCTCGGCCACCAGATCCGTGTCGATGTTCCCGGTCTCCGGATCGACGTCGACGAACACCGGCACGGCGCGTTCGTACAGCAGAACGTTGGCCGAGGCGACGAACGAGAAGGGGGTGGTGATCACCCGGTCGCCGTCCTCGATTCCCAACGCCCGGACACACAGGTGCAATCCCGACGTGCCGGAGTTGACCGCCACGGCGTGGCGCACGCCCACGCGTTCGGCGACGATCTGCTCAAAGGCCTGCACCTTGGGCCCCATGCTCAGGTTTGGCGTGCCGACGACCTCGAGCACCGCCTCACGCTCGGCCGGCGAGAGATCGGGGGAAGACATGGGGACGAGATACGGTTCGGACATTGGAGGTTCCCTCCGCGGGCTTTCTTGCCCGCCAAGCGCGCTTGGCAATGCGACGAGCAATAAGCAATTAGCGATTAGCAGGTAGCGACTAGCCAGAAGCTATCTGCTAGTTGCTAGTTGCTAGTCGCTAATTGCTACTTGCTTCCTTCTCCGG
This sequence comes from uncultured Chloroflexia bacterium, assembly GCA_963777165.1. Classification (GTDB taxonomy): domain Bacteria; phylum Chloroflexota; class Anaerolineae; order Anaerolineales; family E44-bin32; genus DYJB01. Next base: position 16,143 of record CAVZPO010000024.1, read on the forward strand.
CCACACCATCCCCGCGCGCACAATGACGCCCGGGGGAACGTCCTTCTTCACCACGGCGCTGTTGCCCACCCGGGCGCCGTCGCCGATCGTCACGCCCAGGTTGACGGTAACGCCCATGCCGACCAGCGCCGACTCGCCAAGCCGGGCGCCTCCGGCCAGCAGTGCACCCGGCGACACATTGGCGTAGGCTCCCAGCCAGCAGTCGTGCGAGACGACGGCCGAGGTGTTGACGATCGCGCCGAAACCGATCTCGGCCTCGCTGCCGACATACGCGTGCGGCATGATCTGCACGCCCGGCGAAAGCCTGGCGCTTGGCTCGACGACCGCGGTCGGGTGCACGACGGCGGGGAAGGCGAAACCAGCCTCGATCAGCCGGTGAAAGACGCGCACGCGACTGCGGGCATCGCCAATTCCTCCGACGGCGTTGGCAGCCAGCCGGATTCCCTGCGCCAGCAAGCCGGGGAGCTCCTCCGCACCGCCGAGCACCGGAAGGCCAAGCACCTGTGTCCCCTTGGCCAGGCCGTCATCGACGATGCCAATGACCTCGTGCGTCCCCATGGCGCGGATCGCCTCGATCACGGACTTGCCGTGCCCCCCGCCCCCGTACACGATCATCCGTTGATCGGCCGCCGGTCCAGTCCCGGGTGCAGCCCCTGAAAGCAGATCGCGCACCTGGGCCTCCGTGATCAGAGGTCCGATCGGGAGCCGCGTGAACGCCATCCCGGTCGCCCGCGCCAGCGCCAGTGCCGGCGCCGTCATGCGCAGCCCATCCGGCAGCGGCGCCTCCGCCGCCGGCCTCTCGACCTGCGGCGGCTTCCAGTCCGACTTCGGTGCCAGCCAGCACAGCTCGATCGCCGGCGCGCAGCAGGTCCCCCACCGAAGCGCGCAGCCCGGCCACGAAGCCGGCTGCCTCGGCCGTAACCTCGACCGACGACTTGGTCGTCTCCAGGGACACCAACGGCCGGCCAGGCTCGACGTGCGTGCCTTCCGGCGCGTGGATCGCCACCAGGCGCGATTCCGGCTCGTTGGGGTTCAGCAGGGGTACGAGGACAAGGACGGGTTCACTCATCGGGTCACGCCGCTGGGCAAAGTGTATCAGCAAGCCCAGCCTGCATCCAGCCGGACGGCCTGCACCGGCGGACGCATCAACGCAGCAGGGCCAGCGCCGCGGCGACGATCCCGTCGACGGACGGCAGCACGGCAGCTTCCAGCGTGCGCGCCGCCGGGATGGGCAGATCGCGCGACGCCACACGCCCGGCGCGCAGCCCCGGTCCGAGCGCTTCCAGCGCGGTGGCGATGACCTCGGCGCCCCAGCCCAGGCTGCGCGTGCCTTCTTCTACTGTCAGCAGGCAATGCGTCTGCTTCAGTCCATCCAGCAAGGGCGACGGATCGAAGGGGCTGAGCTGGGTGTAGACCAGCAATTCGCCAAAGACCTCATGTTGGAAGGCGAGCGCCTGCAGCGCCTGGCGCGCCTGCTCGGCCGGGTAACCGTAGGACGTCAACGTCACCACCGGCGGCGGCGCTCCGACGATGCGCACACGGTAGACTGGATAGCCATCACCCAGTGCCCGGATCTCCAGCTCCGCTCCTTCGCCCGGCGTCAGCAGCGGCGCGGCATACAGCAGCTTGTGCTCGAGGAACAGGACGGGGTCATCATCCGCCAGCACCGCTGTCCGCAGCAGCGTACCGGGGTCACCCAGCGCCGTGGCCGCCACCGTTCGCAGTCCGGGAGCTCCCATCACGTGTTTCTCGAGCGACTGCGAGTGCGTCGGTCCGTAGCCGCGCCCGCCGCCCATCGGCGTGCGCACGACCAGCGGCACGCGCACCTGATCCCCGGTCATCCAGCGCAGCTTGGCGGCGTGGTTCACCAGTTGGTCGGCGGCCAGAAGCAGAAAGTCGCCGAACATGATCTCAGCCACCGGCCGCAGCCCGCGCAGCGCCATGCCGACCGATAGGCCGACGATGCCCGCCTCGGACACGGGCGTCGTCAGCACCCGATCGGGAAATTCGGTCGACAGCCCGCGCGTCACCTTGAACGCCCCGCCGTACGGGTCGAGAACGTCCTCGCCGAGGACGCGGACTTGCGGCGACTCGGCCAGGCACGACCGAATGCCGTCCTGGAGGGATTCGAGGACGGTGGTCATCGCCGATCCCCCAGCGCCGGCGTCATCTCCCCGGGTTCGGCAGGGGCTTCGGCCTCGGCGGCTCGGAAGGCTTCCTCGACGGCCGCCCTCGCCTCTTGCTCAACTCGCCTCACCTGTGAGGCGTCCAGGCGTGCAGCGTGCAGGGGGAGCGGATCGTTCTTCCGATAGCGCTCGACCTCCTGCGGATCGCGGGTGTCATCGCCCTTGGAGTGGGCCGAGAAGCGGTACGTGTGCAGGATGAGCGCCTGGGCGCCGGCCCCGCTGCGGGCGGCGTCGATCAGCGGCTGCGCCAGGCTGCGCACCACCAGGACATCCGTGGTGTCTTGTTCCAACACGGGGATCCCGAAGGCGGCAAACCGTCCGGACAGGCTGCCCGCCATGTGCTGTTCGATCGGCGTCGTCTGGGCGTAGCGGTTGTTCTCGACCACGAAAACGACGGGCAGCTTCCACAGGGCGGCCATGTTCAGGCTCTCGTACACCACGCCTTCGCCCAGCGTGCCATCCCCGAGGAAGGCAATCACGATGGCGTGCATGCCCCGTTCGCGTTCGGCCAGCGCCATTCCCACGGCCAGGGGAACGGTTCCTCCCAGGATCCCGCTGGCGTAGAAGTCCTTCCAGTGCAAATGCTGGCTCCCACCCCGGCCGCGGCAGACCCCGCTCCCGCGGCCCATCATCTCGGCCGCCAGAGCGTCCATCGGCCCGCCATAGGCCAGGAAGTGGCCGTGGCCGCGGTGGTTGCTGACGACCACATCGCCCGGCAGGCTGCAGCTCAGGACGCCCACTCCATCGGCCTCCTGGCCGATGGCCGTGTGCGTCGTGCCGAAGACCAGCCCACGGGTGAAGCTCTCCAGGACACGCTCCTCGAAGACTCGAATCAGGAGCATGCGCCGGTAGAGCTCAAGGGCGTCGTCGCATGGGTTCACGGTAGTCCCTGGTGAGAATCATTCCGCCGCCCGCAGACCCGGGCGGCGGGAGGAATGGATGCGGACGCCGGAGCCAACTAGCTGTTCTGCTTGGCGAACTCTTCCTTGACGATCAGCCAGGCTTCGTGCCCGGCGGTGGGAACCTTGGCGACCGCGAAATAGCGGGTCTTGCCCTTGGCGGTCCTGGTCTCGATGCGCCAATCCGTGCTGGCGAACTTGCTGCGAGACTTGACGTCGTAGAAATTGAGCTCCGGCTTCATTCCCATCCTCCTCGGCGTTGCCAGCTTCTCGGGCGGTTCCCCGCTCACGCATACTACCCGCCTTCACGCTTCCAGGCAAGTGCCAAATCCGACCACATGTTCTAGGTTTGGCCTGAACCCTCTTCAGGCCCACGGAATTCCTGTGCGGTGGCAAAGCCAGGCTGGGAGATCCCTTCCCGACGCAGAACCTTCCACGCGGTCAGGGCCAGGATCCTTACGTCCAGCCTCAGCGACCAGTGGTCGACATACCAGACATCCAGGCGGAACTTGTCCTCCCACGAAAGGTCGTTCCTGCCGTTGACCTGTGCCCAGCCGGTGATGCCCGGCAGGACTTCGTGGCGGCGGGCTTGTTCAGGTGTGTAGCGGTCGAGATACTCCGTGAGCAGGGGACGAGGCCCCACCACGCTCATTTCTCCGCGCAGCACGTTGATCGTGTTGGGCAGGTCGTCCAGGCTGAAGGAGCGCAGGGCACGGCCGAAGCCGGTCATCCGCTCGGCGTCCGGCAGCAGGCGCCCGTCGCCGGCGCGGGCGTCGGTCATCGTGCGGAACTTGTAGAGCGTGAACGGCCGGGCGCGATAGCCGGGGCGAGTCTGGCGGAACAGGATCGGGGTTCCCAACCTCAGCCTGATCAGGATCGCCAGGAGAGCCAGCAGCGGGCTGATCACCAGCACGCCCGGGATCGCCAGCAGCAGGTCGAAGGCTCGCTTGCGTTTCGGGATTCCAGCCGGGAAGAGCGCCGCGCTCACCGGCGGCCTCGCTGCGCTGCCGCCTGGCGCATCACCTGTTCGAGCCCGTCGGCCAGCGCCCCCCGGTCGAAGCGCTTAGCGACAAAGGCCCTTCCCGAGCGTCCCATGGCGCGCCCTGCGGCCCGATTGGCTGCCAGGCGGCGGATCGCCGCCGCCAGCGCGGCTGCATCCCCGGGCGGGACGAACACGCCTGCCCTGGCTTCCTCGATCACCTGGCGGATGGCGCCATCGATGGCCAGGATCACCGGCCGGCCGGCGGCCATGTAGTCGAACACTTTGTTGGGATAGGTCGTCTTGTAGACATCCAGCGGTTTGAGGATGGCGATGCAGGCGTCAGCCGCCGCCAGCGCCTGGTCCATCTCGTCCTTGGGGACCGCCGGCACGAAGTGCAGGTTGCGCAGGCCGAGCATGCGGGCCCGCGCTTCGAGCGCCGGTCGTTCCTTGCCGTCGCCCAGCAAGACGATCGCGATCTTCGGTTTGTCCTGGAGCATCGCTGCCGCGTCGAGCACGACGCCCAGGTCGTTCGACAGTCCGAGCGCACCGGCGTACAGGGCGATGAACTTGCCCTGCAGCCCGTGCACCTTTCGGAAGGCAGAACCGGTCGACGTCGGGTCGAACATCGAGACGTCGACGCCGTTCGGGACCAGATCCACCTGCCGCGCGCCGCGCTGCAGCACATGCTCGACATATCCGGGCGAGTTGACCACCAACCGGTCAGCATGGCGGTAGAGGAATCGTTCCAGCGCTTCAGCAAGCGCGATCAGCAGGGGATTGCGCAGCACGCCGACGGCCACGGCGAACGCCGGCCACAGGTCGCGCACCTCGAAGACGAAGGCCGCCCGCTTGAGGCGCGCCACGAGCCAGGCCGTGGCGCCCTGAAACAGCGGCGGGGTCGTGCCCCAGACGACGTCCACGTCGCGCACCTGCAGTCCGGCGGCGAACGACGAGAGCATGAAGCTGAGGAAGCTCAGCACGCGATGGAAGAACGAACGGTGCCAGGCGCGGTAGGTGGCGCAGCGGCGGATGTGCACGCCGGCGTCATCGACCCACTCCGCCGGCGATCCGGTGCCGGCCTCTCCGGTCAGATAGCTCACCTGGCCGGCAAGGATCGTCACCCGGTGGCCGCGCCGCGACAGCCAGCGCGCCAGCTCATGGTGCCGCGTCCCGCCCGGCTCACCCAGCGCGGCGAAGGCTTGATGGATCAGCAGAATGTGCACGGCTGAGATCCAGGACGGTCGCATCCAGAGCGACGCGGCTTACGGCGCTGGCGCCGTCGCCCGGCGCGTTCCACTCCAGGTCCACGGCGCCGGTGCCGGCGCCGTCCAAGGCGAACCAAGTGATCAACCTGAGAGGCAGAGTCCCCTTCGATTCGATCTCGAGGCGCAGCGCCGGCTGGCGTTCGGCATACGTCCACGCCACCCAGCCCTTGACCTGCGCTTCCCCCGCCGTGGCACTCCCGGCGATGAGTTCGCCGCAGCGGTACAGCGCCGCGGAGCCGCCGGGGGCGGCGAACCAGAGTTCCGCCCGCAGGCGCGGGTAGCGGATGCCCAGGTGGCCGGCGCGCAGCGTCCACTTTCCGTCGGACAGCAGCCAACCGAGTCGGGCCGTGTGCTCGCCTGTACCGAGCAGGTCATCGACCACAAGCCACAGTTTCGTGGAAGCTCGCACAACCGTGCGCCGGTGGCGAACGTCGATGCGCCGATACCCATCGTGCTCGGCGGAGATGGCCTCCAATCGGCCGTCGGCTGAGCGCCAGCGTCCAAGCAAGCGCGCCTGGGCCCAGTCCAACCACAGGAAGGGCCCGCCGCGCTGCATCGGTTCCTGATCATCGACGATGACCGTATTGTGGGCCGCGGCATAGGCCAACGCGTTATCCCAGGGCGGGAACGCGTTGTACGAGTAGGTGCCGGCATCGATCGCCACCGGCTGGCGGCGGGAGCGCAGGTCGAAGTGGAGTTGGTCGGAGTGCCCCGGCCGCGAGGTGAAGCGCGCCGAGCGCAGCAGCCCGCGCGACTCGTCGGACGTCAAGAAGTACAACCCGGCGTCTGGCAGGTCGATCGGAGCTGTGGCGTCCGCGGCGCCTGGCTTCGCCGGCATTTCGATCCCCAGCCAGACGCAGGCCTCATCCCACGCGCCGGGCGGGTAGAGCGCGTGTTCATCCACCAGGCAGGCCGCAGCCTGAAGCGCCGGGCGGAAGTCTTCGAACTCGCCGTCACTCAATGGAAGGATGTGGGCCCCATCGTTCGGCCCGAAGTTCGGCGCATGCCCGTCGGCCGGATCGACGAGCTCGCCGAGGGCGCTTGCCAGCCGCCAGATCGACTCCAGCGCTTCGGGTGGCAGAGGTTCCTGGTTGTGCTGTGCAAGGCTGGCGGCCCACGTGGCGGCTTGAAGTGCAAGGCGGTGGTAGTTGGCCGAGTGCTGCACGTACCCGCCGTCGGGAAACACCTGCGTGCGCAAGGCGTGCAGGAGCACGCTCAGCCCGGTCCGTTTCCAGCCGGCGGCCGCCTCGACCTCCGGGAAAAGCATGCCGGCCGTGTATAGGGCGACGCCCTCGACCAACAGGTGGTTGTTGCGCTGGGCGCGGGCGTAGTCGAGCGTCGGCGGGATGCGCGCGGCGTGCACAACGATCATCGTCGCCAGCCGGGCGATGCGCGACGCCTTGCGCTTCAGCCACGGTGCCAAGCCGTAGAAGGCGAAGGTCAGCGCCATCAGGCGCACGGCGACTTCCTGCGCGGAGATCCAGTTTGCGCCGGCGTTCGGCTTGTTGGTCTGCCTCCACGAGAGGATCAGCTCCCAGCAGGCCTCGGCGTAGGCGTCCTGTCCCGTGGCCCGATAGGCCCGCACCATCGGGTAGACCCAGCCGAAGCGCGACGGCTCCCAGAGCAGCTTGATGTCTCCGGGCACCTGATCGAGGCGTGTCGCCGTCCAGTGTTCGGTGAGGTCGAGCGACGGCGGAGGGGCATCATCGGCCAGCGGCGCCAGGGCCGACCAGTCGGGCGGCGTTCCCAGCCAGACGGCCGGCTGTCCGAAAACCCGGAACCAGCCGTCCCGCACGTCATCCGCTTCGGCCACGGCCTCCGCGGAGTGGTGCAGCACCTTCGAGAGATCGGCGGATGGATCGAAGAAGAAGCGCGGGGCGATCAGCGACTGGCGGTACGCGGCGTAATCTTCCGGATCGGCGGAGGCGCCGGGCCGCAGGGCACGCGCCAACAATGGTTCGTCCCAGGACGACACCGGCGTCCGCGCCCGGATCCATCCGCTGCGCAGCTTGATCTGGTAGAGCGCGTAGCGCGCCAGAGGTCTGAGTCCAAGCTCGCGCGCGGCGTGAATGAGATTCTGGCGCCGGCTCATTGCGCCGGGCCGAGCGGCTCGAGCGTAACCGGCTTGCGCGTGCGCAGTGCGTCCACAGCGGCCAGTGCCGTCAGGCTGGCGGCCATCAACTGGTCATACGCGATCGGCGGCGGTCCACCGGAGCGAATGGCAGCCGTGAACGCCTCCCACTCCGCCTGGTGCCCCTTGTCCTGTCGCAGCCATGACCGCTGCACGCGACGTCGGCCGGCGTGGTAGGTCTCGAGGCGCCGGAAGTCGTCCAGCACCGCGACGCGTCCGCCGCCGAAGGCTTCGACACGCTCCTTGGGCATCGAGCGATCGCCGCACGCCAGGTAGGCGACCGTGCCCACCGAGCCATCGGCGAACTCCAGGCTGATCAGGACATTGTCCTCGCGGTACTGATCTCCGTCGGGCAGCCCGACCGCCGACACGCACACCGGCAGTGCGCCGACCAGGAAGGTGACGAAATCAAGGAAGTGACACGCCTCGCCCAGCAGGCGGCCGCCGCCTTGTTCGGGATCGTGGAGCCAGTGGTTCGCAGGCAGCACGCCGGCGTTCACCCGGTAGTGGACGGCCAGCGGCGCCTCGGTGGCGCGCAGGAAGCCGCGCATCGCCGCCGCCAGCGGCGCAAAGCGCCGGTTGTAGCCGACGGTGAGCAGCCGATCCGAAGACTGAAGCGCGGCGGCGATCTCCGCCAATTGTTCTCGCGTCAGCGCCAGCGGCTTCTCACAGAAGACGTGCTTCCCGGCGCGCAGCGCGGCGACGGTCTGCCGCGCGTGATCGGCGTGCCGCGTCAGGATCGCCACGGTGTTGATCGACGGGTCCGCCAGAATCTCCGTCTCGTTCGCCGCGGCGTACTGGAAACCGAACTTCCGCCCGGCGCTGGCGCCGCTCAACCCGGCCCCCGAGGCGATGCCTACTCGCTCAATGCCTGGTACGCGCTTCAACGCCGGCAGAAGCACGCCCGTCGCAAAACTGCCCGCACCCAGCACGCCGAGCCGGATGTCCGCATCGGCTCGTACCTTGCTTCGGACTGAGCTCCACCCGCGCTGCCGGAGCTTCACTCGTTTCCGGATAGGTGAGGACGACGCCCAGGAACGCCGGATGCTCGCGGCCGGTGATCACGGCGTAGGCTTCGGTGGCGCGCTCGATCGGGAAGCGGTGGGTGATCAGCGGCCGCAGGTCGAGCCGGCCGGCGGCGAGCAGATCGACGAACGCCTGCAGGTTGCGGCCTTCGGTCCAGCGCACGAAGCCGATCGGGTAGTCGATGCCGGCTTCCTCGTACAGCGGGTCGTAGCGCCCGGGGCCGTACGACCGCGAGACGCGCAGGCTGAGTTCCTTCTCGTAGTACGTCCGGCGCGGGACGTCGAGGCCGACGTTGCCGATGACGACCACGCGGCCCCGATCGCGCGCCAGCTTCCCGGCCAGCTCGATGGGATCACTCGACGGCGAATCGGCGCAAACAAGCACGACGTCGAAGCCGCGGCCCTGCGTGGCGGCCAGGGCGGCGTCTTCGGCCGCCTCGCGCAGCGCAGCGCGGAAGCCCATCTTCTGCGCCCGCTCGACGCGTCCCTGATCCAGGTCGATGCCGAAGACCCAGGCGCCTGCCGCGCGGGCCAGCGTCGCCGCCAGCAGCCCGAGCAATCCCAGGCCGATCACGGCCACATGCTCACCGACCTGCGGCTCGGCCAGCCTCCACCCGTGCATGGCGATGGAACCCAGCGTGGCGAACGCCGCGTGCTCGAGGTCCACGCCGTCGGGCACGTGCGCCATCAGGTTTTGAGGCACGAGGGCATACTCGGCGTGAACCGCGTGCCCGCCACCGGCGCAGGCCACGCGGTCTCCCACCCGGAATCCTTGCAGCCCGTCGCCGACTGCGGCGATGACACCGGCGGACGAGTAACCGAGCGGAAGGGGTTGATCGAGGCGGTTCTGGACGGCGTCGAACGTGGTGAGCAGGCCTTCGCGGCGAACCTTGTCCAGAGTCTGGCGCACGAGATCCGGTCGCGAGCGGGCTCTCCCGATCCAGCCTTGTCCGGCGAACTCGACCAGCATGCGCTCGGTTCCGGCCGAGACCACCGACGCGGCGGTCCGCACCAGCGCCATCCCCGGCCCCGGCACTGGAACCGGAACCTCGATGACGCGGGTTTCCCCGGAGCGCATCTCTTGGACGACCTGCTTCATGCTGATAGGAGAGGCCTTCGCATCCCCGCTGCACGTCGGCGGGCTGGCGGCATTATAGCACCGGCCCCGTTTCGACCACCTGATGGTAGAACGCCTCGGCCTGCCGCATGCAGGCCGGGTAGTCCGCCCGCTGGCGGACGACCTCGACGTTGCGTCGCGCGGCGCCCTGGCGTAGTCCGTCGTCGTCCAACGCGCGCAGGATCGCCCACGCCAGGCCCTCGTCGTCCGCCGGATCGACGATCAACCCGGTCTCGCCGCGCACCAGCCACTCGCGGATCGATTCCAGATCGCCGGCGATCGGGAAGCAGCCGCAGGCCATCGCCTCCAGCAGCGTATTGGGCGTGCCGTCGTGCGTGCTGGGTGAGACGCTCACCTGTGCGCGTCGGAAGAGCGCCGCCATCTCGGCCGGTTCCATCGATGGGAGCAACCGCACGGAAGCACCGACACCCAAGCGCTGCAGCCAACGCTCGGCCTGCGGGTCGCCGGCCATCGTCGGGCAGACAAAGACCACGCCGGGTTTGCGCTGGAGGACGCGCGGGATCGCCCGGAAAAACGTGTCGCTGCGCACGTAGGCGCGAAAGCCGCGTGGGTTGATGACGATCGGCGCCGAAGCCGGCACGTCGGCCAGCGCGGCCGACAATCGGCCGGATTCATGCTCAGGCGCCTCACCGGCAGGGAAGAAGACCTCCCGCCGCACGCCGCCGTTGCCGGGCAGCACGATCGACGGACGTCCGCTCGGGTAGCCCCAGCGCGTGGCCAGTGCCAGGTCGCGCCGGCAGTCGCTGTGCAGCCCGGTGGCGGCAGCAAGTGCTCGCCGCGTCAGGTTCAGCATCCCGGGCGACGAAGGGGCGTGGAGCGTGAAGTCGTTGCCCCAGGTCGAGATCACCAGCGGGCGGCCGCCGTGAGGCCTGCGCGGCGGCCATGCCCTCGAATGGGATGCGCAGCGCGTGCACAAGATCGGGGCGCACCTGGTCGATGATCCGACGCAACCCGTCGGCCGCCGCGCCGACGGTCAATGGACCCAGCCAGTGCCGCAATGCCAACCGCAGACGAAGCCCGCGTGCGCCGCCGGTGGCGCGGCCGGATGCCGGCTGTGCTGCACCGCCGCTGAACGCAACCGGAACAACGTGAAAGGACGCCAGCCCCTCGATCGGCGCCGCCGGGAAGCTTGAGACCCAATGCACCTCGTTTCCGGCACTGACGAAGTGCTCGACCCAACTCTGGGCGATCGGGCTTCGAGCATCCGCGTAGTAGAGCAGGCGCACTCAGGCCCTCCGCCGCGTCGTCGCACACAGCGCGGCGACGAACGCGTCCGTCATCGCATCCAGGTTGAAGCGCGTCTGGGCCAGCCGAAACGACGCCGCACCCATGGCGCGCAGTTGGTCGTCATTGAGCCCGATGGCCCTCACAAGCGCCGCGCGCAACTCGGCCAGATCGCCGGGGCGCACGAGCCAGCCGTTGTCCGGCGTGACCATGTCCTGCTGCGAGCCGTCGCCCTGTGCGGCGATGGCAGGCAGCCCGGCCGCCAGGGCCTGCTGCAGCGCCAGCCCTCCCGTCCCCGGCAGGACGAACAGGTCCGCCCGCGCATAGGCGGCGTCCAACGCTTCGCCGCGCAGGTCGCCGAGGAAGTTCACATTGCTGACAGAGTGCTTGCCGCCAGCGCTTCGAGCCGCGCTCGATCGGGACCATCGCCGGCGATCTGGAGTTCCGGCCGGGGGTCGAGCTCGCGGCAGGCCTCGAAGAGCAGGTCGAGGCGTTTGCGTTCCTGCAGCCGTCCGACGAACAGCAAGCCGAAGCGGCCGATCGCGTCTCGGTTGGCGCTCGGGCATCTGCCGCGGCGCCGGCGTGGCGGCGTTCGGCGCGACGAAGACGCGCTCGGGCGGGAACCCCAAAGCGCGGTACTGCGCCGCGCCGAGCGTGCTGTAGGCGATCAGTGCGTCGAATCCATCCAGGTAGCTCCGCCGAAACCACACGCGCAGCCCGGACGCCGGCGGTGCTCCCAGCCCCCAACCCACCACCGGTTTTCCGTTTGCGTGCATCCAGCGCCGTGCGGTCAGGTTGCTCAGGTAGCGCGGGTTGGCTTCCAGCACGAGCACGTCGGGCCGCTCGCGCGCCAGCCATTCGAGCAGTCCCGATTGTGTGAACAGCGCCAGCCGCCCGCCGAACAGCTGCCGGTTCTCCGCTCGCGTCCAGCGTGCGTGCGTGAGCGGAGCGGCGGTGCGGATCAACTCGTCCGGCCGCGGCGTCCCGGCGAAGACGCTCAGCCCTCCGTCGCAGCGGCCGGCGAGCGCCTCGACGAACGGCGCGCGGTAGTCCGGCAGCACGCGCTGCTGCAGGCAGACCTTCCCGGGGAAGCGGGTCGCTTCGGCCATCGATCGGGCCTAGGCCTCCCAGCCCAGCGCGGACAGGTAGCCGTCGATCATCGTCTCGACGTTCAGCCCGGCCTCGGCCCGCGCCCGCGCCGCCCGTCGAAAGCGCTCGCCTCCGAAGATCACCTCGGCCGCCGCCGAGGCCAGCGATTCAAGATCGGGAGGCTCGAGCCTCCACGCATCGCCGCCGTAGGGCACGATGCGCCCGGCGTCGCCGGTGACCAGCTCGGGCAGCGCGCCGGTGTCGAACGAAACGACCGGCAGCCCGCAGGCCAGCGCTTCGACGACCGAGTTGGGGCAGGCCGGCATGACATCCGAGGCGAACAGCAGGTGGGCGGAGCGATCGAGCGCCGGGATCGAGTCCGGCGGCACGACGCCCAGCCAGGTGATCGGGCCATGTGCGGCTGCATCGGCCTGACGCCGGAGCGTTTCGGGCACGCGTCCGGCGACGACCAGTTCGACCTTGCGCCCGGAACGCGTTTGCAGCCGTCGCGCAAGCTCGAGCGCCCAGGTCAGCCCGATGTCGTAGCCGGCATCCAGGTTGGCTTCGACGACCAGCAACCTGACACGATCGGCGGGCGGCGCCTCCGGCCCGTTCGGCGTGTACACATCGAGCGGGACGCCGTTCAGGACGACCGAGGTCGGGACCGGAGTCGGTAGATGCTTGCGGTCCCACCAGGTGCGGGCGAATTCACTCTGATAGACGACGTGTGTCGCCACGCGGCGGCGGATGAACTGCAGCACGAGGTTGTTGGCTTCGGCGCGGACGAAATGCCGCAACCCGGTGCGGCGCCGGCGGTGGATCCAGTTCATGCCGTTCAGCCGCTGGAGCACGGCGACGCCGCGACGCCGGGCCCGCAACAGCCCGGACAACTGGCGTGTGCCGCCGATGACGAGCGCCGCGTCGTAGGGCTCGTCGTCAAGATCGTAGGTGACGCCGATGCCGCGGCGCGCCAGCCCGTCCGCCAGCCGGCGTTGAAACCCCGCCGGCCCGGCGACGCCGGGGATGCGGGAGACCAGGCACAGGCGGCGGGGGTTCATTCGAACGCTGTCGCTCATCATCATGCGCCGAGGGCGCGAGTGCGATTGTCGCCTGCCCTGCCTGTGCAGGCAAGGCCGCAGGAGGTGCGCGCATGGGCAGGGTGCGGGAGCATCCGGATTGCCGCCTCACCCCCTGCCCCCTCTCCGCGGACCACATCCTGTGACGAGAAGTAACGCAGCGGAGAGGGGGTGGAGGCTGGGAGTGGGGGATCGTCCCCCACTCCAGGATCGATCCCCTCCTGAATCCACGGGCCGAACCTGGCGGGGGGATCAGGGGCGGTGCGCAGGACGTCCGTTGTCCGGTGATTCAATTCGATCTCTGGATGATGGCGTCGAGGCATTCGCTCGAGACAGATCACGCTCGGGAGGCGGCCAGCAGCGCGTCGACGATGCGTTCGGCGGCGTGGCCGTCGCCGTAGGGGTTGGCCGCCTTGGCCATCGCGGCGTGGGCTTGCGGATCATCCATCAGGCGCGACGCCTCGGCCACGATCCGCTCGGTGTCGGTCCCCACCAGCCGCGCCGTGCCCGCCTCGAGCGCCTCCGGGCGCTCGGTCACCTCGCTAAGGACGAGCACCGGCGTCCCGAGCGCCGGCGCTTCTTCCTGCAGCCCGCCCGAATCGGTCAGCACCAGGTAGGCGCGCTTCATGACAGTGAACCATCGTGTGGTAGTCGAGCGGGTCGACCAGCCGCACGTTGGTCGAGCTGCCCAGGATGCGCACGGCCGGCTCGGCGACGTTCGGGTTGAGGTGCACCGGGTACAGGATCTCCGCCTGCGTGGCGTACTTCTTCGCCAGCTCCTTCAGCGCGCGGAAGATATCCTCCAGCGGCTTGCCGAAGCTCTCGCGCCGGTGGGCGGTGACCAGGATCAGCCGGCGGTCAGGATTCATGTTCGCCAGGGGTCCGCTCTCGAAATCGTACGGCAGCGCCACGATCATCTGCAGCGCATCGATGACCGGGTTGCCGGTCACCACGATCCGCTCGTCGGGCACGCCCTCGCGCCGCAGGTTGTCCCGCGCCCAATCGGTGGCGGCGAAGTGCAGATCGGCGACCACGCCGGCGACGCGCCGGTTGATCTCTTCGGGGAACGGGCGCCACTTGTCGCCGGTGCGCAGCCCGGCCTCGACGTGACCCAGGCGGATCTTGCGGTAGTAGGCCGCCAGCGCCGCCGCCGCCACCGTCGTCGTGTCGCCCTGCACCAGCACCCAGTCCGGCTGCACCTTCTCGAGGATCGGATCCAGCCCGGTGAACACCGCCGCCGCCGTATCGGCCAGCGACTGGTCCGGCTGCATCAGGTCGAGGTCGAAGTCCGGCTTGAGGTGAAACAGGTCGAGGACCTGATCGAGCATCTGCCGGTGCTGGGCGGTGACGCACACGAGCGAATCGACGCCCGGCGTCTGGCGCAGCCGCAGGACGACCGGCGCCATCTTGACCGCTTCGGGCCGCGTGCCGAAGACCGATAGGCACGCGCAGCTTGCGTTCAGCCATCGCGCTCGCCCGCACCGAGGACGTGAAGGTGGAACCCGGCCGCCGTCCACTTTCGGCGATCCCAGCGGCCGCGCGTATCGACCGCCACGCGCCCGGGCATGGCCGCCGCTGCAT
>CAVZPO010000025.1:0-16777 GCA_963777165.1 uncultured Chloroflexia bacterium
TCACCGGGTTGCGCAAGCTCCAGGGCTTGCTGCAACTCAGCCTCAGCTTCGCCTCCCTTGTCCAGAGCGTCCAATGCCAGAGCGCGCAGAGCCTTGACTTCTATTTTGGAACGTGTGTTGTAAGTTCTGACGGACATCTCGTCGAGTGTGTCCAGGGTTTTTAATGCCGCCGAACATCAACTTTGATGCCTCTCGATATCAGGATCTGCGCCCGGGTCGCGTGGGGATTTTCCAGCCATAAAAGAGGCTGTTCCGAAGGTGGCACAGTAAACGAATTTGCCCACCGATAAGCGTCGTCTTTTTTCCCTTGCAGAAGACTCAATCTGGCTTGCAAGGAAAAGGTTTCATCCTCTTCATACCCTGTTTGTTCCAAATCAAACTGGGAGAGGGTCTCCAGGATTTCCCAGGCTTTGGCGCTCCTGCCCGCGGCCTGGTGCACCCGTGCCAGGACGGTCATGGCATGCTTGGCGGTGAGCGGCTGGATATTGAAGCGATTATCGACGACCTCGGAAAGATGCTCTTCGGCGGCATCCAATTCATTCCATTGGTATTTCACCAGGCCGATAAAATAATGACCCCAGTTTTTCGTGGTTTGAATTCCGCCGCGTGTCGACTGCTGAAGCATGGTATGCGCAACCTGCCTGGATTGCTCGAGTCTTCCATTGGTCAAATTGTTGAAACACAAGGGTAACAGGAGTCTCAAGGCAAAACCATTGGTCTTCGCCGCCGGCCTGCGGGACCGCGAGAAGCGCCGCAAGATGGCCGAGGTCTCCACCCGGTTCGCCGACCTGACCATCCTGACGGCCGAAGACCCGCGCACCGAGTTCCTCGAGGCGATCCTGGCCGAGATGGCCGCCGGGGCTAGCGGGCAGGGAGGCCAGGAAGGCACCACGTTTTGGCGCATCCCGGACCGGGGAGAGGCGCTGCGCTTCGCCGTCGCCCAGGCCCGCCCCGGCGATCTGGTCATCGCCTGCGGCAAAGGGCACGAGCAGTCGATGTGCTTCGGGGAGACCGAGGTCCCGTGGGACGACCGCACCGCGATGCACGCTGCCGTGAGCGAATTGCTCGGCCTCCCCGGTCCGGCAATGCCCGAAGCTCCCCACCCAAGGCTAGAGCGCTGCCGCGGCCGCCCAATTCGGCTACGCCAACTCCAACCCCTGCCATACCAGGTGTACCCCTCGATGCGGCCGTATAATGTCGTGCGCGCTAGGCCGTGCCGGCATGTGCAGGATCTGTGCTGCAAACCCGGGCGAAACCGCCGCGATTCAAACCATGAGCCAACCGCCCTTGATCGTTGGTGGCCGTCCGGCAGGGGGCGCGGGAGAGCACGCCATGCCATTCCTTAGCGATCTGTTGGGACGGCCAATCACCGATGTAGATGGCGCAGCGGTGGGGAGGCTGGAGGATGTGGTTGCCAGCACCGCTTCAGCTTCCGCCCATCCGCTGGTTGTGGCACTGGTGGGTAGGCAAGCCAGCCAGCGACGTGTGATCCCGATGGCCGATGTGGCTGCGATGGCCGCCCCGGTGATCGTACTCAACCAGCGCACCGATGAGCTGCCCACGTACTCGCCGGCGGAAACCGATCTCTACCTGGCACGCGATGTGCTGGACAAGCAGATCATCGACGTCAACGGCGTGCGCGTGGTGCGGGTCAATGACCTGGAACTGGCGCGCGTCGAACCATCAGTACTTCGTCGCCAATGTCGACATCGGCACGCTCGGGCTCCTGCGCCGGCTCGGGCTGGCCCGCTTCGTGCCGTCGTCTGGCGTGCGGCGCGAACCGCCGCTCCGGGATCGATCTCGCTGGGATGCGATGGAACTCCTGCCGGGCGACCAGGCGATGCGCCTGAAGGTCAGCGGCGACCGCATCGCCGACCTGCACCCGGCCGATCTGGCCGAGATCATCAGCGACCTCAGCCGCCCGGAGAGCGCCCGCCTCCTGGAGTCGCTCGACGTGAAGCTGCTGGCTGATACGCTGGAGGAAGTTGAGCCCGAGTTCCAGGCCAGCCTGATCGAGGCCATGCCGGATGAGAAGGTGGCCGACGTCCTGGAGGAAATGGCGCCGGATGAAGCGGCCGACCTCTTGGCCGAGCTGCCCGAGGGCCGCAGCCAGGACATCCTGCGCCTGATGGAAGGGGACGAAGCCGCCGAGGTCAAGCAGCTGCTGACCTACCCCGAGGAGTCCGCCGGCGGGATCATGACGACGGACTACTTCGCGGTGCGCCCGGGGCTGACGGCGCAGCAGGCGCTCAGCGTCCTCCGGGAACAGGCCAACGCCGACGAGACGATCAACTACATCTATGTCACGGATCCCGAGCGCCATCTGCTGGGAGTCTTCTCCCTTCAGGATCTCGTCATGGTCCGCCCGTCGACGCGCGTCTCGGAGTTCATGCACGACCGCTTCATCAGCGTGCTTGCCCTTGGACAGCCAGGACAAGGTCGCCCAGCTGATCTCGAAGTACAACCTGTCGGCCATTCCGGTGGTGGACGAACAAGCACGACTGCAGGGGATTGTGACCGCCGATGACGCCCTGGACAAGATCCTGCCGACGAAGTGGAAGAAGCGCCTGCCGCGCCTGTACCACTAAGCGCCCCGACGACGGATTGAGCGGACAACGCCCATGACCCTCAGCCAACGACTCCGCCCACTGCGCCTGCGCCTGGCGCTGCTGTTCATGATCCTCGGCCCTGGGATCATCACCGCCAACGTCGACAACGACGCCGGCGGGATCACGACCTACTCGGTCGCCGGCGCGCGCTATGGGTACGGCCTGCTGTGGATGCTGCCGCTGGTCGTGCTGGCACTGATCATCGTTCAGGAGATGAGCGCCCGGCTGGGGATCGTGACGGGCAAGGGCCTGGCCGACCTGATCCGGGAGCGGCTGGGATTGAGAGCCACGGCCGTGCTGCTCGGGCTGCTGGTCATCGCCAACCTGGCCAACACGGTCAGCGAGTTCGCCGGGGTGGCTGCCAGCATGGAGATCTTCGGCATCACCAAGTTCATCTCCGTCCCGCTGGTCGCCATTCTCGTCTGGCTGATCATTGTCAAGGGCAACTACAAGAGCGTCGAGCGCGTCTTCCTGGTGGCCAGCTTGATCTATCTGACATACGTCGCCTCGGGTGTGCTCGCCCGACCCGTCTGGGATGAGGTGCTGCAGGCCGCCGTCACGCCGAGCTTCCACTTCGACGCCGGCTACGTTACCCTGTTCGTCACCGTGATCGGAACGACCATCGCCCCGTGGATGCAGTTCTACCAGCAGGCGTCGATCGTGGACAAGGGGCTCAAGCCCGCGGACCTGCCGTACGAGCGATTGGATGTCCTGGTGGGATCGCTCTTCGCCGTCCTGGTCGCCGGCTTCATCGTCATCGCCTGCGCCGCAACGATCTTCTCGGGCGGGCGGACGATCGAGACGGCCAAAGACGCCGCGCTGGCCCTTCGACCTCTGGCCGGCCCGTATGCTTCGGCCCTGTTCGGCCTTGGGCTGCTGAATGCCTCGGTCTTCTCTGCCGCGATCCTGCCCCTCTCGACGGCGTACGTCGTCTGTGAGGCGTTCGGTTGGGAGTCGGGCGTCGACCGTCGGCTGCGCGAAGCGCCGGTCTTCTTCGGAATCTACACGACCCTGATCGTGTTGGGGGCGGGAATCATCCTGCTCCCCATTCGGTCGCTCATCCAGGCTATGCTCGCCAGCCAAACGCTCAACGGCGTGCTGCTGCCGGTCATTCTGGTTGTCATGATGGTCCTGATCAGCGATCGCCGGATCATGGGCCGCTTCGCCAACGGGCGCGTGCTCAACCTCATCACCGGGGCGATGGTGGTCGTGCTCATCCTGTTGACGCTCCTGCTCCTGGCGTTGACGCTGTTTCCCGGCTTGGGGGCGGCTTTGTCTTCTGGCTCCCAGGTCGGGGGTCTCTAGGGCCTTTCTGGGGGGGGACCGGAGGGTGCTTGCGGGCGGCCTGCGATTGGTCTAGAGTTTAAGGTTGTAGGTGGGAGAAGCTCGCGATGCCGAAGGGAAGGGTGGGACGATGACCGAAACCCCTGAGCCGAATGCCGGCGACCGAATCCTGGCCTTCCTGGACCTGGCGACGTTCGAGGACGGCGGCGCCCTGCGCGGCGGCTGCCTGGTGACGGACGCGCTCACCCGACCCCTCGAGTTCCGGGTGAGCGGCGCCATCCGTCCCACGAGCCTGCAGAAGGTCCTGTACGGGGATACGCTCCACGAGTACATCTGCAACGACCTGATCGGCATCCCGATCCTGCAGACGATCGAGTCCAAGCTCGACCTGATCCTGGTGCGGGATGCGGAGTTCCTTAAGTTGCGAACGCGCACCGAGGTGCCCGTCCTGTGGGTCCGCGGGACGGTGGACGGGCAGTTCGTTCTGCAGGCGTTCCCGGGTTTTGAAACGGAGGCGGAGGCCGGGCGGGATGTCCTGCCGCGGCGGCTGCGCGGGCGCAACATCATGGAACCGTTCGTGCGCATCAAGTCCGCCCTGGAAGAAGCCCACAACTTGAAGGTCGGCGAAGCGCGGAAGGGCTGACGTGCCCACGGCACGCCTGTCCACCGGGAAGACCGTCGCGCCGCTGCGTCCGCCGCGCATGCACACGCTGCGCGGAGTCCAGCTCACCCCGGTCACGTTCTACCCTCGTCCCGTCCGAGATCAGGTCGCCTTGCCGGCTGCCCTGGCCATCGAAGCACCGCGGGTCGTGCTTGGCGACCGGCTCACGTATGAACTGCCCGCCGGGGACCTGTTTGCGGTGGAGGTCGAGGGTATGCCTGCGGCGCTCGAGAAGCCCTGGCTTGCGGCCGAACCGCTCCTGCCATCCGGCGCCGGCCCGGCGATCGGCGGGCTCGCGGTGCGGCCGGGCGGCCTGCACGGCATCGCCGGTTCCCTGGAGGGTCTCCCGTCAGATTCCTGGGCGCCGGGCAAGCCGTGGGAGCTGCTCCTGCCGCTGATCGACCGCCCGGGATTGGTGGGCGAAGAGCCCGGCCCAGACGAACCGACGCTGCGGGCCTATCAGGTCGAGTCCGCGCAAGCGTTGATCGCCCAGGAAGCGCTGCTGCTGGCCGACGATCCGGGGACAGGGAAGACCCCTTCCGCCTGTGTCGCATTGCTGACGCTGCACCAGCGAGGTTGGGCGCGGCGAAGTCTGGTCGCCTGCCTTGAGCACGAGCTCCGTCTGTGGGCGTGGCACCTGCGGCGTTGGTCACCTGCGCTGAGAACCATGCTGGTGGATGGCGATCGTATGCAGCGCGCCCAGCGCTGGAAGGATCCGGCCCACGTCTATCTGATCAGCTATGAAGCACTGGCCGACGATATCCTTCACGGCACGCTTGATCCGCAAGATCTGGACTTCGACATTGCCGTGCTGGACAGCGCGCTGCTGCTGGCCGATTTCCCCGAGCCGGTGCGGGGGGCCCTCGGGCGCGTCCGGGCGCGCCGACGCTGGGCGCTGGCCGGTTCGCGCCCGAGGATCCTGAGGAGTGGCAGGCGATCTTCGGATTCCTCACCCGCGACCCGGCTGCCGTGCGACGCGTCGTAGCCGGAGGCGAACAGGCCAAGCACTTCGAAACCAGTCTGCTGCGGCGCACGCGAGCTCAACTCTCCTCCCAGCTTCCGCCCGCTGCCTACACCCAGGTCTGGATCACCCCGGGCCGCGAGGATATCGTCGCCTACGAGGAGGTGCTGGCCGAGGAGCGGCACCGTCTGGTTCACGCTGAGGAGCTCCCCGATCAGGAAACGCTCGCAGCCTGCTTCGGACGACTGGCCGACGCGGCGGCGCTCGGCCGGACGGGCCGGCTGGGCGCCAAGGCGCAGGCTGCGGTCGACCTGCTCGCCGAGGTGTCGGCTGCGGGGCTCAAGGCGATCGTGGTGACGCGACCGGACGGCCGGGGTCACGACCGGCTGCGCAGCGCACTCGACCCGCTCGGCGTGGCTGTGCTCTCGGCGGTCCGGGATGCGGACGGTCTGCGCGAAGACGTCGAGACATTCCTGCAGCGTCCCTCGTGGCACGTGCTCCTGGCGGATCTGGACACGTTGGAGAAGGCCGGCTCGTTGCAGGGCATCAACTACCTGGTGCACTTCGCCAGCGATTGGAATCCTGCCCGCCGGCGCCGGAGCGAAGCGTGGCTCCTTGAGCGCTCCGGGGCGGGACTGACGCTCTCGATCACCGATCTGTTCACCCGGAACACGGTCGAGGAGCGGCTCCATCGACTTCTGCTGGAGCGCGGCTGGCCGTCGCACGCGCTCCCGGACGGCGCCTCGCCGCAGGATCTCGCCAGCGCTCTGACGACGGAGGACTGGCTGCAGCGCATCTTCGAGGTCGATGTGACCACCCGAAAGCCCCCGGAGCCGGCGCCCAAGCCGGCGGTCAGCACGGGGAGGCTGCCCGGGACTGACCTGTTGCGGGCGAACCTGCAAGAACTGTCTCCAGACGAACTGATGAACGGCGTTGCCGCTTGGGTAAGGCTTCTCGGGTACGACCAGGTTGAGGCGACGCGGCCGGCCGACGAAACCGGCGGTGAGCTGAGTGCACGGCGAGTCGTCGAGGGCGGAAGCGAGCGCGTGCTGGTGCGCTGCATCCGCAGCGATAAGAACGTCGGCATCGCCGAGGCCAAGGCGCTGCTCCGGGCGCTCGAACCCGTTGGCGACTGGCTCGGCGGTTATCTGGTTACGACCTCGGATTTCACCGCGGCCTGCCGCAAGACCTCCGATCAATCGGCCGGGCGGCTGGCGCTTGTGGCTGGCGCGGAATTGTGGCGGCAGCTGCACATGCAAGGCCTGGTCTAGCCGGACCGGACTCGCCTGGCCATTTGCCCGGGTGGAGGCGGCTCCCGGTCTTCTCGGTCAATTCCCACGCGGACAGCGCTCAGGAGCTGCTTGGGTCGAGGGCACATCCCGCCTGTGATCGCGTCACCGGTGCAAATCATAAGGTATCGAATGGAGTGTGGAAAGGTGATGGGGTGAGGATGAAACGTGTTCTGTTTGTGTGCTCCGCCAACCAGCTCCGCTCGCCGCTGGCGGAGGCGCTGTTCAAGGAGATGATCCGGCGCAAGGGGGAGGAAGCGGCCTGGCAGGTCGGCTCGGCCGGAGTGTGGGCGCTGGAGGGCTCGCCCGCGGCATTGTCCGCGTTGCGCGCCGCGACGGCGCGCGGATTGAACTTGAGCGCGCACGTCGCCCGTCCGGTTACGCTTGAACTCCTGGAACAATACAACCTGGTGTTGGTGATGGAGCGAGAACACCTGGATGCCCTCCATGAGACGTTCCCGTCGCTGGGTGACCGTGTGCATCTTCTGGCCTCGATGGCCGGCGAGGCAGGCCAGGTGGAGGACCCGGTCGGGCTGCCGTTTGATCGGGTTCGTGGGCTGGTGGGAGAGCTTGAGCGACTGCTTGATGCAGGCTGGACGCGGATCCGTGATCTGGCAGACGCCGGCGAGGGCGGCGCGCGGTGAGGCATGCATTCACCGGCCACGGAATCGCTTCCCTTGACGCCGCTATTACGGGTGATATAATCGACAGGCTAAGCAAGACCCCGTTGCGGGGTGGAGCAGTGGCAGCTCGTCAGGCTCATAACCTGAAGGTCCTAGGTTCGAATCCTAGCCCCGCTACCTGTGCTGTGACGACTTCGGAAGTCCAATGGGCTTCCGAAGTTGTCGTTCCCGGGCCGTCCAGCAGGCGATCGGGTCTTCGCCGGCAATGCGGCGGACATGGAGCACAAGGATGGACGAATCGGAACTGAGCGATCACATCATCCGCCGGCTTGGCGCCGCAGCCTCGGCCAGTGATATCGTGATGGAGGTGTGTGCGCAAACGGGGATGTCGTGGCCGGAAGCCGATGCACTCGTCGAGCGCGTGCGTGTCAACCGGTCGGACGAGGTCGCTCGTCGGCAGCTTCCGATCCTCCTGCCTCTCGCGGCCGTCGGCATGTTGGGCGGGATCGCTCTGCTGCTGGCTGCGATCTATCCGGCAATCTCGCCCTGGATGGAGGCGGGCGGTGGTCGTGGCAATGCCCAGGCAGCCGATCCAGGCCTTGCATCGGCCTTCTCTTGGGTGGACCCCTCAACGCTGCAGTTGACCTTTCTCGGTGTCGCGCTCGTGGTGGGCGGGGCCTGGGGACTCTGGAAGGCAGTGCGCGACACATGACGGTCACTGCGACGCCCCGTGTTCTCCACCTCCTGGCCCAACTCAGGCTGCACCCTCAGCAGGTGTGCGCCGGATGACGGGACGTGAGGCCCTGCTTCACTCGATGCCTCACCGCCGGCAGAATCCACTGACCGGAGAATGGGTGCTGGTTTCGCCGCAGCGGCTCAGCCGTCCATGGCTTGGTCGTGTCGATCGACCGGCATCGGCCGTGCGCCCGGCATACGATGCGGCTTGCTACCTTTGTCCGGGCAACCTGCGAGCGGGCGGCGATCGCAATCCAGCCTACGAGCGAACCTTCGTCTTCACCAACGACTATCCGGCTCTGATCCCGACACCTGGCGACGGCGAGGGGCAGTCGCACCCGCTGCTGCAAGCCGCGCCTCAACCGGGGACCTGCCGCGTGGTGTGCTTCTCACCTCGACATGACCTATCGTTGGCCGAGCTGACGACGGACGAGATCCTCGAGGTTGTGGACACGTGGGCGGAACAGACGGCCGAACTGGGCCGAACGTACGCGTGGGTGCAGGTCTTCGAGAACAAGGGCGAATTGATGGGGGCGTCGAACCCCCATCCCCATGGACAGATCTGGGCAAGCGAGGATGTGCCGACGCTGCCGGGGGCCGAGGGCCAGCGTCAGGCGGCCTATCATCGGGCGCACGGCTCGTCCTTGCTGCTCGACTACGTAGCCGAGGAAACCCGCCTTGCCGAACGGGTCGTCGTGGCCTCGGAGCATTGGACGGCCGTCGTCCCTTTCTGGGCGGTCTGGCCCTTCGAAACGCTTCTGCTCCCCCGAAGCCCGGTGACGCGCCTCCCGGATCTTTCGGCGGACGAACGTCAGGACTTGAGCCGGGTGCTCAAGCGCCTGCTGGTTCGCTACGACAACCTGTTCGAGGTGTCCTTCCCGTATTCGTTGGGCTGGCACGGGGCCCCGTTCAACCGCGAGACCGAGGGCTGGCAGCTCCACGCGCACCTCTACCCGCCACTCCTGCGTTCAGCGGAAGTGCGCAAGTTCCTGGTCGGCTATGAGATGTTGGCCGAGCCGCAGCGCGACCTGACCGCCGAACAAGCGGCTGAGAGGCTGCGAGCGCAGCCTGATCTCCCCATGATCCAGCGGACCCCGGGCGGCACGTGAGCGTTGAGGTGAGGGTACCAGGGCAGACCGAGCTCGGAGGGGACCCTCGTCCGACCGTGGGATCTCGCTTGGGAGCGGAAGAATTGTTCAGATGACCCCCATCATCCTGTACACGCTGCTGTGCGTCCTGGTTTCGCTGCTCCTTGCCGAGAGCCAGATCCGGCGATCGAGAACCGCGCTCGGCCTGGCCCTGGGCCTGGTACCGATCGCCGTGATGGAAGCCATCTTCCACCTTTCGCTTGGGTCCAGCATTCGCCGCTGCCTGGAGAGCGCCTGCCTGTCCGCCGGGCTCGCGCCGGGGTGCGGAATTGCCGAATTCGGGTGCAAGGAATGGAGCGGCCTGTCCACCTTCCTGTTCTGGGCGGCCGGGGTGGCGGCCCTCGTACTGTATGCGATCGGTGCCGCCGTTCTCGCCGTGGCCGAAGCGCGCCGCTGGTCGATCGTAAATCCCTGGCCGCGCCCTGATCCGACCGACGAACCCCCGCGAGCGGGCTGAGTTGGATACCGCACCAGCACCCTCTGCGTCCGCCGCTGAGCGCGCCGAACGAGGCTTCGCTGCCCGATTCCATCAGCCGCCCGAATGGATCGTTCACGCGCCGGGACGGGTCAATCTCATCGGCGAACATACCGACTACAACGAAGGCT
Organism: uncultured Chloroflexia bacterium; assembly: GCA_963777165.1. Taxonomy (GTDB): domain Bacteria; phylum Chloroflexota; class Anaerolineae; order Anaerolineales; family E44-bin32; genus DYJB01. Next base: position 9,917 of record CAVZPO010000025.1, read on the forward strand.
TCGTGCTGCCGATGGCGATCGATCGGGCTGCCTGGATCGCGCTCCGGCCGCGTGACGACCAGCTCGTCCGCCTGGCCTCGCTCGACTTCGACGAAACGCTCGAGTTCGACCTCCAGGCATTAGGGCACGGCGGGCCGGGGTGGGGGGAGTATCCCAAGGGCATCGCCTGGGCGCTGCTGCAGTCCGGCCGCCGCCTCCGAGGCTGGGAAGGTGTAATCTCGGGCGAGGTGCCGCTGGGGGCCGGATTGTCTTCGTCGGCGGCAGTGGAATTAGCGACGGCATGCGCGTTCTCCGCCGTCGCAGATCTTGGATGGGATCCGCTTGCCATGGCGAAGCTGGCGCAGCTCGCCGAGAACGATTGGGTCGGCGTGGCGTGCGGCATCATGGACCAACTCACTTCCGCCTGCGGCCTGGCCGACCACGCTCTGCGCATCGACTGCCGATCGCTGGAGATCGAACCCGTCCCGCTGCCCGAATCGGCCAGCGTGCTGGTGCTCGACACGGGCACGCGGCGCGACCTGGTGTCATCGGCCTACAACCAGCGGCGGGAGGAGTGCCGGATGGGAGCGCAGGCGTTCGGCCTGACCAGCCTGCGCGACCTGACGGAGGAAGCGTTCGCTTCGGGCCAGGGGCGCCTCGAACCGGTTGTCCGCCGGCGCGTGCGGCATGTCTTGAGTGAGAATGCCCGGACTTTGCGGGCTGTCCAGGCCCTGCGCCTGCGCGAGCTCGAGCTGGCAGGACATTTGATGTCCCAGAGCCACGCCAGCCTGCGGGATGACTTCGAGGTCTCCAGCCCGGCATTGGATGCAATGGTGGAGGTTGCGGCAGCGCAGCCGGGATGCTGGGGGCGCGCATGACGGGAGGCGGGTTCGGAGGCTGTGCCGTGGCATTGATCGACCGCGAGGCGGCCGGGCCGGCCGGCCCGCGCATCACCGAGGCTTACCGTGAGCGGACGGGCATCCAGGCCGCCGTCTACCTCTGCCGCGCGGCGGGAGGAGCGGAGGTAGTGCACGTATAACGCCTCTGCTTGTCGGAAGGTGCAAGCTCCTTTATAATCGCTTCGCTGTCGTCGCCGAGGTAGCTCAGCGGAAGAGCACACGACTCATAATCGTGCGGTCGTGGGTCCGAATCCCACCCTCGGCACTCACAGGCCTGCCCCTCGGGCAGGCCTTGGCCATCCAGGTCCCAACCGCTGCGACACGTTCCGTGCGGCACCCTACGGGCCGAGCGGCCTATAATTCAGCGGCTTCCTTACGCCAGCGGCTGCATCTTCACCTGACTGGCTGCGGAGATCGACAAAGCGTGAACCGCCTGCGCCTGCCCATGGCACGCAACGGGGTCGAGGCGAGGCCGTACGGGAGCAGAAATTAAGCTCCTCGCCCACCTCGCCCGACACGCCGGCCGTGTGCGCACCCATCATCCCATCCTGACCGCCGCCTGGAGTCCTGAGAATGCCGAGCGTCTGGAGTACCAGGCGTGCGTATCCGCCAGCGGCGCAAGATGCTCGAGGTCGATCCTGACCATCCGGAGATCCTGACCACGGAGCCGGGGATGCGGCTACCGGCTCATGGCCGAACGGGCAGGAGTGCCTCCCACTTCCCCCGCTTGCGGGGGGCCTTCGAGGGCCGTCGTGAATTTCGAGCCCTGTCCCCGGCCAATCCTGTCTCATCCGGCTCGACTCCTCAGGCGTGGGACCAGCGCGTTCGCCGGCCGCGCTTATCCACGCCGCCAGAGATGCCTTGCCCGGGATAGTTGGAGGTCGGAGACGAGGCTGCGCCTTTCGCCGCGGCCCCGGCTCACATCGGGACATAGTCGGCCTCAATCCCCCGGGGTTTCCCTCGAAGACGGAAGAAGAGAGACGGCTGCCACCGTCCCCGCCGCGGAAGCCGACTGAATTGCCAGTCCTGGTGCGAACTCCATCCCCTCGCCGTCAAGATGAAGGCTCTCGCACGTATGCTGGGAAGGCCAGCGCCACCAGAATCAGCCATGTACCAGCCTCGATTCCTCGAAGAAGAGGCTGAAGGCGACATGGCCAGACAGGCCGAGAGCAAGAAGACGAGAGGGCAGAGAATTCAGCGTACTCGTGCCCTTGCCGCAGTCTCGCCGCCCCGCGGTACAGCCATGTCAGAAGGAGGAGATGAAGAGCACCACCCCGATACCGCCCAGGTTGAGCAGCACATCGAGCCAGCCGTTGTCCCCGATGGCAACGGGCCAGCCCCAGCCTGCTGCCTGCTGGACAGCGAGTTGATTGGATAGTGAGTTCCAGAAGGCTCCCATGCCATAGCCAAGCACCGGTCGCTGGGAGGCGAAATCCGCCAAGACGGATTGCCACATGGGGGTCGCCGGTTAGGCTCGCGTTCTTGCCCAGAATCGCAAGTAGCCGCTCGAATCACAAAGACCAAAACGAGCGTGCCGCTTCCCAGGGCAAGCGCCAAGCCGTAGTGGGGCCACCGCAAACGGGAGCGCAGCCTCTGCCACACGTAGGCCAGGGCGAACAGGGAGTTCCCGGCCAGGAAGGCCAAATACGCCCGTCGTGGACCCGGCTAAGCCACACGACGGAGTATGGTCGACAGGTAGAAGAAGCCGTCGAGCAGCATGAGTGCGCGGTTGCGCTGGAAGGCGATCGACCAGGCGGTGAACAAGTAGACCAGATTGAGAAGTGCAACCACGGTGCCAAGGTGGTTCTTGTGCCAGAAGATGCCACGCCAGGCGTTGTCGGTGGGCGGGAACATCCGTCCGGCGGGCGGGACGAAGAGCGATAGCGTGGCGCTCAGGATCAAGACGATTGCGCCATACCAGAACAGCACTTCCAGAATCCCACGAGCCGGGAGGCGAAAAACCGAAGTAGGCCCCTACCAGAGTGGCAAGGGCGAACATTGTCCACTTGTACACGGAAGCTGACGGGGAGGCCGACCAGAAGACGGACAGGAGGGCGAAGGCGGAGAAGAACAGAAGCAGTGGTTGACGCTTCCATGCTCGCGAAGCTGCGGAGCAGGCCGCCTCGCCGAAGGAGAATGAGGATTGTAGCGCCGCCTCCGATGGCCAAGGCAATCTCCAGCGTGGCGATGAGATCGACGCCTGTCGTCGAGACGCGTACCATGTCCGGGGTGCTGGCGCCTTGAATTCACCAGCACGAGCGTCAGCGCCAGGAGGAGGATTGCACGCGGCTCTCTGCCACTTTCATGTGCGTCTCCAGAGAGGCCTCCTCACGGCCAAGCGCGGGGGCCGAAGAGGAGGGGAATTGGCAGTCCTTGTGGGGCACTACAATCCGCGCACAAGAGAATCATAGCTCGATTGCAGGGGCATCAGCAAGTCGTGGCCCCGCGTGGGAGACCGCCTGGGGATTCCGCCGGCGGTTCGCAGGCTTCCGGCGCAGCGACGGAAGCCGGCCGTAGGCTCGACCAGGAGGAAGGCGGTTCAGAGGGCGGATGGCGTCGATCGTCGAATGGCAGTCGCTGAAGGTGCAGGAGTACCGCTACCGCCTGTTGATGGGGCTGGCCGGATTTGTGGACCGTCTTCGGCGTTCGCCGGCCGCTTCCGCCCGAGCCAGTGCCGGCGGCGGAGTACGACCGTGCGTTGCATTTCGACGATCCTACGATTCCGTCGATCTTGCTCAAGTACCTCGGGCCTGCTTCGCCGTCCCCGCCGGTCGAGAGCGGAGAGCTTCGGTAGACCGCGGATCGGCCGCGATCCACTCCGCTGTGTTTAGTCAAACGGCCGCCTCTTGCCGGCCGTTTGTCCGTTCCGGCACGGGAGATTTGGGTTACACTTGCCGCTTGGTGCGGTGCCCGGCCGCGGAGCACATGGGTCATCTTGCCTTCACGGTCCGGACGCAGCGGGGCCCAAGACCACGATTCGAGTACACCGGACGCGCGACCTCTGCCGGGAGGCAAGGTGAGCCATGAGCGACAACGCAAGTCCTTCTCGTGACCGCGCGGCTTGCGCGGTGACCGCCCCTGGATCCGGCCAGCCATCTACGTCGCGAGCTGGAGGAGCACGAGGTGCTTTTCGCCGCTCAGCCGCGGATGGTTCAGCACTTCTTAGAGGCCCAGGCCACGCAACTGGCCCAGGCGGCAATCGACAAGGCTCCGCAGGTTAGGTTCTCGCTCCCGGATCAGGTCATCGTGCCAGCTCGCCGCCGGAGGCACGGGCTCGGCCGTTCCTGTTCCCGGCGAGCATCGTGAGCAATTGGTCGGCGGCCTGATGGATCGCTGACCGGGACGACACCACGGCTGGCGATTTGGCAGCGTTTTAACGAGCTGGAGCAGTCATCCCAGCCGGCGGTGGCGGCTTCGGGTCGGCTTGTCCGCCATGCGACCGCGCGCGACATGATCCACGCCATGCTCCCCTCCGGGCGCTCGGTCTCGTATCTGCCCAGGACGGCGAGGGCATTCCCTCCGTTCCGGCGGGGGATCAACTGGAGGTCGTCTCGGCCATTACCCAGGGCATCGGACGCGATCGTGGAGGAAGGGCAATCGGAGGCCGGGCGCGGCGAGCTTCAGGTGCCATTCGTGCCGGCGGCGCGGCGCTTCTACCTGCCGCAGTGGGTGGCTTTCGATGATGAGGACGGCTGCTGGTCGGTTCGGTGGAAGAGGCCGAGGCGCATCTGGCCTCGATGCAGCGCTATCTGCGTGCTGCACGCGGCCGTGGGCTGACCCCCTACATCGTGGCCGACGAAGAATACGGGCGCAAGCGCTACGGCATGCTCGGCCAGCTGGTCAATCAGGGGCGTGCTCTGGCGCGCTTCCAACACCGCGAGGTCATTGACACGATTCGCCGCCGGGCCGGCGGGGCGAGCTCAACCGCGGGTTGAGCCTGACCTTGCCCTACTTCGACGACCAGCACTCGAGATGCGCGCTCCCGACTTCGAGGTCGTCCCCGCCGGGCGCATCATGTTCGTGCCGGCCTTTGTGGTGCGCGCCGTGCGCGAGGAGCAGGCCAAGATTGCGCAGGATACGCGCCTGAGCCCATCCACCCGCAGTACCTCCTCGGCCAACTCGAATTGCTCGAGGCGGCCTTCGATCACGGCCGCGCCGCCCGGATCAATCCGAAGGTAGGCACATCCATGCTCTTCTCCCCGGATTGCTGATCGCATTCGTCTTCATCGCCTGGAAGGCTGCCCCGCGGTGAGAAGGCGCGACGCGCACGTCCACGGCGCCGGGCAGATCGGCCTGCTGGCGGCCGTGGCGCTCTTCGGGGTGGACTACTTCACCTCCTACTTCTACGCCACCGGCGAGATGATGAGCGCCCTGCATCCCTACGGGCTGCAGAAGTACGCCTACATCGCCGTGGCCGTCATCGCCCTGGCCAACTTCGTCTTCGGCGCCCTGTACATGTACTCGCTCGGCATCTTCAATGAAGGCGGCGGTTCGTACACCGCCTCCATGCGCTACCTGACGCCGTCCCTCAGCCTGATCGTCGCCGTCGTGCTGATCGAGGACTACACGCTTGACCATCGTCGTCTCGGCCCTCTCCGGCGGCGACCAGCTGCTGTCGATCCTCAACCTCTACGGCACAACTGGGTCTGGCACTTCATGCTCGGCGCAGCGCTGGCCTTCATCACCTGGTACCTGACCATCCGCGGGCGCGGCGGATTCGTCCTTCGTCACGTTCCTGCTGCTGGGTGTCTTCGTGCAGCTGACCGTGATCATGGCGGTCGGGCTGTTCCTGGCCCTCAGCCGCGGCGTGCCTGCCGGCGCCGATCGAGATCGTCCAGCACCCCACGGTCCAGCCAGGCCGCTGTACCACATGCTGACGGCCTCGATGAAGGGCATGGTCGCCTTGAGCGGGCTGGAGGCGATGTCGAACGGCATCCAGTTCTGTCAAGCACGAGGACTTTGCGGCTGGTCCGCTGGGGCAAGAAGCACCTGCCCCGGCTGCAAGCGCTTGTGGAACTTCTACAGCGGCAAGTCGGGCATCGGCCGTGTCGTCCAGACCTCCTTCCTGTTCTACGGGGCCTCGACGACGCTCTTCCTGACCTACTTCTCGATCCACTTCAACGTCTTCGACGGCACCCTCGGCCGCACCCTGGTCGGCAACTTGGCGTTCATCGGCTTCACCCAGATCCCCGGGCGGGACCTTCCTGTTCTGGGTCTACCAGATCCTGGCGGTGGCTCTGCTGGCGGCGGCCTCGATGACGGCCCTGCAGGATGCGCAGGCGACCGAGTGGCGCGATGTCGCCATCGGGGAGATCCCCGAGATGGTCATCTACCGCGACCGGCGGGGCACGTTCACCCGCTCGGTGACGATCACCTTCATCGCCGCCGTCCTGATCATGCTGATCGTGCGCGGTCGGACGACGGTGGCGGTGCCCTTCTACGGCGTTGGCGTGTTCATGCCGATCGCCATCATGGGCTTCGCCGTCCGCAAGCACATCCTGGCGCACTTCACCGGGCGGCAGCGGACGCTGGGGCGCGGCCGGCGCGGCTTCGCCGGGGCGCTCTCGACCTTCATCTTCGTCGTCGCAGATCGTCGGCAAGTGGGAGGAAGGCGGCTGGATTCGTCTGTTGACCTTCACGGTTCTCATCACGACGGCCCACGCCCTGCTGCTCTCGCCGGTCGGCTTCCGCGACCCGGAGCAGATCCACCGCATCGTGCGCGAGAAGGCCCGCGTGCGGGGCGGCATGGCCTCGATCGTCGAGTGGCAGTCGCTGAAGATGCAGGAGTATCGCTACGGCTTGCTCGTGGGGCTTGGCCCGGTTCTGGGAGGTCTTCGGCGTCCGCCGCCCTTCCTTCCGGCCGGTGCCGGCCGGGGACTACGATCATGCCCTGCATGTCGACCATCCGACGGCGCCGTCGATCCTGCTCCCGTACCTTCATCAAGAAGCCAAGTCGCCCCTGGCTCCGAACCAGGACTTCTCA
>CAVZPO010000026.1:0-263270 GCA_963777165.1 uncultured Chloroflexia bacterium
GTCGACCGCCTGCGGGATGAGGGGATCAAAGTCGGGTTGGTCAAAGTTCGGTGTTTTCGCCCGTTCCCCAGCGACGAGCTGCGTCGGGCTGAAGGCGCGGCAGCAGTGGCCGTCCTTGATCGGGCGCTCTCGATGGGGTTTCAGGGAGTGTTGGCGAGCGATGTCAAGGCAGCTCTCTACGACGCCCCCCACCGTCCGTTGGTGCTTGGGATGATGGCAGGCTACGGAGGTAGGGAAGTTACGCTCGAGTTCCGCGCTACATTGTTGACCGTGCTAGGCGGGCTGTCGATGCCGAAGTCGTCGGGCCCACGGTAGACTTCGTCGGGGACTAAGGGACCAGTTCTAGGGTCAATCACGAGGGGCGGAAATGGGATCTAAGTACGACGATCTTTCTCTTCACACCTGGTCATCGCGCCTGCCCCGGCTGTGCAGCGTCACTTCGTCTCGCGAACGATCATTCAGGCGACGGGGCCGGAGGTCGTTGTCATCACTGCCACCGGCTGTCTTGAGACGTTTACCTCCCCTATGCCTACTCGCCGTGGGGCGTCCCCTGGCTTCACCCCCTGTTCGGAACGCCGGGGCAGTGGCCTGGGCGTTGCCACGGCTTTGAAATGGAAGGGTCTGAGCGAGAGGATCAAAGTCGTCGTCATCGCTGGCGACGGTGGGACGCTAGAATCGGTATGGGTCTCTTTCTCAGGTATGTTGGAACACGGAGATGATGTGTTGTTTATCTGCTATGACAACGAAGCCTACATGAACACAGGCATTCAACGCTCAAGTGCGACGCCGTTCGGAGCGACGACCATGACCACGCCAGCCGGGAAAGCCGCGTGGGGTAAGGAGCAGCCGAAGAAGAACCTAGCGGCCATCGCATTGGCCCACGGCATTCCCTATGTCGCCACTGCCTCGATTGGCTTTCCGAAAGACCTGACCCGCAAGGTCAAACGGGCACTGGAAATCCACGGCCAATTACTGGACGTCCATAGTCCATGCCCGATTGGATGGGGTCTCGACCCGTAGGCCTCGCACGATTGAGGTCGCCAAGCTTGCCATTCAGACCGGGCTTGTTCCGCTTTATGAAACGGGCTACGGAGAGCCACTGAAGGCGCGGCGGATGGGAAGAAGAAGCCTGTCGAAGAGTATCTTCAACTTCAGGGCCGGTTCCGGCATCTCTTGATCATGGAATTCGGAACACCTGGCAGCAATTCAAGCGCTGGCCGATGACAATATTGAGCGCTACGGTCTAATGGTGGAGAAGGCAAAGGAGAGGAACGAGTGAAGACCAGTCAAGAGTATACAAGTAGCTTGGACGGTCTGGCGCGAGAGGTATACCTGCTGGGCGAGCACGTGACCGACCCAGTGAACCATCCGATCTTGCGCCCATCCCTCAACGCGCTTGCAATGACGTATCAGCTCGCAGAAGAAACTTCCGCGGCAGAGCTGATGCATCCGCGTTCAGGCCTGGACGGAAGCGAGATCAATCTCTTCACGTCAATTCATGCGAGCACCGAGGACCTCATCCGCAAGGTCAAAGCTCTCCGCTTGCTCGGCCAGAAGACCGGCACGTGTTTCCAGCGTTGCGTTGGCTGGGATGCGTTGAACACGGTCTCGAGCGTCACCTATGAAGTAGATCAGGCCAAGGGCACACGTTATGCACGCAATTCCTCGATTACCTGAAGTACGTGCAAGAGAACGATCTTGTGCTCAATGGCGCGATGACGGATGTGAAGGGAGATCGCAGCAAACGCCCATCGGAGCAAGCCGACCCCGACCTGTTTGTCCATATCGTCGAACGCCAGGCGGATGGGATCGTGGTCCGAGGGGCAAAGCGCATCAGACGGGCGCGGTGTTCTCGCACGAGATAATCGTGATGCCAACCATGGCGCTGCGCGCCGATGAGCAAGACTACGGCTTTCCTTGCCGGTATCCGATCGATACACCCGGCCTGACTCCATATCGTCGGGCGGCAGTCATCCACACACGGCAAACCTGAAGGAGGAGAGATCGACCTCGGCACACCCTCGCTTCGGTGGACACGAGGCGCTGTTGATCTTCGAGGACGTCTTCGTACCGTGGGAGCGTGTCTTTCTGTGCGGCGAGTACGAGTTCTCGGGGCTGCTCGTCAGGAGCGCTTTGCAGGGTATCATCGCCAGAGCTACGGGGGCTGCAAGGTGGGCGTGGGTGATGTCTTGATTGGCGCAGCGGCCACCGCCGCGGACTACGCTGGCGTGTCCCAGGCGGCGCACATCAAGCGCAGAGTATCGCGGAGATGGTTCATCTCAATGAGACGTTGTTCTCATGTCGCCTGGCGTGCTCCTATATGGGGGAGGCGACCTCCTCAGGCACCTACCTTGTGGATCTTCTGCTCGCGAATGTGTGCAAGCAGAATGTCACACGCTTTCCGTACGAGATCGCACGATTGGCGGAGGACATCGCAGGCGGGCTGATGGTGACCATGCCATCCGAAAAGGACTGGCGCAACCCGCAGCTACAACCCTACATCGATAAATACCTGCGAGGAGTAGCGTCAGTGGCCACGGAGGATCGGATGCGTATCCTGCGGCTGCTCGAGAGAACATGACCTCCGGGACCGGCGCCGTCGCGTATCGCACTGAATCCATGCACGGCGCAGGGTCGCCGGAAGCCCAGGTTATTGTGATTGGGCAACTCAGTGACATCAACCACAAGAAGGACCTCGCGAAGACCCTGGCGGGAGTGGGCACGCACGGTACGAAAGCGGCATAGGAGAACGATCAAGGATCTGTGTTGGAGGACGGGGCGATGACCCATGGGTGCCGTGCACCGGTCTTTGCGTCAGGAGCGTCGTGAGAGCACGAGTATGTAGGGGGGACGTTGTGCCCTCGACAAAGCTGCTTCGGGGACGAGTTTCCTCCGACCGAGCTGAAGAGGCTCTGGTCCCAAGCCCGTGCCACGTGCGCGAACTTGGCAGGCGTCAGGTAACCGAGGGAACGGTGCGGTGGCTCGTTGTTGTACTTTCTCCGTTACCCTTCAACCAATCGCCTCCACTTCCACACGGCTGCTCAAGATCGGCTGGCTTTAGTTTGTGTTAGAAGACACGATCGGTCTGACCAATATCGAGAACCCTGACTACGGAACTCCGGTTGTCGTCCAAGTCGAATCTGGAGAAGGCTCAGGAGGACTTGGGGAAATGCCTGATTGGTCTAGGCCTTGGCAGCGGCCTTCCTCGAAGCCCGGGAGTTGTCACAATCACTCGGCAGTCCGCGAGAAGTAGACCACCCCAGGGTGAGGAGTCCCATAGAACAAGAAGTGGCGGTTTGCTCACTTGCCGGAGCGCTACCGGGTGTGTGCGCAGATAGCCTCAAGGTCACCTGGCACTGGGAGGGGATGGGCGTACATCCCGCAGCGGTTGCTGTCGACAAAGCGTTGATCTAAACTCTTGCCCGCGAGAGGGCGTTGAAGCGTCGTCAGAGGTGCCGTCGCCAATCGGCAGTCAGTCCGTTGCTGAGCTTGGGGGTGTGGCGGCGCTCGTGGGCGCACGGAAAGCGCGCGAGCCGCCGGGACGAGGTGTAATGCCAGAGGCAGGATGCGCTGCCCCTGGCTGGGCGATTGCCGAGTCCAAAGTGAATACCCCTTCATGGAGGCAGTGATGGAGTTCCGAGAACTGGGGAGCACAGGCATTCGTGTTTCAGAGATCGGCTTTGGCGCTTGGCCGATCGGTGGCGAGATGTGGGGTGGCCAAGACGACGCCAACTCCGTTGCCGCGCTGCACCGCGCGCTGGATCTTGGATGCAACTTCTTCGATACCGCGCTTTCATACGGCGACGGCCACAGCAGAGAAACTGATCCAGCAGGTGATGAAGGACCGCGGGGTGCTGAAGGAGGTCGTCATTGCGACCAAGGTGCCGCCGAAGAACTCCGCCTGGGATCCGCCGCTCGGTGTGGCGATTGGCGAAGAGTTTCCCGCCGATTGGATCATCAAGTGCTGCGAGCGGAGCTTGAAACACCTCGGCCACGAGTGGGTGGATATCCTACAACTGCATACTTGGAATCCATCTTGGGCCAAGCGGGTGCAATGGTACGAGGCGATGCTTAGACTGAAAGAGCAGGGCAAGATCCGCGTGATCGGCATCTCTGTTTCGGCTGTGCGGCATGACGAAGCCAATCCGCAGATCGAGAAGGGCCGGGTGGAGTGCATCCAGGTCATTCACAACGTCCTCGATCAATCAGCCGAGAAGACGCTGTTCCCTCTGGCCGGGAAGGACGGCGTTGGCGTCTGCGCACGTCACTGGCCTCAGGCAGCGCTGACAGGCAGGTTTACACGGGCGACCAAGTTCCCTAAGGGTGACTGGCGTAATGATCGCCCTGACAAGAACTGGGTCGGCGAGATGGTGGCTCAGGTCGAGAAGATCGGATTCCTTACTGAAGATGGAACACCGCTCGCGCACACGGCGCTCAAGTACTGTCTGGCGAGCCCGATGGTATCGTCGGTAATTCCGGGCATCCGCAACGCCAGGCAAGCGGAAGCGAACTTCAGTGCATCAGACGGCAATCTCCTGAAGGTGGAGGCCGTGGAGCGTCTGCGAGAGATGTATCGGAAGCATGAAATCGGCGCGCTGTTCTATACGTAAGAGAACGATCGGAGAGGTCGCCTTGGTCAGTCGAGGGTAGCTCGGGGTACTTGGGGTGCGGGAAGGGCGGAGAGAGCGCGCGGGTTCGCGGCTGGTACTTGAGTGTGTCGACCGTAAATCGTGGAGAGACCGCATGAGAACGCAGGCCCGCGGCAACTCGGATCGCATAACATTTCGCGGGGGGGGGGAGCTGTGGGCAACGCGGCGGATTTGGGGGCTACGAAGGCCCGGACAGCGAAGAAGCGGTGGGAACCAGCGTCACACAGGTCTAGTCAGGCTTCCGTGCCGTCGTCAACCGGCTGCCCGCGGATGGCACCCCCCAATCCTGCTTGAGGAGGCATCCCGGCCGGTGCGAGTGGCCTCTCAAAGACGATGTGCGAAGATCGGTGACTGGGTGGACCATCGCACCTCCAGGCGCGCGATGGGGTTCAGCGGGAGCACTCCCTCAGTTGGCCGACGAAGTCCAAGTGCGTCGCGAGGGAGCTGGCCGTCGCGATTGTGGTGCCCACGGGCGTATCGGACGAAGTAGCGTGGTTATCGGCTGGCGACGGTGGGCCAAGAGGAAGAAGTACTCGACAGAGGAGAAGGCCCGGATCGTGACAGAGGAATTGCGAGGTTAGACCACCATTGCCACATTGTGCCAGCCGGAGGGCCCCGACGAGTGGTGAGCTGATGTTGCCAAGTCCCTGGGTGATGCGGCCGCGTAACAGTTGAGATGTGGTGGGTCAACTGAAGTTCTTGATACACGGGCTACACTGCCTGGGGAGGTGTGGGTCTGGCCGGGTGTCTGTGTTACCCAAGTGGGACAACTCGCCGTTGAAGGCTCTGGGGACCGAGTCGTTCCCCAGTGTGAGCTCGGGAGGGTCGGGCGGTGAGTAATCAAGGGGCTCTCTTGCAGCGAAGCAGATGAGGATTGTCAAAGGAGCTTAGCTCGTGAGTATCCTGGACCTCTTCCGCCTTGATGGCAAGACGGCGCTCGTTACCGGGTGCGACAAGGGAATGGGGAAGGCAATGGCGCAGGCGCTTTCAGAGGCTGGGGCCAACATCGTCGGCGTGAGTAGAACGTTACCTCCCCACGGCAGCGAAGTCGAGGCCGAGGTGGTGGCACTTGGCGGGGGATTTCGGGGCTACTGCTGTGATTTCTCGCGGCGAGCAGATCTATATGAGTTCATTGGAAGAGTGAAGAGAGACGTGGAGAGGGTAGACATTCTAGCGAACAACGCAGGCATGGTCTTGCGGAAGGAGGCCTTGGACTACGCGGATGAGCTTTGGGATCAGACGCTGGAGGTGGACTTGACGGCCCCATTCATCCTTGCAAGGGAGTTTGGGCGGGAGATGGTTTCGCGAGGCGAGGGCAAGATCATCTTCACTGCGTCAGTACTGAGCTTCCAGGGAGGGCATTCTCGTCCCGGGCTACTCTGCAAGCAAGTCGGGGCTTGCACGCCTAACCATGGCCTTGGCAAACGAGTGGGCTTCGAAGGGTGTTAACATCAATGCAATTGCTCCTGGCTACATTTCCACTGACATTACTGCTGCACTGCGGGCAGACCAATCACGAAGCGAGCAGATACTCTCACGCATTCCGGCGGGAAGGTGGGGCGTCGCCGATGACATCAAGGGCGCAATTGTGTTCTTGAGTTCCCGGGCGGCAGACTACATCAACGGAGCAATCCTGACTGTGGATGGTGGCTGGATGGCGAGATGAGACCGAATGTGACTCCACTCGCCCGACCGGCCTGTTTGGGATCGGACCGCTGCGGAGCAGGCGGCTGGAAGCATGGCGAGTCGTATAGTGGATCGTATTCGCTGCTATCGAGCGAAAGCCCTTATTGACGGTTCGCGTCAGTTGAGGGGAATACCTTTGGTGATCTTGAACGGCGGGCCCCGCCATCGCAGCCGGCTGGCCAGACAATACCCGGCCGGGCAGGCTGGACAGACTGCCACCGAGTAGGGTCCTGGAGTGAGCCCCGACCCAGCCCGGCGGAATACCTGCGGGGCCACTGGAGAGCCACTAACTGCCCGACCTGTGTCCGCAAGACTACCTTGCGCTTAGCGATTATGCCCAGGAGGCTCTCCGCCGGTTGTGCCGCCGCCCGATCCTGGTCACAGCCGTCCGGCAACTAGCAAGGTCGGTTCGCTATGAACACAATGCCACATGATGCTCAGAAGCATGGCCGTGAGGTTCATGGAACTTGGCGATCGGCTAAGTGTGCCCCAGTACCGGGTGGGGTTGGTAGAACTCCTCCAGGGCCGTGATCTCCTCCGCGGAGATCAGGATCTGCACAGCGGCCACCGCATCCTCCAACTGGAACATCTTGCTCGCGCCGATGATCGGCGCGGTGATGCCGGGCTTATGTAGCAGCCACGCAAGTGCAATCTGGGCTGGCGTGACACCGCGTGCTTCGGCCAGTGCACACGTTCGGTCAGCGACAGCGAAGTCTAAGTCCTGATAGTACATACTTTGGGCGAGATCGTCGGTCTTGGCGCGCAGTGTCTCGCCCCACTGCGCGCGGGTACGGTTGCCGGCCAGGAAGCCGCGTGCCAACGGGCTCCAAGGGATCACACCAATTCCTTGATCCCGGCATAAGGGCAGCATTTCCCGCTCCTCCTCCCGGTAGACTAGGTTGTAGTGGTCTTGCATCGAAACAAAGCGTGTCCCGCCGCGTAAGTCGGCAAGGTAGAGTGCTTTGGCGAACTGCCAGGCATACATGCTAGAGGCGCCTATATAGCGCGCCTTACCGGCCTTCACTACATCGTGAAGGGTCTCAAGCGTTTCCTCGATTGGGGTCTCGGAGTCCCAGCGATGGATCTGGTAGAGATCGACATAGTCGGTGCCCAGCCGCCGCAGGGATTGGTCAATGGAGCGAAGAATGTGCAGGCGCGATAGGCCGCGCTCGTTCTGTGCGGGTCCCATAGGGAAGTAGACCTTGGTGGCGAGGACGACTTCCTCGCGGCGGGCGAAATCATGAAGCGCTCGCCCGAGGATTTCTTCGCTCAGGCCGTCCGAGTACATATCGGCGGTGTCGAAGAAGTTAATCCCGAGCTCGAGGGCACGCCGGATGAAGGGGCGGCTCGCCTCTTCGTCCAGCACCCATGGGCGCCACCGTGGACTGCCGTAGGTCATTGTGCCCAGGCAAATGCGCGAGACTTGAACGCCGGTGCGGCCGAGGTGCGTGTATTGCATGCTCAACTTCCCTTATGGCACCGCCCTCTGAGGCGGCCTCCTGACGGGCTGTGGGATTGGTGAGGCGCGAAGCCGCCAACCCAATCACCAGTTGAACTTAGCTGCACACAGGTGCCGCTCCACTAGGGGCATGAGCACTGGGGCGTCCCGGGCAATGGGTCGGTCTACCTGCGTCTTGCAGGACAATTCTAGTGGAAGCTGGTGGGAGGAGGCAAGTTACCCCTTGGTCTTGGGTGCTTCGCACACCAGAAGGCCTGCCGATTATCGCCGCCCCCGCTCGGAGCGCATGGAGCAAGAGGGAAGGGCAACACGGTCAAGTTCGAGGAGGATTGCGACCGCCGGGTGGGAGCCAGGGCACCCATTGCTAAGCCTTGCCGATGGTCGGACAGCGCGCAGGCTGCTATGCTGGCATGGGCCAGTCAGCCGCCGCCTAGTCCCGGTTCCCAAGAGGTCCGACGGGTGGCAGGCACTCGGGAGCCTGCAAGCCGCCAGCCGTTGCCGCTTGCCGAGACTTAAGAGCCATACTCGCGGACCTTGACCCGCCCCTGGGACAGAATGTGCTGAAGGATGCGCTGGATGAGCTTCTCGGCCGCCAACGTGCATAGCCGAGTTAATCCGCTATCGGCATCCTGGTAGCCGAAGTCAACCTGATCACTGACAACTCGCCGGATGCGCTGGTTGCGGAGGGCGACACGGAACACATGGGGCGCCAGATACTTACTCGCAGGCAGGCCGTTCCCCGCCGGCTGGCAGGGCACTACCCGATCCTGTCTCCAGACTCTGGCTGGTACGCGCTCACACCAGCTCGTCTTTCGCAGGCCGTCGCGAAACGGCCCGGAACAGGATCGCCAGCCGCGTGGGCGGGAAAAAGGAACCTCCAAGGGCCGGCCGCCTAGTCCGGCCGTCGCCAGGAGAGCGCCCCTCCAGATAACAGGTGGTGCAGCCCTTGCACCTACTCCTGCGAGCCAGCCGTAAGGTCTAAGGTGGGCGCGGAGGGGCTCGAACCTCCGACCTCACGGATGTGAACCGTGCGCTCTAACCAGCTGAGCTACGCGCCCTCGAGAGCTTCCGATTATAACCGTCGCCTCGTGGACGACAAGGAGCGGCGGTCGCCCCGTCCGGCCGGTTGCCCGCCCTGACCCCGATGCTATAATCGCCGCGACAGCTGCCCGGAGACGACGATCCATGATCGAGCTCGACATCCCCGGGCGAGGGGTCCTTCGCCTCCAGCACCTGGTCACCGACGTCAACGGGACGCTGGCCGTCGACGGACAGCTGATCGACGGTGTCGCCAAGAGCCTGCTGGGGTTGCGTGATCGGCTGCAAGATCCACCTGCTGACCGCCGACACGCACGGCCGACAGGAGTCGCTCGACCGCCAGCTCGGCCTGCAGGCGGTTCGAATTCAAGCCGGGGGTGAGTCGCTTGCCAAGGCCGCCTTCGTTCGAGATCTCGGGGCCGATCAGGTCATCGCCCTGGGACAGGGGGCCAACGATGTCGCCATGCTGCGTGATGCCGCGCTCGGGATCTGCGTCCTGGGCCCGGAAGGCACGGCGGTGGAGGCGTTGATGGCTGCCGATGTGCTTGCGCCAAATGTCCTGGACGCCCTCGGTCTGCTCTACCAGCCCTGCGCCTGGTAGCGACTCTTCGCCGATGACCAGCCAGAACCCTGAGCCCTCGGCTGCCTCCGATCGATTGATGCGCGCTCGCCAGCGTCGTGCCAATCGCATGCTGACCCAGCTGCGCGCCGATGAACGCGAGGTCTTCCTGGAAGACCTGGCGCGACTGGTCACGCCGGGATTTGACCTGTATCTGCGCTTGCTCCTGGCCGGCGTGCTGGTCGGCGTAGGCTTCCGCCTGGACCAGCGCGCACTGCTGGCGGCGGCCGTCCTCGTGGCCCCGCTGATGGCGCCGGTCGTGGGGCTGGCGCTCGCCTCGGTCTCCGGCTCGGCGCGCTTCTTCCTGCGCGAGCTCGGCAGCCTGGCGGTCGGATTCGCGCTGCTGGCCGTCGCCGCCGGGCTCTCGGGCGGACTCGGTCTCCCCCCAGGCGAGAGCTCGATCCTGGCCGCCGGACATGTCAAGCTCAACCTGATCGACTTCGCCTTGCTGATGGGTGGAAGCATCGTGCTCGCCTTCGTGCTGGCCCGCCGGTCCCAGGTGAGCGCGCTGGCCAGCGTCGCCGTCGGGTATGAGCTCCTGCTGCCGCTGGGTGTGGCGGGCATCGGCCTCTTCAGCGGCGACCCGGACATGTGGCGTGGCGCGCTGTTAACCTTCGGGCTGCACCTGACGTGGGCGATTCTCGCCGGCATGGGGACGCTGGTCGTGCTCGGCTTCCGGCCACTCGTCGGCGGCGGCCGCTCGCTGCCCGTGGCCGTGGTCCTCATCGGCGTCATGGGCCTGCTCAGTGCGATCGGGCTGGGCGCATCGGTGATCGCCGCTGCGCCGACGCCCACGCCCACCCCAACAGCCACGCCGACGGCGACGGCAACCGGCACCGCCACGATCACGCCGACGGCCACGCGAACCCCGACGGCGACGCGCACGCCGACTCCGACGGCCACCGAAACGGGAACCGCCACGCCGCTCCCGCCGCGCGCCATCGTCTTCGGCGGCGGGGATGCCGGGGTGATCCTGCGCGATGCGCCCAACGGAAACTTGGTCGCCGGCGTATTCCACGGGATGGCCCTGGAGATCATCGGGGGACCCGCAGCGCGAAGGCGAACAGGTCTGGTGGCAGGTGCGGACCGCGGACGGCCAGGAGGGCTGGCTGCTCGGGACGTACATGGCGACGGTCACGCCGACGCCTACGCCCGCAAGCTGACCCCGGCTGCCGACACACCGCAGATCCATGCGCCGGATGCCCCGCATCCGGCGCACGCCTTCCCGGCCGCGCTTGCTGCCACCCCGCCGCGCGAGGTACAATTCTATTTGAAAATTTCTTTCACTAGGGGAGAGGCGTGACGGTTGACATTCTGGGAGTGATGCACACGGCGGGGGCGAGGCTGACGGCGCCGCGACGGGCCGTGGCGCGCGTGCTGGGCGAGTCGGACGGCTGGATGAGCGTCGAGGCGATCGCCGCCCGCGCCCGGCACTACTGCCCGTCTGTGGGACTGGTGACGGTCTACCGCACGCTGGAACTGCTCGAACGAGTGGGCGTGGCTCGCCGCGTCCACGGCCCGACCGGTTGCCACGGCTACGCGCTGGCCTCGATCGACGACGGCCACTTTGTCGTCTGCCGCGAGTGCCATCAGGTGATCGAGTTCGCCGGTTGCGAGGTGGACCGCGTCGTCCGTCGCGTCGCCCGGCGCACCGGCTTCCAGGTCGAAACGCACATGCTTGAGCTGGTGGGGCTGTGCGCGGAATGCGGAACGCGTCGACGAACCTCCCGGAGGAAGGCATGAGGGGCCGGTCCGTCGCGCCCGCCGCAGTGTGGCTCACGGCTCTGCTCCTCGGCGTGACGGGCTGCGCGCCGGGTCCGGCGGACCTGCAGCCGGCAGCCGACGCGCCGCA
Source organism: uncultured Chloroflexia bacterium (assembly GCA_963777165.1). Classification (GTDB taxonomy): domain Bacteria; phylum Chloroflexota; class Anaerolineae; order Anaerolineales; family E44-bin32; genus DYJB01. The sequence continues at coordinate 11,304 of CAVZPO010000026.1, forward strand.
AACGCTGGCCGCCGTCGCTTTGGCCCCGGGAGATCGTCTGCGCGTGCTGGCGACGACGTCCATCGTCGCCGACGTGGTTGGGGCGGTGGGTGGATCGCGCCTCGATCTGACCTCTCTGGTACCCGCCGGCGTCGACCCCCATGCCTTCGAGCCGACGCCCCAGGACGTGCGCCAGGTAGCGGATGCGCAGGTGATCTTCGAAAACGGGCTGGGACTGGAAGCGTTCCTGGGTGACCTGATCAAGAGCGCCGGGAGCGGCGCCCCGCGGATCAGCGTCTCAGCCGGGATCGACGCTCTTCCGGCAGGCGATCTTCCGGCGGCGAAATCCGACTCGGCTCATGCCGAGTGGGACCCGCATGTCTGGCTCGATCCACAGAACGTGATCCTCTGGACTCACGCCATCGAGGATGCCCTTTCAGCGCTCGATCCTCAAAGCGCCCCCTTCTATGCCGAACGCGCGCAGGCGTATCGCCGTGAACTCATGGCGCTGGATTCCGAGGTCGAGGGCCAGCTGTCTGCGATCCCCGAGGGACAACGCCGGTTGGTCACCGATCACGAAGAGCTGGCCTACTTCGCCCGTCGCTACGGTTTCGAGATCGTCGGTGCGGTGATCCCGGCGCCAAGCGCCGCAGCCGAACCGTCGGCACGCGAGCTGGCTGCCCTCGAGACGATCATCCGCACCACGGGTGTGCGGGCGGTCTTTGTATCTTCGGTTATCAGCCCGACGCTTGCTCGCCAGGTGTCCGTCGATACCGGTGTCCGCCTGGTGACGCTGTATGCGCACTCGCTGAGCGACGCCGCCGGCCCCGCGCCAAACTACCTGGAAATGATGCGCCTCAACGCGCGGTTGATCGCCGAGGCGCTGGGCGGCTGAGGCGGAAAGGACGAACCATGCCCGAGTTATTCACGCGTCCAGCGCCGCACGACCCCTCCGCGCCCCCGGTGCAGGTTGACGGAGTGAGCCTGAGCTACGACGGGGTCACGGCGCTCCGTGACATCAGCTTCCACCTGGCGTCCGGAACACGCGTTGCTGTCGTCGGGCCGAACGGCGCCGGCAAGTCCACACTGTTCAAGATCATGGTCGGCGTGCTGCGGCCGACGAGCGGTGAAGTTCGTATCTACGGGGGCTCGCCCGGTGGGCACGTCTGCATCGCTTACGTGCCCCAGCGCTCACAGGTGGACTGGTCGTTTCCGGTTTCAGTGGCCGACGTCGTCATGATGGGACGTATCCGGGCGATGGGGCTGTTCCGCTGGCCGGCGCCGGACGATTGGCGACGTGTCGATGCGGCCCTCCTTCGGGTGGGGATGCTCGAACTGCGCGGGCGCCAGATCGGCGAGCTCTCCGGCGGCCAGCAGCAGCGCGTCTTCCTCGCCCAGGCGCTGGCCCAGGGCGCCGAATTGGTGCTGCTGGATGAGCCGCTCTCCGGCCTGGACATCCCCAGCCAGGAGGCGATCTTCTCGATCCTGGACGAACTGCGCGACTCGGGTGTCACCACGCTGGTCGCCACGCACGATCTCAACCTGGCAGCTGAACGGTTCGACCAGATCCTGCTGCTCAACCGCCGGCTGGTCGCCCTCGGCCCGCCGGCAGCCGTCTTCACGCGTCCGCTGCTGATGGAGGCCTACGGCGGACACATGCATCTGGTGCCTGAGGGCGATGGCGTGATCATCCTGACCGACACGTGCTGCGACGGGGACGAGGTAATGCATGAGTGACCTGCTCTCCTGGCTGGCGGAGCCGCTGCAATACGCGTTCATGACCCGTGGGCTGTTGGCGGCGCTGATCGTCGGCGTCCTCTGCCCGGTGCTGGGGGCCTACGTCGTGCTGCGGGGCATGGCCTTCTTCGGGGACGCGCTGGCCCATATCATCCTTCCCGGCGTGGTGATCGCCTACCTGCTCGGCTGGCCGCTGGGTGTGGGAGCGCTGATCACCGGTGTCCTGGCGGCGATCGGTATCGGGGCGCTGTCGCAGCGCAAGGAGATCAAGGAAGACACCGCCATGGGCGTGATCTTCGCCGGGGCGTTCGCCCTGGGCATCGCGCTGCTTTCGACGCAGCGCTCGTATGCCGTCGACCTCTCGCACATCTTGTTCGGCAATCTGCTGGGCGTCTCGGTCGGCGATCTGTGGCTGATGGCCGGGCTGGCAGCGGTGGTCTTTCTGCTGGTCGTGGCGTTCTACAAGGAGTTCCTGGTGCTGTCATTCGACCCGGTGCTGGCCGTCACCCTGCGCCTGCCGGTTGTCTTCCTGAAGAACCTGCTCCTGGTGCTGATCGCCGTGGTGATCGTCACCTCGCTTCAGGCGGTCGGGGTGGCGCTGGTGCTCGCCATGCTCGTCACCCCGGCGGCTTCGGCTTACCTGCTCACGCGGCGCTTGCCCACGATGATGGTGCTGGGCGCGGCGCTGGGCGCCGCCGGATCGGTCGTCGGCCTGTACCTGTCGTTCTATGCCAACATCGCCTCCGGCCCGGCGATCGTGCTGACCGAGACGCTGCTGTTTCTGCTGGTGCTGTTCCTGGGTCCACGCCGCGGGCTCATCTGGCGCCGACGTGCGGCCGAGGCCTGATCGCCGCCGAACGGCACAGGCCAGTGAATCGCGGGAGAGGATGCCTCTCGCATGAACGTGCCCCGGTAGGCGCGGGAGAGCTGCGGATGAGCGTCGAACTCCCACCCCTCGCCCCTCTCCGCTACGGGACTTCACGGAAGTGGACGTTGTCTGCGGAGAGGGGTGAGGCGGGATGGGCTACTCTCGCGTAGCCTAGACCCCAGCGCCCATTGGCCCGATTTCGGCGGGATGTTACACTCGCTGTCGGAGTGAGGCGAAGATGTTGCCGGAGGAACTGCGCCAGGCTGGGAACCTGATCCGGGCCGGGAGGTCGGCCGAGGCGCGCCCGGTGCTCGCGCGCTACGTGCAGCTGCACCCGGACTCCGAACAAGGTTGGCTGTTGTTGAGCATGGTGCTGCGTGAGCGCGCGCAGCAGATCGACTGCCTGGAGCGAGTCCTGAAGATCAATCCCGGCAACGACATGGCGCGCGAGCGGTTGGCACAGTTCCAGGTCGCCAGGCAGGCGCCACCCGCTTCACCCTCTGCACCGCCCTTCGAGCCCCCGGCTCTTGCGCCGCAGAAAACGTCCTCCAAGCCGTCCACTCCCCCCGCGCCCGTCTCGTCAGGGTCGCTGGCGCAAGCGAAACTCGAGTGGCCGGCTCCAGGGGCCAAGCTCGAACGGCCCGCAGGGCCCGGAGCAAAACCCGGCAAGCCTGGGACGGCATCGCCCCCCGCCTCGCCGCCGGCCAAACCTCGTCGCGGCGCACGCGGCCTGTGGATGGCGTTGCTCGTCCTCTTCGCCCTCGCCGCGCTGGGAGTAGTGGGCTTCGTCGGGTTTTCCTTCCTGCAAACGCTCCAGCCCCCACCCGCCGGGCCGGCCGGCGGAGGCACGCCTCTTGGTGGACAGCCCCTGCCGCCCTCGTGGACGCCAACGCTCACCGCAACGGCCACGCCGGTACCCAGTGCAACCCCCACGCCAACGCTAACGCCGTCGCCGACGCTCGTTCCGCCCGAGCCGACCATGGCGGCGTTGATGCAGAGGATCGAGACCGAGGTCTCGGACATCCGTGGACTCGAATCGCAAGGTCCGGTGACGCACTACGTGGTGTCGCGCTCCGCCGTGCGACCGATCCTGGAGGGGAACTTCCTGGCCAACGGTGGGTCGCGGGAAGCGATCGACGATCAGGCGCGGGTACTGAGCGCGCTGGGGTTGATCAAGTCGACGTACGACATGTACACCAACGCACTCAACGGGCTGACCGACAGCCTGGGAGGCTTCTACTTCCCCTGGTCGAAGGAGCTGTACGTCATCGGAAGCCACTTCGGCGGTGTCGAGCATTTCATTTACTCTCACGAATACGCCCACGCGCTGGTTGACCAACACTACGATATCGGCGCACAGGGTGTGTATCCGGAGTGCCTGAGCAACGCCGACCGCTGCCAGGCGATCCAAGCGCTGGTGGAAGGGGACGCCACGCTCGTGATGGGCCTGTGGTGGCGCCAGTATGCCAGTCCGAGTGACTACCAGGACATTCAGAACTACGTCCCGCCGCAGACCACGCTGCCCGAGCAATTCCCGCCGGCGTATGCCCGGCTGGATAGCGAATTCCCTTACGTGCAGGGGCTCGACTTCGTGCTGAGCCTGCACGATCGCGGAAACTGGGCGGAGGTCAACAAGGCCTACGCGCGCTGGCCGGAGAGCACCGAGCACATCCTGCATCCCGAGAAATACCGCGCCGGGGAGAAGCCACAGCAGATCGCCGCGCCGGCGCTGGACCAGGCACTGGGGGAGGGATGGCGGAAGCTGGCCGAGGACACGCTGGGCGAGTGGACGACGTACCTGCTCCTCGGTTATGGGGCCGACGCGGAAGCCGCCCTGGAGGATTCCGTGGCGCAATCGGCGGCGCGCGGCTGGGGCGGCGATCGCTACCAGGTCTACTTCCAGGATGAGGCAGAACGGACGGCGCTGGCGGCGGTCTGGGGATGGGACTCAGCGGAGGACGCCGGCCAGTTCCAGCGGGCGTTGATCGAATACCTCGGGGCGCGATTCCGCGAAGCGAAGCTGAGCACTGCCACGGGAACCTGTTGGCAGGTCAACCAGCAGACCGCGTGCGTGTATCTGGCCGGCCGTCAGGTCTTATGGCTCCTGGCGCCCGACCAGGGAACCCTGGACTTGATGCGCGCCGTGTATCCCTCCTTTTGATAGGAACCCGGAGCGACTTCGGACGTCGGAAGAATTTTCGAAGCCGTTGGAGAGGTCGATGAGCTCGGGGACCGACCACGAAGTCCGCGGGATCACCTTCCGACCGGTGGCTGTGCTGGTACGCAGCCTGTGGGTGGCGGCTGTGCCGGTGATGGCCGGCATCGGCTCGCGCATGGATCCGGCGTTGGCCGTGGCGCTGATCCTGTGGGCGGTGGTCGTCCTGGTCGTCAACTGGACCTGGCTCCGGCGCGGGCTGCCGCGGGCGCGGTTGGCCGTGTTGCTGGGTCTCGACCTGCTGTTAGCGGCGGTGATCGTCGGCCTTTCCGGCGGGCTGTTCAGCCTGTTGTGGAGTGCGCTGTTGGTGCCTGGCCTGACGGCAACCAGCGCGCTGGGCCGGCGCGCAGGGGGGTGGACGGCGCTGTCGAGCGCGGCCGCCGGGGGCGTAGCCGCCTTCGCCGCGAATCCAAATGTCCCGGGCGGCGCGGCGGCGATCGGGCTGACCTCGCTGGCGGTCCTGCTGTCCGCGCTGATCATGAACGAGCTCGTGGGCTGGGTGGAATCGCGGCTTCCGTACGACGGCACACCGTCGTGGGCGGCCACGGAGCGCGATGCCGCGCGGCGCATGGCCGAGGTGTTGCGCTCGATCGCCAACCTGAGCGGGCAGTCTGAGCCCGGGGCGATCCTCGATCGTGCCCTGGACGTCTGCGCCCAGGCGCTGAGGGCGGAGTCGGCGGGCGAGCGGCTGGTGAGCGCCGTCTTGCTGCCCGGCGCCGCTGGGCTGCAGGTCGCCGCGGCGCGACGACTCAGCCTGGCCGATCGCCGGGCGGTGCTGAATCCCGAAGCGGGCATCCTGGCGGACGTATTGCGCGGGCCGGCACGCCTTGCGCTGCGCAAGGCGCGCTCCGATGACGATGTCGACCGCCTCGAAAGCCTGCGAGGCTGTGGCTCGGCGCTGGCCATTCCCCTCAACGCGCCGCAGGGCAGAGGGGCCATGCTCTTCGGGCATCCACGCCCGGCCTTCTTCGATGATGAACGCGCCGCCGTGCTGCAGGCCGTCGGCCTGCAGCTCGAGGCGGTGCTGCGGACGGCCCTGCGCTGCCGCGACCTGGCGGCGGAGAAGGAGCGGCTGACCGACCTGGAGGAGGAGGCACGCAAGCGTATGGCGCGCGACCTGCACGACGGCCCGACCCAGGTCATGGCCAGCATCGCCATGCGCGCCAATTTCGCCCGGCGGCTGATGCAGCGCGACCGCAAGGGCGCGGCGGAGGAGCTCCTGCGCCTGGAGGAGATGGCGCGCCAGACGACCAAGGATATTCGCCAGATGCTGTTCACGCTGCGGCCGCTGATCCTCGAGTCGCACGGGTTGGTGGCCGCCCTGGCGCAGCTGGCGGACAAAGTGCACGACACGCACGGCGCCAATGTCGTCCTCGAGGCAGCACCCGAGTCAGCCGATGGGGTCGACCCGTCGCTGCAGGGCGTGGCCTTCTACATTGCCGAGGAGGCGCTCAACAATGCCCGCAAGCATGCTGCTGCAGCGCACATCTGGATCCGGCTCGACCGACGGGGCGGTGTGCATGATCCTCGAGGTGCGCGACGACGGTGTGGGGTTTAACGTCGGTGCGGTCGACGCCACCTACGCGCAGCGCGGCAGCCTGGGTATGGTGAACATGCGCGAGCGTGCGGAACTGGTGGGCGGAAGCCTGCGGGTGGAATCGGCCGAAGGGCGCGGTACGCTGGTCACCCTCACGCTGCCTGTACGTCCGTCGCCGGTCCATAGCACCGCGGACAAAGCAGCGGCTGCCGAGCGCTGATCGCCGCGTCCCCGGTGATACCGCGGGGAGTGCGGTTCGCGCTCCAGGACAGAATTGGGAATCCCCCGCCCGTGACCACTGACATCGTTTCCCCGCAAGTCCCTTGGCTGCGCCGGGGGATGCGCTTTGCCTGGGGCCTGAGCGGATTGGGTTGCGCGGCCTGGTTCGCCTATGAGGACCGCGGCCTGACCGCGGTTGTGCTGTTGGCCGCCGGCTTATGTCTGGCGGCGGGACTGACGGGGTGGTCCAGGCTGCAGCGCGCGCCCGTGCGGCGTCTGGGCCGGCGCTCGGCTGGGGCATTGGCCGGCCTGCTCGCCGGAGCGGCTGTCGGGCCGAGCGCGGCGCTCCTGATCCTGATCAAGACCGGGCTGCACGCGCACCCGCAGCCGGATTTTACAGCCGCCGATCTTGCCGCGGCGCTCTCGGTTTGGCGCGCATGGACGGTGGCCGGGCTGGCCGCCGGGTGGGCGATGGGATGGCTGGCGCAGGAGAGCGTGGAGAGCCCGCCGAACGATTCCATTGCCCCACCTGCACGCCTGCCTTACAATCGCCACGCGGGTGGAGGGGACGACATGACGGGACCATACGATATGGAAGTATTCCTGTGCCCACGGTGTCTGGATTCGCAGCCCGGGGCTGGCACTTGCCCGCGGTGCGGCGTCGAGCGCATCGGATGCCGCCCCGGCGATGCCGACGACCCGTGCCGCAGGCCGCTGGTCGACGCCGCCGGGCAGATCCGCACGCGGGCGCCCCTGTGGTGGCTGCGCCAGACGGTGGGCCCTCTGACGCGCTTCATCGATCCTCGAACGGAGAGACGGGCATGACGAAAGAGAAGGTCATCATCATCGGCTCGGGGCCGGCGGGGTTGACGGCGGCGCTGTACGCCGCGCGCGCCGATCTGCGGCCGCTGGTCATCTCCGGCAATCAGCTCGGCGGGCAGGTTTCGATCACGAGCGAGGTGGAGAACTATCCCGGTTTCCCTAACGGGACGACGGGACCGGCCCTGGTCGAGGAGATGCAGAAGCAGGCGGAGCGCTTCGGGGCCCGGATGCTGATCGACGAGGTGACCGAGGCTGATTTCCTCGGCGGGCCTCCGTTTCACCTGAAGACCCACGGCGAAAGCTTCGAGGCCGAAGGCGTGATCATCGCCTCCGGTTCGTCGCCGCGCCGGCTCGGCGTTCCTGGCGAGGATCAGCTCATCGGTCGCGGGGTGTCGTTCTGTGCCACCTGCGACGGCTTCTTCTTCCGCGGCAAGGACGTCGTCGTGGTCGGCGGCGGCGACAGCGCGCTGGAAGAGGGGCTGTTCCTGACCAAATTCGCCACGCGAGTGCGGCTGATCCACCGCCGCAGCGAGCTGCGCGCCGGTGAGACGCTCAAGAAGCGCGCGGCGGCCAATGAGAAGGTCGGCTACATCTGGGACAGCGTGGTGGAAGAAGTGCGCGGCGACGCCAAGGTGGAGGGCGTGCGCATCAAGAATCTCAAGTCCGGCGAGCAGGCCGAGCTGGAGACCGACGGCGTGTTCATCTTTATCGGCCACTACCCGAACTCCGATCTGTTCAAGGCCCAGCTGACGATGGACGATCACGGCTACCTGATCGCCGACAAGCTGATGATGACGAACGTGCCCGGGGTGTTTGCGGCCGGGGAGATCCAGGATCCGGTCTACCGGCAGGTCGCTACGTCGGTGGGGCAGGGGTGCGCGGCGGCCATCAGCCTGGAGCGCTGGTTGGCGTCGCGTGAGTGATGCGTGCCTGACGCTGCCGGCGTAGGCTACAAGCTCCATCCTGGCGGGACCTCGGAGGCGGGGCGTCCGCCGCTGGTTCTGATTCATGGCGCCGGCGGCACACGCCTGCACTGGCCACCGACGCTCCGGCGGCTGTCCGATACCGACGTGTATGCGGTCGATCTGCCCGGGCACGGTGAGGCGCCAGGCGCGGGACAGGCGACGATCGCCGGCTATCGGCAGGCGATGGAAGCATGGATGCAGGCGCTCGCACTCCCGCCGGCTGTGATCATGGGGCATTCGATGGGCGGAGCGCTCGCCCTGTCGCTGGCGCTGGATGCTCCGGGGCGCGTTGCCGGCCTGGTGCTGGTCGGGACCGGGGCGCGTTCGCGCGTCCACCCGCTGTTGCTGGAGGCGGCGCGCGCCGGAGGCGTCCCGGTCGAGACGCTCGCCACGCTTGTCTCGTGGTGGTACTCGCCGGATGCCTCCCCTCGCCTTCGGCAGTTGGCGGCCCGTGGTCTGGCGGCCACCAATGCCTCCGTCCTGCTCGGCGATTTCCTGGCCTGCGATGGCTTCGATGTGATGGACCGGCTGGGCGCCATCGACCGGCCGGCGCTCGTCATCGTCGGCGAGGATGACCACATGACGCCGGTCAAGTACGCCCGCTTCCTGTCCGAGCACCTGCCGCGTGCGCGGCTCGAGGTCATTCCGACCGCCGGCCATATGGTGATGCTCGAACAGCCGGCGGCGGTCGAGGCCGCGCTGCAAATGTGGCTCGCCGCCACATTCCCAAGCCACCTGCTCTAACCCTTCCATCGAAGCTCACTCCCCCGGCCTCGGGTCCGTCTGGCGCGATCGCACCTAAGCCTGGTCAATATGGACTACAATGACCGGCAATGACGTATTTGCCCGGTCACAGCGAGAGGCGAACATGATTCAGATCTGGATCTGGGAAGTACCGTTGCCACCGGCGCTGCTGCCGCTGGCGGGTCCGTGGGGGTCTGCACTGGGGACGCTGCTCTTCTGGCTCGTGGTGGCGCTGGTAGTGCAGTTCATCGTATTCGGGATCCTCAAGGTGGTGGCCTTGCGGACCGAAAGTGACTGGGAAGACGTCGTGGTCGACGTCAGCCGGCGGCCGTTGGTGCTTGTCCTGGTACTGCTCGGGATGGTCAATTCGCTCGACCACCTGGGCCTGCACGACGCGCTGACCGACACCCTCCGGCGCTGGACGACCGCCGTCGTGATCGCCGTCGTCACCTACTGGGCCTGGCGGCTGGTCAAGGAGGTCGTCCTGCACTACGGGCAGGAGTTTGCCCGGCGCAGCGAAACGCGGGTCGATGATGTCTTGCTCCCGATCGTCAACCAGTTCGCCCCCCTGGCCTTCGCGCTGATCGGCGGCACGATCATCCTGCAGCACCTGGGGGTGCGTCTCGACGCGCTGCTCGTCGCCATCGGCGGCGCGGCCTTCATCCTGGCGTTCGCCCTGCAGGACATCCTGTCGAACGTCTTCGGCGGGCTGTCGCTGCTGGTGGACACGCCGTTCAAGTACGGCGACCTGGTGATGCTGGAGGATGAGAAGGTCTGTCAGGTGGTGCGCATTGGCGTGCGCGTCACGCAGCTGTACGACATCTATGCCCACGCGCTGATCTACATGCCCAACAGCAAGCTGGCCAATGAGCGCCTGATCAACCTGATGCAGCCGACGCCCGAACTGGTATCCACGGTGACCGTCGACCTGCACGGGGACGAGGACGTCGAACAGGCGCGGCAGCTCCTGCTGGATGTACTCGACGGGCATCCCGATCTGGTCGGGGACATCGAGCGCAAACTGCAGATGATCGAGCGGTTCGAAGTGTTGCCGGCCGACAAGCGCGCCTACGGCGTGAGGCGGCTGCACGCCGAAGCGGAGGTCAATCGCGCCGTACACGCCAGTGCGCGGTCGCTGCGGGACTTCGCTTCCCGGGTGCGCGAGCTGGAGCGGGGGGGGCTGCGGCGCGAGGAACGCGACGAGCTGGTCAGCCGGTTCGGTTCCCTGGCGTCGTCGTTGGGATCGATCGACCGGGTCGACCGCCGGCTGGACGCCCATCGCGGCGGCCTGGAAGATTTCATCGTTGCCTGCGTGCGTGAGCTGCCGCCGGATTCGCTCGCCGCGCAAACCTGGTCGTGGGTTGGGCTGTGGGCTGGTGATCCGGACTTGCAGGATGGCGATGACGCCAGCCGGCTTCGGGCGCGCTGGGCGGGGCGAGTGCTGGCGCTGCTGCGTCGCGTGGACGGTATGCGCCGGCGTTTAGCGCGTGCCGATAGCCTGGATCAGCGCCTGGACGACGCACTCTTTGAACTGGCAGGCTGGATCCCCGAAGAATTCAAGCAGCCGGCGCCGGGCTGGAAGCACTCTGCAGCGAGCTTTCGCGGGGTGAGCGACGGCGTCCAGCACTACGCGCTGTTCTTCTATGTGGACGACATTGAGCTCGAGCACTTCTTCCGTCAGAGCCGGGTGGAAGGCCAGGTGCGGCGCGAGATCATGCGCCGGCTTCCCCAGGCCGGGCTGCGCATCGGGACCCCACGGCGCGAGGTGCGCTTGGCAAGCATGGCAGACGCGGCGGCTTCCCATGGAACGGCGCCGGCCTCCTAGAGCCACGGGTCGGAGTCTTGGGGCCCGTGACAACTCGAGTCAGAGTGAGGAATGGACCGGAGGACTTTGCCTGTAGGTTTGTGGGGACCGCGGGCCCGGACACACGGCCTGGAGACTGGTCCGCCTGGCAACGCCGCAAGAAGGACAGCGGTGTGCGCACTTGCTGGCGAGGATTGTCCGAGTCCGGTGTCTTGCAGGACCAGCTTCGAGGCGTTCGGGGAGAGGCATCCCAGGTGCGGAGGGACGCGAGCAGGCCTTCGGCGGCCCCTAGGAAACCCCTGATGGGGGCTCCAATCCCAGGCGCAGACGGAGGATGGGGAGAAGTGCCTGGACGGCACGAGCCCGGTGGCTGATCAAGTTCTTCTCCACCTCGAGTAGTTCGGCCATGGTCTGGGTCCGGCCGGCGACCAGGAAGAGCGGGTCGTAGCCGAACCCTCCAGAGCCGCGCTCCGCCGGGACGATCTCCCCTTCACATACGCCTTCGGCCAAGTCGAGGCTGCCCTCGGGACCGGCCAGGGCCATCGTGCAGCGAAAGCGGGCAATCCACGGGCGGGGGAAGGGCTGAAGCAGCTCGAGGAGCAGGCGGCGCCGATCGGCATCGGAAGCCTGCGGCCCGGCGAGCCGGGCGGAGTGCGGCCCGGGCGCGCCACCCAAGGCGTCGACCTCGAGCCCACTGTCGTCGGCGATGGTCCAGAAGCCGGTGCGGACGGCGAAGGTCGCCGCCTTGCGCCGGGCGTTCTCGGCGTAGTCGGAGCCTTCCTCGACCTCCTGCAATATTCTCAGATCTGCGAGTGATTTCAGCGCCAGCCCGGTAGGGTCGAGCAATGCACGCATTTCCCGGAGCTTGCCGGCGTTGGCCGTGGCGATCAGGAGCACCTCGCTGGTCTACCATCGATGGCTACTCGAACAGGACCTGAACCCCATATGTTTGGGCAAGGCAGGTGCCATCCACACAGATGTTGGGGGTCGTCGATTGCACCGGATGGTTATGTCAACATCTGACGGCCCAACTTGACGGTCGATTCTATCTATGTTATACTCCAATGGCTTTGCTGGAAACTGGATTGCCAGGTGGCGGTGTGAACCTGAACAACCGGCACCCGTTGCGACTCAATGTTGGTTTCCTTCTGCACGAGAGCGTCGGGTACAGCCGCACATTCGACTTCGATCTACCCACCGTCCAGGTAAGTGAAGACCTGGACGTTTCGCATGTGCAAGGCGAGCTGCGCCTGACGCGGACGGCGCAGGGGTTGTATGGGCTGGGGAGCCTTCAAGCGACCACGCCGCTGGAATGCGTGCGCTGTCTGGCCCCGTTCGATCAAGAGATCAGCGCCCGGGTCAACGACCTGTTCGTCCACCCGCCGGGCGGCACCAGCGAACCCCTGCTGGCCATCCCGGAGACGGCAATTCTAGATCTGAGCCCGCTCCTGCGGGAGTACTTCCTGCTGGATCTTCCCCTGCAGCCGGTGTGCCGGCCCGACTGCAAGGGATTGTGCCCGGAATGCGGGAACAACCTCAACGAGAGCACGTGCAGTCACCCGGTGTCCGAGATTGACCCGCGTCTGGCGGGCCTGCAGTCCTTGTTGTCCCAGGACTGATCCGGCCGGACGGCGCACCACCACCCTGCCGCAGGATCACCTTCTGCGGCGCCACCAGGAGGGCTGGATGGGCGTTGCCAAGGAACGCTGGCAGAAGCGGGAGGCCTTTGCCGCTCTGCTTGAAAAGGGCGACTATCAGGGCTACATCACGACCGAAGACATCGTGACGGTCTTCCCTGATGTCGAGGACGCCGCCGAGCGCCTCGAGCGCATGCTGGCCTTCTTTCGCGGCGCCGGCATCGAAGTCTACGACGACCCCCTGCAGATCCCGGCCCACCTTCAACCCGAAGCCCGGCACCCCGAAGGGCCGGATGCCTTCGACCTGAGCGCCATCTCATCCGACGACACCGTCGGGCTGTACCTGAAGGAGATGGCGCGTGTCCCGCTGCTGACCACGGAAGAAGAGGTCGATCTGGCGACGCGCATCGAGCGCGGCCACGCCGCCGAGGTCAAGCTGGCGCGCATGAACGGCAACTGCCCGCCCAAGAAGCGCGCCGAGCTGCAGGGCCAGATCCAGGACGCCCGCAGCGCCCGCGATCACCTGATCAAGGCCAACACGCGTCTGGTGGTCAGTATCGCCAAGAAGTATATGGGCCGGGGCGTCCCGTTCCTGGACCTGATCCAGGAGGGCAACCTGGGGTTGATGAAGGCGGTCGAGAAGTTCGACTACCACCGTGGCTTCCGCTTCAGCACCTACGCCACCTGGTGGATCCGCCAGACGATCACCCGCGCCATTGCCGACCAGGGGCGAACGATCCGGGTCCCGGTACACATGTCCGACCGCATCCGTCGGCTGTACAAGGTCGCCCGCGAGCTGGAACAGAGCCAGGGCCGCAAGGCCACGCCGGAGGAGATCGCCGACGAGATGGAGGTCGACTCGCGCAAGGTGCAGTGGATGATGCGCGTGTCGTGGCGACCGCTGTCGCTCGAGACGCCGGTGGGCGAGGAAGAGGACTCGGAGCTGGGGGCGTTCGTCGAGGACGAAACCACCCCCACCCCGACGCAGTCGGCCTACCAGAACCTGCTGCGCGAGAAGATCGAAGACGTGCTCGCCACCCTCAGCCCGCGCGAGGCGCGCATCCTGCGTTTGCGCTTCGGGCTGCACAACGGCCGGTCGTATACCCTCGAGGAGGTCGGCCAGAAGTTCGGGCTCACCCGTGAGCGCATCCGCCAGATCGAGGGCAAGGCGCTTCGCCGGCTGCGGCACCCGCGGCGGGCGCGTCAGCTGCGCGACTACCTCGGATAGCGGGGCAACCTCTGCGTACATCGAGCGAGGCGGCCGTCAAGGCCGCCTCGTCGCGTAACGCTCCCTCCCTCTCCCGTAGGGCCGAAGGTGGTCCGAGTTGGGGGACAAGAGGGTTGGGGTGAGGGGGCGACAAACCCCTCGCACTTGGGGCCATGGGTTCCCTGCCGTGAAGGGATGAGCGATGCGGTCATGGATTGGGAATCGAATCCGGCAGCGGGACTTCAAGGTCCGATCCTCGAATGAGACCAGACGTGCGAGATCCCGAGGACTGCGAGTGCCGGCGAGTCATTCTGCGCCTCACCCCCGCCCTCCGCCGACGGGGGAGGGGGCCGGACACCCGGCCGCGCCTCGACTTGGGTTCGCCTAAGGTTGGTCTGCGAGCACGCGTAGGATCAGCTCAAGCGCCGCGTCGGCGGCGCTCGCCTTGATGGTCGTTCGGTCTCCCTTCCACTGATGATGCTCGGCCAGGTCGCCGCTGCGGGTGCTGGCGGCGATCCACGTCAGCCCCACCGGTTTGTCGGGCATGCCGCCGCCCGGCCCGGCGATGCCGGTCACCGCCACACCCAGATCGGCGCCGAAGGCGACCCGGGCGCCATGCGCCATCTCGGCCGCCGTCTCCCCACTGACCGCCCCATGGTCATACAGCGTTTGGTGCCGCACACCCAGCAGGCGCTCCTTGGCGTCGTATGCATAGGCGACGACACCCCCCAGGAAGTACTCGGACGAACCCGGGACCTGCGTTAGACGATGGCCGACCAGGCCCCCGGTGCAGGACTCGCCCAGCGCTACAGTCCAGCCGCGGGCACGGAGCGCCTGTCCCACCCGGGTCTCGAGCGTCTCGTCCATGTCTGCCTCCCACCCTGGGCGCCTGGCACTTGAGGGTGCAGACGCCAAACCGCCGCGATTATACCCGCCGGTTGACAGTCGCTGGGCCGGACGGTATGCTTCGCGGCGATGGCCCAGCTGACCCTCTTCGGCCTGACCTCTCCCGTGTTGAGCGTTTCCGATCTGACCCGGCGCGTCCGCGAGCTGCTGGATACTGATTATCGTCTGCAGGACGTGTGGGTCAGCGGCGAGGCCTCCAACGTGTCTCGCCCGGCCTCCGGTCATCTGTACTTCACCCTCAAGGACGCCCAGGCATCCCTGCGCTGCGTGATGTGGCGCCCGGATGCCGCCCGCCTCCTGACCCCGCCACGGGAAGGCGAAGCCGTGGAGGTGCACGGGCGGGTGAGCGTGTATGAAACGGCCGGACAGTACCAGTTGTACGCCGACACGCTTCGTCCGGCCGGGGAGGGACTGCTCTTCCAGCGGTTCCTGCGCCTGAAGGCACAGCTGGAAGCTGAGGGCCTGTTCGCCGCCGAGCGTAAGCGGCCGCTGCCGGCCTGGCCGGCTCGCATCGGGCTGGTGACTTCGCCCAGCGGCGCGGCGCTGCGGGATGTCATCCACGTCTTTCGCCGCCGGTTCCCCCTGGCGGAGGTGACGCTGGCGCCGACGCCCGTCCAGGGCGACGAGGCGCCGACCGGGATCATTGCCGCGCTGCAGGCGCTCAACCGCCACGTGCACCCGGACGTGATTCTGCTGGTGCGGGGTGGGGGATCGATCGAGGACCTGGCAGCGTTCAACGACGAGGGCGTAGCACGTGCGATCGCCGCCTCGGAAGCGCCGGTGGTGAGCGGCGTAGGTCATGAGACCGACTTCACCATCGCCGACTTCGTCGCCGACCGGCGCGCGCCGACGCCTTCGGCCGCGGCCGAGATCGTCACCCCGGACGTCATTGTGTTGTCCGAGGATGTGCGCTTGGCCCGGGCGCGCCTGGCGGAGGCGCTGGCCGAACGGCTGCGCTCGCAACGTTGGGCGCTGGACGAACGTCGGTTCAAGCTCCGGCTCGCATCCCCGCGCGCTCAAGTCGCCGGCGCGCGTCAACGGCTGGACGACTTGGGCGCCCGCGCGCTGGCGGCGATCGGGGCCAGCGTCCGGCTCCGACGTGCAGCCGTCGGCGGGATGGCGCAGACGCTGCGCGCCGTCGGGCCGTCCGCCGTCCTTGAGCGCGGCTACGCGGTCGTCAGGTTGAAAGACGGTGGGCAGGTGGTCCGCTCGCGAAAGCTGGTGCCGCCCGGGACGGCGCTCGAAGTGCGCGTGGCCGATGGCACCTTCCCGGCCCGGGCCGAGTGAGGTCGAGGGCGGGAGCGGCCTCCCACGAAAGGATGCGAGCATGGCCAAACGCGCGGTAAAGGCGCCTGCGGGCCTGACATATGAACAGGCCTTCCAGGAACTGGAAGCGACCGTGGGTCAGCTGGAGGCGGGGAACCTGCCGCTGGAGGAGGCCCTGGCACTGTTCGAACGCGGGCAGCTCCTGGCCGCTCGCTGCACCGAGTTGCTGGAGGTCGCCGAGCTCAGACTTCAGCAGCTGACCTCCGCCGCCGGCGGAGGCACGCGCGCCGTCGATCTCGAAGAAGAGGACTAAATGGATCTCACCGGCATTTTTCGCAATCCGGTCCTGATCGGCGCCCTGATCGCCTGGTCGTTGGCGCAAGGCGCCAAGCTGCCGATCGAGTATGTCCGCTTCCGCCGATGGAACTGGTCCCTGCTCCTGTCCACCGGCGGGATGCCATCGTCGCACACGACTCTGGTGACGGCCATCGCGCACGGGACGGGGATGGTGCAGGGTTTCGACTCGCCGGCGTTCGCCATCGCCGTGGCGTTGGCCATGGTCGTGATGTACGACGCCACCGGGATCCGCCGTCAGGCAGGGCTGCACGCGGAGATGATCAACGCCATGGTCCAGGACTTGATGGAAGGGCATCCGCTGAAGCAGGAGAAGCTGGCCGAAGTGCTGGGGCACTCGCCGGCGGAGGCGTTCGTCGGGCTGATCCTCGGGCTGGTGGCGTCGACGATTACGGTGCTGGTGATGCGCGGCTAGCTCGCCCGCTTCCATCGGCGGCGGGCGGCGAGGACCAGCTGTCGGGCCTCGGGCGCACCCAGCGCCCAGGCCGCAAGCAGGTACACACCGGCGCCCAGCAGCACGCCTCCCCCTCCGCTGACCCAGGGCGAAAGCCCGGCGGTCAACCGCAGCCAACCCCAGAGGCTCAGACCCATGGCGAACGTGGCGCCGAGCGTGGCCCGCAGGCCAGGTCGCAGGCGCGCAGCCTCCAACCCTCCCGTCCGCCGCCGCAAGAGCACAAGAAGCAAGAAGCATTCGAGGGCCGTCGCCAGCGAGTTTGCCAGCGCCAGCCCGCCGTGAGGCATCCATCCCCAGCGCGAGAACGCCCACGCCAGGCCGAGGCTCAGGCCGACGTTCAGGGCCATCGCACCCGCGCCGACGACCACCGGCGTGCGCGTGTCCTGCAGCGCGTAGAACGCCCGGGCGGCGATCTCCAAGAGTGAGTGACCCACCAGCCCGGCGGCGTACCACAACAGCGCCCAGGCGACCATCTGCGTCGACTCGGCCGTGAACGCGCCGCGCTCGAGGAGCAGTGCGACGATCGGCTTGCGCAGCAGAACCAGGCCGAGGCTGGCCGGCAGCGAGAGGAAGACCAGACCCCGTAATGTGTCCGCAACCGCAGTGCGGAAGGCGCTCCCCTCACCGCGCGCCACCTGGGCCGAGAAGGTCGGCAGCGCGGCGATGCCGGTGGACTGCGCCAGGACCGCCTGCGGCATGATCATCAGCGCGAAGGCGATGGTGATCGCCGCCAGACTCCCCTCGGGCATCCCGGAGGCCAGGATGGTGTTGACCAGGAAGTTGAGCTGCACGACGCCGACGCCCACCAGCCGTGGCAGCATCAACGCGCCGACGAGCCGGGTGGAGGCGTCCCGCAGGCCGAGCGTGAGCCGATAGCGCGCCGGGAAGCGCGCCAGCGCCGGAAGCTGGACGGCCAGATGCAGGACCGAGCCCAACACCACGCCCCACGCCAGGCCGAGGATGCCCCAACGCGGGACGAGGATCACGAGCCCGAAGATCTGACCCAGGCGGTAGCATGCCGGCGCCAGAGCCGGCAGCGCGAAGTGCTGCTGCGCGTTCAGGATGCCCATCAGCAGGCCGCTCAGCGCGAAGACCACCGGGGAGAGGAGCATGACGCGCAACAGCCGGACCGTGAGCAGGATCTGACCTGGGTCTCGGAACCCGGGCGCCAGGACATGCTCCACCAGCCACGGCGCAAAGGCTGCTGCCAGGAGCGAGGCCAGGCCGAGCACGAGGAAGATCAGA
Source organism: uncultured Chloroflexia bacterium (assembly GCA_963777165.1). GTDB lineage: Bacteria > Chloroflexota > Anaerolineae > Anaerolineales > E44-bin32 > DYJB01. The sequence continues at coordinate 29,263 of CAVZPO010000026.1, forward strand.
TTGGCGATGGACGATGCCAGTCGCCAGCCGCCAGGTCGGTCGCCGCGCGCCAAGAATCCGGTGAAGGTCGGGACGAAGGCGGAGGCGAGCGCCCCGCCAGCCATCAGGTTGAACAGGATCTCGGTCAGGCGATTGGCGGCGGAGAAGGCGTCCAGCAGCGAGCTGGTGCCGAAGGCGTGCGAGATCAGGATGGTGGCCGCCAGGCCGGTTAGGCTGGAGAGCGCCATCCCGACCATCACGACGCTGGCAGCGCGAGCGATGCGCCGGCTTCCGGTCTCGGGGGCGGTCATGCGCCGGGGATTATAGCAGTCGGGGAGTCTCAGCGGCGGAGGATGCCACCGAGTAGCCCGCCGCCCGAATCGGCTCGGGCAAGCCCGGCGAGGACGGCTAGGCAGGCTGGCCGCGCCAGGATAGATCAGGTAGCGCGGGGACCAGCGCGGGTTGAACTTGGCCTTGAAGTCGTGCAGCCCCTTGAAGTTGTAGAAGGAATTGACATGCTCGTAGACGAAGTGGAGCGCCTTCTCCAGCGCAGGATCGTGAGACTCCTCTCCCACACCGGCCAGTGAGCTCAAGCCCAGATTGAAGGAGTCGAAGCCCTGGGTGCGGGCCCACTCGATGAGCGAAACAAACAGGAAGTCCATGGTCCCCGGAGGTGCGTCGCGGCGATGGCGCATCAGGTCGATACCGGCTTCGTTCAGTCGGTACTCCGGAACGATGTTGGCGAAGGCGCTCACCCTGCGCTCCGGCGAGGAGACGAGCATGATCGGGGAGTCGCGTAGGTAGCCGTCGTCGAACCAGCCCAGGGAGAATCGCTTCTCTGTCCCGTGCACCAGGGTTAACCACTCGTCGCTCACTTGGCGGAGCTCGCCGAGGAGGGCGGCTGGCACGGGAGGAGCCTGAACGTCCGCTCGGTAGCCCAGCCGCGCAAGCCGGTTCATCGTGGAGCGGAAGTCCTTGCGTTCGTGACCTTCGAGGCTGAAACCGGCAAGATCGATGGTCGCTTCCTGTCCGACGCACAAACTCGCAAACCCTGCCCGCTGGTAGACATCCAGGTGATCGGGGAGCACCTGATAGAAGACTGGAACCCAGTCGTTCCCCGAGCACAGCCTCTGGAACCCATCGACGGCGGCTTCGACGTCCTCCGGCGGGCCGATCGGGTCTCCCAAAGCCAGCGCGGCGCGTCCCTTTGCCACATAGGCAACCATCGACCCGCCGGGGCTGAAGTAGTAAGCCTTGTCGTCGAAGAGCGTCATGCGCGCCAGCGACGAACGGCCATGAGCCTCGACGATCCCGGCAGCCCGCAGGCGAGCCTCGGCGGAGGCGGGCCGACGCACGAGCACCGGGCTTAGAAGCATCACCAGCGAATACCCGGTCGTGACGAGGGCCACCAGGTAGATTGAGTCGGCGAAGAAACGCGAGAAGCCCGTGGTCGGTTCGAGGCCCGGGTCGTAGTACTGGGTGAACAGGACGACGGTCTGCCGCACGGCGGGACCCAACGCATAGTTGATTCGGAAATGGTGATCCAGCAGATAGAACCCGGCGCTGCCGTACACGAGGGTGAAACCGAAGGCGGCCAGGAGCGTGGCCAGCCCGCGCCACACGGAAGGCGAATCGGAGCGCGCATGGAACAGAGGCCGGGAGGCCAGGAGCAGGACGACCAGGATCAGGGCCAGGGTCGCTTCCTCGTAATCGAGGCCCTTGATCATGTGCGTGAGTGCCGACACCAGCAGGGTCACGATCGCCAGCCCCCAGGCGAGCCGCTTGCGTCGCCACAGCCCGTCGGCGATCAGTAGAAGCGCGAATCCGGCCAGGGCGGCGGCGAGATGACTGCCGTGCCGGACGACGAGGGGGAAAAGGCGGCGCAACGGTTCGACGCGGGCGGGAAGGGAAGGCGTGACGGCTGAAATCACATTGATCACACCCATTACGGCTACCAGCAGGGCGAGAGCGTGGACCTTCCATTCGTCCGAGTGCCCTGCCAATCGAGCCGGGCCTTGCGCGAAACGCCGGAGGGTGAGGGCGCCAATGCCCAGCGGGATCCAGAACGTGAGGGCACGAAAGGCGAGTGCGATCACAGTGGCCTGAGGTGCGGGGACTCCCAGGCTAATGAACACCAACGCCATCGCCCCTTCGACGACACCAATCCCCTGTGGCGTGATGGAGACGATCCAGAAGAGCACGCCGATGGCGAAGCCGGCGATGAGGCCTCCGAGGCTGATCTCCTGGCGGAAGGCGAGAAAAAGCATCCACAGGCTGAGCAGATCCAACCCGTGCGCGCCGAGGGCGACGCCCAGCGTATTCAGCAGGCGGATGGGATGAGCTTTCACGGCCGCTCCGGCCTGCTCCAGGTCACCGGTGTTGCGCGCGGCCCAGTCGTCCTGAAGAATGACGCCACGATGGAGGCTCGCCCCGAGACGGTTGAGTATGCGTTGCAGACCCTGCAGCAGGCGGCGCACCAGATCCACCCTCGTCATCGCCAAGACCAGGGCCGCGGCGAGTGCGCCGACCAGCGCCAGCAGCAACCCGGTGGCGATCAGCTCGTAAGGCTTGAGGTCGTGGCGGGCCACCAGATAGGTCAGGCCTGCAAGCAGGACCAGCAGGAAGCCGGCAAAGTCGCACAGGAGGGTCAGGAACGTCCCGGCGGCGGCACGGGCCGCGGGCTGACCGCGGCGTGTGAGATCGTCCACGAACACGGCAGCGCCGGTCACGCCTCCGGCGGGGGCAACGACGTTCACGAATAGGGAGGTGAACACAAGAGGCAGAACCGCGCCCAGTCGAGCCGGGACATCCACCGTGCGGAAGGCCGAGACATACAGCCAGGCGTAGACGATGTAGTACACAACCTGGATCAGAGCGGCCGCGAGGATCCATTGGATCTGGCCATGGAGCAGTGTTGCGGCCACGCGCTCCACCTCGGTCATGTGGGTGAAGACCAATGCCAGAAAGGCCAGGACCAGCAGCCAGACAATCCATCGCCGACGCATGCAGGCTACCCTTGAGGACAGGCGGACGGCGACGCGTCAGCGGGCAGCGGCGCACAGCCCGGCCGTCCCGAGCGAACGATCTGCGAGACAGGGGCGGCAGGCGGCCGGAGTGTTCCTTGACGGAGATGCGAGCCCCCGCGAGTCACAGGCGGCAGAGGCTGGCGGCTGCATTCCGAGGCGCCCCGGCGACGAGTCAAGGATGCTCCTCCGCCAAGATTGTAGTCCCCATCCAGTTGCAGGGCGCCGGACGCGAGGGGGTTCCGATGCAGCACGGCGTCGCCGGTGCATTGACATTCCCTTCCATCCAGCGGAAGATACCCGCGGGTTTGACATTCTCGACGAGGCGACTAGAACAGGGCCCCATGGACTCTCTTGAAAGCTATTGGAGCCGTCCGGCGGTCGAGATCTCGCGTGCGCTGGCGAGCGGGCCGGAAGGCCTGACACAAGCCGAGGCCACTCGTCGGCTGGGACAATATGGCCCCAACACGCTTGAGGTCCGACACCGCGGCTCCGGCCTGGCGCTCTTCTTGGGCCAGTTCAAGAGCCCGATCGTCCTGATCCTGATCTTCGCCTCGATCCTGTCGGCATTCCTCCGCGACTGGCCGGACAGCCTGATCGTGCTGGGAATCGTCGTGGCCAGCGCCACGCTGAGCTTCTACCAGGAATTCAGCGCGGGCCAGGCGGCGGAACGCTTGCGCGCCCAGGTTCAGGTCAACGCCAGGCTGCTGCGCGACGGTGCGGCGCAGCCGGTGCCGATCGCGGACGTCGTCCCGGGCGATGTGGCGCTCCTCTCGGCCGGAAGCCTCGTTCCCGGCGATGGGGTGATCCTGGAAGCCCACGACTTCTTTGTGAATCAGGCAGTGCTCACGGGCGAAAGCCTCCCCGTAGAAAGATCGCCCGGCGTGGCGGAGGCCACGGCGTCGCTCAACGACCGCTTGAATGTCGTGTTCTTCGGCACGAACGTTCGCAGCGGGACGGCAAGCGTTTTGATTGTGCATACGGCCCGCGCCACGGAGTTCGGGCAGATCGCACACCGACTGTCGCTGCGGCCACCGGAGACGGAGTTTGAGCGCGGGCTGCGCAGGTTCGGATACCTGCTGAGCGAAGTCATGCTGGTCCTCGTTCTGCTGGTCTTCGGCATCAACGTCTTCTTCCACAAGCCGGTTCTCGAGACGCTGCTCTTCTCCCTTGCTCTGGCCGTCGGTCTGACGCCCCAGCTGTTGCCCGCCATCATCAATGTCAACCTGGCCAAAGGCTCGCAGGCCATGGCGGCGAAGGGAGTGATCGTGCGCCGGCTGGCGGCGATCGAGAACTTCGGAAGTATGGACGTGTTGTGCACCGACAAGACCGGCACACTCACCGAAGGAACGGTGCGGTTGGAGGCGGCGCTGGATGCCGGCGGCCAGCCTTCGGAGGCTGTCTTGCGGGCCGGCGGGTTGAACGCGCGTCTCCAGACGGGACTGGCGAATCCGCTCGACGAAGCTGTGGTCGCGGCAGCGACGGAGAAAGGGCTGCTGGACGAGAAGGTACGCAAGGTCGACGAGATCCCGTATGACTTCTTGCGCAAGCGCCTGGCCGTTGTGGTCGAGGAAGCGGGTCAGCGCAGGCTGATCGTGAAGGGCGCGTTGGAGAGCGTGCTGCAAGTCTGTGATCGGATGCGCCAGGGAGTGGAGGCGGTCGCCCTGGAAGAGTCTCGTAGGGCCGACCTGCACGCCCTGTACGCAGCGTGGAGTGCGCAAGGCTACCGGGTGCTTGGCGTGGCGGGACGCGAGGTCGAGGTGCAGCCGGCTTACCAGCGCGCCGATGAAAGCGGGCTGACCTTTGAGGGCTTCCTGCTGTTCCTGGATCCCCCGAAGGCTGATGCGATGGAGACTGTGCGGGATCTGGCGGCACTGGGCGTGACGCTCAAGATCATCACCGGCGACAACCGACTGGTGTCCCTGCACACCGCGCAGGCCATTGGCATGACCTCCGTGCGCGTGGTGACGGGAGTGGAGCTCGAAGCGGCCGGGGATGAGGGCATCAGACAGGTGGCGGATCAGGCCGATATCTTCGCCGAAGTGGCCCCCCATCAGAAAGAGCTTCTGATCCTGGCCCTCAAGAAATCCGGACACGTGGTCGGCTACATGGGCGATGGGATCAATGACGCCAGCGCGCTGCATGCCGCCGATGTCGGGATTTCCGTGGAGTCGGCGGTGGACGTCGCCAAGGAGGCAGCGGAGTTCGTGTTGCTGCGCAAGGACCTGGCTGTGCTCCACCAGGGAATCGTGGAGGGCCGGCGGACCTTCGCCAACACCCTCAAGTACGTCTTCATGGCCACCAGCGCCAATTTCGGCAACATGTTCAGCGTCGCCGGTGCGTCGCTCTTCCTGCCCTTCCTGCCGATGCTGCCGAAGCAGATCCTGCTGATCAACTTCCTGACCGACCTCCCGGAAATGGCCATTGCGACCGACAACGTCGATCGTTCCTGGATCGAGCGTCCCCATCGCTGGGACGTGAACTTCATTCGGCGCTTCATGCTAACCTTCGGCCCGCTCAGTTCGGTGTTCGACTATCTGGCCTTTGGCGGGCTGCTGCTCGTCGGCGCCAGGCCCGAGCTCTTTCGAAGTGCATGGTTTGTGGAATCGGTGCTCTCGGCCAGCTTGGTGGTGTTCGCCTTCCGTACCCGGGAGAGTCTGCTGCGCAACCGGCCGAGCAGGTTGATGCTCGTATTGACGGCGGTGGCCGGTCTGCTGGCGCTGCTCCTGCCGTACACTCCGCTTGCCCACATCTTCGAGTTTGTGCCCGTACCTGCGCCGGTTCTGGCGATGATGCTGGGGCTGGTGTTGTGCTACGTCATCACAGCCGAGCTGGCCAAGCGGCGCTTCTTCCGGAGGCAGGAGCAAGCCGGAGCCGAAGGGCAGCCATCGTCAGCGTAAGGCAGCTAAGACTCGTCATCGTCCCGGAGATCTGGAGGAGAGACGCGCATGATCCGCATCCTGCACCGCTCGGCTGACGGCCAGTTGCGCACCGACCTGACCCTGGCGGAACTGCCTTCCGCCTTCGCCGATACGAAGGGGCTGCTGTGGGTTGACTTCGAAGGCGAGCCTCCGGAGGTCTGCCAGCCGCTGCTGATCGACATCTTCGGCTTCCACCCCCTGGCGGTCGACGATGCGTTGGTCGAGACGCACGTGCCCAAGGTCGACGACTGGGGCACCTACCTGTACATCGCCCTGCACGCCGTGCACATCGACCTGAAGAACGGTACCCCGCTGAATACGCACGAGTTGGACTTCTTCCTCGGCGAGCACTACCTGGTGAGCCACCACGACGAGCCGGTAGTAGCGGTCAGCCGCGTATGGGACCGCTGCCAGCGGGACCAACGGCATGTCGACTCGGACGCCGATCACCTGACGTATCTGATCGCCGACGAGCTGGCCGCCGGCTACATGCACGTCTTCGAGGACATGGACGATGCGCTCGACCGGCTGGAGGACGAGATCTTCGAGGGCGCCCGCCGCGGGACGATGGAGCGCATCTTTGTTCTCAAGCGAGCGATCCTCAATCTGCGGCGCGTCCTGGCTCCGCAGCGCGAGGTGCTCAACCGGCTGGCGCGCGACGACTACGCCGTGATCGACCCGCGCGACCGGGTGTACTTCCGCGACGTCTACGACCACATGGTGCGCCTGTACGACATCAACGAGAGCATGCGCGACCAGGCCAGCGGGGCGGTGGATACCTACCTGTCGGTGATCAACAACCGTATGAATGACATCATGAAGACGCTGACGGTGATCACGGCGATCTTCGCACCGATCACCTTCGTCACCGGTTTCTACGGGATGAACTTCTTCGGCCCCAGCCTGCCGCTCTCCGACTGGACCGACTGGCTGCCGTTTGGGATCGTGCTGGGCGTGGTGGCCTGCCTGCCGGTGGCCATGTGGCTGTGGATTCGGCGCAAAGGCTGGCTTTAGGCCGGAGGCCGGCATGTTCCACGAGTTGGCGCGCTTCTACGACGCCATCTACTCCTTCAAGGACTACGCCGCCGAGGCCGGCTGGCTGCGCTACCTGCTGATTGACCACGGGCATCCCGCCGGGACGATGCTCGACGTGGCCTGCGGCACCGGCGCGCACCTGGTTCACCTGCGGCCCCAGTACCAGGTGGAAGGCCTGGACCTCGATCTGGGGATGCTGGATGTCGCCCGCGCCAAGCTGCCGGGCGTCCCTTTCCACCAGGGAGATATGTTGGACTTCGATCTGGGCCGACGCTTCGACGTGGTGGTGTCTCTGTTCAGCTCGATCGGCTATGTGCGGACGGTTCCGCAGTTGACGAAAGCCGTGGCGAATCTGGCTCGGCACGTCACCCCCGGCGGGCTGCTTGCGATCGAGCCGTGGTTCTCCCCAGCGCAATGGAAGCCCGGAATGCTGCACGCCTTGCTGGTCGACGAGAAGGATCTGAAAGTCGCCCGCATGAGTTTGAGCGAGCCGGCGGTCGGCAATCTGTCGGTGCTCGAGTTCCACTACCTGGTGGGAGACGAGACGGGCGTGCGCCACGTCACCGAACGGCACGAGCTGGGGCTGTTCGAGGATCACGAGTACCGGCGGGCATTCGAGCAGGCCGGCCTGACCCCGCACCGCGATGAAGAAGGGCCGTCCGGGCGCGGACTGTACTTCGCCGTACGCGGGCCGGACGCATGAGCCCACCGTCGAACGACGCGTCCCTTACTGGTCCGCCTGACCTTCCAGGCGCACACGTACGACATCGACTTCGCCGGCATCGTCAGCAACATCGTCTACATCCGCTGGCTCGAGGACTTGCGGGGCCACATGCTGAGCGGGATCTACCCCGTCGAGAAGATGCAGTCCACAGGGGTAGGCCCGGTCCTGCTGGGGACCGAGATCCGCTACCGGCGCGCCCTCAAGCTCGGCGATCGGCCGGTGGGGGAAATGTGGGTGGCGGAAGCGCACGCCGCCCATTGGATCCTGCAGGCGGAATTCACCCTCGACGGCGGGCGCGTGTGTGAAGCGCGGCAGACCGGCGCCTTTGTCCAGTACGCGAGCATGCGGCTCGTCCGTGTGCCGGAGGAACTGCGCCGGGCGCTCGAGGCATCCGGCACAGACTGACGCTTCCCGCCCTGGCCAGGGAAACGCACCGGGCGCCGCATGCGGCGCCCGGTGGAGTCTGCCTGGAGTTGATCGGACTACTTCAACGCGTACGACACCGTGAGGTCGATACGCACGTCGAACGTCCCCGGGGCGATCGGCACCGCCCCGCTGCTGCCCGTGGACACCACGGCAGCTTCGACGTAACTGACCGTGCCGTAGGACGACGAGCCGGTGTAGATCGAGGTGATCTCCCCGAGCCTGGCGCCGGCCGCCGCGGCCAGTCGCGTGGCACGCTGTTGGGCATCTTCCATCGCCGCCTGCCGGGCTTGGGCTTCGGCCTGCGCCTTGTCCGCCACGTCGAAGGATACGCCGTTGATGTTGTTCGCTCCGGCGTCGACCGTGGCCTGGAGCAATGTGCCGAGCTGGTCGAGCTGGCGCAGCGTGACGACCAGCGTGTTGTTCACCCAGTAGATCGTCTGGCCGGTCGGCACGCCGCTCTGATCATACTGGGGCTGCGGGGAGACGTTGAAGTAGGCTGTGCGCACGTCTTCCGGCGCCACGCCAAGCTTCTTGACCGCATCGGTGATGGCCTGTGCCGTCAGGTTGTTGGCCGCCACAGCCTGGGCGACGTCGGTGTCCTGGGTTACCACCCCCAGGTTGATGGTGGCCATGTCGGGCGTGAGCCGGACGATGCCGGTGCCGCTCACCGTCATCTGCGGCCGGGCCTGAGGGGCGGCCGATCCGGCACAGCCGGCGAGCAGCAGCCCGGTGAGGGTCAGCAGGATCAATGCTTTTCGTGCGTTCATGACAGTCTCTCTTCCGTCGCCTATTTCAGGATGTAGGTCAGCGTGATCTGGGCCGGGAATTCCAGCGTGCCCGATTCGACCGGGACGCCGCCGCCCCCGCCACCCTTGCCGAAGGCCGGCGCCTCGTAGTAGGTCGGGACGACGTTGCCGCCCTCGCCGATCGACAGCACATCGCCCAGCGAGGCGCCCGCCGCAGCAGCCACCTGCTCAGCCTGGCGCTGTGCGTCGGCGACGGCCAGTTGGCGGGCCTCGTCCATCGGAACGCTCGGATCGGCCACACTGAAGCTCACGCTCTGCACGCTGTTCGAGCCGGCGCGCAGGGCGACCTGCAGTACAGCGCCCAGCTTCTCCGGCGCCCGCAGCGTGAACAGGATGGTGTTGTCCACCGTGTAGCTCGTCTCGCCGGTCGGTAGCCCCATCGGGTCGAACAGCTGCTGGCTGGAGACGTAGAAGTTGACCGTGCGCATGTCTTCGGCGGTGACGCCCTGTTCGAGCAGAGCATCCGTCACCGCCTGCGCGCGCCGGTTGTTCTCCTGAACCGCCGCGCCGACATCGGCTCCTTGTGTCTGGACGCCCAGGTTGACCACGGCGATGTCCGGACTGACACGGGTCGTCCCCGTGCCGGTGACGGTGATCGTTCGCTGCTCCGGCTGCAGGGTCGTGCCAGTGCACGCTCCCAGCACGAGCCCTGCGAGCAGCAGGATGGGAAGAGCCTTTCGCATGTCGCCTCTCCTTCGGATCGTATTCCGCCTGCCAAGGGCAGACAGGTAGTATAAAACGGACCTCGGCGGTGGGAAACCGTTGATCCAGACCCCGCGCAATCGTCCGCAGAATGGAGAGACGCCGGGAGGCTCCTGGAAGTTCCAGGGGAGGGAGAGGCGGGGGGCTGAATCGTGAGAGCCGGGGACGCCGACCCCGGCTCTCGTGTAAGGAGGAGAAGAAGAGATTCCGCCCTTCCACCGATATCCTAGGGCGGGTGGGGCAGGAGCCGCTGGACTGCTGCCTGACGGAATCCCTACGCCCGCCCTACGCTTGTGCCGATGCTATACTCCCGGCCGCCCATGACCGTCCTGTGGCTCCTGGCTGCCTCCCCGATCCTGCTCGTCGTCTTGCTCATGACCGTGGTCCGTTGGCCCGCCGCGCGAGCGGGGTTGGCCGGGCTTGCCGCGGCCCTGGTGGTGGCGGGCGGGTGGTTTGGTGCCGGTCTGCCAGTGCAGCGCCTGGCGCTGATCCGTGGCGTGCTGATGGCGCTCGACGTCCTGCCGATCGTCTGGGGGGCCTACGTGTTCTACCGCGTGACGGCGGAAGCCGGGGCCATCGACGCCTTGAGCGAGGCGCTGCCTGTATTGACGCCGACACGCGGTCTGCAGGCCCTGGTCATCGGCTGGGCGTTCGCCAGTTTCCTGCAAGGCGTGGGCGGTTTCGGCGTCCCCGTGGCCGTGACCGCACCGATCCTCGCCGGTCTCGGTTTTCCCCCACTGACTGCCGTGCTGGTCCCGTCGATTGGTCACGCGTGGGCGGTGACCTTCGGGTCGCTGGCCTCGGCGTTTCAGGCGATGGTGGCGGCGACGGGGCAACCGGCGGCGCTGCTTGCGCCCGCCTCGGCCCTGGCGTTGGGGATCGTGTGCCTGGCCTGCGGGATCGGCGCCGCGCAGGCAGCCGCCGGTTGGAGGGAGACGGCGCGGCTCGGTCTGGTGATCGCGTTGATGGGGTCTGCGATGGGCGCGTGCCTGTATGGCCTGGCCCGCCTCGGCTTGTGGCCGATCGCCTCGGTCGGAGCCGCGCTGGTGGGAATGGGCATTGGGCTCGTCGCTGCGCGGCGCAGGTTTTCAAGCGGCGTGTCGCTGCGACGGCTCGGTTTTGGCCTGCAGGGATACGCCGTACTGGTTGGACTGATCTCGCTGGTGCAGTTTGTGCCGCTGCTCCGGGAGGCTCTGCACCGCTGGACGGTGAGTGTCTCGCTGGGCCCGACCACCACGCTGCTCGGGTTCAGCATGCCTGCCATGACCTACCACTACGATCCGTTGGGGCATACCGGAACCTTGTTGGCCTACGCCGCGCTGCTGGCCTATGCGCTGTACCGATGGCAAGGGAGTGCGTTCGGCCCCGGGTCGCTGCGGCGCATCGCGGCAGAGACCCTCCGAACAATGCTGCCGGTGACGCTGGGGCTGCTGGCCATGGTCACGATGGCGGCGGTGATGGAGCAGTCCGGGATGATCCAGTCGCTGGCGGCGGCTCTGGCGGCATCTGCGGGCGGTGGCTTCGCCCTCGTCTCCCCGTGGATTGGCGCGCTGGGCGCCTTCGTCACCGGGTCCAACACGAGTTCGAACCTGATGTTCGGTGCCCTCCAGGCGAGGGCCGCCGATCTGCTTGGGCTCGATCTTCCGCTGGTGCTGGCTCTGCAAAACGTGGGTGGCGCTCTCGGTTCGGTGGTCTCGCCCACCAAGGTGATCGTGGCGGTCAGCACGCTGGGGATGATCGGACAGGAGGGGCGGGTGATGAGGCCGCTGGCCGTGACGGTAGCGCTCCTTCTCTTGTTGACCAGCCTGGCGGCCGGCCTGGCCCTGCTGCTCGCTGTTGTACAATCGACCTGATGTCCGAAATCCTTGTCTTGATCACGCTGAACTTCCCCGAGCCCCTGGTGGAGCGGCTGCGGGCGCTGTCGCCCCGGCTGCAGATCCGAGTGCACCCGGCGCGGAGCGGGCAGGACCTGCCGGGGGACCTCTTGGCGGACGTGGAGGTGCTCTACACGCTTCACGCGCTGCCCGAACCGTCGAGCGTCCCGAACCTGCGCTGGGTACAGTTCCACCTGTCGGGCGTCGATGCGATCGTCGATCACCCGCTGCTGCACACCGATGTGCTGGTCACGTCGCTGAGCGGCGCTTCAGCGCCGCAGCTCGCAGAGTACGCGCTGATGGGCATCCTGGCGCTGGGCCGGCGGGTGCCGCGCATGGTGGCCGACAAAACGGCCAAGCGCTGGGCGGATGACCGTTTTGAGCGCTTCCGGCCGGTCGAGTTGCGCGGGGCGACGGTGGGAATCGTCGGCTACGGGAGCGCCGGGCGCGAGATCGCCCGCCTATGCCGGGCGTTCGGGGCGACGATCCTGGCGGTCAAGCGCGACCTTCGCTCACTCGACGATCGCGGCTACCGTCTGAAGGAGCTGGGTGACCCGAACGCCGACCTGGCCGAGCGCCTGTACCCGCCGCAGGCTGTGGCGTCGATGGCGGCGCTGTGTGACTTTCTGGTAATCGCCGCGCCGCTGACGCCCGAGACGCGCGGCATGATCGACCGACGCGTGTTCGAGGCGCTCAAACCGACCGCCTTCCTGGTCGATCTGTCGCGCGGCGGGTTGGTGGATCATGCCGCCCTGGTCGATGCGCTGTCGGAGAAGAAACTCGCCGGCGCGATGCTGGATGTGTTCCCGGTGGAGCCGCTGCCGGACGGCAGCTCGCTGTGGGAGATGCCCAACGTGCTGCTTTCGCCGCACATCGCCGGTTCCTCGGGCGATTACTTCGAACGGGCCACGGAGTTGTTCGGCGAGAACCTGCGCCGCTACCTCTCGGATCAGCCTCTGCTGAACCTGTACGACCCACAGCTCGGCTACTAGGGGGCGTGTGATCGCTGGTGTGATCTTCGACCTGGGATCGACCCTGATCCACTTCGAGGGCGACTGGGCGTCGGTCTTCGAGGAGAGCCTGCACGCCCTGGCGCGACAGCTGGCCGTCGATGGACTGACGATCGACCTCGAGGCCTTCCGCGGCGCATTCCGTCTTGAGGTCGAATCGTCCCAGCGAACGCGACAGCAGGATCACCTGGAGCGGACCTCAGACGCGGTGCTGCGCCAAACGCTCGAAGGCATGGGGATTCGCGCAGCGGAGGATTCGCTGATCTCCCGGGCCCTGGAGGCGATGTTCGCCGTGAGCGAGGCGCGCTGGGAGCCGATGCCCGGGCTGCATCCAATGCTCGACGAACTGCGCGCCCGGGGTTACCGACTGGGGCTGATCTCCAACGCCAGCGACGTGGCGAACGTCCTGCGCTTGCTGAGGCTGGCCGGACTGGAGGGGGTGTTCGACCCGCAGCTGATCTCGGCGGCGGAAGGGGTGCGCAAGCCAGATCCGAGCCTCTTCGAGCGCGTGCTTTCGGCCTGGAAGCTGCCGCCCGAGGCAGTGATCATGGTTGGAGACACCCTGGGAGAAGACATCCTGGGCGCCCAAGGCGTCGGGTTGCGATCGATCTGGTTCACGCGCGACGCCGATACGGCAGCAAACCGCGGGCTCCAGGGCAGCGTGCGGCCGGAGGCGACGGCGTCTGACCTGCTGGCCCTGCCCAACCTGATCCGCAGCCTGGACGGCACCGGCCCGCTGCCCTAGCCATGCCCGACTTCGTCCCCGTCACGGTGCACATCGGCCGCCTGGAAGTCCCCTGGCGCTGGGCGGGGATGATCCCCGCCTCGGTCTGCGTCTGGCTGATCCGTGTCGGCGATCGCTGGACGCTGGTCGACAGCGGGCCGCCCGAGGCGGCCGACATGGTGGTGGCGGCGGTGGCGCGCGCCACGCGGGGCCGTGGGCCGCAAACCATCCTCCTGACGCATGCGCACGCCGACCACGCCGGGGGATTGACCGCCCTGCGGGCAGTCTGGGACCCGGCCATCCTGTGCCACCGCGACGAAGTCGGGTTCGTCACCGGCCAGTCCGACTACCGGAGCCTGCCGTCGCGCTCGCTGGCGTTCCGGATCGGACGACACATGCAGGGTCCGGCGCGTTGGGAACTCCCGGTCGCCCGTGATCTTGAACGCGGGCAGTCGGCAGAAGGCATGGCGATCATTCACCTGCCGGGCCACACGCCCGGGCATGTCGGCTTCCTGCACCCGGAGGACCGGGCGATGATCTGCGGGGATGCGATCATGAATCTTGGGGGTCGGCTCTCGCCCCCCGCTGCGCTGGCGACACACGATCCGCAGGCGGCTCGCGCGGCGCTGGCCCGGTTGAGCGAACTCGACTACGAATACCTTCTGCCATCACACGGCCGGCCGATCCTCGGCGGAGGGCGCACGGCGGTGACGCGCTGGCTGGGACGATCGCACCCCGAACCGTCTCCGCCGCGCTGGTAGGACGGCGGTGATAGAATGACCGCGGCGCCCGGCCGCCCAAGGCCGGGCGCCGATTGCTTGTGAGGGAGGGCGGGAGCGGGATCGGGGCCCTCTCCCTCGGAAGGCCCGGCGATGTTCAGGCGCCTGCGCGAGACCTCCGCCAGCTACCCGCGGCAGTTCTGGCTGCTGTTCTGGGGCGTGCTGGTCAACAGCTCCGGGGCCAGCATGGTCTGGCCCTTCCTGACCATCTATTTGCGTCAGCGGCTGGGCGTGCCGCTGACGACGATCGCCCTCCTGCTGACCCTCAACGCGCTGGCCGGACTGGCCTCCACCTCGATCACCGGACCGGCGGTCGACCGCTTCGGTCGCAAGGGTGCGATGGTCATCAGCCTGGGTGCCGGTTGCGTCTTCATGCTGGCCCTGGCGCGTGTCGACTCGCTTGGTTCGGCTGCCTTGCTGATGCTGGTCAAGGGTCTCACCGATCCGCTGTACCGCGTCGGGTCCGATGCGATGGTCGCCGATCTGATTCCCCCCGCCCGGCGGGCCGGCGCGTACGCCCTGTTGCGCATGATCGCTAATCTGGGCGTGGCGATTGGTCCGTCGATTGGGGGCTTCATCACTGCGGTCTCCTATCCGCTGGCCTTCTCGATTGCCGCCGGGACCACGCTTCTCTACGCCCTGCTGGTGGGCTTCTTCATGCGTGAGACCATCCCGCAGTGGCCGGCCGAGGAGAGGGCGCGACAGGCAAAGGGCTACGGACCGGTGCTGCGCGACCGGCCGTTCATGGCCTTCTGCGTGGCGTACTCGTTTGCCGGGATGGCCTACTCGCTGATGATGGTGCTGCTGCCGGTGTACGTGAAGGAGAATTTCGGCGTCCCGGAAAGCAGCTACGGCTTCATCATGGCCACCAACGCCGCCATGGTCGTGCTCTTCCAATACAGCGTGACGCGCCTCACCCAGCGCTACTATCACCTGCCCGTCCTGGCCGCGGGATCGCTGTTCTATGCCGTGGGTGTGGGCAGCGTAGCCTGGGGCGCCGGGTTCACCGGATTCTTGTTGAGCATGGTGATCCTGACCATCGGCGAGATGATCATGATCCCGACTTCGACGGCGCTGACGGCCAACCTGGCGCCGCCGGACATGCGCGGACGTTACATGGGCATGTACGGGCTGACGTGGGGCGTGGCGATGGGCATCGGCCCGGTGCTGGGCGGGACGCTCAACGACCAGGTGGCGCCGGTCGCCATCTGGTATGCCGGGCTGGTGTTCGGGGCCATTGCCATGATCGGGTTCGTTGTGCTGGGATGGCTGCTGCCGCGCCGCGACCCCTTGCTGGCGCCAAAGCCCACGGCGCCCGGCTGATCCTGGCCCGCCGCCCCCCGATCTTCGACCTCACATCCAGCCCTGTGCGGGGTTTCATTAAGTGAAGGGACGACGCGAGGACCCATCCGTGACCTATCCGGCATTCGAAGCGCTGGTGGAGCGACACAGTGGAGAGATCTACGCCTACTTGTGGCGCATGCTGCGCGACCCTGATCTGGCGTCCGACTGCCTGCAGGAGACCTTCCTGCGGGCACTGAGGGCCTTCCCTCGGCTGAAGCACCGCGACCATCTGCGCGCCTGGCTCTACACCATCGCCACCCATCAGGCGCGAACCCTTCAGCGGAAGGACGCAAGGCATCAGGCGAGACGCTCGGAGCTGAGCGAGGAGTTGGTGGACCCGCGGCCTTCGGTCGGCAGACAGGTCGTGGATCGTGAAACACTGCGACGCGTGCTGCAAGCCGTTCAGCGCCTCCCGCAGAAGCAGAGGCAGGCGCTGATCCTTCGCCGCTACCAGGGGCTGGACTATGCGGAGATCGCCTCGGTCCTGGGAGGGAGCTCGGCGGCGGCGCGAACCAACGTTCACCTGGCACAGGAGAAACTGAAGGCCTGGCTGGTGGACGAAAGCCTGGAGAGCCGCATCCCGCGGCGGAGGGGCAAGTCATGAGTCGGAGAGTGGGTAGCCGCGCCAGCGACGCGATGCCGATGGTGGATGCGGTGTATGGCGCCGAGCCGAAGGCGGAATGGGCGGCGGCGGCACAGGCGCGCTTGCGCGGAACCCTGGCCTCCCAGGTCCCGCAGGTGTTCTACGATGTTCTTCCGCGGTCTCCGATCGGGCGCGTGTGTGTTGCCGCCAGCGAGCGCGGCGTGATCGCCCTGGAGTTCGGGCCGGGCGAGCAGGATTTCGTGGCGCGATTGGAGCGCCGAACGCGTACGGGCGTGCGCCGATCGGCCGGCCCCGTCGGGCAGGCTATGCGCCAGCTGGAGGAATATCTGACCGGGGCGCGCACCCGATTCGATCTGCCGATCGATTTGAGCTGGACCAGTGCCTTTCAACGCCAGGTCTTGCAGGCGGCGCTGACGATCCCACGCGGGCAGACCCGTACCTATCACCAGGTAGCCCGCGGGATCGGCCGGCCGACGGCCGCCCGGGCGGTCGGGCAAGCCCTGGGGCACAACCCGCTGCCGATCATCATCCCGTGCCACCGCGTCCTGGGCGCCGACGGCTCGCTGCACGGCTACTCGGGCGGGAAGGGTCTCACCACCAAGGCCTGGCTGCTCCGCCTGGAGGGCGCCCACCTTGCCGCGCTTGCGTAACAAAATTAGAGAAAGAACGCACAATGCCTAATACCCGTTGACAACTACATCAATACGCCTTATGCTGTTGTGCGACAGGAAGTTATCTCCTGAGGAGGAATGGTATGCGTAACGGATCAGCGAACACGGGTTTTCTACGCTTGATGTTGGTGAAGCGCGAGGCGTTCCGAGTTGGGGCGAGCTTCCGGGGCCTGCGGGTCCGCTCAGGGCGGGCGTGGGTGACGCTGGGCGGCCGCGATCTGACGCTCCCGCGCGGCCAGACGATGGCGCTGGATTCGAAGGCCGGCCCGGCGGTTGTTTCATCGCTGGGCCAGGTGCCGCTGGTCATCGAGCTCCTGGGTGACGTGCCGGCTGGCGTGGCGAGCGACACCGAATGAGCGTTGCGCTCGACGACACCGACCGGCTCATCCTGGACCTGCTGCAGCACGACGCGCGCATGACCAACGCCGCCATCGCCGCCCAAGTCGGCCTGGCGGGGCCGTCGGTGTTCGAGCGCATCCGCAAGCTGGAGCAGCGAGGCGTGATCCGCAACTACACCGTCACCCTCGATCCGGCGGCACTCGGGAGACCGATGACCGCCTTCATCCGCATCACGGCGGCGTTCGACGAACGTTACGAGACCGGGCTTCAGGCAATCAGCCAGGACCCGGAGGTGCTCGAGTGCTACAACGTCGCCGGCGAGGACTGCTTCATCTTGAAGACTCAGTGCGGCAGCCCGAGCGATCTGGAAGCCCTGCTGGGGCGTATCCGCAGTCGGATGACGGTCCTGCGCAGCGTCACGATGATCGCTTTGTCGGCGCTCAAGGAGCATGGACCGATCCAGGTCGCGGCGAGTCCCTTGCAGAGCCCGGTGCGGCCGGCGCGCGAGCGGAAAGCCCGCTGAGGCGGGCGGGGCAGGTGAGGTATGAAGCCGAGAGAGTGGGTGGTTTTCTTTGCGCTGGGGTTGATCTGGGGGTCGTCGTTCCTGTGGATCAAGATCGCCGTGCAGGAAGTCGATCCGTTCACGTTGGTGAGCTGGCGCCTGCTGTTCGGAACGCTGGGGATGGTGGTGGTGATTGCGCTGCGGCGGCCTC
Organism: uncultured Chloroflexia bacterium; assembly: GCA_963777165.1. Taxonomy (GTDB): domain Bacteria; phylum Chloroflexota; class Anaerolineae; order Anaerolineales; family E44-bin32; genus DYJB01. The sequence continues at coordinate 46,937 of CAVZPO010000026.1, forward strand.
CGTTTCCGCGCGGCTGGCGTAGTTGGGCGGCGCTGGCGGTGCTCGGGATCATCAACACGGCACTGCCGTTCGTGTTGATCTCCTGGGGCGAAAAGAGCATCGACTCGGCCGTGGCCGCGGTGCTGAACAGCACCGTACCGTTGTTTACGCTGGTCATCGCCCACTTGTTCTTGCACGATGAGCCGATCACGGCCCGCAAGGCAGTGGGACTGTTGATCGGGTTTGCCGGCGTGCTGGTCCTGATGGCGCGTGACCTGGAGATCGGGAGCCTGCGCGTCGGTGTGCTGGGTCAGGCCGCGGTTCTTCTGGCGGCGGTGTCGTATGCCTCAGCCTCGGTGTTTGCCCGACGGACGATGCGTGAAGTGTCGCCGCTGGTCCAGGCGTTCGTGCCGATGGCCTTCGCCGACGCGGTCGTGTGGTCGATCGCCACACAGGTCGGAGAGCCCGGGCGGCTTCCGGCGCTGCCGATCACGTGGGTGGCGCTGCTCTGGCTCGGGCTCCTCGGATCGTGTGTCGCCTACCTTCTGTATTACCACTTGCTGCACTCCGTTGGGGCCACGCGGGCCGTGATGGTCACCTACGTATTCCCGGTGGTCGGCGTGGGGCTCGGGGTCTTGTTCCTCAACGAACTTACGGACTGGCACTTGCTGGCGGGTGCAGTGCTGGTGATCGCGAGCATCGCCGTGGTCAACTGGAAGCCGAAAGTGGCGCTGGCCCCGGCGCCGGCCGATTGACGACCCGGGCGGACCGGTGGCGAGCCTACCTGTAGGTCGTACCTACCGACACGGCATTGACAACCCCGTCCGGGGGCAGGATAATGCGACCACAAGTGCATAGCGGCGACGACGGAGGAAAGTAGGCGGGTGGAGCTCGCCAGGGAGGCCGGGGCGCGACTGCAACCCCGGCTCGAAGGAAGCCCGTCGAAGTTCCCTCCTGAGCCGCCCGGGTGAACGCCCAGTCCAGGGCCAGTAGTCCGGGCCGGTCCCCAACCGTTAACCTGGGAGCCGATCGCACCACGCTGTCGGCGCCGAGTGGTCCCCGTGGGGGGACTAACGAGGGTGGTACCACGGGCTGGCTCCCGTCCCTTGCTGGGCGGGAGCGTTTGTTTGCCGGGAAGGAGTGGCTGATGCTGGAACGCTTGGACGATCTGGAACGCGAAGGGCTGCGGGACCTGGAGCAGGCAACGGACGAGGAGGGGCTGCAGGCCTGGAAGGTGAAGTACCTCGGCCGCTCGGCGGAACTCGGTCGGATTCTGGACGGGCTGCGCACGGTCTCCAAGGAAGAACGCCCGGCGCTGGGCAAGCGGGCCAATCAGGTGAAGCAGGCATTCGAGGCGGCGCTGGAGGTTCGGCAGCAGCGGCAAGCCTCGGCGCGTCTGACGCAGGTGCTTCAAACCGAGCGCATCGACATGACCCTCCCCGGCCGGCGGCTGACCTGCGGCCGGCTGCACCCGGCGACGCAGACGCTGCGGCAGATCGTCGCCATCTGGGCCGAGATGGGCTTCCAGGTCTACCGCTCACGCGATGTCGAGACCGAGGCCTACAACTTCGAGCTGCTCAACATCCCGGCGCATCATCCGGCGCGCGACATGTGGGACACGTTCTACACGACCACGCCCGGTGTCGTGCTGCGAACGCACACCTCGCCGGGTCAGATCCACGTCATGCGCGAGCGGTCGCCGGAGCCGATCCGCGTCGTCCTGCCCGGGATGTGCTACCGCTACGAGCAAGTCTCGGCGCGCTCGGAGATCCAGTTCAACCAGATCGAGGGGCTGGCCGTCGGGCGCAACATCACTTTCGGAGACCTGAAGGGCACGCTGACGGCGTTCGCCCGACGGATGTTCGGCCAGCAAGTCCGGACGCGATTCCGCGCCTCGCACTTTCCGTTCACCGAGCCCTCGGCGGAGATGGACGTCGAGTGCTTCGTGTGTTCCGGCACCGGCTGCCCGGTGTGCAAGATGACCGGCTGGCTGGAGATCCTGGGCAGCGGGATGGTGCACCCGACGGTGCTGGCCAACGGAGGGTACGACCCGGAGGAGTTTTCCGGCTTCGCCTTCGGGATGGGTCCGGAACGGATCACGATGCTCAAACACCGGATCGAGGACATTCGCGCCTTCTGGGCCAATGACCTGCGGTTCCTGGAGCAGTTTTAGGCGGAGGTCATGATGAGTGAACCGCGTTCCACCCCCGATGAGTTGGGCGATGAACTGCGCGCCCTGGGCGCCAACCTGCGGGATATGCTGCAGGCCGCCTGGGAAAGCGACGAGCGCAAGCGCGCCCTGCAGGAGATCGAGACCGGCCTCGAGGATCTGGCGCGTACCCTTCGGTCGGCAGGACAGGAATTCTCGGCCAGCCCAACCGGGCAGCGCTTGAAGGCCGACGTGCACGACCTGCATGAGCGCCTGCGGACGCGCCAGGTGGACGTGCGGGTGCGCGACGAACTCCTGGCCGCGCTGCGGCGTGTGAACGACGAGTTGGGCAAAGCCGCCAAGGCGTGGTCGTCCGAGCGCGGGGAGGCCTCGAAACCCGAACCGGACGCCGGCGCGTCGGGGGAGGGAGCGCCATGAAAGTACCACTCTCCTGGCTCAAGGACTTCGTCGACCTGACGCCGGACATCCCCGAGCTGGCCCATCGCCTGACGCTGGCTGGATTGGAGGTCGAGGAGATTCGCTTCGTCGGCCTGCCGATCCCGCCGGGGCGTGCGCACGGGCTGCACGAGACCAAGGTGACCGGCCTGAGCTGGGATCCGGAGACGATCGTGGTGGGCGAGGTGCTGGAGGTGATGCCCCACCCGAATGCCGACCGCCTGGTGCTCTGCCGCCTGAACGACGGCGTGCGTGAGCATACCGTCCTGACCGGCGCACCGAATCTCTTTCCGTTCAAGGGGCAAGGCCCACTCCCGATGCCGCTCAAGGTGGCCTACGCGCGGGAGGGTGCCCGCCTGTACGACGGGCACAAGCCGGGCTCCGAACTGATGACGCTCAAGCGCAGCAAGATCCGGGGCGTGGAGTCCTACTCGATGGCCTGCTCCGAGAAGGAGCTGGGCATCTCCGACGAGCATGAGGGCATCATCCTGCTGGATGCCGAGGCGCCGGTGGGCACGCCGCTGGCCGACTACATGGGCGACGCGGTTCTCGAGATCAACATCACGCCGAACATGGCGCGCAACGCCAACATCCTGGGCATGGCGCGCGAGGCGGCCGCGCTCACCGGTGCGGCGCTCAAGCCGCCGTCGTATGATGTCGTCTGGACAGGCGCCCCGATCGCCGGCCGCGTGACGCTCGCCATCCAGGACCCCGAGCTGAACCCACGCTTCGTCCTGGGGCTGATCGAGGGCGTGACGATCGGCGACAGCCCGTACTGGGTACAGCGCCGGCTGCGGCTGGCGGGAATGCGGCCGATCAACGCCGTCGTCGACGCCACCAACTACGTAATGCTCGAGATCGGCGAGCCGCTGCACGCCTTCGATTTCGACGTCCTGCGGCGACGGGCGGGCGGGAAGGCGCCGGCCCTGCTCACGCGGCTGCCGGTGCCGGGCGAACGACTGACGACGCTCGACGGCATCGAGCGAACTCTGAACGATTTCAATGTGCTGGTGGCCGACTCTGCCGGCGCGCTGTCGATCGCCGGGGTGATGGGAGGCGCCGAGTCGGAGGTCAGCGCGGCGACGCGCAACGTGCTGCTCGAGGGCGCCGCCTGGAACTTCATCAACATCCGGCGCACGCTGGCGGCGCATGGCCTGGCGTCCGAGGCGGGCTACCGCTTCTCGCGTGGTGTCCACCCGGCGATGGCCGAACGCGGCGTCCGCCGCGGGCTGGCCCTGATGCAGCGCCTGTCGGGAGGCACGGTGGCCGAGGGGCTCGTGGACGTCTACCCGCAGCCAGCCGAAGCCGCCATCGTCGAGATCACACCGCGAGACACGCTGCGCTGGCTGGGGATCAGCCTCGAGCCTGTGGTGATCGCCGAACTGCTGCGCAAGCTCGAGTTCGGCGTGACCGTCGACGGCGGGTCGGTGCGTGTGCGCGTGCCCGATCACCGACTCGATATCGGCACGGGCATCGCCGGCAAGGCCGACCTGATGGAGGAGATCGCCAGACTGTACGGCTACGATCGCATCCCGGAGACGATGATCAACGATCCGCTGCCTCCGCAGCATGGAAACGCGGCCCTCGAACGCGAGGAGCTGGTGCGGGACGTGCTGGTCCGGCTGGGACTGCAGGAGGTGATCACCTACCGTCTGACGTCGGCCGAACGCGAGGCGCGCCGCCTGCCCGACGGGACACCGGCGGATCCGATGCCATACCTGCGTCTGGCCAATCCGATGGTCAGCGACCGGGTCGTGATGCGCCACAGCCTGCTGGCCAGTGTCCTGGAAGTCGTCGAACGCAACGCCCGGGTACGCGATCGGCTGGCGGTCTTTGAGATCGGCCCGATCTTCCTGGCGGCCGAGGACGAGCCGCTGCCGCGCGAGGCCTCCCGCCTGGCGATGGTGCTCTCCGGCCGACGCGAGGCGGCATGGTGGCAGGCCGGCGAGTCGTCGATGATCGACGTCTACGACCTGAAGGGCGTAGTGGAGACTCTGTTCCTGGCGCTGCATGTCCCCGCGGCGCAATTTGAGGTCGGCGAACATCCTTCCTTTCACCCGGGGAAATGCGCGCGGGTGGTCGTGGCGGGCGTGGCGCTCGGAGTTGTGGGAGAGCTGCACCCCAGCCTGCGGCAAACCTACGATCTGCCCGAGGCGCCGGTCGTCGCCGCGGATCTCGATCTGGAAGCGCTGCTCGGACTGGTGCCGGCGCGACGCGCCGTGACGCCGACTCCAGCGTTCCCGCCGGTGCTCGAGGATCTGGCGATCGTGGTGGAGGAAGCCGTGCCCGCGGAGAGCGTCGAGGCGGTCGTGCGCCAGGCCGGCGGTGCGCTGCTGTCGGAGGTGCGGCTGTTCGACCTGTATCGCGGCGAAGCCATCGGTGCGGGCAGGAAGAGCCTGGCCTACGCGCTCACCTACCAGGCGGCGGACCGGACGCTGACCGACGCGGAGGTTGCCGCGCAGCGCAAGGCCATCGTGCGCGCCCTGGCGGAGAAGCTCGGCGCGCAACTGCGCGCCTGAGGCGGGTTCGCAGAACGGCAGCGGGGCGCACAGGTTGCGCCCCGTTTGCGTAAGAAGGGTGAGGCTCAGGCCGCGCTGATGTTCATCCGCGGTCGCTTCGGCACGGCGCAGAGCGACCGAGGCGAGCAGGGCGACGACCAGAAGCAGGTCATGATCCTGCGGCAGGAACCCGCGGGCGCTCGCCTTGTTCAGCGCCTCGATGACCCCCAGCACGCGGTCTCCGTCCAGCAGCGGCACGCAGGCCAGGGTATGTGTCTCAAAGCCGAAAGTCTCATCGACGTCGGGAAAGAAGCGCGGGTCGGCATGCACGTCGTGGACGACCTGCGCCTGGCGGTTGGCAGCGACCCAGCCGGCGATGCCGCGGCCGGGGGGCAGGCGGTAGCCGCGCAAGCGCTCGCGTGCCTGCCCGCGGACGACGGCGAACACCAGCTCGTTCGTCTCCTCATCGAGCAGCAGAAGCGAGCCATCGCTGGCGCCGACGACGTCCAGGGCGGAGGCCAGCAGATCATCCATGAGCTGCAGAATGTCGACCCCGGGGTGAATGCGCTGGATGACATCGTGCAACGCATCCAACCCGCGGACCGCGCCGCGCAGGGAGGCCAACTCGTCCTTCAGGGCGCGGTTCTCGTCGCGCAGGCGAGCGGCTTCGAGCTGCAGGTTTCGCACGGCGTCCTGTGCGTCCATGGGTCCTCCCGGGCCGAATCGATCGCCAGCGTGTCTGATGCTAGCATGACTCCGGAAGGCTGGCCAATGTTCCCCCGGCCCCCATACGCTGCCTCAGCGACGGCAGCCGCTGGCCGGGGGACGGCTGTGCTGCGAGTGGTCGGGGGAGCAAGCCCAGGGGAAAAAGGAAGGCGCCCCGTGTTAGCGGGGCGCCGGCTCGCAGTCAGGGTCGTGGACCTTAGACCGGCACGACGTTCGATGCCTGCAAGCCCTTGGGGCCGGACTCGACGCTGAACTCGACGGCCTGGCCCTCCTCGAGCTTGCGGTAGCCTTCGGCCTGGATGGCGGAGAAGTGGACAAACACGTCCTCTCCGTCGTCCCGGCCGATGAAGCCGTAGCCCTTGGTAGCATTGAACCACTTCACGGTGCCCTTGAACCTCTCGGTCATGCTTGCTTGCCTCCTGCGGATGTCTTCGGCAGGCGCCGGTCAGCCGGGGAACGCAAACACCGCCAGAGGCTTGCACCGGGCGGCGTAAGTGGACAACCGTGCTGTGACCACGTCCTGCACGGGGCGCATGGTATCATGCGCCGACGGCAACGTCAAGAAGTACCCACGCCCACTGAGGTCCCCGGATGAAGATCTACTTCTCCTGCTCCCTGACCGGAGGCCGCAACGATGAAGCGATCTACGGCGCGATCGTGGACCACCTGGTGTCGCACGGACACGATGTCCTGACCGCGCACCTCGCCCGACCGGAGGTCATGGCGCTGGAGCAGGTGGTGGTGCCGCGCGAGGTCTACCGGCGGGACTTGGAGTGGATCCGGGAATGCGACGCTCTGGTGGCGGAGGTCAGTACGCCGTCACACGGGGTGGGGTACGAGATCGCCTATGCCCTGGAGCGCGCCAAGCCGGTGCTGTGCTGCGCGCGCCGCGACGCCAGGGTGTCCAAGATGCTCACGGGCAACGATTCCCCTGGGCTGCGCCTGATCGTCTACGAAGGGCAGGACGAGGTGCGAAGCGCGGTGGATGCGTTCCTTCGATCGGAGGTGCGGAGGTGACGAGCGGCGCCAGGTCGAGTGAGTTCAAGGTCGTGATTCGTCCGGTCACCCCGGACCGCTGGGGCGACGTCGTGGCGCTGTTCGGGCCGCGAGGCGCGTGCGCCGGATGCTGGTGCATGTACTTCCGCCAGAGCCGGTCGGAGTTCGAGCGCAAGAGTGGCGCCGGCAATCGGCGCGCGCTGCGGCGGCTGATCGTAGGCGGGGCCGAACCCGGGCTGCTGGCCTACGTCGACGGTGTACCGGCGGGCTGGATGGCGCTGGCGCCGCGAGAGGAATACCCGCTGCTGAGCCGCTCCCGAATCCTGCAGCCGGTCGACGACAAACCGGTCTGGTCGGTGGTGTGCTTCTTCGTCGCCCGAGCTCACCGCGGGCACGGCCTGACGGTCGCCCTGCTGCGCAAGGCGGCCGCCTACGCGCGGAGACGAGGGGCGCGGATGCTCGAAGGCTACCCGGTGGACCCGGTCAAGGGAAAGATGCCGGATACGTTCGCCTACTACGGGCTGGCGGCGGCCTTTCGTCAGGCGGGCTTTCGTGAGGTGGCGCGCCGCTCAGCGACGCGCCCGATCATGAGGCTGGAATTGAAGTGAAGCGAACGGCTTCGGAAGCCGGAAGGGTTTCCGAAGCCGAGGCCGGTCGTCTCAGACAGCCTCGACGCGTTGGATGTCGGGGAAGAACTGCCGCACGGTCCCTTCCACCCACCCATGCAGCGTGGTCTCGGTCAGCGGGCAGCCGGTGCAAGCGCCTCCCAGTTCGACCTTCAACACCTTGCCATCGAAGGACACAAGGTGAACCCAGCCTCCGTGGTAGTGCTCGATGTAGGAGCTGATCACTTCCAGGAGCGCTTGCACACGCTCCGAAGGTGAAACGTCGGTGGCATGGTTGTGGGCCTCAGCTTTGGTCATCCCGATTCTCTCCCTCGGCGGCGGTCGATCCGGGCTACCCGGGAGGCTGCGTGCGCATCCCCAGCCGGAGCAGGTCCACGACCTGTTCGTGAGTGCTCCGCAGGCGCTCGGCAATCACCTCCGCCAGCCGCTCTAGTATAACCACACCTGTATCGGGCTGCGTCTCGCACAGCCGCCGCAGGTCCGCCCCCCGCAAGCCGAGAGCCTCACCGGCCTCCAGGCACACGGCGCTCGAGGTGTACGATCGGCGGCCGAGCGCCGCCGACCAGCCAAACACGCCACCCGGGGCAATCTCGGTCACGGTCAGTGTCTCCCCGTCGTGAGGTTTGAATCGGATGGCTACCCGGCCGCTGAGCAGGACATACAGCCGGTCGGCGGGGTCATCCTGGGCGAAAACAGTCTCGCCCGCCTGCAAATGCTCGCCTTCGAACAGTTCAGCCAGAGCTTGCAGCTGGGTGTCGCTGAAGCCACTGAAGAGCGAGCTGCTCTTCAACTCGTCCACGGACATGGTGGGCCCAAATCAGGCGGAATACCCTGTAGTGTAGGAGCGCCCTCTCGCAGGGGCTCAGTGCCTTCCTTCCTATTCCGCGAGATTTCCGTCATGTGGCGGTTCGATCATGCGGGGAAGACGCCAGAGGGGGGGCGCCCGGACGGGCGCATACGGCGGGCGCAGTTTGGACTCAGGCCTGTGCGGGTCGGGCTAGAGTGGGCCAATCCTCACGCCCATGGCCGGAGGAAGTCAGGCGGATCGGTCCGCTGGAACGACGGCCTCCGCTGCGGACGGGAGAGCCTGCCTCCTTGATTCCTTCGCAGGATGTGGAACTCGTCTGAAAAACCTTGCGCGTGATCAGCCAACGAGACAGGCTCGCGGCGCCTGTCGATGCCTCGAGTGTGCATATAGGACTTTGGTCCGCGTTCCGCATTACGAGTTTTGACGGCTCGAGAGGGGCATCCGTCTTGACGCCTCCTGCCTTTGCCGCTATACTACGGTCGCTGGCAGACGTCTGGGTGCCCCCCTCACCTAGATGTCTGCCTGCGCGTTAAGCACCATCTCACCCGGCGATCCGTCGCAGCGCCGTCCCCAGCCGTTCGATCTCCTCGGAGGTGTTGTAGTGCGCCAGACCGACGCGTACCATTCCGCCGGCTCCCTCCAACCCGAGCCGTTCGGTCACCGCCAGCGCGTAGTAGTTGCCGTCCCACGCGTAGATGCCCTCGCGCCCGAGGGCTTCGGCAACGGCGCGCGGCTCGCGGCCGACAAGGGTAAACGAAACAGTCGGAGCGCGCTGGTCAAGGCGGTGCGGATCGGATAGACCGTAGATCGTCAGGCCGGCGATGGAGCTCAGTTCGGCGAGCAGGGCGCCCCCCATCTCGATTTCGTGTGCTCGGATGGCGCTCATCGCCTGCTTGAGGAGCAGGCGGCGGCCGCCGAAGGCGGGGCGGTAGCGTTCGGCGTGTTCCCCACCGAAGGTCTCACCGACCCAGGTCAGGTAGTCCAGCGCGCCGAGCACACCCGCCAGGCCTTCGAAATTGCCCGTGCCGGTCTCGAACTTGCCCGGGGGCAGGCTGGGAGCCGGCCGGACGCGGTAGGCCGGGAGCGCTTCAAGCAGGTCGTAGCGGCCGTACAGCACGCCGACGTGCGGGCCGAAGAACTTGTAGGCCGAGGCGACCAGGAAGTCGCACCCCAGCGCCTGCACATCGATTGGCGCGTGAGGCGCATAGTGGACGGCGTCGATGTAGGTCAGGGCGCCTGCCTGTCGGGCGCGGGCGATGATATGCGCCACCGGGTTGATCGTCCCCAGCGCGTTCGAGGCGTAGCCGCAAGCCACCAGCCGGGTGCGCGGTGTGAGCAGCGCGTCGAGTTGGTCGAGGCGCAGCGTCCCGTCCTCAACGTCGAAGTCCAGCCAGCGCACGACGCAGCCGCGGTCCTCCGCCACGCGCAACCAGGGCGAAATGTTGGCGTCGTGATCGAGGCGCGTGACCACGATCTCATCGCCGGGCTGCAAGCCGAGCGCCAGCGAGCGACTCAGGTGAAAGGTCAGCGTCGTCATGTTGGCGCCGAAGACGATCTCCTCGGGTTGGGCGGCGTTGAAGAAATCGGCGGTGGCGCGCCGTGCTTCGTCCACCAGGGCGTCGGAGGCGCGGCTGGTGGCGAACGCACCCTCGTGGTTGGCATTCTTGGTCACCAGGTAATCGACCATCCGGTCGATCACGTGATGCGGCACCTGCGTCCCTCCGGGATTGTCCAGATAGACGTCCGGTGAGGTCAGCGCGGGGAAACAGGCCCGGATGCGAGCGGGATCGAGCGTCATCGGTCCTCCGGAAGTACCTGCGCGGGGGGAACCCCGGCGGCCAGGATGCGTTCGGCAGTCTGCAGGTCGTCGGGCGTGTTGACGTTGAAGAAGGTCAGCCCCTGCGGGTCGTAGGTGGCCACCTGGCCCTCTTCGACCACAGTCAGGCGCACGGCGGGGAGGAAGCTGATCATTCGCTGACGGCCCTCGTCCAGCGATCGCTCGATCGCCGGCAGGCAGGTGCGGCGGTAGACGGCATGCAGCGGCTCGAACTCGCCGTGCCAGCGGGGCACGACGGCATCGGCCTCGGGTGCAAGCCTAAGCATGTGCTCGAGAAGCGGGAGACACACGAAGGGCAGATCACACGCCAGGACGAGGACGGTCTCGTGACGTGCGGCGCGCAGTGCGGTCCGCAGCCCTGCCAGCGCGCCGGCTCCGGGTTGTTCGTCGGCTGCCAGGCGGACGCCGAGGAAAGCATAGTCTTCCGGGGCGTTGGTGGTCACCAGGACTTCGGTCCCCAGGTGGGCGACCCGTTCGAGGACATGCGTGATCAGCGGCCGGCCGGCGAGCAGGACGCGCGCCTTGTCGCGGCCCATGCGCTCCGACCTGCCCCCGGCCTGAATCGCAACGGTCAGCATGGCTGGATTCTACTTCCCCGGGGGCCGGAGGGGCGCTTGGTATAATGCGCGACGGAGACAGGATGCCGACTGTAGCCGAAGCCCTCGACGGCCTGACGGAACCGGGCTCGCTGGTGGAGAGCCTGCCCGGGGGCGACGTGCGCTGCCTGGCCTGCGGGCACCGCTGCCTGATCCACCCCGGACGGCGCGGCATCTGCCGCGTGCGCTTCAATCAGGACGGCGTGCTGCGCGTGCCGTGGGGGTACGTCGCCGGCCTGCAGTGCGATCCGACCGAGAAGAAACCCTTCTACCACTTGCTGCCAGGTTCCGAAACGTTGACCTTCGGCATGCTGGGCTGCGACTTCCACTGCGGCTACTGTCAGAACTGGCTCAGCTCGCAGGCACTGCGCGATCCGGCGAGCGACGTGGCGATCGGAGCCGTGCGGCGGATCACGCCTGAGGCGATGGTCGACCAGGGCCTGCGCCTGGGCGCCGAGGTGATCGCCTCCTCCTACAACGAACCTCTGATCACCACCGAATGGGCGCTGTCGGTGTTCGAGCGCGCCGCTGCTGCGGGCCTGCGCTGTGCGTACGTCTCGAACGGCAACGCGACGCCCGAGGCATTGGAGGCGCTGCGCCCGTACCTGACAGCCTATAAGGTGGACCTGAAGACGATGCAGGACCGACACTACCGCCAGCTGGGCGGGGTCCTGGCCAACGTGCTCGACACGATTCGCGGCGCGCGGGCGATGGGGTTCTGGGTGGAGGTGGTGACGCTGGTCGTGCCGGGGTTTAACGACAGCACGGATGAATTGATGGATGCGGCGCGCTTCCTGGCGGGCGTCTCGCCGGATATCCCCTGGCACGTGACGGCGTTCCACCCCGATTACCACATGACCGGAGAGCCGCCCACGCCGCCGGCGACGTTGATCCGCGCGGCGGAGATCGGTCAGGAGGCCGGACTAAAGTTTGTGTATGCCGGGAACCTGCCGGGACGCGCCGGGACCTATGAGCACACCCACTGCCCCGGGTGCGGCACGCGCCTGATCGAGCGCCTGGGGTTCGCGGTCCTCAACTACCATCTGACGGATGCCGGCACGTGCCCGTCCTGCGGCCTGAGCATCCCGGGCGTGTGGGCGGCGTCGGCCGGCGAGGTTCGGACGAGCTCGGCCAGCGCGGCTTTCGACCGGCGGCCGAGGCTGGTCCGCTGAGCATGGCGAGTGAATCGGCCGCCTGGGACGGAGTGGGCCCGGTGAAGATGCTGCTCACCTTCGATCCGCTGCCAGGACGTCGCGAGGAATACTTCCACTACATGCTGGGCGAGTTCGTTCCGGCACTCGAGAGCCTCGGCCTGACGATGGCGGAAACCTGGCACACGGCCTACGGCGACTACCCGCTGCGGCTGACGGCCTTCGTCGCGCCCGACGCCTCGACCATGGACACGGTGATTGGATCCGACGCCTTCGCCCGACTGGAAACGCGCCTCCAGGACTTCGTCGAGAACTACCATCGCCGTGTAGTCCCAGCGGACCGTCGCTTCCAGTTCTAGCCTGTGGGGCAGCAGGCCGGATGTCTCTCGGCCCCCATCCCTGAATCCTCCGTCCTCCTTGTATTCGGGCGGTGTCTTTCATCGCAGGCGTGTCAGGCGGGAGGCAGGAGGAAAGGGGTTTCCGCATGCTCCCGGCGGGCAGCGGAGATGCCAGGTGATGGCAGGGCTGGGTGTTCTCGGGCACAGTGGAAGTCGCCCCATTCAGAGGTGAGTCGTCGGCTTTCGGGGGTGACAGTCGGCACTTGGGATGGCCGGGCGGGCCCGCTAGAGTCGAGGTGTCAGGCGACGAGCGGAGGAGGTTGCGATGAGCATGCTGATGTGGGAACCGGTGCGCGAACAGTACTGCGATCGGGTGGAGCGTCAGGTGGCGCTGGAGGCCGAACTGATCTATCCGGCTGAGCTGCTGCCGGATCAGCCCCCGCGCGTGATTGCCCACCGGTGCTCGCTGGGGGTGGTCTGCAACCTGTTCGACAAGCCCACCTGCTGCTGGGCGGGAACGCAGCCGGGATACGATCCGCTGGCCTGATGCGTTGGCGGCGGCACACACTTGCGAGAGTAGAGACTGCGCCCGTGCCATCGGCACGGGCGCAATGCGTCTCGGTCCTTGCGGCTCTGTGCGATCGAGAGCTGCCGGCGGCCTGCACCAGCCGCCCATGTGCATTCTGCGGCTACCGGCACGCTGTCGGACCTGCTGAGAATCGTGGCCTGGGATCGACCCAGTGTCACCAGCAGGCGCATCGGGACTACCCCCTGAGCACGGCGTGGCAGCTTTGGCAGATGGCGACCGTGGTCGACTCGGTGAGGAAGGAAGTGTTGACCAGGCCGCCGGTGACGTGCGACTGGTGACAATCGACGCAGGTCGCGGCGTCCTTCGGTGCCCTCGACTGCCACGTCCGCAAGAAGACATGGAAATGGTTGTTGAAGTCCCTCCGGTTGACGACATCGCCGTGGCACTTGAGACAGTGGTCGTCGCCGATGGCCGTGGTGATCGTCGCCGGGCTCCGATACCGTCCAGATCTGAAGGCGATGAGGTCCGGCAAGGCCACCGCGGCAATGGCGCTCACGCGCCCGATGGCTCCTTGCCCACTATGGCATTGAATGCAGTCGATGCTCTTCACGGCATGTGCTGAGGCCAGGTCCACCGGTTGCGCCAGAGAGCGTTGAACGAACTGACTCTCCGGCTGAGTGTGGCATGAGGCACAGAAGGCGTCGTTGTTCTCAACGTGCGCAGCGTAGGCGAGGCCCGTAGCCGCTGACGCACCACCCACGGCGAGTACGATTGCCGCCACAAGCCATAAGCGGCCCCGGCCCTTCTGCCTCCGCGTGTGAAGTCTCGAGCTTTTCACCGTCCACCTCTGTCCGCACGAACGCAGCCAACGATACCCCTCCTCTCGCGAGACCCAGTTAGGAATCCAATGAGTGATCGGCAGGGCAGCTGCGGGGTGGCGGATCGGCAGGCATGGCTTTGAGGGGGGATAACGGGGGCCGCAGGGCGTTGGCGGGACTCCAGGTCGAACCGGGGGATGCACCGCGCCCGTCCGAGCCGGGGATTGGCGCCGAAGACACAGCCCCATCGAGGCAGGCTACAGGCTCAGGCCCTCTCGATATCGGGCGCGGCTCTAGATAACGCCGAGCTGTTTGCCGACCTTCTCGAAGGCGCTCAAGCCGCGGTCGAGATCCTCGGAGGCGTGCGCGGCCGAGATCATCACTCGCAGGCGCGCCTTGCCGCGCGGCACCGTCGGGAACCCGATGGCCATGGCGAAGACGCCGGCCTCGAACAGCTTACGGGAGAAGTCTTGCGCCAGCGGGGCCTCGCCGAGCATGATCGGGGTGATCGGGGTCGTGCTGGCGCCGGTATCGAATCCCAACCCCTGCATCTCGCGCTTGAAGTACTCGGTATTGGCCCACAAGCGATCGACCAATTCGGTCGAGCCTTCCAGGAGATCGAGCCCCGCCAGGCAGGCGGCGACATCCGGGACGGTCATGGCGGAGGAGAACAGGAACGGCCGGCCGCGCTGCCGCAGCCAGTCGACGATACGCTGCGATCCGGCGACCACTCCGCCGACCACGCCGAAGGCCTTCGACAGCGTGCCGACCTCGACGTCGACCTGACCGTGCAGACCGAAGTGATCGACGATGCCTCGGCCGCCGCGGCCGAGCACGCCCTCCCCATGAGCGTCATCAACCATCAACAGGCAGTCGTGCTCGCGGGCGACGGCCAGGATGTCATCCAGCGGCGCCATGTCGCCGTCCATGCTGAACACGCCGTCGGTGACGACCAGCGCCCGACGGTACCCGGCCTTCTTGCTGGTCTCGATCTGCTTCCGGAGATCGGTCGGATCGCGATGCGCGTAGCGCACGATGGCGGCGCCGGACAGTCGCGAGCCATCGATGATGCTGGCATGATTGAGCTCGTCGGAGAAGATCAGGTCTTCCTTGCCGACCAGAGCCGGGAGCGTCCCGAGGTTGGCGGTGAAGCCGGACTGGAAAGTGATGGCGGCTTCGACACCCTTGAAGGCCGCCAGCCGGCGCTCGAGCTCGAGGTGCAGCCCCATGGTGCCGGCAATCGTTCGCACGGCAGCGGGGCCGATTCCATAGCGATCGATGGCTTGCTTGGCGGCCTCGACCAGGTGCGGGTGGCTGGCGAGTCCCAGGTAGTTGTTCGAGCAGAAGTTCAACACCTGCTGGCCGTCGACGATCAGCCATGCGCCCTGAGGCGAGGTCAGCGTGCGGATGTGGGTGAACAAGCCCGACTGCCGCAGCGCATCAAGCTCGTCGGCGATCCACTGGGTCTTAGCCGGTTCAGGCATGGGCCTCCTCATCGAGTTCGGGTCCGGCGCCGGTCTGCTGGCGGCGGATGAGGGCCAGCTTGCGTTCGCGCGGCAAGGCCTTGAGGGCTCGCTCGCGGCGCATGGCGGTGCGCAGGTCCGGGTGATCTTCGACGACCGCCAGGCTGACCGGAGGATGGGCACGGGTGTAGCGCGCCCCGCGGCCGGAGGTGTGCTGATGCAGACGGCGTTCGGGATCGGTGGTCAGCCCGGTGTACAGGCTCCCGTCAGTGCATTCGAGGATGTAACAGTAGTAGTGTCGCATCGGCGGCATTATACGCCCCGGCTGCGGGCCGACCAAATGCAGACGACGAATTTACGGTTGGGCCGCGGGGGAGCGGACGCTCAGTCGCGGATGAAGTGACCGACCTCGTACAGCGCGCCGGTCAGCCCGAGCGGGCCGCGCAGCGTTCGCACGCGCACGCGTTGGAACGTGCGGTCGGCCGCGGCGGCGATCTGCGCTTGGGTGGAGAAGTGGTGCTGGTGGATGTCGTAGCCGAGGGCGCGGAACGCCAGGACCATCAACGGACGTTCCACCGGAGCGCCGTAGACCACTTGCCCGCCGGGCCTCAGGACGCGGCGGACTTCCTCGAACGCTAGCCGTAGGTCCGCCGGCCGCAAGTGCTCCAGGATGCTGATCATCAGCACGCTGTCGAAAAAACCGTCGGCATACGGCAGGCTGCGAACGTCGCCCTGCCGCAGGTGGGTCTCGACGCCGCGCTCCCGAAAGAAGCGGGTGATCTCGTCGGTCGAGGCCGTCAGGTCCAGGCCGTGGATCTCCGAGTACGTGTCGTGCAGGTTGAAGAATGTCAGACCGGTGCCGAAGCCGATCTCCAGCACGCGCTTCCCGCCCGTCAGCTCTTCGAGACACATCTCGACCCGACGCCGGTACAGCCCCCCCAGGCCGGGCACGCCGTAGAAGCGGATCGGGTCGTCGCGGTTGACGCCGACGTACTCAGAGGGATGAGGAGCCATGTGCTCCGCCAATGCGGCCAGCGGCGGGTAGGTTGCCCGAGGAGAGGGCAGGTGTCGACTGGCCGGACGAGGTCATGGAATTCAGGAGCTCCCTCCCAAGCTGCGCCCGCGCGGCTGGGCCGGAGAGAAGGCACAGTCGGGTGGAGGTCCGCCGGCCTCACGGCTGCCCGAGACAGACAGAGCCGGAACTTGGGGCGGCGCGACGACTGCGTCTCCGCGGCCTTCATGCGTTTCTGATCCGCGTCCTGTCTTGCCCCTTGCTCTCCCCAACCCGAACATTCGCTCCAGCGGACTCGGGCCTTCGACGGGCGGGGCCGGGCGCATCTCCTCCGCCTCCCAGTCTCCCTTGCGCCGGGCATGGATCCAGGCGGCGCGAGCCTGCGCAGCATCCGAGATTCGGCGTGTCAGCGCTTCGTCATCGCCAGACCCTAGTGCGGCCCGCCACTCTCCGAGTTCGGAGAGCAGCGCGTCGAGTTTGGCAGACAGGCTGGCTCGGTTGAGGTTGAGCGAATCGCCGACCTGCTGCGGGTCGAGGTCGGCCAGGAGTGCCGTGCCCCGGGTGAAGGCCGATCCGGTCAACCGGCGCGCGTCCCTCCAGCCAGGTTGACGGGTGGACATATTCATCAGGGCAGCGGCGAGCAGAATCGGCAGCCCATCGGTCGCCGCCGTGGCGGCGTCAAGTTCGGCTGGATCGAGGAAGAATGCACGGGCTCCCATGATTCGCACCAGGCTCGCGGCGACGTCGATCGCCGATTGCGGCGTCCCGCGCGGCATGACCAGGGCCATGACCCCGCCGGCGAATCCTGCGTGCTCGGAAGCCGCCTCAGGCTCTGCGGCGACGACGGAGGCCCCCTCCACGGGGACGGCGCCGACGTAGGAACGTCCCGCAGGCAAATGCTCCGCGCACCACGCCATGATCGGGGATTGCACCGGACTCGTGCTGAGGACGAGCGCGCCCTCACCCAGCCGCGGGGCAAGCCTCTCGAGCGCGGGGATCATCTCACCCGGGGGGAGCGACAGGATGCTCAGGTCGCACTCGGTGGGGATTTCATCCAGGTCTCCGATGATTCGATCCACGACGTTGGCCTTGAGGGCCGCGCGCGCCACCTTCGGCTGTGGGTCGTATCCCACCAGGCCGACGGCGAGTTTGGCCTGCCTGAGGGAGCGCGCGATGGAGCTGCCGACGGTGCCCAGGCCTGCGATCAGGATCTCGTCCGGCATGCGAACCTCCTAATGGCTTCCATCCGCAGCCTGGAGCGCGGCGAGCAGGTCATCGAGCTCGGTGGTGCGAGACAGCGGCGTTTCATGGTGCCTGCGGATGATCGCTTCCAGGCGCGCCGAGCCGCCCGCGTCTGCGACCATCTCGCCTCCCCAACCGGCATGCTGTGCGGCTACGACCCACGGTCGCCGCCACCCCGACGGCGCGCCAGCGCTCCAGGTGCGGGCGGCAGCCGACAACAGGGAATGACTGAGGACGACCAGGACGCGGTCGAACAATCGCAGCGGTGCCCGCGTCTTGCCGACGTCGTGCAACAGGGCCGCGGCCATCAGATCGGGGTCGGTACAGCCCTGGCGCTTCAGCGCGCGCAGGACGGCCAGGGAATGCGCCTGTTCCGCGCGGGGCATGCTGTCAAACAGGGGTCGCAGCGCAGGCGGCAAGTGGGCTGCCGCCAGTCCGGCGTCGTCCGCGGCAGGGTTGGCAAACAGGGCATGAATGAACTGCGATGCCCGGTAACCGGCGCGCGTCATGAGATCAGCAAGCTGAGGATGCGCAGAGCGGGTCCGCTCACCAGGGTGCCGAGCACGTCGAACGAAGCGAAACTCCCGAGGAAGAACAGCCCGAAGAGGATCATCGGTCCGTACGGGCGCAGCCGTTCAAGCCCGGACTGGAGATTGGCAGGCAGGAAGTAGGAGAAGACCTTCTCGCCGTCCAGGGGGAAGATCGGGATCAGGTTGAAGAAGAGCAGAATCAGGTTGATGTAGATGAACTCGAGGAGGAAGGCGCCCGGCGAGGGCAACAGCCCTTGCGTCGGGACAAAGGTCGTCACCAGGCCGGCGCGAAACGGGATGGCGGCCAGGATGGCCATCACCAGGTTGGAGAACGGTCCCGCGGCAGAGACGAGCATCATCCCCGCCGGTGTGCGCGAGCGCACGGCATACGGGTTCACCGGGACAGGCTTGGCCCAGCCGAATCCGGCCACGATCAGCAGCAGCGAGCCCAGCGGGTCCAGATGGGCCAGCGGATTGAGAGTCAGCCGGCCGCTGAGCCGCGGCGTGTCGTCGCCCAGCTGGGTCGCCGTCCACGCATGGGCAAACTCATGCACGGTGAAGGCGATGACCAGGGTGAGCAGCCGGGTGATGAGCAGGGAAGCGGACAGGCCTAACATCCAAGCGCGGATTCTACCATGCGGCCGGATGCTATAATCCTCCGCCTCGGAGTGGCGCGCATGCTTCCCGATCTCCGCATGGCAGATGTCCTTCGGCTGCGCAAGGCCCACCCGTGTGGAAGCCTGGACTGGGTCGTTGTGCGCATGGGCGCGGACATCGGCCTCAAGTGCACGGGTTGCGGGCGGCGCATTCTGCTCTCGCGGCGCGAGGTCGCCCGCCGGCTGAAAGCGACCGTCCGACGCGGCGAGGAGCCGACCGAGCGTGCCTGAGCGCCCGCGAGTGCTGTTCCTGTTCTCGGACACCGGCGGCGGCCATCGCAGCGCGGCCGAGGCGATCATCGAAGCCCTGGAGTTCGAATTCCCCGGCAGCTTCGACATCCAACTGATCGACGTCTTCAAGCAGTACGCTCCCCTCCCGTTGAACCTGGCGCCGGCGGCATACCCCGGCATGGTGCGCGTCCCTCAGATGTGGGGATTCGGCTACCGGGTGACGGACGGGCATCGACGCGTGCGGGCCATCACCGGGGCCGCCTGGCCTTACGTCAGGCGCGCGGCGCGGCGCCTGGCGCGCGAGCAGCACGCCGACCTGATCGTTTCGGTTCACCCGGTCCTGGTCACCTCGGTGATCAAGGGCTACGGCTCGCATCGCCCGCCCTTCTTCACAGTGGTCACCGACCTGGTGACCACCCACGCGCTGTGGTACGACCGCAGAGTCGATCAGTACATGGTGCCAACCGAGGAGGCGCGCCAACGTGCCCTGGCGTGCGGACTGGACGAAACGCGCCTGCACGTGGTCGGGCTGCCGGTGGCCCGGCGCTTCTGCCAGCCGGTCGGCGACCGCGCCGCGTTGCGCGCCGAACTGGACTGGCCCGCCGATCGACCGGTGGTGTTGCTGATGGGCGGCGGGGAAGGCATGGGCCCGCTGTTCGATACGGCGATGGCCATCGCCATGCGCGGAGGCACGTTCGCTTTGGCGGTGATCTGCGGCCGGAACCGTCGGCTCAAGGAGGAACTCGAGGCGCAGGACTGGCCGATCCCGGTCCGGCTCTACGGGTTTGAGCGCCGAATCCCGCAGATGATGCAGGCGGCCGACCTGCTGGTGACCAAGGCCGGGCCGGGGACGATCACCGAGGCGATCAATGCCGGACTGCCGATGGTGCTCTACAGCCGGCTTCCGGGGCAGGAAGACGGCAATGTCACCTACGTCGTGACAGAGCGCGTGGGGACATGGGCTCCGGGCGCCGATAGGGCTGCCGCTTCGGTTCACCGCTGGCTGGAGGATCCGCAGGCGATGCAGCAAGCCGCCGCGGCATGCCGGCGCCTTGCGCGGCCATCCGCGGCGACCGAGATCGCCCATGTGATCGCGGCCCAGCTCAGGACGGGTCAGCCGACGACGCCGCTCCGAGCCGGGTCCGCCTAGAAATTGTTGATCACCGTGCTGAACATATTGCCCACGGCTGTGCCGAAGAGCGCTACGAGCACGATGACCACGGTCCCCACGAGCAGGATGATCAAGGCATACTCGACCAGGCCCTGACCGCGGGGCGGACAATGAAACATGAGTGCCCCCACGACGGGAAGAATAGAGAACTCAATGACAGCCCAAGCGTATGGGACCTTCTTCCTACGTGCAATAGGCCCTTAGAGTCAGGTGCCAAGGCGACCACTGCCAGGGGTGCGCATTGCCCCGCACTGAAGCGCCACGACTCCGGATCGAGGGCAGATCGACCACCTTACAATCACCTTTCTGGAGGGACGGCCGCGGCGTGCACAAACTGATTGTCATCTTCCGACCCCCGCACGATCCGACGATCTTCGAGCGCCGCTGGAGCGACGAGTTCGTGCCGCTGGCCGAACGCATGCCCGGATTGCGGCGTGTCTCGCTAGCGCGAGCCTATGGCGGGCCGACGGGCCCGACCGACGTCTACCTGGTGCACGAGTTCTACTTCGATGATTCAATGGCGCTGCAGCAGGCGATGGTGTCGGCTGAGGGCCAGCAGGCCGGCCGTGCGCTGATGGGATTCGCCGCCCGACAGGTTAGCCTGACGTTCGCCGAGCACCTCGAAGAGGAGCGGCCGATCCCCGCCTCCAACGCCTGACCGATGCACGCCTCATCTCCACCTCTCGTTCCGCTGCATCAATGACCCTCCGCCTCCGTCCCTCCCGCGGAGTCCGCCCATCTTCCCGGACGCTCGTGTTGCTTGGCCTTCTGGTTGCGGCTGCGGCAGCTGCAGCGTTCCTGGCCTTGCGTGCACTGCGGCCCTCGGCCAATCGGCTCGCCAGGCTGCGGCAATACTGGGCGGAACCTGCGCGGCACGCGGACTGGTCGATCCACGCCGGGGCGCAATGCGGGTCGGCTCCCTTCCTCATGCCGACCGATGGCCTGATCGGGTTCCTGTGGGGCGACTCGTTCTATCCCGGGCATCGGCATCAGGGGCTGGATATCTTCGGGCCCACAGGCCCCGACGGCCTGGGTCAGACGCCGGTGGTGGCAGTCGCCGATGGATTCTTGACCCGGCTCGCGGAGTGGAAGTCGGCGGTCATTCTTCGAATCCCGGAGGATCCACTGACGCCGGGACGCCAGATCTGGGTCTACTACGCCCACATGGCCGACGCCGACGGGCGCTCGTATATCGTGGATGCGTTTCCTCCGGGCACTGCCGACGTCTTCGTGACCGCGGGGACACTCCTCGGCTATCAGGGCAACTACTCGGCTGATCCAGATAACCCGACCGGTATGCACCTGCACTTTTCGATTGTCGAGGACGACGGGCAGGGGAGATTCCGGAGCGAGCTGCAGATCGAGAACACCCTGGATCCCGGGCCGTACCTGGGCCTGGAGGTGAACGCCTCGCGAGCGGGGGACGATCCGGCGGCCTGCCCGGCCGACGGATAATTGCTTTCCAGGCGGCGTGAGGCTTTGGCGGCCCCCGGCACGTATAATACCGGCGCCGGAGGACGCGGGGCAGTGCGGGCGCGCAACAGCCCAAGGGTTGCTGCGCCTGGCGCCCTTTCCCGCCATTTCGCCCAACACTCAGCGAAGGACCGTCATGGCCTACATCGTCTGCGCCGAAGAGATGGACGGCCGCTGGATCGCCCATGTCCCTGATCTACCGGGCTGCTTCAGCGCACACAAAGACCGGGATGTGGCGATCAAAGGCATCCCGGCCGCCCTGGAGTCCTACGTGCAGTGGTGCACGCGCCACGGGATGCGCATCTCCGGCCTGGCCGGCCCGATGCAGGTCAGCGAGGTGATCCGCGCCTGGACCTATGAAGAAGAGTACGAGGTCAACGCCTTCTTCGCCAGTGACCGGCCTCCGGTGACTGGTGGGGAGGTGGAGGAGTTCCGCCGCTTGTTAGAGATGACCGGGCGAGATCTTCTGGCGGCGGTCGAGGGTCTGGCGCCGCAGGATTTGGCCAAGGAGTTCAGCGGGGAGCGCTGGTCGATCCTCGGCATCTTGCGGCACGTGGCCAACTCCGACCTGTGGTACCTCGATCGCCTGGGGTTGGCGCTGCCGCAGGCAGACCTGCCGGATGAAGTCATGCCGCGCCTGGAGCGCGTGCGAGCCCACACGCTGGCGAGCCTGCCGGCGCTGTCGTTGCGGACGGGAGTCGTGGCGCTGTCGGCGGAATTGTGGTCGGCGCGCAAGGTGCTTCGCCGCACGTTGTGGCATGAACGCGATCACACCGACCATATTCTCAAGCTGCGGGCCGTGTTGCGCTAGGACGGGAAGTGGAAGAACTCTGGGCCTACCGCCAGCGATTGCTCGAGCGACACACAGCCCAGGTGGGTGTGCTGCGCCAGCGGCTGGACGGCTGGCCGGAGGACCGGCTTCGGACCGCCCCTCGCCATGGAGGTTGGTCGGCGCATCAGGTGGCGGCTCACCTCCGCGACGCGGAGATCCAGGCCTATGTGCCTCGCGTGCATCGGATGCTGGCCGAGTCCGAACCGTGGCTGCCAGATTTCGACGCCGAGGCGTTCATGGCCGGGCATTACGATCCAACCGAGCCAATCGAGCAGATTGTGGCGGACATCGAGCGAGCTCGCAGGGGGCTGCGCCGCGCACTGGCATTCGACGACGGACGGGCCTGGTCGAGGACCGGCCGTCACCCTGCACTGGGCAGCCGCGCGGTGCAGACTTGGGTCGAACGCGCCGTAAGCCATTTTGACGAGCACCTGCAAGCGCTCGCCACCGCATCTGCTGCTAGCGGGCCTGAGCCCCGGGGGAAGCGATGAGCAACACGACGGTCCTGGTGGAGACTCGCGAACGCGTCGGGCTGGTGCGCCTGAACCGGCCGGAGGCGCACAACGCGTTGAACGCCGCGCTGCTGGCAGATCTGATGGGCGCCCTGAAGAAGTTTGAAGATGATTCATCCGTGGGCGCCATGGTCGTCACCGGAAGCGAACGCTCCTTCTCGGTCGGGGCAGATATCAAGGAGCTCGCCGGGGTGAGCCCCGGGGAAATGATCCGCACCGACCGGATTGCAGCTTTTGACCGGCTGCAGTCCTTCCACAAGCCCGTCGTGGCGGCGGTCTCCGGCTGGTGCCTGGGGGGAGGCTTCGAACTGGCGCTGGGCTGTGATCTGATCGTCGCCGCGGACACGGCGCGCTTCGGCCTGCCGGAGGTGACCATCGGCGTCATCCCTGGTGCCGGAGGGACCCAGAGACTCACCCGCGTCGTGGGCAAAGCCCTGGCGATGGAGATCGTGCTCAACAACCGCACGCTGACCGCGGCGGAAGCGATGGCGCGCGGGCTGGTCAACCAGGTGCACCCGGTGGAGGCCTTTCTGGATGCGGCCATCAAACTGGGGAGTGAACTCGCCGGGCGCGCTCCGCTGGCCGTCCGGTTCGGGAAGGACATGGTCCGGCATGCACAGGAGAGCTTCCTGACGCAGGGCGTGGCCGACGAGCGCCAGGCATTCCATCTTCTGTTCGCCACCGAGGATCGGCAGGAGGGCATGAGTGCCTTTCTGGAGAAGCGCCCGGCACGCTGGAAGGGGACCTGACGCCCGTTTGCACCGGCGAAACCGAAGATCATGCGAACGGAACAGCTCTCCTACCGCGATCTGATTACCGTCTTCCGTGCCCTGGGGCTGCGACGGACGAACCGTTTGTTGGTGCATGTCTCCATGTCGGCGCTCGGTTCGGTGGCCGGAGGGGCCGACACGCTGGTCGGTGCGCTGCTCAACACGTGCGAGACCGTCATCCTGCCTTCCTTTACCGAGCAATCGATGCTGACCCCGGTCATCGGGCCGCCGGAAAACGGGTTGTCGTACGGGGGAGCCGCAGAGGACAACCTGACGGCCGAGTTCTATCATCCGGACCTGCCGACGGCCGACGTGGTTGCCGAGCGGCTGCGGCACGACCGCCGGGCGCAGCGCTCGATGCACCCGTTGTATTCTTTCGTGGGCGTCAACGCCGACGAGGCCCTGCAATCACAGAGCATCGATGACCCCCTGGCCCCGGTGGGCTGGCTGGCGGACTTCGACGGTGACGTGCTCCTGCTCGGCGCCAACCACAAGGACAACCTCGCCCTGCACTACGCCGAACACGCCGCCGGGCGAAAACAATTCATCCGCTGGGCGCTCACGCCCGAGGGTGTTGTCATCTGCCCGAATTGCCCCGGCTGCTCGGAAGGCTTCCCGGCGATCAGCGAGCGTCTGGCCGGGGTGGTGCGGCGGGCGCGCCTGGGCGCCGCCCGCGTCGAACTGATTCCGGTGCGCGATTTGATCCACATTGCCGTGGGCTGGATCCGTCAGGACCCGCGGGCGCTTCTGTGTGTGCAGCCGGGGTGCTCGCGCTGCCAGGCGGTGCGCGCCTCGGTGCGCGTCAGCCTGTAAACCACCGATCGAGTCCTCGCGGCACGGTGCCCACGCCTTCCTCATGCCAGTGAATCCTGACGTCTTGCCGTCACCCACAGAGATCCGGCGCGCGGCGGATCGGGCTGCCCGAGAAGCACACGGGATGAGATTTGGTGGGCCGTAGGTCCAGCGAATACCTTGCGGCGGAGACAAGGCACCGGTATCATTCGGCGAAACGGTCTGAGGAGGGTATGGTGGAAAAGCGGACACTCGGCATCATTCTGACCATTGTGACGGCGTTGTTCTGCGGTTGCCCGGGCCTGTTCATCTGTCTCCTGGGTGGGCTGTCGGCCGCCGGGCTGGGGACCTACACCTCGGATGTCCTGGGGACGACCGGGTCGGGCAACCTGCCGACCGGCTACGGATTCGGGATGCTGTGTGTCGGCCTGGTCCTGGTGGCTATCCCGATCGTGGTCGGTGTGGTGATGCTGCGCAAGCCAAAGACGACCACACCGGTGGACTTCGTCCCGCCGGCCTCCTGATCCCATCTCCATCGCAGTCGCCTCCGGCGGCCAGCCGGCGCGGGCTCCGCGTCAGGTTGGCCGCCCTCGCGTGAGGGCAGGGTGACGACCGCACTGGTCCTGGGCGCTACAGGGTTCATCGGGGGCCACATCGGGCTGGCCGCCGTGGAGCGCGGCTGGGCGGTGCGCGGATTGCGACGCGATCCGACTTCTGCAGGGTTACTGGATTCGGAATCCGTCGACTGGTTCTCTGGAGCGCTCGAAGATTCGGCCGCCCTGGACGATGCATTGCGCGGCGTGGATATCGTGTTCCACGCCGCCGCGTTCTACCCGCGCGACGGGCGACACGTCTCGCGCCAGGTGGGCACTGCCGTACGGCAGACGCGGGGTGTGCTCGACGCCGTGTGCCGGGCCGGGTCTCCGATGCTCGTCTACACGTCCAGCCTGTCGACGATCGGGCGGCCGCCGACAGGTGAGGGGCGCATGGCCGATGAGCGCGACGTGTATGTGCCCGGTGCGCTCCCGCGTTCGGCCTACTACGAATGCAAGTACGCCATGGAAAGCGAGGTGCTGCGTGCCGCGGCCGCCGGCGCCTCGATCGTGGTCGTCAACCCGACGCTCGTTCTTGGGCCCGGGGACGCCAGGCCGACGACCGGCGCGCTGCTTCTCGCTCTGGCCCGCGGCTACGGGATCGTCAGCCTGCCGGGCTGGGTCAACATGGTCGACGTTCGCGACGTCGCCGAGGGACACCTGCGCGCGGCGGAGGTCGGCGTGCGCGGGGAGCGCTACCTGCTCGGCGGCGCCAACCTCAGAATTGGCGAGCTCATCCGACAGGTGGCGCGCCTGGCGCACGTTCTGCCGCCGCGCGCCGAGATCCCATTGGCACTCCTGCGGGTGCTGGTGCGCATCGGGGAGCGCCTGCCAGGCGCCAGCGTGCTGGGAAATCACCTGGGTGCCTTCGAGTACTGGCAGCCGCTCAACTGCAGCCGGGCGGAGCGCGAGCTCGGAGTGCGGGCGCGGCCGCCGGCCGCCACACTGCAGGATGCTCTCCGTTGGTACGCCGACCACGGTGCCTTGAAGCGCAGGATGCCTGTGGTATGATGGCCGCGGCCGGAGGGCCCGCCCACCCATGGACGAGCAGGCGAAGATCACGATCATCGAAGGTCCCCCGCCTACCTTCGAGGCGGCGACGGAAGCCTGGCTCCTCGGCCTGACCGAAGGCTTGGTGCTGTCTCACGTGGCCGTGTGCCGCGTGCGCACCGCCAACGGACCGGAGCTGGTGGAACGCTGTTATCGTGCCTGGCGCGATAGTCAGTCGATCGCCCTGGAGTACCGGGCCGAGGATGGTACGGCGCAGCAGGCGCCGATCGTGGCAGCGCGCTGGACCGAAGTCCCCGATGGGCACATGCTTCTGCTCTGGGTCCGGCTGGAGGAGGGTGAAATCGAGGTCGATATCGGTTTCGGTGCGGAGGACCTGGACGACGACCTGGAGGACGGGCCCGAGGGCGCCGACCTCGAAGACGGATAAGCCTCACGCACCGGGCGGAAACGCCCGGTGATGTTTTCCTGCACCCATCCCGGAGGTGAGCATGGCGGAGGAGACGCCCGGACTTCGCGCACAACGCAGCGGCGCCGTCTTGCGGATCACGCTCGACCGCCCGCCGGCCAACGCTTTCGACGTCCCGATGGCCCGGGCGCTGCGCGCGGCTTTGCAGGGCGCGGCCGAAGATGCGGCCGTGCGTTGTGTGATGCTGACCGGGGCGGGCCGGTTCTTCAGCGCCGGCCAGGACGTGGGGACGATCGCCGGCGCCCCGCCGGAGATGGTCCGGCAGGCCCTGAACGAGATCTACAACCCGTGCATCCTCCTGCTGCGCACGATGCCCAAACCGGTCCTGGCCGCCGTGAACGGTCCGGCGGCCGGTATGGGATTGGGATTGGTGCTGGCGGCCGATCAGCGGCTGGCGGCGCGCAGCGCCCAATTCGTCTTTGGCTTCACGGCGCTCGGCCTCACGGCGGACTGCGGTGTTTCGGCTCTGCTCCCGGCGTGGGTTGGCCCCGGCCGCGCCTTCCAGATGGCCTACCAGGAGGACCCACTGACCGCGGAGCAGGCCCTGGGCCACGGCCTGGTAGCCGAAGTGTGTGACGATGCCGGTCTGGAGAGGCAGGCGGCGGCATGGGCGGAAAGCCTGGCCGCCGGCCCCACGCTCGCCCTGGCCCTGACCAAGCAGGCGCTGAATCAGGCGTCCTTCCCTGACCTCGAGCGGCGGCTGGAGGACGAGGCTTCTCGCCAGGCGGCTGCCGCGGCAACCGCCGATGCGCGTGAGGGGGTGGGAGCCTTCCTGGAGAAACGCCGCGCCGTTTTCCGGGGGACTTGAACCCGGGTGCCGGATCGGCGCATGATAGGGTGTCAGCGCATCACGGCGCGCCTCAGGAGGTGGAGTATGCCGATCACCGAAGGCGTCGTGTACTGCGATGGGTGTGGGGTAGAGGTGGAGGGGGCTCCCGTGGTGAAGCAGGGATTGAGGTACTGCTGCACCACCTGCGCCGAAGGCGGTGAATGCGCCTGCGGGGCAGAGGATGATGATCAGCGCTCCGCCGGTACGCCGGAGACCGCCGTGGCCTGAGCGTGCCGCGGACTCGACGGCGAAGAGAAATGCAAGGGCGGGGCGGCCGAGAGGCCGCCCCGCCCAGCTCTCACCCTAGTCTGACGGCCGGCCGAGGGCGGCGCGCTCCTGCTCGACGATCGAATCGTCAAGCTTCTTGTACAGGGGCACGGGGGGCTGCAGTCGCTGCCCGGCCGCCAGCGTGCTCGGCACCCAGCGGCCCGTGGCGCGCGCCCCGTCATAGGCAAGCACTTCGTGCTCGCGCGTCGCTTCGGCGCGGGCGACGATCTTCAACTCCCCGAAGAGCGGCTCCTGGTATCCCAGCAAGGCGTGCAGCTTCTCGCTGCTGAATGGCAGGAAGGGCGCCAACAGCACCTTGAGCGAGTCGATCGCCCGCAGCGCGGTGTAGACGGTGGTGGCCGCGGCGGCCTTGTCCTGTTTGACGACGCTGAACCACGGGGCGCGGTCCAGGTAGCCGTTGACGGCGCGCGCCAGCCCCATCGCCTCGCCCAGCGCGGCGCGCAACCGCACTGCCTCCAGGTGTTCCCCGACGCTGACGAAGCCAGCCTCGACCTGCTCGAGGAGCTGCCGATCGATCGGTCGGAGCTCGCCCGGATCAGGAACCCGCCCGTCCCAGTGCCGGTAGGCGAAGGAAAGCACACGGTTGGCGAGGTTGCCCCAGGTGGCGACGAGCTCGTCGTTGTTGCGCCGCACGAAGTCCGCCCACGAGAAATCGCTGTCGTGCAACTCGGGCATCACCGAGGCCACGTAGTAGCGGATCGGGTCGGGATCGTAGCGCGACAGGATGTCCGGCAGCCAGACGGCCCAGTTGCGGCTCTTGCTGAACTTCTGCCCTTCGACGTTCATGAACTCGTTGGCCGGGATGTCGTAGGGCAGGTTGAGATGGTGCGTCGGATCGTCGTCGTAGATCCGGTCGACGCCCAGCAGCTCGGCCTGCCAGATGACGGTGTGGAACGGGATATTGTCCTTGCCGATGAAGTTGTAGATGCGTGCCTGCGGGTCGTACCACCAGTCCTTCCAGGCCTGCGGTTGGCCGATGGACTGGGCCCATTCGACCGAGGCGGTGAAGTAACCCATCACGGCCTCGAACCACACGTACAGACGCTTGTGCTCCCAGCCCTCCAGCGGAACTGGGATGCCCCACTCGATATCCCGGGTGACCGGGCGGCCCTTCAGGCCGGCGTCGACGTAGTTGCGAGTGAACTTGACGACGTTCGGCCGCCAGTGGCCGGCATGCGCCTCCAGATAAGGAAGCAGGCGATCGGTGAAGGCGCCCAGGTCGAAGAAGAAATGTTCGGTGTCGCGCAGGACAGGCTGGCTGCCGTCGCCTTTGCTGCGCGGGTTGATCAGGTCGACGGCGTCGAGCAGGCTGCCGCAGCGGTCACACTGGTCGCCGCGCGCTTCGGCGTAGCCGCAGATCGGGCACGTGCCCTCGACGTAGCGGTCCGGCAGGAAGCGCTTCTCCGACTCCGAGTACAGCTGCCGCTGCGTCTGGCGGAAGATGAACTCGCCGGCGTGCAGCTTGAGGAAGAAGTCGCGGGCGATGCGGTGGTGGTTCTCGGTGTCGGTATGGGTGAAGAGGTCGTAGGAGATCCCGATCGCCTGCTGCGTTTCCAGGAAGCGGCGGTGGTAGTGCTCGAACACCTGGCGCGGGGTCTGGCCGCGCTTGTCGGCCTCGACGGTGATCGGCGTGCCGTGCGAGTCCGAACCGGAGACCATCAGGACGCGATCGCCCTTGAGCCGGTGGTAGCGGGCGAAGACGTCGGCCGGCAGGTAGGCGCCGGCCAGGTGGCCGACGTGCAGATCGCCGTTGGCGTACGGCCAGGCGACGGAGACGTGGATCGTGTCGGTCATCGTGGTCCTCGGTGGGCCGGGCACGTCGGCACCTTCGGTGGGCCGGCGAGCGCGGCGATTGTAGCATGCGGAGGGGCGGCGAATGGAAACCGCCAGCCCTGGGCTGGCGGCGGGAAGGCTGCCGGGTGCGGCCGGCGTCAGGCGCGGCCGGACCAAGCCGATGGGCCCAGCACCATCGGCGACGGCAGCCTGCGCATGGACATCGTCACCTGGATCCTCATCCGTTTGCTCACGGCTTGTTCCTGGACATTCTACCGCGGCAGCGGTTGGCCAGGCAGCCTTCCCATCGGGGAGCCAGATTGGCGACGCGCGATCGCTCGACCGCAGCAGGAAACGTTCACCGTCAGCGGTTTGAGAGGTGGACGCAAGAGCACCAGATGCAGGCACCAGGAAGCCCGTGCAGTCGCATATGGCACCCCCCGGGTGCTGACAGGCAACCGGCATTCGAGAGGGAGCAAGGCTCGCCCAAGACGCCAGTTAGCTGACCGAAAGGCGCATAGGGCGGGGGTGCGAGCTAGGATGGAATCGGCGCAAGACGGCGCCATGTCCGAAACAGGCTTGCTCGGTCTGAGCAAGAGCAGACAGGACGAATGGGAAGATGAAAGAAGGGAGAGCGGGTAAGGCCCAACTCATCACGGCAATCCTGCCCAATTGGCGGGAGATCCACCTGGCGGACGGCCTGCCTGCGCAAGACCATGGATAACGAACGCGAAGAGATGATCTCCTCCGAGAAAGCTACTCCCCAAGGCGCCGGGGCAGCACGATCGCGCCGGCGCCTCTTGCCCGGATGGATGCTCCTGGTCGGGATGCTGGCATGCGGCTGGCTATCTGCCAGTACCGTCATGCAGACGCTTGAGGCAGGCCAGCCGATGGGCGGTAGCTCCAATCGTGGCGATGACCCTCTCGGCGCCTCGGCGCTGGCCGACCAGCCGACGCCAACCCGCCGGGTAGGTTCTCAAGACCCGGCTCCAGGGAGCCCCGAGGTGATCGTCCTTGCGCTCGGCAGTCCCACCCCATTGCCGGCGAGTGGCACGGGCGAGGATCCTCAGGCGCCTCCAGATATGCCGGCGGCAACACCGACGGCGACACCGGTGACGCCGACCGCCACACCCGTAACACCGACGGCCACGCCGGAGACGCCGACCGCTACGCCGGTCACGCCGACCGCCACGCCGGTCACGCCGACCGCCACGCCGGTCACGCCGACCGCCACACCGGTGACGCCGACCGCCACTCCGGTCACGCCGACCGCCACTCCGGTCACGCCGACCGCCACTCCGGTCACGCCGACCGCCACTCCGGTCACGCCGACCGCTACACCGGTCACGCCGACCGCCACTCCGCAATGCCTAAACGACATCTACGAATCTGACAACTCCTTCGCACAGGCCCAAACGATCTCAACCGACGGTGTGCGCCAGTGCCATGTCAACACCCAGAGGGTCGAAGTGGTCGCCGGCACCCCGGTTGTCGTACAAGACGAGGACTGGGTGAAGTTCGGGGCGGTCACCGGGCATGCCTACACGATCGGCACCCAGCTGGTCAACGACATCAACCAATCGGACACGGCGGCCAATGATACGCTGCTGTATCTGTACGGGACCAATGGCACGACCCAACTGGCGTACAACGACGACGTCGGGTACACGACGTGGTATATGGGCTACTACTACTACCGGGAGAGCCTGCTCCAGTGGACGGCGCCGGCCGATGGTTTGTACTTCGTGCGCGAGCTCCAGTGGGGCCCGACCGCCGGGTACACCATCCGAGACGGGCACCGCCTCTGGTTGTGGGTGGAAGACCTGACGACCCCTGCTCCTCTGGCGGCCGCCCTCGTGAGCTTAGAAACGCCTACGGCGGTGCCGCCTGAGGCGACGCCTTCACCCGAGCCAACCTCGGCCCCGCCGGCGGACACGCCGATACCAACCGACCCTCCAGCGACTGAGCTGCCAAGTCCTCCGGCCGACACACCGGAGCCCTCCCCCGCGCCTTAGGAACGGGATCGGACTGCTATCTCTGAACCTGCCCCCCGGATCCGGGAGGCAGGTTCTCGCGTCCCGCACCTGACGGCGAGGCACGGCGTCGCCGGAGCGAGTGACGGGGTTAGGTGTGGCCCGGTGGCCCGGCGGACGCCCGGGCACCGCAGTCTGGATCAGAACCTAAGCACCCGTAGGCCGCTTCTGATGGCGGATTGGGCCATTTCTCGGCAGCCTCATTCTTCCGATTCCCGGGCGCAGAAGCCATCGGGCTGACGTTCCGAAGGATCGGAGGGCCGCGGCATGGCAAGCAACGTGCAACCCGAGCGTCTGGAAGCCAGATGCAAGGGTGCCACCCCTGTCGACGAGGAGCGACATCCGCCCACATATCGGGGGTTAATGGACATTCCCGGGCTCCAACCGCTCCATTCTTCGGGCAGGCACGGGGAGGCAGGATAGGCGACTGAAAGGCAGTTCAGGACGAGTCCAGGCTAGTATGAGTTCGGCGCATACGGCGCCACATCCGAGACATGCTTGCCCTGCCTGAGCAGGTGCGGGCAGGTAAACCTAGGGAGGTCGCAATGATCCGTTTCCTTCGTCCGAGAACCATGGTGGCTGTGCTGCTGGTTCTCATCCTGTCGGTGGCAGTGTATGGCTTCGCCGCCGCGAACACTGTCCCGGCCAGCACTGCCGGTGACGGCACCGGCGTGATCAGCGGGTACACGATCAGCAACATCCACTACACGCTGAACGCCACCAACCCGGGCAACATCCAGACCGTGACGTTCACCATCGCCCCGATCGCGGCCGGCGACGTGCGCATCACGCTGGATGGGTCGACCTGGTCCACCTGCACCAACACCGCCGGTGCGGTGAGCTGCACTGTGTCCCAGGCTGCCCTGACGGCCGTGAACCTGCGCGTCGTCGCCGCCCAGTAATCGTCAAGGAGCTAGTCTTCGGATGAGACGGCGAGACCCGGCTCTGCGACAGAGCAGGGTCTCGCCGCCCGCCGGAGGACAAGATGGCACGCAACCCCTGGCGCTCTGGTCTGTGGTCGGCGATGCTCGTCGTGTTGATGGGCGGCGTGTGGTTGACCTTTGCGCCGACCGTCGCCGGCGGCCGCTCGGCCTATGTGATCGTCGCCGGGGCATCGATGGAGCCGACGCTGCGCCGGGGCGACCTGGTGATCGCCCGTCAGTCTGCGAGCTATCAGGTTGGCGACATCGTCACCTACCTGCACCCGACGGTCGGGCCGGTGATCCACCGGGTGATCGCCGTCGACGACGGGACGTATACTCTCCAGGGCGACGCCAACGCGTGGACGAACTCCTACCATCCGGCGGACGACGAAGTCCTGGGAAAAGCATGGATCCATCTGCCGCGCGTCGGTTCGCTGCTGACCTGGCTGCGACTGCCGCCTGTGATGGGTCTCCTGGCGCTGGTGATCAGCGTTCTGGTGGTGAGCATGGTTTGGCCGCGCAGGGATGAGACGCCAATCGAACGGGAGAAAACCGGGCGCTTCGAAGCCTGGTTCTCCGGATGGGCCGAAAGCGCCTCGACGCTTCAGTTCGTCGTCTTCATCCTCGGGTTGCTAGTGCTGCTCGGGATCCTGCTTGCCATCCCGGCCTGGAGCCGGCCGATCACGCGCGTGGCCGAACGAATCTTCCCGTACACGCAGGCCGGATCTTTCTCCTACACGGCGCGCGTGCCGAAAGCGATCTACGGCGCGGAGACGCTGCAGACCGGCCAGCCGGTCTACCTCAATCTCACCCAGCGAGTCAGCTTCACCTTCGAGTATCGGTTTGCCTCCGACTCGCCGCACGCCGTCACCGGCACTGCCGGGCTGGCGGCCGAGGTCAGCGACATCAACGGCTGGAAGCGCGGTCTGGTCCTGCAGGCCCCGAAGGCCTTTGAGGGCGACACGGTCGTGGTCGAGGGGACGCTCGACCTGAACGTCTTCAATGGCTACCTCCTGGACCTGGAGGAGCAGACCGGTGTGACGCGGCCGTACTACACGCTCTCCGTCGGCCCGATCCTCGAGGTCGACGGCACTCTGGCCGGGCTGCCGCTGAGCGAGACCTACTCGCCGAAACTGGTATTTCTGATCGACAGTCTGCAGCTGCAGCTCGCGCCGCAAGACCCGACCGACCCGGATGAGGATCGTCTGCGGCCCGAGCAGGACGCGGCGTTGGAATCAACCGCTCCGGCTCCCAATCGCTTGACCCTCCTGGGAGTGTCGGTGACGGTCGAGGCGGCGCGCTGGGCGTCCGGGATTGCCCTGGCCGTGGGGATTCTCGGGCTGGCGTTCCTGGCTTGGGGTTATCGGCGGATGCTGCGTAGCAATCCGTTGGCCGCCATCCAGCTCAGGTACGGCGCCCAACTGGTGGCGATGGGGCCAGGTGCCTTCGAGCTGGGGGGCGCGACGGTGGAACTGGCCAGCCTGGACGATCTGGCGCGGGTGGCGGAGAAGCATGGGCGGCTGATCTTCTGGGTCGTTCAGGACGGGGGCTACGACTTCTTCGTCAACACCGGCGAGGGGTTGTACACCTTCCGGCAGACAAGCCGAGAAGCACACCCGGCCGGTTCCGTCGAAAGTGAGCTGCTGCAGGTATGAGCAGGATGCGGCGATCGTGGACGGTGCGAATGATGGCCACAATGCTGGCCAGCCTCGCCGTGCTCGGCGCGGTGACCTGCACTGGCAGCCGCCAACACCGTGCCGGCGACGCGCGTCGGACAGTCCAATCACCCGGTGACGGTGCAGCAGCTGGCGCCGCCCGAATGCGCCTCCATCGCCGCAGGCCTGACCTCGCTGATCGTCGGCGGCGGGACCTTTGATGGCAACAACGGCAGTACCCTCATCCTAGGCAGTACCGGGGACGATCTGATCCGTGCCCGTCAGGGGAATGACTGCGTGGTCGGCGGCGGCGGCAATGATGACCTGCGCGGTAACCAGGGTACGGATGTGCTGCTGGGTGGATCGGGGAACGATGATCTGGCCGGCGGGGCGGGGCAAGATATCTGCTATGGCGGCTCTGGTTACGACACGGGCGCGGGGTGCGAGACGGAGTTCGACGTGGAGGGGTAACCTCTGGGTCATTTTGCCCGTTTCATCGCCCTTCGCATACAACCTCTGCCCGCTGCGCCATTTCGTCGTGGTTCCGCGGCAGGCAGCCTAAGGCCCACTGATCCCTCGACGTTCACAAACTCGTTGGCCGGCAGGTGGGCACCCGGCAGGTGCCCGACATGCATGTCGCCGCTGGCGTACGGCCAGGCGATGGAGGCATGGATTGTCTCGGTCATCGTAGTCCTCGGTGGCCCGGGCACGTCGGCACCTTCGGCCGCCCGGCGGGCGCGGCGATTGGCGCATACAAAAGGACGCCGGAAACGAAGCCGCCAGCATCAGGCCGGCGGCGATGTGTCTGGGATCAGCGCGCTTCACGCGCGCCGAATTCAAGCCGATGGAGCAAAGCCCATCGGCTCAGGCAGCCTGCCCATGCTGCGCATGCTGCGCATGGGAATTGGCTTGACTGTGGTCAGCTTCCAGCCTCATGGCCCCCGCGTGAACGACCAACGACCATCGTCTTGCCTGGCACGGGCGGCTCGTTAGCTCCCTTCGTCCTAGAGGGTGCTGACCACAAAGGTGCCCGTGAAGTTGACCTTGACCTCAACCCTCCCGGCAGTGGTTGGCCGGACGCCGCAGACAATCGGTTCGCTGTCGCCGGCTATCGTCGGGCGGAGTAACATGCCCTCGACCGCACTCGTGTCTCCGGCTTCGGGAGGAAGCTCGAGCCATTCGCCCGCGCCGTCCTTGGCTAAGGCGTCCCAGTAAAGCACGCTGAACGGTTGACCTTCCACGACTTGGGGGACCCAGAATGAAAGCGTCGTCGGCGCCGGAATGACCGGAACCGGGGACCCCTGGCGGAACAGGGTCACGGAGACCGCCGTCCATGGATCCCCGTGGCCGGAAAGCCCTGGCGGCAGCAAATCGATGGACTCGAGCTTGACTTCCGCTTCGTATCCGCACAGGCCGGCGAACTCAACGTAATCGCCGGAGGGGAGCAGGAGACGCGTGATCGGAGCGCGGCAACTGAGTGGAATAAGCTCGTCTCCGGCATGCACGATGAGGGCAACCAGGGGCAATCCCGCGTCGTCCTCATCGTCACTCACCACGTCCCCAGGGACAGGAGGGAAGCCTAACTCGATGTCCGTGTGAGTGTCGAGGGCGTCGTAGTTGGCCACGGTGTCTGTCCCTGGCCCGCCATCGAGCACGTCTTGGCCCGCACCCCCGTCCAGGATGTCTTGTCCATCCAGTCCATGGAGGGCATTGTCGGCGACATTCCCTGTGAGGAGGTCATCGAAGAGCGTCCCGATGAGATTGCGGAACAGGCCAGTCAAGGTCAGGTGCAATCCTGCCCCAACGTCCTGTTGACCGGAATAACCCAGGTCGATGTGGATCGGCGCCCCGAACAGGCTGAAGTCGAGAGTGTCCTCCCCGGCCGAGACCGCCTCGAGGGCGCCGCTTGTCCCCAGCTGGAAGCTGAAGGTATTGACCCCCGAGCCGCCGGAGACCCGGTCGCCTGCGACGTGCAGGCCGGTGATGATCAAGCTGTCGTCGCCCGCACCGCCGTCGATCTCGTCGACCCCATCGTCCGTGGTCAAGGTGTCATTGCCCTGGTCGCCCGAGAGGTGGTCATCGCCGGCTCCGCCGACGAGGCCATCGTCGCCGTCTCCGCCGCTCAGCACGTCATCGCCGGCACCGCCGTTCAGGCTATCCGTGCCGGCTCCTCCAGAGAGGCTGTCGTTCCCCGTGCCGCCCGTCAGGGAGTCAATGCCCGCGTTTCCGGCCAGCGTGTCATTGCCTGTCCCGCCATCGAGCGTGTCATTCCCGGATCCGCCGGTGAGGGTGTCGTTCCCCGCCAGCCCCGAAAGAATGACCGGCCCGGCCGTGAACGCCGAGGCGTTGATCGTGTTATTCCCGGTTCCGCCCGTCAGCTCCGCGCTTTCGATCGACGACAGGCTGTCGTTGCCCGTGCCGGTCAGCAGAACGTTCGTGAGCACTTGATTGGCATTGACCGCCTGTGTGACTGTATCCGTCCCGGCGCCCCCGATCAGGATGTCATTGCCGGAACCTCCAGTAAGGCGATCGTCCCCGTCGCCGCCGTCGAGTGCATCTACGCCGCTGCCCCCCAGGAGGACATCGTTCCCGCCCATGCCATTCAGGATCACGGGCCCGCCGGTGTAGGCCGAGGCGTTGAGCGTGTTGTCGGAGGCGCCGCCGGTTAGCGTCGCTCGTTCGATGCTCGACAGAGTGTCGGTCCCCTGCCCGGTCAGTTGCGTGTTGGTCAGTGTTTGATTGGCGTCGGCCGTCTGGAGCACGCGGTCCGTGCCGGAACCGCCGTTGAGTACATTGTTTCCGGTGTTCCCGGTTAGCGTGTCGTTCCCGCTGCCGCCTATGACATTCTCAACCTCTCCCATGGGCAGCGTCAACGTTAGGTTGGCGTTCACCACCTGGGCCCCGCCGGCAATACCGAGGTCTACTACGACAGCGGCCGTCGAGCCGGTGAAGGTCAGCGTGTCGGTCCCCTCGCCCGAGACTTCCTGGACCGTGTCAGACCCCAGTGGGCTGTTGGTGTTGAAGGAATAGCTGTCGTTCCCCGTGCCGCCCGTCAGGGAGTCACTGCCCGCGTTTCCGGCCAGCGTGTCATTGCCGGTCCCGCCATCGAGCGTGTCATTCCCGGATCCGCCGGTGAGGGCGTCGTTCCCGGCCAGGCCGTTGAGGATCACCGGTCCTGCGGTGAAGGCCGAGGCGTTCAGCGTGTTTCCCGAAGAGCCGCCGGTCAGCTCGGCGCGCTCGATGGA
This sequence comes from uncultured Chloroflexia bacterium, assembly GCA_963777165.1. Classification (GTDB taxonomy): domain Bacteria; phylum Chloroflexota; class Anaerolineae; order Anaerolineales; family E44-bin32; genus DYJB01. The sequence continues at coordinate 83,944 of CAVZPO010000026.1, forward strand.
CGACAGGCTGTCGCTGCCGGTCCCGGTCAACAGTGCGTTCGTCAGCACCTGATTGGCATTGACCGCCTGCACGACCGTGTCCGTCCCAGTGCCTCCGGCCAGCGCGTCATTCCCCAATCCCCCGCTGAGACGATCGTCCCCGTCGCCGCCGTCGAGGGTGGCCGCTGAGCGTGTTGTCGGAGGCGCCGCCGGTTAACGTCGATTCGACGTGACGCCGGCGTGGCTCAAGCGTATGGTTCTAGGCCCGCACCGGGCCACGTCTTCACACGGTATCTGCGCCGATGTCGCTGTCGGCGTCGAAGGTGTAACTATCCGTCCCGTCCCCGCCGATCAGGGTGTCGTTGCCGGCCTGCCCGTTGAGCGTGTCGTTCCCTGCGCCTCCGTCGAGCGTATCGTTGCCGCTGCCGCCGGTCAGGCTGTCGTTTCCGTTGTTTCCGAAGATCGTGTCGTTGCCGTTTCCGCCGTTCACCGAGTTGTTAGCGCCGTCGCAGGTGATCGTGTCGTCGCCTCCCGTAGGTGCCGGGCTGCAGGAGGCGTTCGGCGGAGAGCGGCCTGACGACCGCAAGTTGCATGGCAAGGAGAGCGACTGGCGCTCATCCAACGTTGCGCAAGGTGGACAGATCTCATCCTCATCTCAACTTCCTCTTTGGCATCTCCGATGGGAGGGCACCGTCGGCTGCCCTACCGCCGCTTTCACACCCAGACTACTCCCTCTAGTCGTGCGCGCGCCCATACAGCCAGCATGCATCCAAAGGGTGAGAGCTTGCTGGGAGCTTGCGCGGGCTCACCGTGAAGGAGGATGCTGGGCGAGGACATGCAGCAGGGGTTCTGTCAGCGGCAGCCCGAGGAGTGATGGTACGGCGGCTCCGGCACGGATACGGAAGGGGGTTGTGAAACGACGTTCGACATCCCGTGACGCCTGCTGGCGGTCCGCGTCACCCGAGGCCGCGGGTTCCTCCAGGCGTAATCTCCGCTCCTTTCAACTCGGGCTCGGACCAATCGGCGCACAACCACCACTGGACCGCGCCGGGTGACACCCTATGCACCGCCGAAAGCTGCCTGAGGCGACGGCGACGTCACTCGCGCAACGTGTCGACCTTGGCGGCGAAGACGAAGTCCGCCTCGTGCAACCCTCCGATCTTGTGCGTCCAGATGATCACCTTCACCTTCCCCCACGCCAGGTGCAGATCGGGATGATGCCCGACAGCCTCGGCTAACTCGCCCACGCGGTTGGTGAACTCCAGCGCCTGCCGGAAGTCCTTGAAGCGGAACTCCTTCTCCAGGTGGTGCTGTTCCATCACCTGCCATTGGCCGCCGAGCCTCTCAAGGAACTGCGAGAGCTCCGGCTCCGTCATCGGCGGGACCCCTCCGCGGCACGGTTTGCACTCCATGCTTGCCAGATTCGCTGGTCATGCTTGCCTCCGCATCTGACGCCGGCAGAGAATCAGGGACATCAGGGCTATGGGTGTTCAGGCAGCGGGCATCGCGGCCTTGATCAACTCGATGATCTCGGCCACCAAGTCGTAGCGGCCGAAGGGCGGCATCAAGTAGAGCCCGTCCACCAGGTCGCGCAACTCATGGGCCCATTCCACGGCCAGGCGCAAGCCTTCCGCCTGGGCATGCTCGTCGTCGCCGCGCAGCCGGTGGACGACGGCGGCAGGGATGTGGACGCCGGGGACCTCGTTGGCCAGGAATGCGGCATGGCGCTCGCCCACCAGAGGCAGCAGCCCCGCCAGGACGGGCACCGGCAGGGGGCCATGGGCCCGGCGATAGCGATCGAGGAATTCGCGCAGGCGACTCGGCTCGAAGGTCGGTTGCGTGAGCAGGAAATCGGCTCCGGCATCGAGCTTGCGCCGCAGGATGCCGATTTCGCGGTCTGGATCCTCGGCGAAGGGGTTCAAGGCGCAGCCGGCGAAGAACGACGTCGGATCGCCGATGGCGGCGCCGGCCTGGTCGAACCCGGCGTTCAGCCCATGCTTGATGATGCGCACCAATCCGCTGGGGACGATGTCATAGGCCGCGCTGGCCTGCGGGTAGTCGCCGATCACGGTCGGATCGCCCATGACGACGAACACGTTGCGGATGCCGAGGGCGTGCGCCGCCAGCAGGTCGCCCTGGACGCGGAGCAGGTTGCGGCCGCGGGTGGGGAAGTGCAGCACGGTGTCGATGCCGACCTGTTGCTGCAGCACGTGACACACCGCCCAGGGACTCATGCGCATGCGTGCCATCGGGCTGTCGGCGACGTTGAGCACGTCGGCGCCGGATTCGGCCAGCAGCCTGCCGCCGGCCACGAGCTTTTGCGTGGAGAATGACCGTGGTGGATCCATCTCGACTGCCAGGACGAATTCCCGGCGTGCGAGCTTGGCGGCGAGCGGGGAGGGCTGCCGGGGGGTGGCGGCCGGCTCGGCATTCTCCACTCGAAGCGGGATGATCGCCGGGGTGCGCGCGGGCGTCGAGTCAAGGGCCTGACGCATGGCGGCGATGTGAGCCGGGGTCGTGCCGCAGCAGCCGCCGAGGATCGAAGCGCCTGCGGCGGAGTAAGCCGCGGCATAGCCGGCGAAGTACTCCGGCGTGGCCGGATACAGGATGCGCCCAGCGGCGCGCTCCGGCCAGCCCGCATTGGGCATCACCGAGAGGCGCGCTGTGGGCGCGGCGGCGCGCATCGCTTCCAGGATGCGCAGGAGTTGGGAGGGGCCTTCGGAGCAGTTGGCGCCGACGACGTCGGCGCCGGCAGCATGCAGCTCGCGTGCGGCTGTGGCCGGCGAATCACCGTTCAGTGTGCGATCGTCGCGCGTGAAGGTCAGGCTGGTGAAGATCGGGATCGAGGTCAGTCCACGGGCGGTGCGCAGCGCCAGGAGCAGCTCGGCCAGATCGAGCTGGGTCTCGAACAGCAGCGCGTCGACGCCGGCGGAGCACAGCGCCTCGACCTGTTCGGCGATCTCCCCTTCGGCGCGGTGCGGGGCGAGCCGGCCATACGGCGCCAGGCGAGCGCCGAGCGGCCCGAGGCTTCCGAGGACGGACGCCGCGCGCCCGCTGGACTCGACGGCTTGCCGGGCGAGGCGTGCGGCGGCCAGGTTGAAGGCGTGCACTTGGTCCGCCAGGCCGTAGGCGCCCAGGCGGGTGCGGCTGGCCCCGAACGAGTTGGTCTTGATGAGCTGTGCGCCGGCCTGCAAGTAAGCGGTGTGGATCCCGGCGACGACGTCGGGATGGGTGAGGTTGAGCGCCTCGAAGCACGGCTGCCCCGTCAGGCCGAGGGTCGTGTACAGCAGGGTGCCCATGGCACCATCGGCGAGGATCGGGGTTGACTGGTTCAGGTCCATCGTGTTCCTGCGGAGAGCCGCATGTGGGTGGTCGTCGGAGAGCGGATTGCTCCGGCGGCTGGCAGATGCTTCCCCATACGATGATAGCGGAGAGGCTTCGGTCCAGACGGGGCCTTCCAATTGGGAATATACCATAACGGGCCCAAGAAGGCCGATTGACGGGCATTGCCAGTTGTGCTACGCTGACGATCAGGCATGACGTACGGAAAGGGCCTCTCTCGTCTCTAAGAGCCATCACCGCAGCGGGGGTTGCGGGTGGCTCTTTGCATTTGCGGGAAGGCTCAGGAGCCATCGGAGGATCGAATGGACGGCGCTCGTAGAGAAGGATCTGTGAAGTGGTTCAGCCGGGTGAAAGGGTATGGCTTCATTGCCCCTGATGACCAGGAGAAGGAAATCTTCGTGCACTTCTCCGGCATCGAGGCAGAAGGGTATCGCAACCTGGAGCAGGGCCAGCGGGTGACCTTCGAGGTGGAGGATACCCCCAAGGGGCCCCAGGCCATTCATGTGACCATCGTCGCCTCGAGAGAGCGCTGAGGCGGTCGCCTCCGACAGCCCAGGTCGCCTCCGACAACGAAGCGACTGCGTAAGCTCGGCAGATCTTGCGCGGGCGCGGCCCCCGCCCCGCACCTGTGAGCGATCCCGGCCCCGGACTCCTCGCGGGTCTCGGGCTCCGTCTGCTACAATAGCCGCGTGGGCACGCTCTTCCTGGTCGCGACCCCGATCGGCAACCTGGAAGACATCACGCTGCGGGCGTTGCGGATCCTGGGCGAGGCGAGCTGTATCGCCGCCGAGGATACGCGACAGACGCGCAAGCTCCTCGAGCGTTACCAGATCCGCGTTCCCCTAATCAGTTATCACGAGCACAACAAGCGGGCGCGCCTGGGGGATGTCCTCGGGCGGCTGGCGCGCGGCGATGTCGCCCTGGTCTCGGATGCCGGCACCCCGGGACTTTCAGATCCCGGCTATGAACTGGTGCGCGCGGCGCTCGAGTCCGGCCATCTCGTCCAGGCCATCCCCGGGCCATCGGCGCCGATCGCCGCTTTGGTGGCATCCGGTCTCCCGACGGATGCCTTCGTGTTCATCGGCTATCTGCCGCGACGCGCGGCCGAGCGGCGGGCCGGCCTGCAAGCCCTGCTCGAAGAGCGTCGGACGGCGCTGGCCTTCGAGGTCCCACACCGGCTGCCGCAGGCGCTGGCGGATCTGGAGGCCGTACTCGGGCCGGACCGTCGGCTGGCGGTGGCGCGCGAGCTGACCAAGTTGCATGAGGAGATCTTCCGCGGCACGGTGAGCTCGGCGCGGGCGCGCTTTTCAGCCGAGCCGGCCCGGGGTGAGATCACGCTGGTGATCGGCGGCGCAACCGATGCGCCCGCCTGGGATGAGGCGCATGTCCGCGCCGCGCTGCGGGAGAAGGAACGCCTTGGCACGCCGCCGTCGGAAGCGGCGCGTCGCGTGGCGGAGGCCAGCGGCTGGCCGCGGCGTCAGGTGTACCGTCTGGCCATGGAGCGCGAATGACCGACAGCGAACGCTTCGCTCAGCTCGATCCCCAGGACATGCGCGGCCACATCGACGGCCTGCCTGCACAGCTCGAACAGGGCTGGGAGCTCGGGATGCGCCAACCGTTGCCCGGGGGGCCCCGGCCGCCGTTGGTGATCCTGGCCGGCATGGGAGGTTCGGCGATCGGCGCCGATCTGGTCTCGGCGTACCTCGCCCCGACATGCCCTGTCCCGCTCGTCGTGTGGCGCGGCTACGACCTGCCGGCCAGCGCCGGGCGGGAAGCGCTGGTGATTCTCTCGTCTCACTCGGGCAATACGGAGGAAACCCTCTCGGCGTACGACGCCGCACGCCGCAGCGGGGCGCGCCTGCTGGCCATCACCACCGGTGGGGAACTGGCGCGGCGGTGCGACCTGGAGGGGCTGCCGATGTGGCGCTTCGAGCACCACGGGCAGCCGCGGGCGGCGGTCGGGTTCTCGTTTGCATTGATTCTGGCGGCGCTGCATCGCCTTGGCCTGGCACCGGAGGCGGCCGGGGATATCCACGCCGCGGCGGAAGCGATGCGCCTACAGCAGAACGAATTGCGGGCGGAGATGCCCGTTACGCGTAACCCCGCCAGGCGCATGGCCGGCCAGCTCATCGACCGTCTTCCGTTGATCATCGCCGGCGGTCTGCTGGCGCCGGTGGCGCGCCGTTGGCGGACGCAGATTGCCGAGGTGGCCAAGGCTGTGGCGCAGTTCGAGGAGCTGCCTGAGGCAGACCACAATATGGTCGCCGGCGTGAGTCACCCGGAAGCGCTGATCACACGTATGATGGCGATCTTCCTGCGCGCCTCGCTCGACCTCCCGCGCCTGGCCGCACGCGTGGAAGCCACACGCCAGGTCCTGATGGTGGAAGGATTCAATACCGACGTGATCGAGGCGGCGGGCGACACACGCCTGGCGCAGCAGTGGACCTGCCTTCACTACGGCGACTACGTTGCCTACTACCTGGCCATGATGTATGGCGTCGACCCGACGCCAGTGGCGGCCATCGAAGACCTCAAACGCCGCCTGCGTGGCTGAGACAGGCTGCCCTTGCTGCGACGACTCCCCGCATGGGCGTGGCTGCCGGTCGGTCTAGCGCTTGGGCTGGCGGCTGCCTGGATGATCCTGGCACCGCGTGCCCTCGGACGCTGGCCGGCGTCGGGTGCGTCCGTGCCGGCCAGCAGCGAGATTCGTATCGACTTCAGTCAGGCGATGGACGAAGCCTCGGTAGCTGAACGACTACACATCGAACCGACTCAGGGGGGCGAGTTCCTGTGGCGGGGGTCCACGCTGATCTACCGACCATCGCAGTTGTGGCCCTCCGGCCGCCGGATCGAAGTCCGGCTTGAGTCGGGCGCCCGCTCGCTGCGCGGGCTGAGCACCTGGACGACGACGCGCTGGAGCTTCTCTGTTGCCCCGCCGCGTCTGGTCTACCTGTGGCCCGCCGACGGGCCGGCGCAGGTGTATGCGCGCCCGGCGAATGAGGCGGAGTCGGTGCCGCTGACGGCCGCGCCATACGGCGTGATCGATTTCACGCTCGGAGCGCGCGGCACGCGGTTGGCCTACACCGCCGAACGCAGTGCAGGGGCAACCGAGTTGCGCGAACTCGATCTGGTCCGAAACCGGGATCGGCTGCTCTTCGCCTGTCCCGAAAGCGAGCGCTGCACTTCGCCGGCGCTCGCGCCCGATGGAAACACCCTGGCCTTTGTGCGCGCCCCCGCACTCCCCGAGACAGGGAGAACGTCCGCGCCAGAGCCGTCGCGTGTCTGGCTGCAGATGGAGGGCAGTGACGCACCCTTGCCGGTCAGCCCCGAAGGTGACGTCGCCTCGGCGCCATCCTGGTCCCCGCAAGGCTGGCTTGCCTTCGTTGATTCGACCCGCAGCGCGATTCTGGTCGTGGACACGTCGCGGGGAGAGCCGTTCGCCCCGCTGGCGGTGCTGCCCTCCCGGCAGGGAGAACGCGGAAGCTGGGCTCCGGATGGAAGCTCCCTGATCTACTCGGATCTGTTGCTGCCGCGAGAAGATCCCTTGGGAGACCACGATGCCGAGGCCGAGATCGTGACGCTGGAGACGCACCTCTTCCGATGGGACGTTTCGAGCGGGAACCTGACCGACCTGAGCGAGTCCGTAGCCTTGGGAGTTGAAGATGCCTCGCCGACGTTCACCCTCCAGGGCGACTGGGTCTACTTCAGCCGGCGCGTGCTCTCCCAGGGCAGAAGCACCCCGGGTAAACAGCTGTGGCGAATGCGCCCGGACGGTTCGCAGGGCGCTCCGTTGACCGACGAGCCGTTCATCAACCATGGCGCGCCCGCCGTCGGGCCGGCGGGAACCACGCTGGTCTATCTACGATTCGACCTCGAAGAGCCGCTGGAGCCGGCGGAGCTGTGGTGGTTCGATTTGGGGACGCTCCGCGAGAGTCGCGCTGTGGAGGGAGGATATCTGCCGGCATGGATCCCCTAGCCCGCATCGGCGAGCCTGCCCCGGACTTCGTCCTGCCCGATCTGGAGGGACGCCTCTGCCGACTGGCCGATGACCGCGGGCGGATCGTGGTGCTCAATTTCTGGTCCGCGGAGTGCCCGCATTCCGAGCGGACCGATCAGATCCTGTCCAGTCTCCGTCCGGCATGGGGGGGTCGAGTGACCGTGTGGTGGCTGGCATCGAATGCCAACGAGCCCGACGAGCTGCTCAAGCTGATAGCGCATCAACGGCAGATCGGGCCGGTGCTGCTTGATGAGGGACAGGTGATCGCCGATCGCTACGGCGCGCAGACGACGCCTCAAGTCTTCGTCGTGGATGCGGCCGGGGTGCTGCGCTATTCCGGTGCGATGGACGACGTGGGCTTCCGGCAGCGGGTGCCCACGCGCCGCTTCCTGGCGGATGCCGTCCAGGCGTTGCTGGAAGGCCGCGCGCCTGAGCCCGAGTCGACCGCGCCCTTCGGTTGTGCGCTGGTGCGGATGCGCGGCGTGCCAGGTCCGCTCGTCAATCCGTGACGTCAGCCCATTCGAGCGGCAGGCTGCGCGCCAGATCATCGCGCGCCAGCAGAACTCCGGCGTGGCGGATGCCGGCTCCGATCGAGAGCTTGTCGTGGGCCAGCAGGCCGCGGTCGGCCAGGATGCGGATCCCCTGACGCAGGCCGAAGGGGGAGACGGCGCCCGGCTCATACCCGGTGACCTCGAGCACCTCTTCGGGGGTGGCGGTCGTGATGCGCGACACCCCCAGCAGGCGTCGGAGCCTGGGCCAGGAGACCCGGGCGGGGCCGGCGACCAGGACCAGGATGAACCCTCCGTCCTCCAACCGGAAGAGCAGCGAGCGCACGATCTGACCTGGGGCCAGCCCACGCTCGCGGGCGGCCTGTTCCAGCGAGCGCACGGGTCCGGCGTGCACGTGCAGCTGATGGGGCACCCCGAGGGCCTCGAGGGCCTGCGTTACCGGAGTGGAGGGCATGCCCGGATTGTAGCCTCGACAGCCCGACGACGACCTGCCCTGCTCTCGCCTCTCGGGCGGGGTGTGTTGTTTGCAGGCCCGGGATGCACTATCATCTTCCGTAGATACGCGGGGCCCCGATCCGACCGACGGGCCGGCCCTGCGATCCAGCCTCAGGGAGGGACTATGACCGACGCGCCGACCCCGCCACAAGCCGTTCCGCCTGCGCCGAAGTACGACGAGAAGCACGACGAGAAGCAAGAGGAGAAGACCGAAGAGAAAAGCGGCGACGAGAAGTGGCGCCGCGATCCGCTGGGATCGATGATCTGGGCCGGCATTCTGATCTGGGCCGGTTTGGTGTTGCTGGCCGACAACCTCGGCTGGCTGGTTGGGATCCGCCGCAGCCTGGCCGGGCTGCCGAACTTCGATGAAACCAATCTGGGCGCCTGGTCGTTCATCCTGATCGGCGCCGGGATTCTCGTCCTGGCCGAGGCGCTGATCCGGGTGAGCGTGCCGGCCTACCGCCGGCCCATCACGGGCAGCGTGATCTTCGGCGGCCTGCTGATCGCCGGAGGTCTTGGCGGAGCGGTCAACTGGACTCTGCTGGGGCCGATCTTCCTGATCACCATCGGTGTGATCCTGCTGCTTCAAAGCTTGCTGCGGCGCAAATAGGCACGATAAGAGCCGCCCTCACCTCCGCCCTCCCCCTGAGAGGGGAGGGAGAAATCACACCGGGGCGCATCCGCGCCCCGGTGTTTACTCAACGGATGAGTCGATCATCGCAGAGTGCGCGCTGGGTTTGCCCTACAGTCGACCCAGGTTTCCGGTCATGAACTCATCCCACGCGTAGCGCACCGGTGTCCACCACTCATCCCGCCCGATGCATCGGAAGTAGGGCGGGCGCAGGGCCAGGATCCGATCGCCGATGCGATAGCGGGGTAGGATCGGGGTGGAGACCACCAGGCTGCCCATCTCCCCCGGCTTCATCTCGTGCAGCATGCGCGTGCCGCGGGCGGTCTCGACCTCGAACAGGAATAGATCGTAATTGGGCACCCAGGCGCGCTGTTCGTCACGCTGCTGCCCGAACATGCCTTCGGTGGCGCCGTAGATCTCGCGGACCGCCGCCGGGCCGTAGAGCGCAGTCAGCGCCGGGGCGTAGCGCGTGTTGATCCCCGGAACGCTCCCCAGCGTCATCAGCAGCGGCTTCCACAGGTCTTTCGGGTAGATCTTGTGCACATGGTGCAGATACCGGCCAAATGACACCGCGGTCGGTGCCACGCCTCCCACCAGGGTGACGGTCTCTTCCCTGCACTTCTCATAGGCCAGCTCGAAGCGCGCATCCCAATCGCGCCGCGTCTTGCCGCCTCCCAGGGCATCGATCTCGTCCTGGGTCGGCGCCGAACGCAGCGGTGTCATCGTGGAGACATACTTGGTGTAGATGCCGGAGCTGTAGCCGTAGGTGACCTCGCGCTCGCCGACCTTCACCGTTCCCACCACCGAAGGGAAGTTCAAGTTGAGGTTGACGCCGGCGAACAGGTCGAAGCGGGCGTGCTCAGCGATGTAGATCATCATCGCCCGCCCGGCGCTCACCCGCATGCGCAGGTCGGTCGGGGTCATCGGGATGAATTTCGACTCGCCCTTCGTCGTCCCGCGTGTGATCGCCCACCCGATTGGATCTTCCCACAACAGCAAGTTGACCTCGCCGGCCATGACCCGCCGGATGAGCGGTTTGTAGTCCTCGTAGGTGGAGGCCGGGAATTGGCTGCGGTACTCGCCAATCGAGCCGATACCTTGTGCGTGGTGTTGGCGCCCGAATTCGGTCTTGGCGTAGTCGGCGAGCAGACTCTGCAGGATGGCCTGCTGCGCGGCGGCGGGGTCCTCCACCGAGTCACGCCAGGGCTGGAGCATGGCGTTGAGCATGGCGACGGGTGAATCGGCGGCCATGGAGTGCCTCCTCAATGATCTGTCGGCCGAGGAGTGTAGCCCGACTCGGTGTACGGGGCACGCGGCTTCATCCCTGGGGAATGCTATAATCCCCGTGCCGCTTGGATCGGGCGCCGACCGAGACGGCTGGACAGGTGGTCTGCTTTTCCGCCCCTCCGGCCTGGAGGGGCGGACGTACTTTGGGCGCCCAGCCACTGCAAGGAGGGAAGGGTGTCCGCCTCGCCGCAAGCGTCCGGCTCTCCCAAGAAAGTCACCCCGCTCACATTCCGCGAGAAGAAGGCCGCCGGCCAGCCGATCAGCGTGCTGACGGCCTACGACGTGTCCATGGCGCAGGCGGTGGACGAAGCCGGCCTGGACGCCGTCCTGGTGGGCAACTCGCTCGGCATGGTGGTGCTCGGGTACGAGAATACACTGCCGGTGACGATGGACGAGATGCTGCACCACTGCCGAGCGGTCGCGCGCGGGGCGCGTCGGGCACTGCGCATCGGCGACATGCCCTTCCTGTCCTATCAGGTCAGCGTGGAGGAAGCGGTGCGCAACGCGGGCCGCTTCCTGCAGGAAGGCGGGATGGAGGCGGTCAAGCTGGAGGGCGGGCGGGAACGCCTGCCGGCCGTGGCGGCCATTGTCGGCGCCGGAATCCCCGTCATGGGTCACCTTGGACTGACGCCTCAGTCCGTTCATCTTCTGGGAGGCTTCCGGCCCCAGGGCCGGACGGTGGAAGCGGCGCGTCGCCTGCTGGCGGACGCGCTGGCCCTGCAGGATGCCGGCTGTTTTTCGATGGTGTTGGAGTCGATCCCGGCGCGCCTGGCCGCCCACGTTTCGAAGCGCCTGTCGATCCCGACCATCGGGATCGGGGCGGGCGTCGGGTGCGACGGACAGGTGCTGGTGACCCACGACCTGCTGGGGATGTTTCCGCGCTTCACGCCGCGCTTCGTCCGGCAGTACGCCGACCTGCATGCCGAGATGGTCAAGGCCTTCGGCGCCTATCGGTCGGAGGTCGAAGCACGCGCCTTCCCGACGGACGAGCACAGCCTCACGATGACGGACGATGAATGGGGCGAAATGCTGCGTTCCCTGCCCGAGGGATAGCGGCATCGACTGGGTCCACCAGCAGCGAGGCTTTGGACCGTGATGACGCGTGAGCGGGTCTTGATCATGGGCACCGGGGCGATGGCCTGCTGGTTTGCCGCGCGCCTGGCGCCGACGGTCGATGTGACGATGGCCGGCACGTGGCGGACAGGCCTGGAGGCGCTGGCCAGGAGCGGTGTGATCCTGGAAGACGGTGGGGCACATGCGTCGCATCGGGTGGAGGCGGCGGACTACTCCGCCGGGCTGCCGCCCTTCCGGTTCGCGTTGGTTCTGGTCAAGGCATTTCAAACGCAAGCTGCCGGGCAGGCGCTCCGCCGATGGCTGGCTCCGGACGGGGTGGCCGTGACGCTGCAAAACGGCCTGGGGAACCTGGAGAGTCTCGTCGAGGCGCTGGGCGAGGACAGGGTGGCGTTAGGGGTGACGACCGTCGGCGCGACGCTGGTGCAGCCCGGGCATGTGCGGGCGGGCGGGGACGGTCCAACGCGAGTCGCCCGACATCCGCGCACAGCGACTCTGGTCGACCTGTTGCGCACGGCGGGGTTAGACGCCGAACTAGCGGACGATGCGCTCGGGCTGGCGTGGGGGAAGCTCGTCGTCAGCTGCGCGGTGAATCCGATCACCGCCTTGATGCGGATCCCGAACGGAGGGCTTCTTCTGCCCGAGGCGAGCTCTGCCTGGGGCGTGGCCTGCGACGCGGCAGCCGAGGCGGCCCGGGTGGCGCGTGCGGTCGGAATTCGATTGCCGTACGACGAGCCTCGCGCCGAACTCGAGCGGATCCTCCACCGCACCGCCGGCAACAGGTCCTCGATGTTGCAGGATGTTGAAGGCGACCGGCCGACGGAGGTCGAGGCGATTACCGGTGCCGTCGTTGCCCGGGCCGAGGAGCACGGGGTACCGGTGCCGATCAATCGTGTGCTCCTGGCGCTCGTGCGCGGTCTGACGCATTCCTTGGAGCGAGGTGGGGCGTGAGGGTTGTCCAACGGTTGGAAGAACTGCGAGCCTCGCGCGCCGGCCTGGCGCGACCCCTGGGGCTCGTGCCGACGATGGGCGCGCTGCACGCAGGCCACCTATCGCTGGTGCGGCGGGCCCGGGCGGAATGCGCCAGCTTGGCCGTGAGCATCTTCGTCAATCCAACGCAGTTCGGTCCCCAGGAAGATCTACAGTCGTACCCGCGCGACCTGGAACGGGACCTGGAACTGTTGAGGCCCGAGGGCGTCGACCTGGTCTGGGCGCCCGAGGTGGAGGACCTGTACCCACCGGGAGACCGATGCTGGGTCACCGTCGAGGGGCTGACGCGAGGGCTGGAGGGTGAGCGCCGCCCCGGCCACTTCCGCGGCGTGGCGACCGTCGTGACCAAGCTGTTCCATGCGTTTGAACCCCAGCGGGCGTACTTTGGACAGAAAGACGCCCAGCAGGCGACGGTCATCCGGCGAATGGCCCGTGATCTGCTCTTCCCGATTGAAGTCGTTGTCTGCCCCACGCTGCGCGAGCCGGATGGGCTGGCGCTTTCGAGCCGCAACCGCTCTCTCACGGCTGAGGAGCGCCAGGGCGGCGACCGTGCTGTCCCGGGCGCTGCGCGCCGCCTCGGAGGCCTATGCCGCCGGCGAGCGTGATGCCGAGCGACTGCGTCAGACGATGCGAGCCGTGCTCGCCTCCGAGCCGCGGGCGCGCCCGCATTACGTCTCGGCGGCGGACGTGGAGACGCTCGAGGAACTGGACGGGGACGTGGACCGTGCCCTGCTGTCGATGGCGGTCGCCATCGGCTCGACGACACTGATCGACAACGTGATCGTGGGGTCCAGCGAGCAACTACGGCAATGAGTAATTAGCAGTTCGCAAGTAGCTGTCAGCGTTCTGAGGTCGGATCCACGACAGCAGTATTGACATGAGAAACGATGACCGTGCTGGCAGGATATGGATTCCGAGTTGCCATCGCCCGGTAGGCAATTGCAGATCGCAGATTGCCAGCTGCTAATCGCCAATTGCCAGCCGCTAATTGCTGGTGGCTAATTGCTGATTGCTAATCGCTAGTTGCTTACAGTTGACCGCAGACCGCGCACGTACTGGAGGCTTCCCATGCTTCTTGCCATCGACATCGGAAACACCAATCTGACTCTCGGCCTGTATCGCGGCGACGATCGGGTGGCCGCCTGGCGGCTGGCGACGGCCCACGAGCGTATGCCCGACGAGTACGGGCTGCAAATTCTTGGGCTGCTCGAGCATGCCGGCTGCGCGCCGGGTGACATTGACGGGATCATCCTCGCCTCGGTGGTGCCGCCGCTCACCGGAGTGCTGGTCCAGGCGTGCGACACGTACCTTGGTCGCCGGCCGCTGGTTGTGGATGCGGGCGTGAAGACCGGGGTCCGGATCCGCTACGAGGATGCGAAGGGAGTCGGGGCCGACCGCGTGGTGGATGCCGCCGCCGTTCAGAAGATGTACGGCGGACCGGCGTGTGTGGTTGACTTCGGCACGGCAACGACGTTCGACGCCATCACCGCCGAGGGCGACTACCTGGGCGGCGCCATTGCCCCGGGGATCGGCATTGCCGCCGAGGCACTGTTCCAACGCACGGCGAAACTCATGCGCGTCGATCTGGCTCGACCGCCGGCGGCGATCGGTCGGAACACGGTGCACGCCATCCAGTCCGGGCTGCTGTTTGGCTACGTCGGGCTGGTGGAGGGAATGGTGGCGCGGTTTCGGAAGGAGCTGGGCCCCGACATGAAGGTGATCGGCACCGGGGGCCTGGTGGATCTGATCGCTGCCGAGACCGATGTGATCCAGATCAAGGCGCCCTGGCTGACGCTGGATGGGTTGAGGCTGGTTTGGGAGTTGAACCGGGCTTGAGGGCGGCCAGCAAGCATGCCCGCCTGTGACGCCCGGCGATCCACGGGTAAGGCCTCACGCCAATGGCCTCATTCCAAGGACCGAGGCTGCTCCTCTGGTCGGCGGACGCCAGTGTGCTCAGCACACGGTACCCCGCCACTTGACACGTGGTCCCACCGCGTACCAGGTGGTGGTGCCAGAACCCCTGGCTGCAGAGCGGTCAGTCAACATGGAGAATTCGATGGGCGCAAGCGTTCGGCTGGTCCCGATGACCGAGTCCGAGTTCAGCGCATACGAACAGGCTGAAGCGCAGGAGTATGCCCGCGAGAACGTCCTGGCCGGATACTGGGCGGAGGACGAAGCATTCGACCGCGCCCGCAAGTCCCATCGAATGCTGCTGCCGCAGGGCGCCGCCACGGCGGGACATCACTTCTGCCATGTGGTCGATGAGAAGAGCGGGGAGCGCGTGGGTGCGGTATGGTGGTTTGAGGATCGGGAGGGGAGCGAACCGCGGGCTTTCGTCTATCACGTCCTGGTAGAGCCGAGCTGGCGACGGAAGGGCTACGGGTCGGCAGCGCTGACGGCGGTGGAGGCCCAGGCGCGAGCCCTGGGCATGGTGGCTGTGGGGCTGCATGTCTTTGCCCAGAATCCCGAGGCAATCCGGGTGTATGAACGGCTTGGCTTCATGACGACGAGCCTCAACATGCTCAAGCCTGTGCTGCCGCTGGAAGGCAAGCGCGTGGCGCAGCGGTCCGCACCCCGGGGAGGGCCGGGGAGGGGTCGTTGAGCCGTCCCCCAGGCGCCTGGGGGAACGAGCTGCGACGGAAGGCTCGCAGCTCGTTCCCGGTCTGACTTCGGATTCCGGCCATTCCTTCTGTCAACAAGAAGACATCGAGGCCGTCGCAGGCTTGCCGAGCGGATTTCACGCGCGCGCCGTCATTCGGATCAAGCCTTTGGCGCCAGTCGGGATTCGAGACGAAAATCACGTTGACATCCTGCAATCGTTCTCCTATAGTGAAGAAGCTGATATCTGAAATGTTACATGTAACCGTGCTTCGGAGCGACAGCCAGGCGAGACTGTCGTTCGTTGTGCAGGCTTCCCAGGCGCTAAGGCAAGTGAATTCCGGGCCGCGCGGCTGCTGGTGCGGGTGAGGCGACGGGTCGTGAGAGCGACCGTCGTCCCGTGTGGTTGTCCGTCTGTGGAGATGGGATTGCCGTGATGCTGCAAAACCGCGAGTCGCTGGTGGAGCCCTACTTCCCCCTCGATCGCACCGATCTGACCGAACGCACCTATGCCGTGCTGAAGGACCGCATCCTGACCCGCCGGCTGGAGCCGGGATCGCGCATCTCGGTCCCGGAGATCTCGGCTGCCCTGGGCGTCAGCCGCACCCCGGTCAACGATGCCCTGAAACGCCTGGCGACCGAGGGCCTGGTGGAAATCATCCCGCGCCGCGGCACCTTCGTCACCGGGCTGAGCGCCTCCGATGTGTGCGAGTTGTTCGATATCCGCCTGCTGATCGAGTCGCACGCCGTGGAGGGCATTGTCGCCGGCGGGCGGTCGGCCGAGTACCTGCAGGCGGTCAGCGAACCGATGGCGCGCATGCGCCGCGCCATGATCGATGACGACTACGGCGACTACGAGACCTTCGTCTCCGGCGATCGCGAGCTGCACATGACGATCGTCGAAATGACGCGCAACCAGCGCCTGCTGGAGATCTACACCGACCTCAACGTGCACATCCAGGTCACGCGGGCGCACTACCTCGAGAGCGTCGAGAACGCCCGGCAGGCTTATCAGGAGCACGAGGCCATTCTGGCCGGGTTCCGAGCCGAGAGCGCAGAACAGGTCATCGCCGCTCTGCGCTCTCATGTTTCCAACGTCAAGAACCGCATGCTCGACCTGCTGTCGCAGCAGGGAGGGTCGCTCTAAGTGGCTGAGCCGCCCGAGGCCGTGGGCGACGTGATGGCATCCTTCCGGCTGGATGGCCGGACCTGCCTGGTGACCGGCGCCGGCCGCGGGCTGGGGCGCGCCGTGGCCCTGGGCCTGGCGCAGGCCGGAGGCCAGCTGATGCTGGTGGACGTCAACCCGGAGGACCTGGCCGGCGTCGAAGCGGAGCTGCGGAGCGCCGGGAGCCAGGTGGCGACGGCGGTGGTCGATGTCGGGGACGAGGGCCAGGTGCAGGCCTGCATCGCAGAGACGTTGCGCCGTTTTGGTGGGCTGCAGGTTCTGGTCAACAACGCCGGCGTGACCAGCCGGGCGCCGTTGGAGGACCTGCCCCTGGAGGATTGGGAACGCGTGTTGCGTGTCAACCTGACGGGCACGTACCTGTGCTCGAAGCACGCCGTTCGCCCGATGATCGCGCAGAGGGCAGGCTCGATCATCAACATCGCCTCGATGTCGGGGCTGGTGGGCAACCGGGGCGGCGACAACAGCCACTACTGTGCCAGCAAGGGCGGGGTGATCGCGTTGACGCGCTCGCTGGCCGTCGAGTGGGCGCGGCATGGAATCCGCGTCAACGCCGTTGCCCCAGGCTACTGCGTGACGCCGATGACCGACCGGCTGAAACAACGCGACCCCGCCTTCTATCAGGAGTTGGTCGGCCGTGTCCCGCTGGGGCGGTTCGGCACCGGCCAGGATCTGGCGGCAGCGGTCGTCTACCTGTCGAGTGATGCCTCGGCCTACGTGTCGGGGAGCGTGCTGGTGGTCGATGGGGCTTACACGGCATGGTGAGGAGGACGACGGATGAGCCAGACGTTGGTGCCTGAACCGGCCGCTGGAACGACGAGGGAGGCGACGCTGAGCCGGATCGATTCCCGGCGCCGCATGCTCTCGGCCGCCGCCATCTGGATCGTGCTGGTCGGCCTGGTGTTCATCGCCTCGCGCGTCTCGAATGTGTTTCTGACGCAGCGCAACCTGACCGTGATCCTGAAGCAGGCGGCTCCGCTGGGGATCCTGGCCGTCGGTGAAACCATCGTGCTGCTTACCGGAGGGATCGACCTGTCGGTGGCGTCGGTGATGGCGACGGCCTCCATCTTCGCCGCCGGGATCTCGAATGGGAGCGACCAGTACGTCTGGCCGGTGATCCTGCTGTGCCTGGTCTTCTCGACGCTGGTGGGCTTCGGGAACGGGCTGCTGGTGACCAAGCTCAAGATCCCACCATTCATTGCCACCCTGGGAATGATCCTGGTCGTGCAAGGGTTCCGCTTTGTCTACACAGGGGGAACACCCAAATCACTGGTGCCACCCACGATCAAGTTCTGGGGCCAGGGGTTGACGGGACCCGTACCTAACGGCCTGATCATCTGGCTTGTGGTCGTGCTGGTGGCCGTATTCATTCTGTCGCGCACGACCTTCGGGCGGCGGCTCTACGCCGTAGGAGGCAATCCGCGGGCGGCGTTCCTGTCCGGCGTCGGCGTAGACGGGATCAAGATCGCGGCGTACACCATCTGCGGCTTCCTGGCCGGGGTGGCCGGGATGGTGCTGCTGGGATACGTCGGGGCGGCCGACAACTGGCTGGGGAACGGGTACGAGTTGAATGCGATTGCGGCGGTGGTCATCGGAGGGACGGCATTCGAAGGGGGCAAGGGATCTCAGATCGGTACCGTCGCCGGCGTGCTCATCCTGACGGTGCTTTTCATGCTGGTGCTCATGCTCCAATTCGACGAATCCGTGAGGCGGATCATCAAGGGCGCGGCCATCCTGCTGGCCGCCGGCCTGTATGCCCGCCTGCGTGCTCGAACCTGACGGAGTGGTCGGGGGGGCAACACGCGCGCCGTGACCGCGAAAGGAGGTGCTTCCAGCTCTAGCGTGGGAACTTGCCAAGAGCGTGGGCCGTGTTCGACCCAATCCTAAGGAGGACAAGGAAGATGTCTGGCCGTAAGCTTTCGTGGATCGTCTCGATCTTGATTCTGGCCTCGATCGTCCTGGGCGCCTGTGCACAGGCGACCCCGGCGCCCGAGGAACCGGTAGTGACGGAAGCCCCCGTGGTAACCGAAGCCCCAGCCGAGCCCGTTGTGGCTGGCCCGGTGACCTACACCGTCGGCGCGGATGGTATGGTCGATACGACGGCCTTCAAGAAGGACCCGCCGTACACGATCTGCTTCTCCAACGCCTCGGTGGCCAACGACTGGCGCGTGGCCATGAACGGCCATGTCACCTATGCCGTCGAAGAGGCCAAGGCCAAGGGTCTGGTGTCGGACTACTTCTACGCCGACGCCAACGACAATCCCAACAAGCAGATCTCGGACATCGAGGACCTGCTGACCAAGGGCTGCGACGTGTTGTTGATCAGCGCCGCCGCTCAGGACGTGGTTGACCCCGGCGCCAAGCAGGCGATGGAGATGGGCGTGCCGGTGATCACCGTGGACCGCGACGTGCAGAACCCGGACAACCGGGTCTCCTATACCGACGGCGACTCGTGTCTGATGGGCAAGACGATGGCGGAGTGGATGGTGAAGGAGCTGGACGGCAAGGGCGATATCGTCCTGGCCTCCGGCCTGGCCGGCGCCAGCCCGGCGGAAGAGCGGCTGCGCTGCGCCCGCGAGGTCTTCGCCCAGTACCCGGACATTAAGGAACTGGCGCAGGCCTACACCGACTGGTCGCCGACCGGCGGCCAGAAGCAGATGGAAGCCTGGATCACGCAGTTTGGTGATCAGATCGACGGTATCTGGTCGGACAGCGCGCTGCAGGGTGTGGGCATCGTGAACGCGCTGGTGGCGGCCGGGATGAAGGTCCCGCCGATCACGGGCGAAGACTGGGCGCTCTTCCTGCATCAGGCGGTGGACAACCAGTTCCAGTTCGCGGCCGTGAGCTTCCCGAACCGGTTGGGCTACTTCGCCGTGACGGATGCTCTCGACCTGCTGGCGGGGAAGCCCATCCCGTTCCACCACCAGGTCGCGCCGCTTACCATCACCTGGGACAACATGGAAACCTACTACAACACGAGCATGGCGGACGCGTTGTGGCTGGACATGTTGCCTGAGGTCCGGATGAAGTTGTACGGGCAGTAGAACGACGGGTCGATCCACGACCCGCGCGGTATCGCCCCTTCTGGCCGAGGCAATTCCGCCTCGGCCAGAAGGCCCCACAGGCTGAACAGCCTGACATGCGAGGCGGTTATGGCGGACACCCTCGTTGAGATGAGGAAGATCACCAAGACCTTTCCCGGTGTCGTGGCGCTGGACGACGTGACCTTCGGTTGCTGTCCGGGCGAGGTGCACGCGGTGGTGGGGGAGAACGGCGCCGGCAAGTCGACGCTGATGAAGATCCTGGCCGGGGTGTACGTCCCGGACTTTGGTGAGATCGTGCTGGGCGGGGAAGCCGTCCGCATCCCAAGCCCGCACGCCGCCCAGCTGCTGGGCGTCAGCATCATCTACCAGGAGCTGAATCTGCTGCCGGACCTGAACGTTGCACAGAACGTCTTTCTGGGGCGTGAATCACGTGGACCACTCGGCCTGGTAAATGAACGCGAGCAAGAGGCAAAAGCACAGGAGGTGCTCCGCCGCCTTGGGGTGGACATCGACCCCCGGGAACGGCTGGGGCGGCTGAGCGTTGCCCAGCAACAGATGGTTGAGATCGCCAAGGCCCTCTCGCTCAATGCGCGGGTCGTCATCATGGACGAGCCGTCGGCGGCACTGGGCGGCAAGGACTTGGAGCACCTGTTCGAGGTGATCAAGGCCCTCAAGCAGCAAGGCGTGGCGGTGATCTACATTTCCCACCGGATCTCCGAAGTGTTCCAGATCGCCGATCGAGTCACCGTATTCAAGGACGGGAAGGTGGTGGGCACTTTCAAAGTGTCTGAGATCGACCGTCCGAAGCTGGTCCGGATGATGATCGGACGCTCCCTGTCCGAGACCTTCCCGGAGCGCGGAAAGCGTATCAGGGAAGAGGTTCTGGGTGTCGAGGGGTTGTGTGTTGGCGATCGTTTGAAGGACATCAATCTTTCGGTCCACGCCGGCGAGATTGTCGGAATCTCCGGGCTGGTGGGAGCCGGCCGGACAGAACTGGCCCAAGCCATTTTCGGTACACGGCGCATCGACGCCGGGACCGTCAAGCTCAAGGGGAAGAAGGTCAGCATCGGCGACCCGCAACGGGCGCTGCGCCATCGCATCGGCTACTTGACGGAAGACCGCAATGCTGAGGGGCTGGTGATGGGGCAGAGCGTCAAGGAGAACGCCGCTCTCCCGAGTCTTGATCATCGGCAGCGCTGGGGGGTGGTCGACCGCAAGGCCGAGCATGACGTCGTTGCTGCGGTCTCTGACAGCCTGCGCCTCCGGGCGTCCAGCCTGGGGATGGATGTTGAGAACCTGAGCGGCGGAAACCGCCAGAAGGTCGTTCTGGCTAAGTGGCTGATCAGCGGACCGGAACTGCTGATCTTCGATGAGCCCTCACGGGGCATCGACGTCGGGGCCAAGGCCGAAATCTGGCAGCTGATGCGCGACTTGGCCGATCAGGGTAAGGCGGTGCTGATGATCTCCTCCGAGCTGCCGGAGGTGATCGGCATGAGCGACCGCGTGGTGGTCATGCACCGTGGGCGAATTGTCGGCGAGTTGGCCGGCGGGGCGGCCACCGAGGAGGCGGTCATGATGCTGGCGACGTACGGTGATGCCGATGGCCGCTGAGACAGGAGCTGCGACCCCGCGGCGGAGCACGTGGCGCCGCGTGCTGGACGAGCAGCGGGATGTCATTATCATCTTTGCCATCCTTCTGGGGATTGTGATCCTGGCCTGGATTTTCATTCCCGATTTCCGCACCTCGAAGAACTTGATCAACGTCCTGCGACAGAGCGTGTCCCTGGGGATTGTCAGCGTCGGGCAGACGCTGGCCATCCTGGTGGGCGGCATCGACCTTTCGGTGGGGGCGGCGATCAGCCTGGTGGATGTGTATGCCACCGGCTTCATGGCCAATTACACGGCGCCGCTGATGGTCGTGGGGATGGTGGTGGTCCTGCTGTTGCTTGGGCTAGTGATCGGTTTCGTCAACGCCAATATCATCACTCGCTTCAGGCTGGCGCCGTTTATCGCCACCATGGGTGTGGGCGCCATCCTTCAGGGGCTGGTGCTGCAGTATGCCAAGAAACCGGGGGGCAAGATTGCGCCCGGCTGGGAGTACTTCGCCGAGGGGAAGATCGGTCCGATTCCCTTCCCCGTTCTGTTCCTTCTGATGCTGATCGTCTTCACCTGGGTTCTGCTCAGCCGCACGGTGTGGGGTCGCCATCTGAAGGCCACCGGCGGGAGCGAACTCACCGCCCGGCTTTCCGGCGTGCGCACTCGCAGCGTGACCATCTACGCCTACATGTTCTGCAGCCTGATGGCAGCCATCACCGGTCTCTACCTGACGTCACGCATGGGAGCGGGGGATCCCCGCGTGGGTGGGCTCGAGTACGAGCGGTTCGACCTGAGATTCCATTGCGGCGGTGCTGATCGGCGGCACGCGCCTGGGCGGCGGCAAGGGCAGCATTATTGGGACCCTCGCCGGTGTGCTGATCGTGTCGTACCTGAACAACATCTTCAACCTGATCGGTGTCAACACTTATCTGCAGTGGATCATCAAGGGTCTCATCCTGCTTGGCGCGGTGGCGATCTACTCGGTGCGGCGGAACAACGAGTTCTTGAGCGGATTGGTGGAACGGTACGCATGCTGGGTTATGCTCCCAATGTCAGCTGGCTCTTCCCGGAGCTCGCATTCGCCCTGAGGCTCAGGGCGGTGGCCGACCTGGGCTTCGAGGCGATTGAGTTCGGCTTCCCTTCGCATGCCGACCTCGACGCGCTGGACGCCTGCCGCCGAGAGGCCGGCGTGCGCATCGTGCTCTTCAATCAGGATGTGCCTGTCTGGGATGCGGCCAATCGCGGCTACCTGGTGGACCCGAAGCGCCGGCCCGAGTTTGATCGCACGCTCGACCAAGCCCTGGACATCGCCCGGCGCCTGGAGGTCGAGAAGGTCATGCTGCCGGCGGGCGTGCTGCTGCCGGGAATGGCGCGCACCGCCCAGCGCGAGTGCATGTTGGAGAATCTGCGGGCCGCCGCGCCGCGGGCGGCACAGGTTAATGTCCTGCTGACGATCGAGGTCCTGAACCCGGTCGATAACCCCGGCTACTATCTCACCTCGTGGCGCGAGGCGGTCGAGATCGTACGAGAGATCGATCACCCGAACGTGCGCTTCCAGATGGACACCTACCATCTGAAACGGATGGGGGAGGAGCTGCTGGAGCCGCTGCGTGTGGCCGGCGAATGGATCGGGCACATCCAATATGCCGACGAGCCGGGCCGTCACGAGCCGGGGACCGGTGCCATCGACTTCGCCGCGCTGGAAACGGCGATCGAAGCTGCCGGCTATCAGGGAAGCATCGGATTGGAATACATCCCGCAGGCAGAAGGGGCGGCAGCGCTGGCGTGGGTTCCCGACGCTCGGCGCGCCCCGCGGCGCGGGCGCAAGACACCGACATCATGACGAAGGAGTCATCAGGATGAGCCTCATGCTCAGGGTGGGCCCGCAGAGCGGGCATCAGAAGGTCGTCGAGCGCGGCAAGAACGGCATTCGCTGGCTCGGGCTGGATGTCGTGCGGCTGGCGGCGGGCGAGACCTGGAAGACGAAACTGGCGGAGGAGGAAGCCGCGCTGGTGGTGATGAGCGGCAAGTGCAGCGTTCGCATCGGCCAGGAGACCTTCGACGGCGTCGGCGGGCGGGCGGATATGTTCGCCGGCCCCACCAGCCTGGTGTATGCACCTCGCCGGACCGAGGTCGAGGTCAAAGCGGAGACGAATCTCGAGCTGGCGTTCGCGCACGTCCCGTGCGAGAAGGACCTGCCGGTCAAGCTGATCACGCCGGACCAGGTGAAGCTGGTCTCGGCCGGGATGGCCAACTGGCGGCGCGATCTCCGGCTGTATCTGCCACCCGGATCGTCCATCGGGCAGCGCATGATCATCGGCGAGACGATCAACCCGCCCTCCAACTGGAGCGGAATCCCGCCGCACAAGCACGATGAGCACTCAGCCGCCGAGAACGTGCTGGAGGAGTTCTACTTCTTCAAGGTCAAGCCGACCACCGGCGATGGCGTGCAGCTGCTGATGCAGAACGGCCTGTCGACGGCGCACGTCGTACACAACGACGACGTGGCGGTTCTGCTCGACGGCTACCACCCGACCGGCGCGCTGCCGGGGACGACCGTCGGCTACCTGTGGCTGCTTTCGGGCGATAGCAAGGCCTACGACATCACCACCGACCCGCGCTACTCGTGGGTCGCGGCGACGGAAGCGGTGTTGAAGGAAATGAGAACCTAGCTACTAGCAACTAGCTACTAGCTGGGAGCTGCTAGCTGCTAGCTGCCAACTCTCTACCAAGGAGTGGTTCATGCTGAACAAACCCCCATCCGGGATCATCCCGGCGATGGTGACGCCGCTGACGGCGGATGAAGAGATCAACGAGAAGGCTCTCCGGCGCCTGACGAATCACCTGATTGACGGAAAGGTGCACGGCGTGTTCGCCGTCGGCAGCCAGGGCGAGTTCTGGGCGCTCTCCCCCGACGAGAAACGCCGGGTGTGGGAGACGGTGGTGGAGGAGACCCACGGCCGCGTGCCGGTGTATGCCGGAACGGTCGGGGTAACAACTCGCGAGACGATCATGTTGACCCGGTTGGCGGAGAAAGCCGGCGTCGACGCCGTCTCGATCCTGACGCCGTACTTCATCGGCCCGAACGACGATCAGCTCTTCGATCACTACAAGGCGGTGGCCGAGTCCACCAGCCTGCCGATCCTGGTCTACACCAACCCGGCGCGCACCAACGTGAAGATCTCGGCCAGCCTGCTGGCGCGGCTCTCGCAGGTGAAGGGCATCGTGGGGATCAAGGACTCGAGCGGCGACCTGGAGCTGACGGCCGAGTACATCCGCGTTGTCCCGCCTAACTTCTCGGTCTTGATGGGTCGGGACACGCTGATCTACGCCGGTCTGTCCTACGGGACCAAGGGCGGCATCGCCGCTACGGCGAACGTTAAACCGGCGCTGGTGGCGTCGATCTACGACCGGTTCATGGCCGGAGACTTGCCGGGCGCGCTGAAGGCTCAGCGCGAACTGGCCCCGCTGCGGCTGGCGTTCGCATGGGGCACCTTCCCGGTCGTCATCAAGGAAGCCCTGAACCTGATGGGTATGGACGTCGGCCCATGCCGGGCGCCGGTCGGGCCGCTGACGGCGGAACAGCGCGAGAAGCTGAAGAAAGTTCTGCAGGAGATGAAGGTCATTTGAGGCAACGTATGCCGGGGCGGACGGAGGCTGCGCTGCACCGGCAGGTGAGGGTGTTGGCCGACGGCAACGGGTGCGAGGAGGAGACGGCATGAAGGGCATGATGAAGGCGGCGCGGAAGGTGCGGCGCGAGCCGGGGATGGACCTGGTGGACACACCGATCCCGACGATCCGGCCGAATGAGGTCCTGGTCAAAGTGGGCGCCACCGCCATCTGCGGCTCGGACATCCACTTCTACACCTGGGACGAGTACGCCCAGAATCGGCTCAAGCCGCCGATCACGCTCGGGCATGAGTTCGCCGGAGAAGTGGTCGAGGTCGGCGCGGCGGTGACCGATTACAAACTGGGCGACCATGTCACCGCCGACAGCCACATCGTGTGCGGTAAGTGCGACGTGTGCAAGATGGGGCTCCAGCACATCTGCGCCAACTTGAAGATCTTCGGCAATGAGGTGGACGGTTCCTTTGCCGAGTACGTCGCCGTGCCCGAGACATCGCTGTGGCCGCTGCCCAAGGACCTCTCCTGGGAGGTCGGGGCCATCATGGAGCCGCTGGGCGGTGCGGTGCAGGCGGTGTTGATCGAACCGGTGACGGCTCAGTCGGTCGTGATCTTCGGCGACGGTCCGATCGCCCTGTTCGCCGCCGGCGTGGCGCGCGCCTCGGGCGCTCGCAAGGTTTACCTGGTCGGGATGGTGCCGGAGCGTCTCGAGATCGCCCGGCGCATGGGCGCCGACCAGGTGTTCAACATTAGCGACCCGATCGATCCGGTGAAGGCGATCGTCGAGGAAACGCGGGTGGGGGCCGACGTCGTGGTGGAGATGGCCGGCGCGGCGGCTTCGATCAAGAACGCTTTCGCCACGGTGCGCAAGGGCGGCCGGGTGACGACCTTTGGCCTGACGCCCAAGCCGATCGAGTTCGACATCAACTACGCCATTACGCTGCGCCAAGTGCGCGTGCGCGGCGTCGCCGGGCGGCACATGTGGGACACCTGGCGTCTGGCGGACGGCCTGCTGCAGTCCGGCCAGTTCGATCCGAGGCCGGTGATCACGCACACGCTGCCGCTGGCGGACTTCGATCAGGGGTTCAAGCTGATCACGACGGGGAGCCGCGCCACGGGCAAGGTTCTCCTGCTGCCGTTCGCGTAACCGGTTCAGACGATTGACAAGGAGAGTCGACCATGGCGAAGAGGGCAAACGGCAAGCCGAAGTCGGGTAACGGCGCGTCGCCGAAAGCCGCTGCGGCGGCGATCGACTATCAGAGCATCGAAGTGGTGGGCGACGGGCGCGGCACGATGCAAGGCGACTACCTGCTGAACAAAGACCGCCCGATGGACAAGATCCGCTGGCTGATCGAGTGCTTCCCCGAGTGGGGGCAGTTCCTCAACAACCAGATCGAGAAGGCCAAGGTCCCCAAGGGCAACTACAGTTTCTGGTGGACGGGTGGGATGGGCTTCGTGCTCAAATCGCCGGGAGGCGCCGTGCTGCTGGTGGACAACTACGCCGGCCCGGCGCACTACACCGAATACGCCTACTGCGGCGTGTGCCGCACCACCGGCTCGCCGACGATCGACTGGATGCGACTCAATCCACAGGTCATCGACATCTTTGGGTTCAAGACGCTGGACGGCGTGTTCTGCTCGCATCAGCACGCCGATCACACCGACATCTATACGCTGAAGGCGGCGACGCAAACCAGCCGGGCCCTGTTCTATGGGCCGCTTTCGGCGGTCGAGCGCATGCGCAACTTCCAGGTCCCCGAGGAACGCATCCGGGTCGTGCGCCCCGGCCAGAAGTACAAGATCAAGGACGTGGTGATCGAAATCCTGCCGAACTTCGACCGGATCGCGACGATGACCGGCGGGCCGGGGGTCAAGGTCGAGCCGGGCGTGCGCCGGCCGTTCGACGATGTGGCGGCGACGTTCTTCTTCAAGATCGGCGGCTACAACTTCTGCCACCTGGCTGACTCGCTGTTTCAGAACGCCTACGTCACGTTCAAGAAGTACAAGATCGATGTGCTGAGCGTCAACATCGGGTACAACGCGCCGGGTGGCACCGACAAAATGACCCCCTACGACGCCGTGCGCCTGGCGGAAGCCAGCGGCACCAAGGTGTTGATGCCGATGCACTGGGACAACTGGGGGAACACGACGGTCGATCCGGAAGAGGTGAATTGGATTGCCCGGCGCCACGTGCCGGATCTGAAAGTCATCATCCCGCAGTGGGGCGTGCGGTGGCAGTTCCCGCTGGAGAAGGACCTGGGCAAGATGGCCTTCGACGACTGGCGCGATCGCTATCGGCCGGAAATGTCCTGGGAGTATGGCGAGCCGGCAAAGCAGGCGGCAGCCAAGCGCGGCGAGTTCGTCCCGTATTAGGCATCGAGGGCGGATCCTTCCGCCTCGGGAGATCGGCGCGGATGAAACGTGTCGGGTTCGTGGGACTGGGGTTGATGGGCGGGCCGATGGCGGCCAATGTGGCGCGCGCCGGCTATCCGCTCACGGCATTCAACCGCTCGTCGGCCAAGGGCGAGGCGCTGCGCACGCTGGGCGCCAAGCTGGCCGTCACCCCGCGCGACGTCGCCGCGGCAAGCGACGTGGTGATCTGCATGCTCACCGACGCGGCGGCCGTCTACGACGTGCTGAGCGGAGAGTATGGCTTGCTGGCCGGCGGCCGCAAGGGCATGACGCTGATCGATATGAGCACCGTCGCCCCGGAGGAGTCGCGTGAGACGGCGGCCGGGATCGCCGGCCACGGCTGGGCGATGCTCGATGCCCCGGTGTTCGGTTCGACGGGGCCGGCGAAGGAAGGCAAGCTGGGGATCATGGTCGGCGGGGAGGCGGATCTGTTCGACGAGCAGCGCGACCTGCTGGCGACGATGGGGTCCTTCATCCTGCACGTGGGCCCGCAGGGCAGCGGAGCGCTGGCCAAACTGTGCTTCAACCTGATGGTGGCGGCGCAGGTTGGCTCGCTGGCGGAAGCCATGACCCTGGCGGCCAAGGGAGGGATTCCGCTGGAGGCGATGGGGACGATCATCAAGTCGAGCGGCATCGTCTCCAATCTGATCGAACGCAAGATCGGCAACATCATTACCGGCGACTACGCCCCGGCGTTTCCGCTCAAGCATCTGCACAAGGACCTGGGGCTGATGACCGACACCGCACGCCAGGTCGGGGCGCGGCTGCCGGCGACGGAGGCCTACTACGAGCTGTTCGCGCAGGCCAAGGCAGCCGGACTGGGAGAGCAGGACGCCATGGCGCTCTACCGACAACTGGCGGCGATGGCCGGGATCGAGTGACAGGCGAGTCGGGTCGGCGCTTCTCGAGTGACGGTGCGCCGCGCCCAAGAACCAAAAGGGAGGCAAACCCGTGAAAGATGTGCAGTACTTCGCCCCCGACACGTTGCGGCAGGCGCTGCAACTGTTGGGTAAGCACGGGACCCGCATCAGTGTGCTGGCAGGCGGCACGGATCTGGTGCGCGATATGAACCTTGAGTTCAAGGTCCCGGACAATATCCTGTGGATCGGGAAGCTCGGCCTGGAGTACATCAAGCTCCAGGACGGCGTGATCCACATCGGCGCCGCCACGCGCATGCAGACGGCGGGAGCTTCCCGGGTGCTGCAGGACAAGGCGGCGGCGCTGGCCCAGGCGGCCGGCAAGCTCGCCGCGCCGCCGGTCCGCTCGCTGGCCACGCTGGGCGGCAACATCTGCACCGCTTCGCCGGCGGGCGATACGATCTGCGCCATGATCGGGCTGGGGGCGGAGATCGTGCTGACCAGCAGCAAGGGCAAGCGCGTGCTTCCACTGGAAAAGTTCTTCACCGGGCCGGGGAAGACGGTGATTAAGCCCGGCGAGCTGTTGACCGAGATCCGCATTCGGCCGACGGGCAAGAACGAAGCCTCGGCCTATCGAAAGGTGGGGCGGCGCCAGGCGCTGACGTTGGCAGTCCTCAACGCCGCAGCGCGTGTCCAGCTGGATGCCAAGGGCACCTGTGTCGATGTGCACCTGGCCATCGGATCGGCGGCTCCCACGCCGGTGCGGGCGGTGAAGGCCGAGGCGCTGCTGCGCGGCAAGAAGTTCACGCCCGAGGCGGTTGCCGCAGCCGCGGAGAAGGCCGTGACCGAGATCAAGCCCATAGACGACGTCCACGGGACCGCCTGGTACCGGCGGCAGCTCACCCAGGTGCTGACGGCGCGGGTGCTGCGCAGCGCCGGTGGCCTGGGCGAGGAGGGCTAGCCCCATGAGCAAGATCACCATTCACTTCAAACTCAACGGGAAGAAGGTCAGCGGCGAGGTTCTGGTTCAGACGAACCTGCTGATGTTCCTACGCGAGACGATGAACGTCACCAGCCCCAAGTTCGGCTGCGAGCAGGGCAATTGTGGCGCGTGCACCGTCTGGTTGGACGGAGAACCGGTGAACTCGTGCATGGTGCTGGCGGCGACGGTCGAAGGCCGGGAGGTGACGACGGTCGAAGGGCTGGGGACGCTCCAGGCTCCGCACCCGCTGCAGAAAGCGATCACCGAGCACTACGGCGCCCAGTGCGGGTACTGCACGCCGGGCATGATCATGTCGGCGGCGGCGCTGCTGAAGAAGAACCAGGCGCCCACGCGCGACGAGGTCGTCAACGCGATTGTCGGCAACGTCTGCCGCTGCACCGGCTACAGCAAGATTGTCGAGTCGGTGCTGGCAGCGGCCGAAGAGATGCGGTAGGAGGGTATGAAGATGACGGACACCAACTACGTCGGGAAACGCCTACCGCGCTATGACGGCATGCAGCATGCGACCGGCAAGACGCGCTACGTGGGCGATATCAAGCTTCCGAACATGCTGCACGTCAAGGCCTGGCGTTCGCCGGTGGCGTCGGCGCTGATCAAGAGCATCGACGTCAGCCGGGCGAAGAAGATGCCGGGGGTCGTGGCGGTCATCACCGGGAAGGATGTTCCGGTCAACGTCTTCGGCGGGGAACAGCCGGTGCTGGCCGACAAGGAGATCCGCTATCCGGGGCAGGAGGTCGTGGTCGTGGCGGCCGAGAGCATCGACCTGGCCCGGGAGGCGATCGCCCGGGTGAAGGTCGAGCTGGAGGAACGTGCGCCGGTCTTCGATCCGCTGGAGGCGATGAAGCCCGGGGCGCGCAAGATGCGCCCGGACGGCAACCTGATGACCTTCGGCGAACGCGACCACCTGCAGATCCGCAAGGGCGATGTGGACGCCGGCTTTGCCATGGCCGATTTCATCGTCGAGAACTACTTCCGCACCGCGGCGCAGGAGCACTCGCCGATCGAGACCCAGGCGTCCATCGCTCACACCGACTCGATGGGCCGGACCCACATCTACACCGTGACCCAGGCCGTGTTCTTCAACCAGGGCACGATCGCCGCGATCCTCAACAAGCCGCAGGCGTCGGTGCACATGATCGGCGGGATCCTCGGCGGAGGGTTCGGCTCGAAGAATGACCCCCATGCCGACCACATCTGCGCCGTCCTGTCGCTGTACACCGACGGCCGGCCGGTCCGCTGGGTATGGACACGCGAGGAAGAATTCATTGGCTCGACCCATCGCGGTGCGACCCATCTGTGGTTCAAGGACGGGGTCACGAAGAACGGACTCCTCCTGGCGCGCAAGATCAAGATGGTGCGCGACGGCGGGGCCTACCCGTCGACCAACGACTACGTCATCCGCAAGGCGTCCTACGGTGTGGCCGGCCCGTACAACATCCCAAACGTGGCCGTCGATAGCTACTCCGTGTTTACCAACAAACGGCCGACGTCGTCGATGCGCGGCTTCGGGCTGTACCAAGCGTCCTTCGCCTGGGATGTGCAGATGGAGAAGATCGCCGAGGCGATCGGGATCGACTCATTGCGGCTGCGGTTCCTGAATGCCATCCGCGACGGGGACACCTCGGCCACGCGGGCCGTGCAGCACAACTGCGGGCTCGTGGAAGTCATGCAGACAGCCGCCAAGCGGGCGGGGATCAAGCTGGACGACGACCTGCTGGCCATGTCGTCGGCGAAGCGATAGGACGGAGGCGCAGCATGGCAAAGAAACGCGGAACAGGCATGGCCGCCGTGTGGTACTCCACCGGGATGAGCGGCGGCGGCGACCCGAGCCAGGTCGTGATCAAGATGCGCCCCGACGGCAGCGTGGATGTACTCATCGGCAGCGTCGACATTGGCCAGGGCGCCCGCACGGTCATGCGCCAGATTGCCGCCCAAGAGCTGGGCGTGCCGATCGATAAGGTCAACGTGACGGCAGTCGACAGCGACAGCAGCCCGCTCGACACCGGGACGTTCGCCAGCCGGGTGACCCACCAGACGGGCAATGCCACGATCCTGGCAGCGCGCGAGGCGCGGGACGTGATGTTCGAGGTCGCCGGTGCCCAGCTGGGCGTGACGCCAGACAAACTGGTGGCGGAGGGTGATCGGATCGTCGTGCGCGATGCGCCGGAGCAGGCGATCCCGATCGCCGATGTAGCCGGGCACGCAACCTGGGTGGATCGCAAGATCATCGCCGGGCGTGGGTCGTACGGCTGGCCGGTGGCGGAGGTCGATCCGGACACGGGCGAAGGAGAGCCGCTGCACAACATGGCCTACGGCGCCACGGTGGCGGAGGTTGAAGTCGACACGGACACCGGCGAAGTCAAGGTACTCAAGATGGCGTCGGCGTATGACTGCGGCAAGGCGATCAATCCGCTCCTGGTCGAAGGGCAGATCGATGGCGGTGCGGCCGGCGGCCTGGGCTCGGCGCTGATGGAAGAGCTGCACCCGTACTACCCGACGCTGGATCACCACCCGACCGGGTTCTTCTCTTATATGGTCCCGACGGCCAAGGACGTGCCTGAGCTCGATGCGGTCATCGTCGAGATGGGCTCGCGCAGCGGGCCGTACGGCGCCAAGGGCATCGGCGAAATGACGGCCAACTCGCAAGCGCCGGCGATCATCAATGCTATCCACGACGCCGTCGGCGTGTGGATCACCGACCTGCCGGCGACGTCCGAGAAGGTGCTGCGGGCGCTGCAGGGCAAGCCGCCGCGCGGCTGACGGGCAACGCGGACTCGGGAGGGGCGGCGTCAGCCGCCCCTCCCATGTGAGCGACGGAATGCCACGAATGGGGAAGACCGAACCTGCGATCCAGATCGGGACGGTGGCGGTGCCGGTGAATGCCGGCAGCACCAGCGGCTTCATCCCGCCGTCGCAGGTGTACGTGCCGCCCTCCCAGGGCTATCTGGAGAAGCTGGCCTACGGCGTCGCCAAGGGCCTGCCGGTGCTGCTGATCGGCGAGACCGGCGTGGGCAAGACGCAGGCCGTGCGCTACCTGGCCTGGAAGACACACAACGGGCTGCGCCGGGTGAATCTGAACGGGGCGACGACGGTCGACGAGTTCCTGGGCAAGATGTTGATCAACGAGCAGGGAACCTATTGGGTCGACGGCGTGCTGGTCAGCGCCATGCAGGCCGGCGACTGGATCCTGCTCGACGAGATCAACGCCTGCCTGCCCGAGATCGCTTTCTGCCTGCACTCGCTGTTGGACGACGACCGCATGGTCGTGCTGATGGAGTACGACGGGCGCATCGTGCGGCCGCATCCGGACTTCCGGCTGTTCGCAAGCATGAACCCGAGCGAGGAAGGCCGCTACAGCGGGACCAAGACGCTTAACGAGGCGCTGCTCGACCGGTTCCCGATCGTCATTCGCATGGATTACCTGAATGAGGAGGAGGAAGTGCGGGCCGTGATTGCCCAAAGCGGCAATCCGGACGAGGACGTAGTGCGGCGGATGGTGCGGGCGGCGAACGACGTCCGGGCGGCCATTCGCAGCGAGAAGATCTTCGGCTCGTTCTCGACCCGTCGGGTGATCGACTGGGCGCGCATGTCGCTCAGCTTCCCGGTGCGCGAGGCGGCGCGCTTTGCGGTGGTCAGCAAGCAGAGCACCTACGACGCCGACACGGTGCAGGACATTGTCGACAACTACTTCGAAAGCTGAGGCCGACGAGCGGCTGGCCGAAGCGCGGCGCCTGCGCCTGGAGCGGCTGCTCCAGTGCACGGCGCGCGATTACCAGCTGCGCTTCGCTTTCAGCGACGGCGATCGCCTAGGTCGCAGCCGGATCCTGTCGAAAGCCGAATCGCCGGCACAGGGCCCGATCCTGCCGCTGAAAGCCAACGCCTTGCGCCTGTTGGGGCACCTGCAGGCCGAGAGTGCCGAGGTCCTGCGCCAGGCGCGCGAGGAAGAGCAGCGCGACCACCCGGGGTTTGCCGGGCTGTGGCACGCACTGGAGAACGCCCGCATCGAGAACCGGATGGTGGAGCACTGGCCGGGGATGCGGACGATCTTCGCTTCGCGGCTACTCCCGAATCTGGGCGGCTCGCTGGTCCGGGTGATGCGCTGGAGCGACCAACTGCGTCTGGGGTTGTATCTCGAAGGCCGCGGCTATCACGGGGCGCAATACGTCGAGCGCGTGCGCCAGGTGCTGGAAACCGTGGCCGATGACATCCAGCAGGGCGCCAGCGCCGACGGCGCACAGGCCTCACTGGAGGCGATTCGGCGCATCTACCCCGCCCTGATCCCTTTGCTTCGCCTCGGCGGGTCGGGCGGCGCGGCGGTCGAGTCGGAAAAGGGCGAGGCGCAAGCCGAAGCCCGGGAGGACCCTCCGGACCTCCAGATGAGCGATGAGTTGTACGAAGTTGAACTTAAGGGAACGCCTCGCGAGAATCCGGATTGGGTGCGTCCCGGGAGTGCGCCCTGGTTTGAACGCGGGCTGGGGGGAAAGAAGATCCATCCCTCCGCCCTGCGGCCGGACCGCCAAACGCTGGTGGCGCCTCCCACCGGCGACCTGAACGCCTATCGCGCATTGTGGGGCGAAGTTCGCCGGGAGGTCGGCTTCCTGGTCACGCGCATGACCAACCTGTTGCGCGAGGACACTTACCTGCGCTACGGAGGCCAATACCGCAGCGGCTACCTGCACACCTCGAAGCTATACAAACAGCGGCTGGGCAACTTCCGTCTGTTCGAACGCCCGACCGCTGCCGAACGGTCGATTGTCTTTCAATTGCTGGTCGACGAGAGCGCCAGCATGCAGGGTGGCGACAAGGTGCAGATGGCGACCAAGGCGGCGATCCTGATCGGGGAAACGCTCGATCAAATGGGGCTGCCGCTAGAGATCCTTGGCTTCACCACGGCCGAGTACGAGGCGAAGGCGGCGATGAAACTCGGCCTGCGCCCGGCGCATACCTACCGGACGACGCGCTGCAGCTCGCTCGAGCATCGGATCTACAAGCGGTTCGACGAGCCGTATCCGATCGTGCGACGCCGCCTGACCGGGATCGAGGCGCGGCACAACAACTGGGATGAAGAACACCTGCTGTTTGCGTATCGGCGGCTGCAGGCGCGCCGGGAGCGCAGCCAGGTGATGATCGTGATCTC
The DNA here is from genome assembly GCA_963777165.1 of uncultured Chloroflexia bacterium. GTDB lineage: Bacteria > Chloroflexota > Anaerolineae > Anaerolineales > E44-bin32 > DYJB01. The sequence goes on from CAVZPO010000026.1 coordinate 117,699, forward strand.
GGACGGGCAGCCCAACGGCAACGCCGATCACTTGATCGCCACGGTGGCGGCGCTGGAAGGCCAGGGCTGCAGGGTCATCGGGGTAGGCATCGGCGCCGACTTCGTGCGCCAGGTCTACCGGCGGGCGCTGGTGGTGGACGACTTCCGCAGGCTGGCGGAGGAGCTGCTGGCGGTGCTGGCCGCCGAGCTCGGACGCTCCGCTCGGGCGGTGAGCGGCGCATGGCCGGCAGATAGGGCCGCAGCCTGAGGCTGACTACGAGCAAAGCGGAATGCACGGGTGAGGGCCCGAAGGTGGGACGGACCCGGGGTAGGGGTGCAGGTCTCTCGGACGAAGACGAAACCTGCTCTTAAGGAGAGTGGTATGGCAAGCGAAGTCAAGGTTACCCCGATGTTCATCGGTGGGAAGGAGGTTGCGGGGTCGTCGGGCAAGACCGTCGACGTCTACAACCCCTCGACTGAGGAACTGATCGGGCGCGTCCCGGAGGCCAGCCCGGAGGAGATCGACCTGGCGGTGCGCACGGCGCAGGAGGCCTTCTTGACCTGGCGCGATACACCGGCGGCAGAGCGAGGGGCGGCGATGATGAAACTGGTCAACGCCGTGCGCGCCAACGTCAATTCGATCGGCAAGATCCTGACCAGCGAGCAGGGCAAGCCCTTCCCGCAGGCCAAGGGCGAGATCAACGGCTTCTGCAGCGTACTCGAGTACTACGCCCAGGAGGCGCGTCGCATCCACGGCATGGTGCTGGAGAGCGACATGCGCGACAAGTTCACCTACGTCCTGCGGCAGCCGATGGGCGTGATCGCCGCCATCCCGCCGTGGAACGACCCGCTGCACCTGCTGAGCCGGATGATCGGCCCGGCCTTCGCCGCCGGCTGCACGGCGGTTGCCAAGCCGTCGTCGGATACGCCCCTCTCGGCGCTGGCCATGGTCCGGGTGGCGCACGAGGCCGGCTTCCCGGCGGGTGTGCTGAACGTGATCACCGGGCCGGGCGGGCGCACGGGCGATGCGTTGGTGCGCCATCCACTCGTGCGCAAGGCGGCGATCACAGGCTCGGTCGAGGGCGGCAAACAGGTGATGCGCGCCGCGGCCGACAGCATCAAGCGCGTCACGCTCGAGCTCGGTGGCCAGTGCCCGTGCATCGTCTGGGAGGATGCGGATCTCGACAAGGCCGTCGATGCGATCACCTTCCAGGCTTTCCGGGGATGCGGCCAGGTTTGCAACCGGGTCAACCGCGTCTACGCGCACGAGGCGATCTACGATGCGCTGGTGTCGCGCATCGCCGCCCTGGCGGACCGGATCGTCGCCGGCGACGGGTTCCAGGACGGCGTGGATATCGGGCCGCTGGTGAACAAGAAGCAGCTCGAGTGGGTGAGCGGTCAGGTGGACAAGGCCGTCAAGGAAGGCGCCAAGGTGCTGGCCGGCGGCAAGCGCGTCGGCGACAAGGGCTACTTCTACCGCCCGACGGTGCTCGGCGACTGCAAACACAGCATGGAGATCATGCGCGAGGAGACCTTCGGGCCGGTGTTGGCCTTCATGAAGGTCGGGGACAACCTGGACCAGGTGATCGAGATGTCGAACGACACGGTCTTCGGGCTGAGCGCCTACTTCTTCAGTCGCGATGCGCGCAACTGCTGGCAGGCGGCGCGGCGGATGGAGGCCGGCTCGGTGTGGGTCAACGACATCCACGGCTCGTTCGTCCAGGCGCCGTACGGGGGCATGAAGCAGAGCGGCATCGGCCGCGAACAGGGTTCGCTTGCCATCGACGACTACCTGGAGTGGAAGACGGTCTACTGGGAGATGTCCTACGAGTTCGCGTGGCGCACGGCTTTGCGTCCACCCGAAGTAAGGCCGGGCCGCCGGGGGAGACGGTGGGCTTTGCTGCCTGCATCGCCGCCCGCTCACCGTCTCCGCCGCCGGCGGGGCGAGCCTGCACCGGAAGGAAAGACGAATCGGAATGAGCAAGCCTGTCGTGCTTCTCTACGAACCGATCCATGAAAAGGCGCTGGCGCTTCTGAAGGAAAAGGCCGAGGTGCGCATGGCGGCGAGCCTCGATCCAGGCTGGCTGCTCTCGGCCGTCGGCGACGTCGACGGGATCATCATCCGCGCCAATGGGAAGGTCACGCGCGAGCTGATGGCCGCCGCGCCGCGGCTCAAGGTGGTGGCGCGGCATGGCGTCGGGGTGGAGGCGATCGATCGACAGGCGGCGGCCGAGCGGGGGATCGCCGTGGTCAACACGCCGTTCGCCAACGACGAGTCGGTGGCGGAACAGTGCATGGGGATGATCGTCGCCCTGGCCAAACGGATGATGGAAGGCGACCGGGCGATCCGCGCCGGCGACTGGGACTCACGCTACCGTCTGATCGGGATCGAGGTGCAGGGCAAGACGCTCGGCCTGGTGGGCTTCGGCAAGATCGGCCAGCGCCTGGCGCACATGGCGCACGATGGTTTCAACATGCCGATCGTCTACCATGACGTCGTGGCGTACCCTGAGCCGGAGGAACGGCTGGGGGCGCGCCGCGTGCCGCTGCCGGAGCTGCTGGCGTATTCGGATTTCGTTTCAATGCACACCCCGCTGCTGCCGGAGACGAAGGGCATGATCAACGAAGCGGCGCTGCGCTCGATGAAGCGCTCGGCCTATCTGATCAACTCGGCCCGCGGACCGGTGGTCGATCAGGCGGCGCTGGAGCGGGCGCTGCGCGAAGGCTGGATCGCCGGGGCGGGACTGGACGTGTACGACCCGGAGCCGCTGCCGAAGGACAGCCCGCTGCTGTCGATGGACAACGTCGTGCTCTCGCCTCACATGGCGGCGCACACCGATGAAGCTTTGCTGCGCATGGCGATGGTCGTGACGGACGTGCTGGCGGTGATCGAAGGGCGTCCGCCGGACTATCCCGTCTCTGCGCCGCGCTAACTGGGTGGAGGAGAACCGCATGGACAAGCACTGGAGTCACTACTGCACAATGAGCATCGTGCACTTCATGGCCTTCCCGACGACGATCACGGGCGACGGCCCGATCGCCGCCACGGTGACCAAGATCGCCGAGGACCCGTTCTTCGGGGCAGTCGAGATCACGCACATCAACGACCCGGCCGAACGGCGGGCGACGCGGGACGTCCTCGACGCGGCGCATATCAAGGTCGGATACGGCGGACAGCCGCTGGTGCTGCGCGGCAAACTGAACCCCAACAGCCTGGACGAGGCGGAGCGTAAGGCCGCCGTCCAGGGACTGAAGGCCGGGATCGACGAGGCGGCCGAGATTGGCGCCAGGCGGCTGGCGTTCCTGTCGGGCAAGGACCCGGGTGATAAGGATCGGCCGACGGCGCTTAAGGCGCTGATTCGGTCCACCGGCGAGCTGTGCGCCTACGGCAAAGAAAAGGGCATCGGCCTGACGTGCGAGACCTTCGACCGCGTCATCGACAAGAAGGCGCTCATCGGCCCGAGCGACTTCGCCGCCGAGTACGCCGCGGCGGTGCGCACGGACCATCCGGATTTCGGCTTGATGTACGACCTGAGCCACCAGCCGCTGCTGTTTGAGGAGTCCGAGAAGGCACTGAGGCTGCTCAAATCGCACCTGGTGCACATCCACGTGGGCAACGGCGTGCGCGACGAGGGCAAACCCGGCTACGGCGACCTGCACCCGCGCTTCGGCTGGCCGGGCGGCTGCAACGATGTCGACGAATTGGCGACGTTCATCCGGGCGCTGTTCAAGGTCGGCTATTTGGCGGAGGGAAAGAAGGAGAAGCCGTGGGTGGGCTTCGAGGTCAAGCCGCAGACCGACCGGGAGACGCCGGAGCAGGTGATCGCCGGGACCAAGCGCGTGTGGGAAGAGGCCTGGGCGCTGGCCTGAGCGGCCCGCCTGGAGCCTATCGTGCCGAGAACGCCCGGCCACGTCGCCGGGCGCAAGCCTGAGGAGTGAAGCATGGATCGCGCCGCAGAAGAGCGCATCGGTCAGACTTATCACCAGCTGACCCGGGAGTTCGATCACTGGGAGAAGACTAAAGACCTGGTGGACCAACTCCTGGACGTCACGCTCAACTACCGCCAGTCCGGGCATCCCGGGGGCTCGCGCTCGAAGGTGCACGCCCTGCTGGTGACGCTGCTGAGCGGGGTGATGCGCTGGGACATTCGCCATCCGGAGAAGCGCTTTGGCGATCGGTTCGTGCTGGTCGGCGGGCACACCATCCCGCTGATCTACACCACGCTGGCATTGTTGAACGAGGCGCTGCGGGTGAAGTACACGCAGACGAAGGACAAGCGCTACCTGGTGCCGAAGGCGGACGAACGCGCCCTGGTCTGGGAGGACCTGCTGCGCTTCCGGCACCGCGGCGGGCTCTCGGGCCACGCCGAGATGGAAGGCAAGACGCTGTTTCTGAAGTTCAACACCGGACCGTCGGGGCACGGCGCGCCGGCGGCGGCCGGGGTGGCGCTGGCGCTCAAACGCGCCGGCGCCGAGGGCGTCAAGGTCTTCGGCTTCGAGGGCGAGGCCGGGCTGACGCCGGGTGCGGCGCATGAGACGATGAACTCGGCCTGGGGACTGGCGCTGGACAACCTGTACTTCGTCATCGACTGGAACGACTACGGCATCGATGATCACCCGGTCAGCACCGTCGTCCACGGCACGCCGACCGATTGGTTCGCGTCGCACGGGTGGCGTGTGTTCGGCGCCGAGTTCGGCAGCGAGTGGGGGCCGGTGACGCAGGCGATGGTCTCCATGGTCTACGGCGACAACCCGACGCACGCGCCGAGCATGGCATGGATGCGCACGCGCAAGGGGCGCGGCTACCTGAAGTACGACAACCCGTCGCACGGCGCACCGCACAAGATGAACAGCGAGATCTTCTGGGAGTCGAAGAAGCCGTTTGTGGAGACCTACGGCGCCAAGTTCGCCAACTTCGGCGGGCCGGCGCCGGCGGACGCCGGCGGGGCAGCAGGCGGAGTTCGAGGCCAACCTGCGGGCGGTGATCGACGTGCTGCACCGGGACCAGCCGCTGGTCGACTACCTGGCCGACCGGCTGGTGACGCTGGGCGACAGCGTACCGGAGGAGATCCCCGGCTTCCGCCTTCAAGTGAAGGGGATCCCGTGGAAGGATGAAAGGCTGTTCGACTTTGCCCACTACCCGGAGGACGTGTACGCCAAGCCGGGGACGTCGATCGCCAACCGCGCCGCCCTGGCAAAATGGGGCGCGTGGATCAACGCCTTCGGGGCGAAGGAGTACGGGCGGCCGCTGTTCATCGCCGCCTCGGCCGACCTGGCCGACTCGACCAACATCAGCGGCTTCGCCGCCGGCGTACGGCGACTTCAAGGGCTACGGCTGGTACGAGCGCTACGGGACGCAAGAAGGTACGCTGCTCCCGCAGGAGATCACCGAATTCGCCAACGCCGGGATCCTGGCGGCGATGGCCACGGTCAACTTCTCCAAGGACCCGGAGAAGGAGTTCGACGGGTTCTGGGGAGCATGCTCGACCTACGGGTCGTTCTCGTATCTCAAGTACGGGATGATGCGCCTGTTCAGCCAGCTGGCGCAGGACTGCGAGCTGAAGGTCGGCAAGCTGATCTATGTCGCCGGGCACTCGGGGCCGGAGACGGCGGACGACAGCCGCACGCACTTCGGCATCTTCGAGCCGGCGGTGATGCAGCTGTTCCCGCGCGGCCAGATCCTCAACCTGCACCCGTGGGAGTACAACGAGGTGCCGGTGCTGCTGGGGGCGGCGCTGAAGTCGGACGTGCCGCTGATCGCGCTGCACCTGACCCGGCCGCCGATCGTCATCCCCGACCGGGCGAAGCTGGGCATCCCGTCGCACTTCGAGGCGGCCCGGGGCGCGTACGTCGTGCGCGACTACACCCCGGGCAAGCCGCGCGGCGGGGCGATCGTCGTGCAGGGCACGAGCGCCATGGCCGGGATCGTCAAGCTGCTGCCCGAGCTGGAAGCGCGCGGGCTGAACGTCAAGATCGTGTGCGGCGCCTCGCCCGAGCTCTTTGCCCTGCAGCCGGAGGCGTACCGCCTGAAGGTGTTGAGCATCGCCGACCGGATGGACTCGACTTTCATCTCGACCCAATCTCGGGCGTCGATGCAGGACTGGTCGTTTCACGGCCTGGCCGGCGAGTACGCCATGACCTCCGACTGGGACGACCGCTGGCGGACGGGCGGGACGTTGGACGAGGTCATTGAAGAAGCGCACCTGTCGCCGGAGTGGCTGCTCAAGGGCATCGAACGGTTCGTCAAGGATCGATCCATGCGGCTCGAGCGGTTGAAGGCAGACGTCGAGGCTGCGCGCGCCGGCTAGGCAGCACAACCTGGTTGGCAAGTCCGACCGACCTGACCCGCGGCACCGCCGCCGGTCAGGTCGGGCTGCATCTTCCCCGGCGATCGAGGGGTAGAATCGAAACTGGTGGGGGGATGAAGCGGCGGACCGCAGGCCGGGTGTCCGCAGAGACGCGAGGACACGATGCGTGATATCTTGCCGGATGTGGAGCGATGGCTCGGGGAAGGCAAGTCCGTGGCCGTGGCCACGATCACCCGGACATGGGGCTCTGCGCCGCGCGCAGCCGGATCGAAGATGGCGGTCAACAACGACGGGGCCATGGCCGGTTCGGTCAGCGGTGGATGTGTGGAATCGGCCGTCGTGCAGGAGGCGCTTGGCGTCCTCAAGGCGGGCAAGCCGAAGCGGCTGCATTACGGCGTGACGGACGAAGCCGCCTGGGACGTGGGCCTGGCGTGCGGCGGGCAGATTGACCTTTGGGTTGAACCGCTGGCCGCATGGAGGGTCAGCCAGCCGGGCACACCCAGTCCGTATGACGTGATGGTAAAGGCGCTGCGCGACGAACGGCCGGTCGTGAGAGCGATCATGCTGCGTCGAGGCGAAGTGGCGGGCGGGCCGTCCGCGGTGTTCCCCTGGGATGCGGAGCCGGTGGGCTCGCTTCCACCCGGGCTGTGGGAGAAGGCGTCCGCCGATGCCGAGCGGCTGCTAAGCGGCGGCGCAGCGGGGACGCACTTGCACACGCTGCAAGGTGAAGAGGTCGAGATGTTCTACGACCTCGAGCTCCCGCCGCCCACGCTGGTGATCATCGGCGGCGTGCACATTGGAATCGAACTCGCCCGACAGGCCAAGCTCCTCGGATACCGGGTGATCGTCGTCGACCCTCGCCGCGCGTTCGGCACCGCCGACCGTTTCCCGATGGCCGACACGATTTCGCACGAATGGCCCGAGCAAGCGCTGGCATCGATCGGGCTGAGCCCTTCGACGGCGGTGGCGGCCGTATCGCACGATCCAAAGATCGACGACCCTGGCTTGATCGCCGCCCTGCGCAGCCCGGCTTTCTACGTCGGCGCGCTGGGCAGCGCAGAGACCAACCGGCAGCGCATGGGGCGGCTCAAGGAGGCCGGGCTCACGGAAAAGGAGCTGTCGCGCCTGCGGGCGCCCATCGGGCTCGACCTTGGAGGCCGGGGGCCGGAGGAAATCGCTCTGGCAGTGATGGCGGAAATCGTCGCCGTCAGATCCGCATCGCCGCTCGCCATCCGTCGCTAGTCAAGGTTGCGGCACGGCAGCAACTATCCGGGAGGTGCCATCGGGCACCCCCGGTATGATTCAGCTCGAGGAAGCGGGGAGGTGCAATTCGAGGAGCAACGCATGATCCTCGAAACCATGCCTCAGGTAGAAGCGCAGTGCGGCCTGGCTCGACTTCATCACCCCCAGGGAGACCTCGGCGCAGGCTCCTTCGCGGGCGAGACGGATGACTTCGTTCAGGAGCAGTGTGCCGACCCCGCGATTGCGTTCGGCTGGCTGCACGATCAACTCGTCCACCAGGCAGGAGTCGGCGGCGTGGTATAGGCCCGGGCGGAAGGAGTAGCTGAGCAGGCCGAGCACCTCCGCGGCGCTTACGGCCAGCAAGGCGTGGCACCCGGGACGATGAAGGTAGTCGGCGACATAGGCGGGTGTGACCGGAGTCGGATCCCCAAGCTCCGCGGCGAGCATCGCCACGAGATTGGCGATCTCAACGGCGTCATCGTCCTCGGCTGGTCGCACGGAAACAGGCCTAGGGTCAGACATTTCGCGCCCTCGCGAATCGAGCTCGCCCTGGGGATGAAGTGTGGGAAGCGGCGCGGGCGCCCCCTCCGGTCTTTCTGCCCCGGCGTTTGCCCGGCCTAAGAGACGGCGCGGACGAAGTACTTGGGGGTGAGCGCTTCGCCGGTGGCGGACCGGACGTGGCCGGCCCAATCCTCTTTCGCCCCGGGCTTGAAAACTCGTTCGAGCAGCCAGCGGCCGGCTTTCTTCTGGCCGACGATGCCTCCGGCCGTGCGCTTCAGCCGGTCTTCGAACTGATGCGCCACCAGAAACCCGAGTTCGTAGTTTTGATAGTACACGGGCGCCAGGGCGATGTGGATCTTGGCCGCCCAGTCGGGCTGCCGGCGGACTTCGGGGCGACGGACCATCTGATAGCGTTCAACCAGATCCCACCACAGCGTGTCCAGGTCGCGCTCCGGATCGGAATACATCGCCAGTTCGAAGTAGGTCATCACCAGGCACCAGCGGGTGAAGATCAGCCGGGCAGCGCGCTCGTGGTCGCGCGCCTGGGCAGACAGCCGATTGGCCTGCTGTTTGGACAGCCCGAGGATCCCGGAGAGCCACGCGGGTTCGGAGGTCAATCCACCCATCAACTGGGCGATGGCCTCGGTCGACAGCGTGTGCGCCGGCTGGCGCAGCATCCATGGCAGGTCACGGTCGATATACTTGTCATACACGCCGTGGCCGAGCTCGTGCAATATCGTGGAAGCCCAGCGCTTATTGGGCACCAGATTGTTCAGTGTGCGCACGTCGCCTTCGCGGTCGATGTGGATACAGAAGGCATGCTGGTTTTTTCCCGGCCTGGCATACAGGTCGGAGCGGGCGACGATGTCGCGTACCTCGAGGCCGAGGCCGTCGTAGGTGGCGGTCGCCAGGGCCACCAGGTCCTTGCCCTCGAACAATCCGTCCATGTCCACGTCACCGAGCTGCGGGACCTCCTGGAAGAACCGGTCGCCGTAGTGCCACGGGCGGAGGTCGGCGCGGGGGATGCCGAAGTGGGCCGCACGCAGTCCGTCGATGCGCTCCTTGAGCGCCTGGAACGGCTTGCGCGTGGCGTACTCGAGGTCGGCGAACAGGCTGAGCAGCTCGTTCTCGTCGATCTCGTCCAGGGTCAGGGAGCGCTGGAAGTGGTCGCGGAAGCCCTGGGCGCGAGCGGCGGCGTTGCGTACGCGCGCCAGCTGGCGGACCGACTCCGCCACCTGCCCGCCGACCTGCTTGCTGGCTTCCCAGGCCTCACGCACCTCGACCGAGTCCTTGCTCTTGTGCAGGATCGCTTCAATCTCGTTGTCGTTCAGTTCCTTGCCGCCAACGCGGCCGCGGAAGTTGACGTACTTGGCGCGCACGTCGGCTTCCAGATGCGTCAATTCGTCGATCGTGGCGTCGTCCTGCTGGTTGCGCGCGGCGGTCAGGTAGACCAGCTTGAGCTGTCGCGCCAGCAGCGGGTCCTTGGCGGCCCGACTGTCGTGCAGCCGCCTGGCCTGGGCGTACAGGTTCTGGTCGGCCCAGAAGCGCATCCAGGCTGCCTGCGCCTCTTGATTGCGCTGATTAGCTTCGGGTGTTCCGCTGACGGCCGAGTCCCACTCCGCCAGTTGGTAGGCCTTGTCGAGGGGACGGACGGCTTCAACGGTCTCACGCACAAGGGCTTCCACAGACTGAGTCACCGGTCTTCCTCCTGCCACGAACAGTCTCCAAGGGGTCGGGGAACGAAAGTATAGCACCCGGTGCTGCCCGGCGGTCCTCCGGCTCACCTGTCCGGAGCATGCCAGGATCGGGACCGACTTGCCTGCCTGCGGCGTCTCCAGGCGTGCGATAATGTGCATGACCGGCCGCTCCTGTGGCCGGGAAAGGACGAACCTGGCGATGACCTACGCCCTCGAGATCATCCCGATCCTCAAGGATCGTCGCTTGCTGCTCGGCGTATGCGGGTCGATCGCCGCCTACAAAGCCGCCGAGCTGGCCTCGAAGCTGACGCAGGCCGGCGCTCAGGTCGACGTTCTGTTGACCGAGGCGGCCACGCGTTTCGTCACGCCCCTGACCTTCCAGTCGGTGACCGGCCGACGGGCGTGGACCGACGCCGACCTGTGGGGGCCAGAAGCCCACGTGCTGCACGTGGGGCTTGGGCAGGCGGCCGACCTGCTTGTGATCGCCCCGGCAACGGCGACGACGATGGCGCGCATGGCCCACGGCCTGGCCGACAACCTGCTGGCGCTCACGGCGCTGGCGGTCCGCTGCCCGGTACTGGTGGCGCCGGCGATGGACGCCGGCATGTTCGAGCACCCGACCACGCAGGCGAACCTGCAGACGTTGCTGCAACGGGGAGTACAAGTCGCCGGCCCCGGCGAGGGACGGATGGCGTCCGGCCTGGTGGGTCGCGGGCGGATGCTTGAGCCGGCCGAGCTGATGGGGCACATCCGGAAAGTGCTTGGCGCCGCGGGCTCACTCAGAGGGCGAACTATCCTGGTAACGGCCGGCGGCACCCAGGAACCTTTGGATCCCGTCCGAGTGCTCGCCAACCGGTCGTCCGGTAAGCAAGGCTACGCCCTGGCTCAGGCGGCGATCGATCACGGCGCGGACGTCGTCCTGATCAGCGGACCGAGCGGACTGTCGACGCCTGTCGGCGCGCAGCGCATCGATGTGCAGACTGCGGCCGAGTTGCGCGCGGCCACGCTTGAGGTCGCCGGTCGGGCGGACGCGCTGGTGATGGCCGCCGCTGTGGCCGACTTCCGTCCCGCCTCGGCCTCGACCCACAAGATCAAGCGCGCCGGCAGCTCGCTGGCGCTGACGCTCGAGCCGACGGACGACATCCTGCGCGCCGTCGCCGAAGGCCGGTCGAAGGGCGGGCGCCCCTTCGTGGTGGTGGGCTTCGCTGCGGAGAGTCAGGACCTGGTGGCCAACGCTTCGGCTAAGAGGAAGGCCAAGGACCTGTCGCTGATCGTCGCCAACGATATCACCGCACCCGGCGCCGGTTTCAGTGTGGACACCAATCGGGTGACGCTCATCGGGTCGGACGGGTCCGTTCAGGCGCTGCCGATGATGAGCAAGGCTGAGGTGGCCGAGGTGGTGATGGATAGGGTGGTGCAGCTGCTCTCCAGCGGGGCATAACGGTGCCCGGCATGGCCCCGCAGACTGGAACGCTGCATCTCGGCACGCAAGGCTTCGCTTTCGACGACTGGGTCGGCCCGTTCTACCCGCCGGGGACGGCGAAGTCCGCCTACCTGGAGGCGTATGCCCGGGCGTTCTCGACGGTCGAGATCAACTCGACCTTCTACGCCGCCCCGCGGGCCTCGGTGGTCGAAGGCTGGGTCCGCCGGACCCCGGATGGCTTCCGGTTCGCGGCCAAGTTCCCGAAGCTGATCACACACGATAAGAAGCTCGACGGAGCGCGCGGCGATGCCGAGGCCTTCGTCGGCACGATGCAGGCGCTGGGCGAGAAGCTCGGCGTGCTGACGCTGCAGTTCGCTTACGACTTCACCCCCGATCTGTTCGGCCGTTTGGAAGCCTTCTTGGGCGCCCTCCCGAAGGGGCCGCGCTACGCGGTGGAGATCCGCAATCGTCAGTGGCTGACGGCCGATCTGGGGGAGATGCTCTCCGGCCTGGGCGTGGCGCTCGTGCTGCAGGACCTGTACTACATGCCGAAGATGACGTGGATCACGAGCGATTTCACCGTCATCCGCTGGCTGGGGCGCCGCAGCGACATCGAGCGCTTCGATCGCATCCAGATCGACCGAACGAAGGAGCTCACCGCCTGGGCAGAGCGCGTGCGCCGGTTCCTGGATGACGGGATCGAGGTCTACGGCTACTTCAACAACCACTTCGCCGGCCACAGCCCGGCTTCCCTGCGACAGTTCGTGGAGATCTTGAGTCAGGTCACTGCCCAGCCCGGCGAGGGGTGAGCCGAAAGTACGGATTGGCCCGGACGCGCCTGCCGCCTACACTGGGACGAGATTGAAGCTGAGCCGGAGGTGGCGCATGGGGCGGAGTGGACTGGGGCGGGGATGGAGCATGGCGGCGTGGTTGCTGGCCGCCGGGGGGATGCTGGCGGGCTGCATCCGGCCCGTGCAGGTGGCGGCCCTCCCGCAGGTCGCGGTCACCAACACTCCGCCTGTGGTGGTGGAGCTGGCGCTGGAACCGGTCCTCCCGTCCGGGCCCGAGGCCTCGGCAAGTGACCCGGCTGCGACGGAGGTCGCTGCCACACCTACGCCATCCGTCATCGGACCGGAGTATGCCCCCGGGATCAACCCGCTGACCGGCCAGCCCGTCGGTGACCCGGCCGTCCTCAACTGCAAGCCGTTGATGGTTGCCATCTCGCTCTTTCCGGTCAGCGCCCGCGCCCATCAGGCCGGGCTGCCGCTGGCGGCATTTGTGTTCGAGATCTATGACCACGCCGGGATGACGCGCAATCTGGTCGGCTTCTATGGGGACTACGTCCACGAGCTGGCCGAGATCCTGGACAATCAGCTGGCGGAGGCGCAGCCCGGGTTCTCGATCGGGCCCATCCGTTCCGGCCGGCTTGCGTTCGAAGACATCAAGACGCTCTTTCCCGGCGCGGTGCTGATCACCGCCGGGGCGTCGGCCGAGGTGGCGGCGCAGCTGACCAATCGGCAGAACGTCTACGGTTCCGACGCCGGCGACATCAACAGCGCCGGTCTGGATCTGTCCGGCCTGCAGGGCCTGGTCCCGTGCAACGCCGACCCGGCCGAGTATGCCGGGCTGACGTTCGAACTCAGCGCCGCCGGCTGGCGGGCGGGAGGCGCCTTCGTTCCAGGTCATCTTCAACAACCTGAACCGAGTGCGGTGGGAGTACGGCCCCGAAGGCGGGGCCTACCTGCAATCACGCGACAAGGCCGACGCCAGCGGGGAATACTACCCATCGATCGACCAGCTGACGGGCGAGCAGCTCGCTTTCCCGAATGTGCTCGTGCTGTTTGCCCAGCATCGGTTCGTCAACAGCACGGCGACGATCGTCGAGGTCGAAACGCTGTTCGTCGAAGGCCGCAAGGGTCTGCTGTTCCGCGACGGACGTCAGTACGACATCACCTGGTCGACGCGCAAAGGTGAGCTGCAGCTGTACGGGCCGGACGGCGACCCGATCGCCCTCAAGCCCGGGCCGACCTACTTCGAGGTGGTGAGCTACCAGTCGAGCTGGAATCCCGAGACGATGATCGTTCGCTTCCACACGCCGCCGATGCCCTAGGGGAGGCCAGCGTACACCGAAGGACCGCACGTCCATCTTCTAATCAATTCTCGGCCCCCGTCGATCTGCGGGGGCCGAGCTGAGTCTGACTCCGTCTGGGTGTGCCAGTCTCGGGCATCCTCAAGTGACTGCGGGCCGCACTGGGGCTCGGGCCGGGGAGAATCGCGAGACGAGAATGCGGTAGATCGTCAGGAAGAGAAGCAGGCCGGCGGTTGCCCAGTAGAAGGCTCGGACCCATGGACTCCCGCTGTCCGTCCCGCTCAACACCCCGTGAGCCAGCGCCGACAGGTACACGCCGAAACTCAGGAGGTGGATGGTCCTCCATGCCCGATTGGAGAGCCACGGGCGAAGGTAGAAGCTCAAGGCGACGATCGCAAGGGCGTAGAAAGCGAGTTGGCCGATGCCGACCCACAGAGGCCGGTAGGCCGACGTGGTGAAGGGAATCAGGATCTGGGTCAGCCGGTAGTTCGCGTACCGGTCGCCGAGCAAGATCAGGCCGTGAAACATCCCGAACGCCAGCCCAAGCAGGCTGACGTGTTGGTGGACGTCACTGGCCGACACCACGCCAGGCCACCGGCGAGCGGCGCGGCTGGTGAGCGAGACGCCCCAGACCATCGACAACCAGACCAATCCGAAGGCTACCAGGCCAGACGCCCTGGAGAGGTACCAGTAAGCCTTCGGTTCCGGGCCAAGCAGGGATTCGCTCAATCCGGGAAGCCACGCCGGCAGCACGAAGGCGGCCGCCAGGACGCCCGCCGCGATCGCCAGTCCGGTGATCAGGATAATGCGCGGCGCTGGCGGCGGGGGGATCAGTTCCTCGTCGGACGGGCGAGTCGTTTGTCCAGACATGACGGTCTACCTCCAGATGAATCGGGACAGCCGCCGGCTGCGCCGGACGGAGCCGTCCTCGAGAACCAGCAGCCCGGCGAGGGGCGGGTGGGCTTCCAGCCATGCCAGGGCGGCATCGCTGCCCAGGATCAGGGCCACCTTCGCCGCAGCCTCAGCCTCCACCGTGCTCGGCGCAATGACCGTGGCCGTCAGGATGTCGGTGGCGGCCGGCAAGCCGGTGCGCGGGTCGATGATATGGTGCTGCGATGCGCCCTGCCGAATCCAGCGGTGGTAGTCGCGGCCGGAGGTCGCCACGCCTCCGCGGGTGAGGCTGAGAAGTTCGATCGACGTCTCCGGCCGGTTGGGATCGGAGATCCCGACCGGCCAACCGCTCCCGTCGAGACGCGGACCTTGAACGGCGATATCGCCGCCGGCGTCCACCAGGCACGGCCCGAGAGAACGCAGGCGGTGGGCGGCGCGGTCGGCTGCCCATCCCTTAGCGGTGCCACCTAGATCGAGCCGGCAGCCCTCCGGCAGCGTCACGCTGCGGGTACGCGCTTCAAGCACGAGCTCGGCACCCGCGCGGGCAGGGGGTGCAAGCACGATCGCAGGTGATCCACCGAGATCGGCAACGGCCTCGAAGCTTCGATCGTACCCCGCGGCTTCCAGCCAGGGCGTCAGCGCAGGTGTCACCAGTCCATCTGAGAACCTCGAGGCCCGGAGTGAGGCCTGCAATGCATCCCACAGGACATCGCTCACCGGGTACGGCACTCCGGACGCCTGATTCAAAGCCGAAAGCTCGCTGTCGGACTGAAACCGGCTGAGGCGCGATTCCCAGACCTTGAACCATCGCGGGACGCTGTCCAGGCGCTCCGCCGCAGCGGCCGTGTCGCTATCCGTTGCCGCCAGCATGCGGGAGCCCATGGCGTGGAACTCGAGGCTGCGCATACGTCACGGCCTCGAAGACCGCGTCACCGTCACCGGCGCGGGAGCGGGCGGCCGACTGACGCTGCGAAGCACCGGCTGTTGGACGCTGGGTAGCGGCAAGGGGCCGTTCCCCACAGGCAGGTTTGTTGGCACCGCCATCAGCGTGGGCAGGGGCTCAAGGGCAATCCCGGCGGCAGCCATCTGAGCCTCCGCCGATTGAAGGCCGGGCACCGCAGCGGCCGCCTGCGCCGCCTCCTTCCAGGTGAGAGCCGCCCAGCCGCCAAACGTGGCGGCCAGCGCGCTGGCGGTGAGTAGGATCTTGGCCCCGGGGATGCGGGAGGGCCGCCTATTCGCTGTGCTGGTTGGCATCAGATACCCTCTCTTGTAGAACCGGACCTGCTTGCTGGGAAGCCCCGGCTAGTCATCAGAACTCGTGGTCCTCCCCTTCGTGGGAGGCGGAGGCGACGCGCACCTGGGCCGCGCCGTTGTACAGGATGGCCCCGTTCATGGCACCGATGTACAGCATGCCGTGAGTGGTCGACACTTCGTAGGCCGGGGTCCCCAGATACGAAACAAGCTCGGGCGCGCGCTTCAGACGGGCGCCCGGCGCCGCCGTCAGGGCCAGGTACACGGCCATATCCGGCGAGGTGCTGGGAGTGAAGGTCGGAGTCTCGGCCGCGGCCGTCTGCGCATTCAACCCGGGGGCACTCGCCGATTGCAGGCGCTGGTTGGCCTGTTGGATGAGCTCGCGGTAGGCCGCCTCACGCTGGTTCCACAGCTCGGCCACGGCCGGATTGACCGCCGCCGGGGCGTCGGGGGCGGCGCTCGCCCCGCTGACGCGGGCGAACACCCCGCCGGCCATCACCAGGACAAAGGCCGTAAGGCAAACGGCCAGAGCGATCATCAACTTCTGTGACATTTCATTCCTCCATGGGGTTCGAGATCTTCATCACGCTCACTCTAGCGAAGCCGCCTTAGCCAAACATGGGGGCGGCGACCAGGTCTTCCAATCCGTTTCCAATCCTGGAGGGCTATACTTCGCAAGGAGACGGGGTGACGACTTTCCAGCGGGGCAGCCAATGAAAGTGCTGATCATCGAAGACGACGCAAGGCTCGCACGCCTGATCGAGAGTGTGCTACGGGAGGAGCACTTCACGGTCGACGTCGCCCTGGATGGCGAGGCCGGGCTGGAGATGGCACTTGCCGGAGGCTATGATCTTGCGATCGTCGATTGGATGCTGCCTCGGCGGGATGGGCCGAGCATCCTGCGGGCGGTGCGCTCCGCAGGCGTCTCCACCGCGGTGCTGATGCTGACCGCGCGCGGACAGATGGAGGATCGCGTCGTCGGGCTTGACAGCGGCGCCGATGACTACCTGGGCAAGCCGTTCGCCTTCGAAGAGCTGCTCGCACGGTTGCGAGCCCTCGGAAGGCGTTCCGCCGTCCCGGCGCCGGAGCACTGGGAACTTCGCAGCGGCGACCTGGTCCTGGACCTTGCCGCGCACACCGCACGACGCGGAAGCGCCCCGCTGGACCTGACGGCCACGGAATGGAACCTGCTCGAGTGCTTCCTACGGCATCCTGGCCAGGTGATGCTCCGCCAACAGATCCTGGACTACGTCTGGTCCTATGCGCGTGAAGTCCAACCGACGATGGTCGATGTCTACGTCTCTTACCTCCGGCGAAAACTGGAAGTCCCGGACCGTGCGGACCCCATCGACACCGTGCGCGGCGTCGGCTACCGGCTGAACCCAGACCATGTTTAGACGACTCAGGCTGCGGCTCACGCTCTTATACCTGCTCGCCGCCATGCTTCTCACGGCGCTCATCAACGGCGGCGTGTATGCGCTCTTGGAGTATTCCTTCCAGGCGGCGACAGATCAGGCGCTCGAACGAAAAGTCGCGCTGGGTGCCCAGGCCCTGGGCCTCGCCAACACAACTACGCCCGCTCCGGGACCGAATGGAAGCGAAGAGAGCGAAGACGAACTAGGCGCATCGGGTTCGCCCCAAGTCGAGGGCGGGGAGGGCGAAGAGCGCTACGATGCCGAGCTGGCTCCCGTGTTCCTCGTCCCGCTTGACGCCGAAGGCAAGCCGGTGTCGGTGAGTGCGGGCGCCCCTGCGCCCGTCGCACCGGACGAGGAGGCGTTGCGTACTGCGGTCGGCTCCGGGCGCGACCTGCGCACGGTCAAGTTGCTGGACGGCAGCCGCTATCGCCTCTTGACGACTCGAATCCTCACGCCGTCAGGCAACGTCTACTTGCAGGCCGGACGATCGCTGGCGGATCAAGAGGCCATTCTGAGGCGTTCCCTGCTCGGGATGCTGGCACTTTCCTCCGTCAGCGTCCTGCTCCTTGGCTGGGGAAGCTGGCTGCTCGCCGGCCGCTCGCTGGTCCCGGCACAAGAAGCGTGGGATCGACAGCAGGCGTTTGTCGCCAATGCCAGCCATGAGCTGCGCACCCCTCTGACGCTGCTGCGGGCAAGTGCCGAGGTCGCGCAGCGGAAGCTCGGCCCCTCCAGCCCGGGCAGTCCTCTCCTTGAGGATGTTTTGCGGGAGGCCGATCACATGGCCGGTCTGGTGGAGGACTTGCTCTTGCTCTCTCGACTTGATGCCGGATCTGTTCGGCTGGAGGTCGGGCCAGTGAGCGTGGATGATCTCCTGAAGGAGGTTGTTGCTCCGGTCGCACGATTGGCGGAGGATCGAAACCTCGAATTGGAATTGACGGTGAGGCCGACGACCGCACGGGGTGATCGGGCACGT
Source organism: uncultured Chloroflexia bacterium (assembly GCA_963777165.1). GTDB lineage: Bacteria > Chloroflexota > Anaerolineae > Anaerolineales > E44-bin32 > DYJB01. Next base: position 135,468 of record CAVZPO010000026.1, read on the forward strand.
CTGCGCCAGGTCGTGCTGATCCTTCTCGACAACGCGCTGCGGCATGTTCCGGCGGGCGGCTGGATACACGTGGTCTGTCACCAGGAAGGCCATACCGCGATCCTGAGCGTGGCCGACAACGGGACCGGCATTGCCCCGGAGAACTTGCCGCGTGTTTTCGAACGGTTCTACACTGGCGACGGGGAATCGGCGGGAAGCGGCCTGGGGCTTTCGATTGCCCGCTCCCTCGTCCAGGCGATGCACGGGGAGATTCGTCTCGAGAGCCGTCCCGGGGAGGGCACTCGTGTGACTGTGGTTCTCCCGGGGGCAGTGGTCGCGCGCACTGCCTGAGAACCACCCCTCCGAGAGCTAGGGCGCGCCCGGCCGCGCCCTCCCGTCCCATCGCAGCCAAGTGCAACGACTGGACTCGTACGTGGACTACAATGACCGGGCGCGCAGCTTCCCATCGGAGGTGAGGCGATGCAAACTCTTACGATTGCCATCGACAAGCCCGAAATCGGTCAACGTCATCCTGGGGCAATCGCACTTCATCAAGACGGTCGAGGACCTGCACGAGGTGCTGGCGGGCGCCGTGCCTGGCCTGCAGTTCGGGCTGGCGTTCTGCGAGGCGTCGGGCCCTTGCCTGGTTCGCGCCAGCGGGACCTCCCCTGAGTTGGTCGAACTGGCCAAGAAGAACGCGCTGGCGCTCTCCGCCGGTCATGCCTTCATCATCTTCCTGGGCAATGCCTTCCCCATCAACGTCCTGAATGCCATCAAGGCCGTCCCTGAGGTCTGTCACATCTACTGCGCGACGGCCAATCCGGTCGAGGTCATCCTGGCCGAATCGGAGCAGGGCCGCGGCATCCTCGGCGTGATCGATGGCGAGAGATGCAAGGGCGTCGAGACGGAGCAGGAAATCGCCGAGCGCAAGGCGCTGCTGCGGCGCTTCGGCTACAAGGCCGACGGAGGTTGATATGAGAGGTCGCTCGTGCGCCTGCCTCCGCCCACTGCCGATCTTTGCACTGGTGCTGTTGCTTGCGGCCTGCGGCAGTGCGCCGCCCGCGGACACAGGCGTGGAGGGCGTGGTAACGATCGGCCCGACTTGCCCGGTGGTTCAGATCGGGCAGGATTGCCCGGATCAGCCCTATGCGGCCGATCTTTCCGTGGCCAACCCGCACGGCAAGATCATCGTCCGCGCCTCGGCGGGCGCCGACGGAAGGTTCCGCATCGCGCTGGCTCCGGGCGACTACGTGCTGGAGGCGCGAGCGGCCGATGATTTGCCGTTCCCGGCGGCGGCGACGTTTCCCTTCGCTGTACAGGAAGGCATCTGGACCCACCTCGATCTGACTCTGGACAGCGGGATACGCTAGGAGGCCGGTCAGGATGAAGACGACGAATGCCATCACGGACGTGCCAGGCATCAAGGTCGGCCACGCGGACGACCCGGAAGCCCTGACGGGATGCACGGTGGTCCTGTGCGAGCATGGCGCCGTGGGCGGCGTCGACCAGCGCGGCGGCGCGCCGGGGACGCGTGAGACCGACCTGCTCAGGCCGTTGCACCTGGTGCAGAAGGCCCACGCCGTGTTGCTGGCCGGAGGCTCAGCCTTCGGGCTGGATGCCGCGGCCGGGGTGATGCATTATCTGGAAGGGCGCAAGATTGGATACGACGCCGGCGTGGCGCGGGTGCCGATCGTGCCGGCGGCCATCCTGTTCGACCTGGCGCTCGGCCGCGCAGACGTCCGGCCGGATGCCGCCATGGGCTTCCGCGCTTGCGAGGCCGCCACGCAGGACCCTCCGGCCGAGGGGAACGCCGGCGCCGGGATGGGCGCCAGTGTGGGGAAGGTGCTGGGGATGGGGGGAGCGATGAAGTCCGGGCATCGGCACCGCCAGCGTGGACCTGGGGGGCGGGTGCATGGTCGGGGCGCTCGTGGCAGTGAACGCGTTGGGAGACGTGGTCGACCCGAACACGGGGCGGATCCTGGCCGGCACCCGGCCGACGAAGCTGGGTCCGGTGCGAGTGGGCGGAAGTGGCCCGTTCGCCGACACGCTGTCGGTGATGAAGGGCTTTGTCGGCAAGACCGCCATGCGCTTCGCCTCGCGCGCCAACACCGTCATCGGGGTAGTGGCCACCAACGCCGCGCTGACGAAGGACGAAGCCAACAAGGTGGCCCAGATGTCCCACGACGGCCTGGCGCGCAGCGTGCGTCCGGCCCACACGCTGTTCGATGGCGACACGATCTTCGCCCTGTCGACCGGCGAGAAGAACGTGGACGTCAACATTGTGGGGGCCTTCGCTGCCGAGGCGATGGCGCAGGCGATCGTGCGCGCCGTGCTGCAGGCGAAGACGGCAGGTGGGCTGCCGGCGGCCGCCGATTTCCCTCCCGGCTTCGGGAGTTCGTAGGACTTCCGAAGTCGGCTTGAACCCGGAATTGACACCGCGACCACCGCCGGGTATGCTGGCGAGCGGAGGCCGAATGTTCCGTCGACCGAACGAGAAGACCCAGCCTGTCACCGAACCGGTCGAGCGTGTCGACTCGGTCCTGGGGGCGGGCATCGCCTGGCAGGGCGCCATCAGCGGCAGCGGCGGCGTGCGTATCGACGGGGCCTTCGACGGCGACATTCACCTGCGCGGCCTGGTGGTGATCGGCGAACAGGGGCGCGTGACCTGCAAGCAGATCCGCGCCGCAACGGTCGTCGTCGCCGGGTCGGTCAAGGGCGATATCACCGCCCAGCGCGTCGAGATCACGCGCAGCGGCCGGGTGTGGGGCGATGTGGTCACCACGTCGTTCTCCACCGAGGAAGGCGCCTTCCTGCGCGGCCAGATCCGGATGGAGGAACACCTCGACCTCGGGTTGAATCAACCGGAGGAGCCGTCCGCGGCGCCGACGGTCAAGCGCTAACCAGCCCAGGGAATCACAAGGGCCCGGTTCGAACTCGAACCGGGCCCTTGGCGTTGAACTGCAGGCGCAGCTAGGAGAATGTGGGAGCGCCCGCCTCCCGCAGCTCACTCCCCGCCTCACCCCCTCCCCCTGCGGAATTCGCGTGGCCACGAAAGTCTACCCAAGCAGGGGGAGGGGCCAGGGGAGGGGGTTCGAAAGCGCCTGCGTTCTTCCCGCAACCTCTCAGGGCTGGATCGTGTACACGCGCCCGGCGGAGTGACCGTAGGTCTCCGGGAAGTAGAAGTCCCACGCCCGGGTGGGCAGGACACGGTACTCACCCGGCAGGGCGGCGGTCAGCAGGTAGGTGTACTGATACGTGCCCGCCGGCAGGGTATCGGCGAAGAGCACCAGCCGATCATCGCGCATCTCGGCGCGGGTGAAGTACCACCACCTCCAACCCACGCGGTCCGTCTGCGCCTGAGCCAGCAGTTCCGGCGGCATGCCGGAGGGCGCGGTCAGCAGTGATCCGTCGATCGGCTCCATGCCGGCCGGGAACGGGTCCTCGACGACGACGTAGTACTGGTCGGACGGCACGCTGACGGTCAGGCGCGCCAGCAGTGCATCGCCGGCGCGGGCCGAGGGCGCCGGCGCGCACGGCTTCTCCAGGCTGCCGCAGGCGCCGTCGTAGTGGAAGTACTCGCGGGCGACCGTCAGCCCGCGCGAGGTGGCGGCGATGTCCTCTACCGGTCGGTAGGCGCTCAGGTGCACGGTGTAGAACAGCGCGCCCTCCCCGGGGCCGCGGGTGACGAGCAGTTGGTTGGGGCGATCGCCGAAAAGCTGATCCATCGGTGTGAAAGAGCTCTGTGCCTCGGCGGGGGCCGAGCCGGCGAGCAGCGCCTGCGCGTTCAGCGTGGCGCCATAGCCAAAGGTGCCCTCCAGGGAATGGCTGACGCCGGCCCACTCAGACAATGCCAGGAGGGCCCAGGCGGTGTCGTGCGTCGAGGCCCAGGCACCATCGCGCTGGCGCGCCGCCAGCAGCCAGCGCACAGCGTCGGAATTGAGCGGATCGTCCGGCTGCAGCTCGAGCATCGCCTGCAGCACCTGCGCCGTCGTGCGCACCGAGGCGCCCATGTTCCACAGGTCGGGCGTCTCGTCTTCCCAGTGAACGCCGGTGGCCGAACGCACCGCGGAACCCTTCAGGTCCGAGAGCAGCGTGGCCACGGCCGGATCGTCCGGCAGCGAGGCATGGAACGCCAGGGCGAGGGAGGCGCGCGCCCACTGGGACATCCCGGACCGCGCCTCGACCAACTCCTGGAGTCTGTCCACATCCGGAGCACCGGCGCGGGCCAGGACCCACAAGACGAACGCCTGGCGATTGCGGATCGGAGCTTCGGAGAGCGAGTCGATGACGCCCACCTGACCCTGCAGGTATCCGACGGCCGAGTCGATCATGTAGTCGTTGACCGTCCAACCGCTGTGGCGGGCTTCCAGCAGCGCGTACAGCACGTACGACGTCAGGTACGGATCGGTCGGGCCGCTGCTCCACCATCCCCAGCCGCCGTCGTACTGCTGGCGGGCGCGCAGTGTCTGCAGTCCGGCCGTCAGCGTGCGCGTCAGTCGATCCTCCAGCCCCGGGATTTCGGTGTTGAGAGCCTGCGCCGCGCGGTAAGCGGCCAGGTTGGGCAGGAAGCGCGACACGACCTGTTCGGTGCACTCGTACGGAAAAGCCTCCAGCACTTCGAGCGCCGACTGCATGGCCGCCCCGAGCGACGGCTCAAGGGTGACGGTCAACCCGCCCTGGGTGGCGTCGAAGCGGCGCGGCAGGCTGACGGCCTCCAGGCGCTCGCCCGGAGCGGTGAGCCCGCCCGACGTGGCGAACGTGTCCGAGGCGGTGTAGCGCAAAATCGGAATGCGCCCGTCGACGGCTGAACCGATCGTCGGCGTGGAGGCATCCTCGAGCCCGCCTCCCTTGACGTAGAAGGTCAGGCCGGCGGACTCGGCCTCCAGGATCTGCAGCGACCATTCGACCCTGACCTGTCCCCTCGACGGGACCTCGATCTTCTGGCGTGCGTCCGACTCCACCTTGGCCCCCTCGGCCTCCAGACGGACCTCGACCTCGATCGATTGCGCCGTGTTGTTGTGGACGATCGCCGCCACCGTGGCGGCGTCTCCGGCGGTGAAGAACCGCGGCGTCACCGGACGAATCAGCAGCGACTTGCTGGTGACCAGATCGGAGGTGGCGCTGCCGGCACGGGTATCTGCGGTGATGCCGCGCGCATCCATTCGCCATGTGGTGAGCGAGTCGGGCAGCGTCAGCGTGATATCGGCCTTGCCTTGAGCATCCGTGAGGATCGAGGCGTTCCAGTAGGCCGTGTCGGGAAACTCGGTCCGCACGCTTGGCTCGAGGCTGCCATCGCCTCCGCCGCCGCCCATGCCGTCGGCGGCCGAGACCCCTCGGCCGCCCTCGCCGCTGACGGCCAGGGCGGAGCCGGTGCGCACGCTGAGTGGTACGGGCGAGTAGAAAGCCGTAACGGGATCCGTGCTGTTGGGCTCGGCCAGCGCCAGCGCGGCGACGTCGGCCAGCGCCAACGAGAACTCAGCCTGCACCGGCTTTCCCTGTGCGTCGGTAGCGCGCAGCGCGTAGGTCACCTGTTCGCCCGGGCCTGCCTGCGGCCGGTCCGGCGACACGCTGACCCGCAGGGCGCGGCTCTCGGCGCTGACGCGCAGTTCGATCAGGCCAACGGCCAACGCCGCGGGAGCGGATGCGCCGGACGGTCGGACGAGGACGGCCGAGACGAAGACGTTCGGCACGTGGGACTCATCCAGAGGCAGATCGATCGTCGTCTGCCCGGCGGCGACTTCCACCACTTTGCTGGAGAGTACCCGGCCGCGCTCAAGCGTCACCAGCGCCTGTACCGGCTGGTCGAAGGGAGAGGGGATCAAGATGCGCGCCGTGTCCCCAGGCTTGTATTCGCCGCGGTCGGCGACCAGGGCGATTCGGTTGGTCCCCGCGGATCGCCAGGTAAACCGTTCGGCACCGTAGGCCCACAGCGTCAGGCTGCTGACGGCGGAGCGTCCGGAGCGGTCCTTGGCTTCGACGCGCAGCCGGTACGAGCCGGGACGCTCGGGGCGGAAGGTCACCGTAGCCTTGCCATCGGGGCTCGACGTGAGGTCGGCTTCGTTGACGCGCTCCGCCTGCTCTTCCCAGTCGAGCGTGCCGTCCGTGCCAACGGCCTGCGTCCAGGTAATGCGATCGAGGGTCATGTGGATCGCCTGGCCGGCGACGGGTGCGCCGTCCCAGTCGACAGCGGTGACGGCAACCCGGCTCTGGCTGCCGCTCGCCACGGCATACGACTCAGGATCCAGGCCGAGGTAGACGCTGGCCGGGTGCAGGCGGACGGTCGACTCCCCCTGCACGGGCATGCCGGCGCTGTCGGTCAGGACCGCCGCGATCGTGATCTGGAGGGGGCGCGAGACCTCGGGCGTCGTGGGAAGGTCGATTCGCAGCCGGCCCTCGGAGTCGGTCTCGCCTTGTCCCTCGGCGAGCATCTGACTGTAGTCGTACTGCGGGCCGTCGACATACGCGAACCAGTCGATGGGTTGCGGCAGGTTGGGCGGGAAGTACTCGGTGGCCCAGGCGGACCACTGCACCTGTGCGCCGGCGACCGGGCCTCCGAAGTAGTACTCGCCCTGGATCACGGCCTGCAGCGGATCGCCATAGCCGACGTCGGTGAGCGAGGTCTCGACGGTGACATCGAACTCGGGCTTGCGATAGGCGGCGACGGTGAACGACACTCCGCCGGTCGAAGTGTTGATGCTGTAGAACCCCAGCGCAGACGTGGGCGGCAGCTCGAACTCGCCGCTGAACGCGCCGTAGGCGCCGAGGGGCGCATCCAGCTTGCCCGCCGGCTCGCCGAACCCGTCGAGCAGCGTCACCTCCAGCGACTTCTCGGACGGGAGGGAGTATTGCGCGTCATCGACGTCGCGCAGGACGCCGCGAAAACGAACGGTCTGTCCCGGGCGGTAGATCGGCCGGTCGGTGTACAGGTAGACGCGTGACGTGGGTGCGGCCGGGTCAAAGTCCACCCCGAAGGACCAGGGGATGATCTCGTCCGTCCACCCCGTGGATGCCAGGCCGAAGGGACTCTCCCCTGGCTCACCGACGAGCGCCAGGACCGGCGCGTAGACGTCTTGCGCCGGAACGAAGTCGAGAGACACGGTGCCGTCGGTGCCGGTGCTCCCGGTGGCCAGCGTGTTGCCGGACGCATTGACGATCTGGACGGGAAGTCCGGGGGCGGGTTGCCCGCTGTGCAGGTCGACGGCCCAGGTGAGCGCCGAATCCTGCGCCGCCTTGAGCACCAGCTCCGTATCCCGGACGACGATCACCCGCGCGTAAGTGCGAGTACCCCCATAGTCCGGTCCGGTCATCTGCAGCAGGTAAACACCGGTCGGTAGGGGCTCGTCCTGCAGGCTGACGTCGAGGGTCTGCATGACGTTGCGCTTGGCGGGCACGGCCATCGACCACTGCCGGAGCAAGTCGCCGATGGGGGCGGCCTCGGCGGTATATACGCCGTCGCGCATCAGCCGGAAGAACTGCGGGAGTGAGATGCGATACAGGCCGAAGTCCAGCGAGACGGCGTTGCGCGCCTGCACCTGGAGCATGGGTTCGCCGGAGGCATCCAGGCTGAGGACATCCGAGTAGCGCATGAAGCCGGACAGCGGCGAGAGATCGAGGGTGGAGAAGCTCAGGCTGAAGGGCGCCGCCAGCGTGGCGCCGTACGGGTCGGCGGCCGAGGCGGCCAAGGTCAGCGTGTAGCTTCGCGACGGGTCGTAGTCGCCGTAGACCGAGAACGTGTAGCTGGTCTCGTCCCACCAGGTTCCGAGGTTCTCGATCGCCGGCGTCATCGTCACCGCCCTTCGCAGGCTGGGTAGATCCATCGGGCCGGCAAAGGTCAGTTGAACGCCGTCCCACTCGTCCTTCTGCCCGCCGTCGGACGGCGTGGACGAAAGGACGGCCGGCCGACCGGCGGTGCGGAAGGGAAGCGAAAGCGCGGAGCCCAGACTCGATCCGCTCGGCGCCGAGGCGCTCGCAGCCAGACGTATTTCATAATCCGTGTCGTACTCCAACCGCTCGGATGGCTTGAAGGTGAACTCGGACGCAGCGTCGTTCCAGGTGAAGGTTCCGGACAGGGAGGCGCCGCCGGGGCCGGAGAGCGTGAAGGAGCGCTCGACGCTGGCGCGATCCATGCCCTGGTTGAAAGCGATCTTGACCGGCACGTCGAGCGGCAGCGGCCGGCCGTCATACGCCGGTGTGGCGGAAATAACCTTTGGGAGCGCAGTGACGAAGGACCATTCGTACACCTCTTCAAGCGGCGCGCCGGTCAGATCCTGGAGGCCGGCCTCAACCCGGGCGGTGATGCGCTGACCGCCGGGCAGGGAAGGCGAGGGACGGAAGAGGTAGATCCCCGTGTCGACCCATTCGCCCTCGCCTTGCACGGCCGGGTCGAGGGTCAGAGGCTCAGGCAGCGTCCCTTCAACCTGGATGGGCACCACCGGGCGATTGAAGACCACCGTGATCGGGCTGCCGGGATCGACCTCGTTGGTGTCGGGATCCGGCATCACCTGGACGACCCGCAGGGGTGCGGCGATTCGCAGGTCAAGGACAAGGGGCTCGGCCAGAGCCAGACCTGAGGCAGAACGAGCCGAGGCGGCGATGGTCAACCGATAGGCCGACTCGCGCGGCAAGGCGGAGACCGGGCGCAGCTCGAGGGTCTGGTCATCGACCCACGTCGGGACGGTTTCGACCGCCGGATCGAAGCTGAGGGCGGCCTCGACCGAGGCGCGGTCCATTGGCTGATCGAAGTAGAGGGTTAGCGGGCCCGATGGGGCCAGTTCCTCGCCGCGAGCCGGGTCACTCTCGGCGAGCGTCGGCGGGAGCGGAGGCAGGCGCGTCGGCGTGGGCGTCGAGCGCCCGAACGGCAGAGAGAGGCCAGGGAGCGAGCAAGCCAACGATAGCAAGAGAACGGCGGCTACCGCCGTGGTCAGGATTCGCCGAGGGGTCATCGTGCCTCCAAGCCGTCGCCAAGTGCGCGGCGCACTATCACTCTAGAGCAGGATGCAAGGCAGGGCAAGGGAGGGGTCGGGAGGTGCGCCTACGGAGGTTTTGCCCTATGGCGGATCAGACAGAGGCGGGTACGAAAGGGAAGCCGTCATGCGGCCTGCAGTCTCTCGATGACCGCCGGCAGGCCGGTGATCGAGGCGATCTCGACCCAGCCTGAGGCTGGCAGTTTTTCGGGATCGACGTGTTCGTGAGACCACGTCAGCGCGTGCGGGACGAACACGGCGCGGGCACCGACGGCGAGCGCCGGGAGGATGTCCGAGCGCAGCGAATTGCCGACCATCAGGAAGTCCTCCGACGGTACCCCGGCGTCGCGAAGGACCTGGCGGTAGACCTCCGGGCTCTTCTCGTGCAGCACGCGCACAAGCCCGAACCGGTCGGCGATGCCGGAGCGCCGAATCTTGACTTCCTGTTCGAACAGGTCACCTTTGGTCAGGAGCACCAGGCGGTAGAGCGGGGCGAGCTGGTCCAGCACCTCGACCACCCCGTCGATCAGTTGCACCGGCGCGCGCAGCATGTCCTTGGCGATGTCGAGCAGAGCCGCCAGGAGCGTCGGCTCAAGCGGGCGTGACGCCAATCGGGCGGCCGCCTCGATCATCGATAGGCTGTAGCTCTTGATGCCGTACCCGTAGACCTCAACGTTGCGCACCTCGACTTCATCCAGCACGGCCAGGGCGGAGGTTTCGGGGTGCTGATCGGACAGGAGCGAAGCGAAGCGCCGCTTGGCGGCATGGTAGTGGGTTTCGTTCTCCCACAACGTGTCGTCGGCATCGAAGCCGATGGTCGTCAGGCGCGGCATGGAGGAAGAGCTATGAGCATGAGGCGGAGCAGTCCGAGGCGGCCATCGGCGCTAGCGCTCCGGCTGCTGGAAGCGCAGCAACCACGATCCGGCGTAGTGCGTCCCATCGGCCGTCGTGCATTCGCCTGGGGTCAGCCCGGTCACCGGCTGATCGGAGTCGACCAGCTGCACGGTGTAGGTGACACCCGGGGACATCTCGAAATCGCCGTACCCGACGCCCAGGTCCGGCTTGAGGCCGGTGAAGAAGTGATCCTGACCGGTGTCCCACACGACGCGCACCTCGGACCCGGGCACGGGCTGGCCGGCGGCGTCGACGACCTCGACTTGCAGCAGCGGCTGGCCGATGGCTTCGTCACACACCGGTTCGCGTTCAAGCAGGCGGAAGGGTGCGCCGGGGGTCGAGGTCGGGGTTCGCGTGGGCGCCGGACTGGGAACGGGGGTCGCGGTGCGCGTCGGCGTCGCCGAGCCGGCAAGCGTTGGCGTCGAGGCTTGCGCGCCGGGGGTCGAAGGCGAGGCATCCTGTAGATCGGCGGCCAGTCGGGCAAGGGCGCGGGCTTCAGCTTCCGGCCAGCCCTGCGCCAGCCGCTGCTGGGCGAAGGCCGCCAGGATAGGGCCCGGATCGGCGTAGGCAAACAGGGCCACCCGGGCGCGCGCCCGTTGTAGATCTCCGGTGGCATCGTAGGCCGAAGCGATGAGCGTCAGGTAGTCGGCGCGGAAGTCGTCGCGCAGCGAGGCGGGCGAGGTATCGGTGTAGCTGACCGGATTGACGCCCCAGGCGTAGTACAGGCCGGCGGCGATGCCGAGCCCCAGTGCGGCCAGAAGCAGGAGCACACCTTTCATGGCGACTGGATCTCCGCTGTGGGTGCGGCTTCGCGCAGTGCGATGGCCAACAGGTTGAGCGTGTCCAGGTCGTAGCGGCTGAACTCGTGGTCGACGGCATAGGTCAAGGCCTGGGTGACCAAGTCGGCGGCGGGTTGAGGGCCGAGACTCGCCAGGCGAACCTGCGCCGTCTGCAGATCCTGGCTCGAGGCGTAGGCCTGGGCCACCATCAGCACGTAGTCCGTGCGGTAGTCTGAGCGCAGGTTGCCGGGGGCGGTATCGACATAGTGCACCGGCTGGACCAACCAGCCGTAGGCAAGACCCAGCCCGACTCCAACCAGCAGCGCGGCCAGCAGCCGCACGATCGTCTTCATCCTGACCGCCTCATGCAGACGATTGTGACACAGGCTGGCGACGACGGCAACCGGCGGCACACGCGCAGCCCCGGCCGATGCGGCCGGGGCGGATGCCGGTATGCTACAATCTCGCAGGTGCCGAAGGAGGGACTCGAACCCTCAATCCCGAAGGAACGCGATTTTGAGTCGCGCGCGTCTGCCAGTTCCGCCACTTCGGCGCACGCGTAGTATAGCCAAACGATTCCGGCCGGTCAAGCAGCTTCCCCTCGCGGGGCACCGTCGACGGCCGAACTCTCCAGGACCTGCGGCATGCGACTGGGCATCATCGGCCTCCCTTCCTGCGGTAAGACGACGATCTTCAACGCGCTGACTGGCGGCAGCCTGCCGACCGGTGTGCGCGGCGATCGACTCCAGGTACACACCGCCGTCTCCGATGTTCCCGACCAGCGGGTCGACGACCTGAGCCTGCTGTTCAAGCCGCGCAAGACGATCTACGCCAAAGTCACCTATGCCGATATCGGCGGGCTGAAGGCCGAGGCCGGGCGGGAAGGCCTGCCGGGCCAGCTGCTCAATCAGCTCTCACAGATGGACGGCTTCGTTCACGTCGTGCGCGCCTTCGAAAGCGAACTGGCCCCGCATCCTGCCGGGCGGGTCGATCCGTCCCGCGACCTGGCGGGGATGGAGGCCGAGCTGCTGCTCAACGACATGCTGACCGTCGAGCGGCGGCTGGAGAAGCTGCGCGAGGAGCGCCAGAAGGGTGGCGGGCGCGAGAAGGCGGTCATCGAGAGAGAGCTGGCCCTGTTCGAGCGTCTGGCGGAAGTCCTGGCGACGGACCAGCCGCTGCGCCAGGCGACGTTCCCGCCCGAAGACGAACGAGCCATGGCGGTCTTCGGGTTCCTGACGCATAAGCCGATGCTCGTGGTGGTCAACCTGGCGGAAGGCCAGCCGGATCCGGGGTTGGCGTCGCCCGGGGCCGGCGTGCAGGTGCTGGCGCTGCAGGGTGAGATCGAGATGGAGATCGCCCAGCTGGCGCCCGACGAAGCCCGCTCCTTCCTGCAGGAATACGGCATCGCCGAGGCCGGACGCGATCGCGTGCTGCGCGCCTCCTACGATCTGCTCGGTCTGCTGTCGTTCTTCACCGTCGGCGAAGACGAGGTGCGGGCCTGGACGGTCGCCCGCGGCGCCACGGCCCTCGAGGCCGCCGGCGCCATCCACACCGACCTATCGCGGGGCTTTATTCGGGCCGAAGTCATCGGCTGGAAGGAACTGCTCGACCTGGGCGGCCTGGCTCAGGCGCGGGCCGTCGGCAAGCTCCGGGTCGAGGGGCGCGATTACATCGTCCTCGACGGCGAGGTGGTCCACGTCCGTTTCAACGCCTAGCCTGCGCCGGCCCACCGGCGTTCGATTCGATCCCCGGCATAGAGGTCAAGGATGACAAACACGAGCTACGTACAAGGGCCATGGAGCCTGCGAGAGCTGTTCTCCGGCCTGGACGCACCCGAGATTCAAAAGGAAATCGGCGAGCTGGAGCAGCAGGTCCAGGCCTTCGAGGCGCTCAGGCCCGGGCTGTCGCCGGCGCTGGGGGAGAAGGACTTCGCCGCCGCCGTGGGCGCGTACGACGCGCTGCTGCGGAAGCTGTCGCGGCTCGACGGCTTCGCCGAGTTGTCCTTCGCTGAGGACACGCAGGATCCGAAGGTGCAGTCACTGCAAGCGCGGATGCAGCAGCTGGGGGCGGAGACCGCCAACCGAACGCTGTTCTTCCAGTTGTGGTGGAAGGCGCTGGACGACGCCGCCGCGGCGCGGCTGCTGGCGGCGGGGGGCGACTTCCGCTACTGGCTCGAGGCGCTGCGGCTGCAGAAACCCTACACGCTTTCCGAAGCGGAAGAGAAGATCATCAACCTGAAGGACGTGAACGGCTCGGCGGCGCTGGTGACGCTCTACGATGCGATCACCAACCGCTACATGTTCACCCTGGCCGTCGATGGGGAGAAGCGCGAGCTGATGCGCGAGGAACTGCAGGTGCACTTCCGGAGCCCGCGGCCGGAGATGCGCGCCGCAGCTTATCAGGAGCTGTACCGGGTCTACGCCCAGGACGCCGGTATCCTGAGCCAGCTCTACCAGTACCGGGTGCGCGATTGGCGCAGCGAGAACGTCCGCCTGCGCGGCTTCGCCTCCCCCATCGCCGTCCGCAATCTGGCCAACAACATCCCAGACGACGTGATCGACACGCTGCTCGAGTTGTGCCGCTCCAACGCCGGGATCTTCCAGCGCTACTTCGCGCTCAAGGCCAAGACCATCGGGGTAGACCGCCTGCGGCGCTACGACCTGTACGCCCCGGTGGCCGGTACCGAGAAGACCTACGCCTACGGCGAGGCGGTGGAGCTGGTGCTGGAGAGCTTCCGGCGCTTCGTACCGAAAGTCGCCGACCTGGCAAAGAAGGTCTTCGACGAGAACCACATCGACAGTGAGAGCCGCCGCGGAAAACGCAGCGGCGCGTTCTGCGCAACGGTCGGCCCCGACTACACACCCTGGCTGTCGCAGACCTTCAAGGGAAAGCCGGAAGACGTGGCGACGCTGGCGCATGAGCTCGGCCATGCTGTCCACAGCCTGATGGCGGATGGGCACAGCCTGCTCACCCAGCACGCAGCGCTGCCCCTGGCAGAAACCGCCTCGACCTTCGGGGAGATGCTGCTGGTCGATCGATTGTTGGAGCTCGACCCGGCGACGGACGTGCGTCGGACGCTCCTGTTCCGCGAGATGGACAACCACTACGCCACGATCCTGCGCCAGGCCTACTTCGCGCTCTTCGAGCGACAGGCGGCGGAGATCATCGACCAGGGCGGGACGGTGGAAGACCTGAGCACGGCCTACCAGGCGAACCTGCGGGAGCAATTTGGCGCGTCGATCGAGCTGAGCGAGGACTTCCGCCACGAATGGCTGGCCATCCCGCACTTCCATCACGCGCCGTTCTACGTCTACGCCTACACCTTCGGCGAGCTGCTGGTGCTGTCGCTCTACCAGCAGTACCAGCGCGAGGGCGAGGCGTTCAAGCCGCGCTATCTGCAGATCCTGGCGGCCGGGGGCTCGGACTCGCCGGAGAACATCCTGCGGCGCGCCGGCATCGACATGCGCTCGGCGGCGTTCTGGCAAGGCGGGTTTGACGTGGTCGAGGCGTCGCTGGGAAAACTGCAGGCGCTCGAAGCCGCGCGCTGAGGCTGACGGATGTTGGACACGAAACCGGGGCGGGGAGAATCCCCGCCCCGGTCGATTCGCAGGTCAAGCGCGCTGTCCCCGCTGGCGCCCTCGTCAGGCCGGTGCGGTTGCGGGGACGAGCTGGCTTTGGCCGCCGTATGCGGGCTGGGCGAGGTGGGCATCCATGGCGGCGTCGCCGGCATCAACGATCGGCGCCATGCGCTCGGGCGTCAGGTCGAATTCCAGGAGGCCGTATCCCTTGGCGGGGAGCCGGCAGACCAGGTGCTTGTGCTCGTTGATCACGTACTTGTCATGTCCCCCCAGCAGCGTCTCTCCCATGGCCCCGAGCCGGAACATCGTCTCGGTCAATAGCTCCGTCCGCTCCAGGAAGCCCGGCGCCTTCTGCTCCATGGCCTGTGTGTTCTCCGCGCCGGGCACTTGAAGGCCGTCGTCCAGTAACAGGCCGATCACCTGATCTGAGGCGGACTCCTCTCCCATGGTCTCCTCGACCAGGTCGTCATCGGAGACCAGCAAGGCGATGGGGAAATTGGACGACAATCCGCCATCCACGACCTTGTGGCCCGTAATGTCCTGTCCGAGATACGGCCCCCATTCCTTCTTCCAGACGACTTCCTGCCAGACCAGCGGGCAGCTCATCGACATGCGCACCGCCCAGGTGGTCGGGCAATCCGGCGCCGTGCGGTGGTTGAGCACCAGCATGGTCTTGTCGGTGATGTCGGAGGCTACGGCGGAGAAGTCCCGCCCCGTCTTCTCGTTGAACTCCCGGAGGGTCGAGCTGCCCAGCCCGCGTCCGCCGGCATCCAGCTTCTCGGCCAGATACGCCAGCAACGTATCGCCGGCATACCACCCGCCCCATGCCAGCAGCGAGATCACGTGCTTGGTGAGGTGGCGCTGCGCCAGCCCATCGATCATCTTGTCGACCACCGGCTCGATGACATTCGGGATCATTGGGTTGTCCAGCTCCGTACGGAGCCACGTCGCGCAAGCTGTTGCTCAATTCCACGCTTTCGTCGATCCTGGGGATTTGCAGGAAGCTGCCGAAGCGCGAGGTGCCGTCGGGCAGACGTTCGTTGATCGCCGCCTTGCATTCCGCCGCGCTATAGCCGGCCGCCACCAGGATCGCCACGATCGATCCGGCAGACGTGCCGACCACGCGGCGCGCCTTGTGCCCGTGCCGCTCGATGGCCTGCAGGGCCCCGACGAATGCCAGGCCCTTGGCGCCGCCGCCTTCGAAAACAAGATCTACGTCCATGGATCTTCCTCCTGTGCGCTTCCAAGATCAGAATGCTTGCGATGGCGCTCGGTGCGGCCCCCATTGGGTCTGTGTTCGCCCGGATTGAGCTGCCCGGGTGCGAATGTCACCTCGTGCGAGGTTCGAAGCTGACGATTGCGTGTCGGAGAGTGGGAAATACTTCCGATCGCCTACTTGCCCCAGCCCTGGAACATCCCGAATGCCCATGGCCCCTTCGCCAGCCTGCCACCTTGGGCAAAACCTGGAAGAGACCGTATTCCATCCATGATGAGTATAATCTGGACTATTCAGATTTACAAGGGTAGAATACCCACAATGATCTGAGCAACTCCTGGGGAGGCTCGCGGATGCTTGCGGACATTCGGATGAAGATGAACAAGACCGTCGCCGCAGGACTGGCCCGGCCGGTCGACGCTGTCGCCCACGAGCGCCAGCGCCTACGCGTCCTGTTCGCCGTCGCCCTGCTCAAGCTGTTCAACTTCATCGGCGGAGCCTGGGACATCCAGTGGCACGTTGCGATCGGCCGTGACAGCCTGTGGATCCCGCCCCACCTGATGGTGCTCCTGGCCTTCGTCAGCGGCCTGGCGATCGTCGTGATCATGATCGCCTACGAGACCGGGCTTTCGATTGCCGGGCAAGAGATGCCGCATACCGCCAGGCTGGGCCGGCTGCGCGCGCCCGGCGCGTACTTCGGGATCCTATTCGGCTATGCAGCCGCGCTGCTCTCCGGCGTGATCGATGAGCTGTGGCACAGGGCGTTCGGGATCGATGCCACGCTCTGGAGCCCGCCGCACCTGCTGATCATGGTCGCCACGGTGGTCGTCGACTACAGCCTGCTGCTCGGTATCACCGCATCGGCTCGCCGGCTGGGCTACACCTTCACCTGGAAAAGCCCGCTTCTGTGGGGCATCGTCCTCACCGGAGCCTACGCTTACGAATTGGTCCACTTCCAGATGGGCGAGGCGTTCATCGTCGGCCACCGCCACGGCGGCGCCGGCCTGTACGGCTTGCTCTTCCCCATCCTGATCGGCGCCTTCCTGCCCCTCTCGCTGGTGGCGACCATCCGCCTGGCGCGCCGGGCCTGGGTCGTCCTGCTGACCGCCGGCCTGGCACTGGCACTGCAGTATGTCGCCACGGGCATCGCCGCGCTGGGCTTCGCCATCCTCAAGCCAGTCCCGTTCATCGATCAGTACGTCTTGCTCAATCCGCAGTCGACCGCGGCCCAGGCGCGCCAGTTCGCCGCCCTACTCGGGAACAACGGGCTGATCGGCCTGCACCAGGCCTGGACGATGACGCTCGCCATCCCGGCTTTGGTCCTGATCGCTCTGCTCGGCAGCTTGGCGTGGGCGCGCCGGCGACCCCTGCTGCTGGGAGCCGTGTTCTCGATCGCCACAGTGCTGCTCACCTATGCCCGCTTCGAGATGACGCCGGCGCTGCGTGACTACCCGATCACCGGCGTGGACGTGGCCCTGGCTGCACTGTTGGCGCTGGCTGGCGGGCTGCTGACCGGCGCCCTAGGGCTGCGCCTGACGCGTGGCGCCGAGCCGGCTGAGGCGCAGGCCGAAATCGAGAGTGAGAGGGTGGGGCACGGGCTGGATAGGCTTGCTGGAGCATAGGCACCCGCGTGCATCGGGCGCGCGGTCGGCGCTTCATGGGAAGCGGACGTGACAAGGCCGAGATTCGGCCGAGGTATCTCAGCCGGGCCCGGCAAATGCCACCGTCGCCTCTGAACAACCGCAGGCAACGACGGGCCCCAACTACGCTCCTTGCCGTCGCCCCTTCATTCCTCATGCGGATACTAACGGACCAGACTGATCTCCGGCGCTGCACCGATACTTCGCGCGGGGATCCACAGGCGCGTCCCCGAATGGACAACCCTGGCCGCGGCGAGCCTCCCGTGCACCGGTGGCGCTCAGGGGGATGTTGCGCGAGGCGGACCAGACGGCGGGCCACCGGACGGGCGGCCCCCGGAGTCCCCCTGCCAGGGGGACCATGGGGGTAAACAAAGGGACATGATGCCCAGAGTCTCGGCGAGACAACAGGAACTCAACACCGAGAAACGCCCTCTGGCTGAAAGCCGCGAGCCAATGCGGATGTGGTTGGTCAATGTCCGCCGGACGCAGTGGATCGCCCGCGCAGCAAGCCGAAGACAAGCCCGATTACGACCATCACCATCCCGGCGATGATCATCGCCGCTCCGGCCGGATTGGCCGATGAGAACGAAAGGATCGGGGCCGGGGTGGGCGAGGCGCTGATGCGAGGGGTGGAGGAAGGTGACCACGTCGCGGTCGCCTCCGAAAGGGCTACCGATGGGGGTGCGGGGGTGTCGGTCGGGGAAAAGCTCGCGGTCGGCGTGACCGCACCTTGGATGACGATTTGGTCGCCGGCGTGGATGAACGAGTACTGGGTCAGGTGATTCCGTTTGAGCAGCTCCTCCAGCGGGACTCTGTAGACAGCGGCGATCGTCCACAGTGTCTGACCCGTCTGCACGACGTGCACAATTGAGCCGTCGGGCAGCGGCGTCACCGTCGCGTACACGGGCTGAACACCTGTCAATCCGGGCAGCGTGATCCCCCCCGCCGGGAGGGTGGAGTTGGCGCTGAACCCACCGGCGACATAGCCGGCGATCAGCGTGTAGTATTGGACCCCGGCTCTCTCGCCCACCCCCGCCCCGACGTCTCGGTAGTTGCTCCCGATCATCGTGTTGAGATGGGGGTCATCTCCCGTCCATGCCTGGACGGCGCCGGACGGCGACAACCCGGACCCTTGCTGGATGTTCTCCGAGATAAAGACCGTCGCCCCTCCGCCGTACCCGGCAGCGATCGCCTGGTCCCGCGGCCTCGAACCGTCCGGCCCGTAATGGGTGACTGAGCCGATCGAAATGCTGTAATTGTTCTGTGCCTGAGCCACCGCCATGAGGATGGGGTCGACATTGTACGGGGCCAGGCCGTACGAGGCGCGCAGCGCATTGACGGCGGCGAGGAGCTCCGAGGCGCCGTCGGGGCGCGGGGCAGCGTGTGTCTTGAGGGGAAGCGCGGCCACCAACAGGACCAGACCTAGGCGAGTCAGCGTGATGACGGTGGACGTCTTGCGCCGAGCACTGGAGACCTCATGCGGCTTGCGTGACGTCGCATGCCGCGCAACACTCGCGGGCGCCCCGAGACGAGCGGAGAGGCACGCTCGAGGCATAGGGCGCACGCCGATGGGGAGGCAGCTTCCGGCAGCCTGCACTGGTTTCGCCGAATGAAGGGACATCTGTCGCGGTTCAGGACTCCAACACAACCCGGAGCTTGGCTCGCGGATAGACGTGTCCAGGCACGGCCGGCATCGAATTGTATCTGTGGTCAACCGCCGCGACACGGGTCCGGTGGCCTGCGGTGCGCCGGGTGCCCTGATAGATGCCGCACAGAAGGACGCAAGTCCAACCAACAACAGCCCGAGTTGAGTACATTCTCCGGGTACGGCACCGTCCAGCCAGGTGCTCCCAGTCCCCCGTTTCGTTGGACGATCTCCACGCGCTTGGCTGGAGGCGAAACCCTCTCCGTGCGCCCGTCTCAAGGGAGCCAGATCACGTTTCCAAACGTCGTCCCCGGATAGATCCAGGTGAGGCGTTCCCCCTCCGCCGACATCATCCCCATCCCGCTGTAGCTAATGAAGACGAAGAACCTGCCGTCGGGAGAGAACGCCCCCGATAACCCGGAGGCCCCGATGGCCGACAACCGGGTCGGGTCTCCGCCGGCGATGGGCAGCCTCCACCACTCGGAGGGCATGCCGTTGGCATAGGCGGGTTGGACACCGGTCAGGCGCTCGATCCAAGTTCGATGATCCGACCAGGGAGCCTCGAATGAGAACTGAGGGCCAGCCCCGGCGCCGCTGAAGTAGATGTACTTTCCATCGGGGGAGAAAACCGGCGCGTCCACCGACAAGAAGGATCCGGGAGGCATCGCCGGCCGGGCGTTCGTCCCGTCGAGCGCGGCGAGGTACAGATCGTTGATGCTCTGCAGGCTCTCAAAGGCCACGTAGGCGAACGTCGTCCCATCCGGGGAGGGGCGAGGCCATGTTGCATTCGGGATCAATAGCTCCGGTGTGCCTCCGGCAGCGGGCACTCGCTCCACGCTGACGACAGATACCAGCGTGTCGGGCAGCGTCGACAAGTGGGAGAAGTACAGGCTCGTCCCATCCGTGGACCAGACGGGCCCGAAGTAGGAATCGTCTTGCGTGGCTTCGACCATCGGCTCCGGCACGACGTCGGGACACCCCTGCCCTAGGCAGTCGACCGGCAACAGGTACACGCCCGGACGACCGGATTGGAAGTTGCCCTCCTCGGGTGGAGACGCATAGGCAATGGCGAGCGCTGTCCGATCCGGGGACAGGTCCATCCCGCTCAGCCAGGCGTTCTCTGGTGGCCGCCAGGCAGCAGTCATATCCCCGGTAGCCAGGTCGAGAAGGGCGATCAAGGGGACGGGCATGGAGGTCGTGGAAGCCTGGGGGTCGTAGGTCATGAAGAGGAGCCTCCCCGTCACGGGCAAGGTGGACCACGGAAACGGGGAGTCGAAATGATAGACGACTGTGGTTGTGGCGGGGCTAAGGGGCGTTCCGAATGTGGGGGACGCGGACTCCACTTCGGAGGGCGAGGGGCTCTCCGAGGGCTGAGAAGGGTTTGGGGTCGAGCACGTGGTGGCGACGGCGGCGATGAGCAGCATTGGGAAGAACCGATTCGCAACCCGAGTCACAATGCGAGCGAATGAGCTCATGGCAGCGTGCTCGGCGCCATCGTCCGCAGGAAGTTGACCAAGTCCCAGCGGAGGGTGTCGGAGAGGCGATCCTTCCATGCCGGCATGACGGATCCTCTGGTACCCGTTCGTGATCCAATCGTACAACTGGCCGTCGGAGTGTACTCCGGGGATGGTGTGCAGGGTGAGGTCGGCCGGGCGTGGGTTCAGGGTCAATCCCCACGGCCCGTCGCCTTTCCCGCCTGTGCCATGGCAAACCACACAGTATTGCTGATAGAGCGCTTGGCCGGCGGCGACCGAGGCAGAGGAAGGGGGGACGGGATTGAGGAGGCTGCGCGCAGGTAGCGGCCGTGCCAGGACGGCCACGCCGGCGATGGAGAGCGCCGCCGCCGGAAGGGCTCGGAGGATCTGAGCCGGGAGTCCGATCTGTGGGCGACGGATCGCCGCCCACCCCAGCAGGCCGGCCAATGTTAGTAGACCGCCGGTGAGCCGAGGCCACGCCAGGTTGAGGGCAGCCTCGGACGGCCTCAGGTCCACGAACAGGTCGGCGAAACTGTCGAATTCCCCCTCGCGACGCACCGCCACCTGCACCTGCCAGCGATCCGGCAGACTGAGGTAGGTCCCCTGGCCGGTGTAGCGTCCTTGCTCGGACTCGACCAGTACAACTTGCGACGGAGGCACATCGGTAGTGGGGGTGAATCGAAGCCTGACCTCCTTCGCGCCGATGACTGGAGACCCGCCGGACGTGAGAGTGGCGGCGAATGTATTCGGACCGACGCGCCCGGGGGTGATCTCGAGAACCACCCGGAGATCGTCACCGGTCCCTTGCACGGCGAGAAACGCGGGGGAGGTCGGGGCCCGGGCGGGTGCCTGGGAGGTCAGTACTCCCGCAGCCAGCAGGGCGGCACATCCCAGCAGGACCTCGGTGGTGACAAAGCGCCCGAAGGTGCCGAGCAGTCCGGACGCCCCCTCAACCCGGCTGGCCCCCCGGCGCATGCGAGGGCTGACGACGAGAAGATTCAAGGCGCCGAACCCGACCATGGTCAGGGCGATCAGGATCTTGGCCAACAGGGTTCGCCCATAGGGAGTTCCAAGCAGGCCTGGCCAGGAGCCTACGCGCAGGACTGCAGCGTAGACGCCAGTTGCGGCGAGAAAGGCGACGGTTGGGAGGGCCAACCGACTGAATCGAGGGATCAATCCTGCGACGAGTTTCGTGCGAGGCTGTGGGGACATGCGCTGGAGGGCGAGGAGCCCGGCGATGAAGTAGACGAGACCACCTACCCAGATCGAGGCCGCCAGCATGTGGAGCCAATCGCCAAGGATCGGCAGCGCGGGGCTCGCCTCGGATGCGGCGTGGCTGCCAAAGCTGATATCCAGGAGCAAAGCTCCCGCCACGACGATGGAGGCTAATTGTGCGAATGTAGAACGCGACCGCGGCAACCATGCCGCCAGCCCCAGGCCAAGCAGCAGGCGTGCGGACCACAGCGCGCCGAACCGCGTCGTGAAAAGGACCGTGCCCATCGCGGGATCCCAAGGGGCTGAGACGACCCCGCCAACCGCCTGGGCCGCCTGTGCCCACCACCCCAGAAGGTTGGCGAAGAGGAAGACACCGGCGCCCAGACGAGCCAGGGCGGGCCACGGCAGGGTCGGCAATGGCGTCGTCTCGCCTGCCTCGATCCATGCATGGACGGCGGGTTGCCAGACGGCGAGAAGGAAAACCGTTCCACCGGTTAGGATCGCTGCCCCCAAATACAGCAGCCAGCGGGCGATGACCTCCGGCGCCGGCAACTTCGTCCCGACAGGCGACGGAGCGATGGGGCCAGGCGCCTGGCCGCCCGACCCGACGACAAAGGCGAGGGCCCCCGTGCTGCCGTGCCCGTCGACGGCCGATAGGACCTTCCACGTTACGGTGTAGACGCCATCCGGGAGGGGAAGAAGCGTGAGGGTCATACGAGTAGGGTCGGTCGGGTCGACGTTGGCATCATTGTTGTCGAGGCGCATACCGCTTACGTTGAGCAAGCTGGCGGAGGAGAAGGACGGCTCGAGGGCTTCGGAGTAGACGAGCTCGACGAAGCGGGGGGCCATCTCCAAGGTGGCGTTGGCTGCCGGGTTCGAGCGGAGGAGCAACGCGTGCGCCTGGGCAGACGTCCAGGTCCACGCCAGCACCCCGGTCACCAGGGCGAGAGCGGCCAGCTTCCTTTTCATCTGCAGCTCGAAGGAGGTGGAGCGGGGAACCTATCCGCCGCTCCACCTCGTCAGTTACCGGAGACTACGCCCTTCTCCGTAGGAGGGCAACCCCGCTGAGGGCCAGGGCAACGGCGGCGAGCACGAGAGCGGCCGTCGCCATAGTCTGGGTGCTGCCACCCGAGGCCGCCCGGGTGTCGGTCGGGAACGCCAGCGCATCGCTGGCGACGACCTCTTCCGGATCGACGCTGACGTCGACGGCCTCGTCGTTGATTGTGCCTGTCAGGTGGAAAGTGTACTGACCTTCGATCGTCGGGATAAACGCGGCGGAGTAGTGGCCCGGATCATCTTCGGCGGGGACCAGGCCGAAGCTCCGGCTGGCACCACCGTATTCAACGCTGAACTGCAGCGATGTGAGATCCGCGATTCCCTCTTCCGGAGCGTCTTTCGGGGCGACAAACAGTTCGAGGCCGTTCCGCTCGCCGACGATGACCGGCTCCTGAAGCCATCCGATCTCGAAGACGAAGCTTCCGCTCTCGACGGACTCGTGTGCCCAGGCGGTGAGAGGGACGAAGAGCAGGGCTGCCAGCAAGGCCAGTCCGGTGATCGATCTTGCCAACGTGCGCGACATGATGTCGCCTCCTTCAGCGAACGAGTTGGACCGCGGGTCGGTTGAGGTCAGGCCCAGCTGAGGAGGCGCGGGGGCGGTTTCGAGAGCGACCCTGACCACGCCGGCGAACCGGGAAGGGGCTCGCTCGCCTCGGACCAAAGGTCGTTCAGGGAAAGCAGGCGGGCGTGCATCTCGCCCGAGGTCGGAAGGGCCGGCGGAGTCTCGGCGGTGTCCGCAGAGAACATCCATAACAAGTAGTCGTGACTGTGGGGCAGATCGGCGTGGCCGAAGGGATGCGGATGGATGTGATCCAGGAGCCAGCAGGGGCAAAGGCCGGGCGGCGTGACCGTGAGGAAGCTGGCCAGTACGGCTTGCAGCGTGACGGTGAGAACCAGCCGTCGGGTCGAGATGGGGCGAGGGTAGAGCCAGGCGGTCATCCAGCGGGCCAACGCCAATGGTAGAGGACTGCGAGCAGTCCCAGCCCGAAAGCGGCGGCGAGGGCTGCGGCCGAAACAGGCATCCGGCGCAGTGATCTAGAGACGCCGGATCGCCTCCAAGCTTCCTCTTGTTTCGCCCGGCCGGCGACGCCGAGGGCCAAGGCCCCAGGGACAGCTGCACAAAATACGCACATCAAAGCCTCGCCGAGTTGGCGCGGAATCCCGTCGAATTCCACGTCAAGTTGTCCGATTATATCACTCGACGGCAGGAGGGTTCGCCTCTCTCCACGGCCACGATCCTAGGAGGGTGAGAAGCAGCAAGGTGCGCCATCTGGTCAGCTTCTGCGCCCACACAACAAGGCCGGGCCGGGCAGCCAAACGACCTGCCTCCGCCGGCCAAGTCACAGGTGCGGGAAGCTACGCTTCACATGTTGGAGCAACGAATCCGTCAACGATCCAGGACGATCGACTTGCGACGGTTGTGGCGCGTGGAGTGGGGCGACGATTATCGGTGTCTGCCGCGGGTGCGGTTCGCAGGCAGGAGCGCGGGGATCAAGTTCTCGGGTGTCTGATTCTGGCGGAGAGGGTGGGATTCGAACCCACGGTGGCCCAGAAGGCCACAACGGTTTTCGAGACCGCCCCATTCAACCACTCTGGCACCTCTCCGCCGCCGATTATACCGCCACTGGACCGCGCTTCGGTTCCCTGAGGCGCCGAGAGCAACCACGCCGGGCACGAGCCGTGAACGCCAGGCGTACGCACCTCACGACTGAATGCGAGGGCATACGGCGCGGCGCCTCGCCAATGCCGCTGGAGGCACCGGTGATGATCACAGCCTTCTGGGCAAAGGGAAGTGACGCCATCCTGCCCCCCGGGCTGGCGCCGTGGTGCGTGACGCCAGAGGTCAGATCTCGATCCGCGTTCCGCGTTCCGGATAATCGATCGGGATCTTCAGGTCCCCAAGCCGGGCACGCAGCGCCTCGGCCGGCTGGCGTTCACCGTGGACCAGGAACAGCCGCTTGAGCGTCCCGGCGGAAGCTCGGGCGTAGCTCTCCAGATAGTCCTGCCCGGCGTGAGCCGAGAAACCGTCGACGGTGGCAACTTCGGCATGCACCGGGTATTCCTCGCCGAAGATCCGCACGCTCTTCTGACCTTCGGTCAGGCGGCGGCCAAGCGTGTCGGGCGCCATCCAGGAGGTGATCAGGATCGTGTTGCGCGGGTCGTCCAGGTTATTGCGCAGGTGGTGCAGGATCCTTCCGGTCTCGGCCATGCCGGAGGCGGAGATGATCACCAACGGGCCCGGGTGGTCGTTGATCGCCTTGCTTTCTTCCACCGACTTGGTGAACGTAAGCAGGTCGAAGCCGAACAGCCGGCCGTGCGGATCCTCGTGCAGGAACTTGACGGCCTGGTCGTCGAAGTCTTCCGGGTGGCGGCGGAAGATCTCGGTGGCGTTGGTGGCCAGCGGGCTGTCGACGTACACAGGCACGTGCGGGAGTTCGCCGGCGTCGATCATCTGGTGCAGCGTGTAGACCAGAAGTTGCGTGCGGCCGATGGCGAAGGCCGGAATGATGACCTTGCCGCGGCGTTCGAAGGTGCGGCGCAGGACCTGCCGCAGTCCGGCGGTGGCTTCCTCCGGGGAAAGATGCGGCTTGTCGCCGTAGGTGCACTCCATCATCAGCACGTCGACCTCGGATGGGGCGACCGGGTCGCGCAGCAGCGGGACGCGCAATCGGCCGATGTCGCCGGAGAACATCAAGCGCAGCTTGCGTCCCTTCTCCTCCAGGTCGAGCACGATGCCGGCCGAGCCCAGGATGTGCCCGGCATCCACCAGCCGGGCGACGACACCTGGAACGGGTTCGAACGGCCGAGCGTAGGCCTGCATGACCAGTTGCTTCGATACCGCCTCGGCGTCGGCGAGGGTGTACAGCGGCTCGAGCGGCCCAAGCCCGTCGCGCGCGCGCCTCTTGTTCAGGAAGGCGATGTCGGATTCCTGAATGTGGCCCGAATCGCGCAGAGTCAAATCAGTGAGATCGGACGTGCTGGGCGTGGCGTGGATCGAGCCGCCGAATCCCTGGCGCACCAGGTTGGGTAGATTGCCGCAGTGGTCGATGTGGGCATGCGAGAGGATGACGGCGTCGATCTCCCGCGGGTCGAACGGGAACGTGCGGTTGCGGGCATAGGTGTCGGCGCGCCGGCCCTGGAAGAGCCCGCATTCGAGCAGCAGCTGACGGCCGTTGATACCGATCAAGTGCTGTGAGCCGGTGACGGTCTGCGCCGCGCCGGCAAACGTGATCTCCATCGTCACCTCATTCGGTCGACGTGGGCGCACCCCAAAGGGAGGCCAGGACCGCCGGGCCGTACGCGTTCAACCGCCAGGGTAAGCAGGCCAACAGGGGCTCGAGTGCTGGCAGCGTGCGCGGCGCTGCCCGGGCGATGTCCCACAGGACCTCGCGGGGCAGGACAATATCCGACTCTACGCCGCGCTCGGCGGCGACGGCCTTCCGCCAGCGACGGAGTTGGTCGTAACGGGCGAGCACGGCGGGGTCCACCGGCTCGGCGGCCGGGGGGCGGGGAGGCGCCACGCTCCGCCCGCGCGTCAGGGCGGCGAGGATCGGCTCCGCGTAGCGTTCTGCCAGGCGCGGAACAAGGTCGGGAATGTGGCTCAACTCCTCGGCCTCCTGCGGCAGGACGCGGGCCAGGCTGAGGAGTGCATCGTCGCCGATGACCTTGAAGGGCGGGCGGTCGAGCTGCCGGGCGGTCTGGTCACGCCAGGCGTAGAGCTCGCGCAGGGCGGCCGCCTGGCGCGGCTCGAGCTTGCGGGCGTTGGTCATTCCCCAGAATCCCTCGAGGCCGCCATTGACACTGGGATGAACGGTGCAGGCCAGGTGGGCGCAGGCCTCGACGGCTTCCTCCCAGCGCCCGGCGAGCTGCAGGGCGTCCGCCAGCCGATCGCGTAAGGAAAGCAGGTAGTGGGTGTCGAAGCGGGCGTACTCGAGCTGCGGCGGGGGCAGCGGGCGCTTGGCCCAATCGGCGCGCTGGTAGCGCTTGTCGAGCGTCACGCCGAACTCCTGCGCCAGCACATCGGCCAGGCCGCTCGGCTGCATCCCCAGCGTGCGCAGCGCCAGGCGGGTGTCGAATAGGTTGAGAATCTCGAATCCGAAGTCGCGCTTGAGGCACGCCAGGTCGTACTCGGCGCCGTGGAAGACCTTCTCGACGGCCGGCGAGGCGAACAGCGGCGCCAGGGCGCCCATGTCGGCGCTCCCGAGCGGGTCGATCAGAACATCACCCTCCAGCGTGCTAACCTGGATCAGGCACACGCGTTCCTGGTAGGCATGCAGGCTGTTCGAACTCGGTGTCGATGGCCAGGCGGGCGGTGTGGCGCTGGGCCTCGATCCATGCCGCAAGCTGCTCCGGGGTGTCGATCCAGAGCGGCGCGGCGGGGGCGGGCGAATCCATGAGCGTATTGTAACCGTTGGGGCAGCTTCACTGCACTCGAAGCAGGCCATCAGCAGCCTCACGGTAGTGGCGCCGACATGCTCGTCGAGGGCCCATCGTCGAAGCGCCGCATAACCTCCCCACTCTGCCATGCTGCCCAGGAACGCGCCGTTGCATTCCCTACTCCCCGATGGGTATGGAGGGCCAGGAGCCCGAAATAGGCACCCAGACCTGGGAAGGTCAAAATTGACTTATCTAGTCATATATGCTAAAAATGACCAACCTCAACTCGGGCGGATCGGCGCGGCACGTCAGAGCCCGCCTCCCCTCGTACGTAGGATCACAGGAGGAGCAGCATGACCGATGCAGGCGTCCAGACTGCGCCGGGCGCCGACGCTGGCGTTCCGCTCAGCCGGCGAGAGTTCCTGTACTACCTGTGGGGAGCCTCGATGGCCGTGTTCCTCGCCGGCAGCGGGGGCGTCACACTCTGGTATGCCCTGCCGCGATTCCGCGAGGGCGAGTTCGGCGGCGTGTTCACGCTGCCGATTGCCGAACTCCCCGCACCGGATAGCCAGCCGACGGACTTCCCTGAAGGCCGCTTCTGGTTGGTCAACATCGGCGACGGCAGCCTGCACGACCCGCGCCAGCCGAAGGACTATCCGCTCGAGCCGGGGATCAAGGCGATCTACAAAGTTTGCGTCCACCTGGGTTGCATCTACAAATGGGTGCCGACCAACGACCGGTTCGAGTGCCCGTGCCACGGGTCGAAGTATCTCAAGACCGGGGCACGCATCGACGGGCCCGCCCGGCGCAACCTGGATGTGTTCTTCGTCGAAGTGCTCGACGCCAGCGGGAACGTCCTCAGCCGAAGCGAGCCGACGCTGGGCAGCCAGGAGGCCGCCTCGGTCAAGGTCCCGGCAGAGGCCGCCGCCCTGCGCATCGACACCGGGCGCCGCGTCGTCGGCGCGGTGAACTCCAAGCCGGGCGGCGGGATCTAGGAGGGGCGGGGCATGGCGATTTTCCGATTGCACATCCCGGTGCTGGACGAGGTCAAGCGCAAGGGCCTGCGGACAGCGCTGAACGATAAGTGGGTGGACATCGTCACCCGTGTCACCGCCGGCTTGAACCCGACGGACGTGCGCGGCGTGCTGCGCGACGATCCGCCCGGCCGGCCCAACCCGAGGCTGACGCCGCACGCCGAGGGCTTCTGGCTGCACATGAAGCCGACCTACTACCACCGGATGGTCGACGGCCTCTATCCGACGTTCCGTCTCGGCTGGCTCTCAACCTTCTTCTTTGCCTTCGAGATCCTGACCGGCATCTACCTGATGATCTACTACACGCCGTCGCCGGTCGTGGCCTACGAGAACATGCTCAACCTCTTGAGCAACGTCCCGTTCGGCCAGTTGATGCGCGACCTGCACCGGCTGGCGGCCGAGCTGATGGTGATCGTCGTGGCGCTGCACATGCTGCGCACCTTCATCACCGGCTCGTACAAGAAGCCGCGCCAGTTCACCTGGGCGACCGGTGTGGTCCTGCTGTTCGTGACGTTGGTGCTTTCGTTCTCCGGCTACCTGCTTCCCTGGGACCAGCTCAGCCTGTGGGCAGTGACGATCGGCGCCTCGATGGTCGAGGCCATCCCGCCGGAGATCGTCGGCCGCAACGTCAACCTGCTGGTGCGCGGCGCGCCGGAGTTCGGCGCCAACGGGCTGCTGCGCTTCTACCTGCTGCACGTCGTGGCGCTGCCGCTGGCTGGGATCGTCGCCTTCGGCGTGCACTATTACAAGGTCATCCACCACGGGCACAGCCTGCCGCCTGAGGGGGAGAAGGTCGGCGAGGATACGGCCAAGCGCGTCCCGATGGATTCGCGGGTTTACTTCATGCCGCAGATCGCCACCCGCGAGCTGTGGTACGTCGCCGGGCTGCTGGCGGTGCTGTTCGCTGCGGCGGCCTATCTGTACAACGCGCCGGCGCTCGAACCGCACGCCAATCCGCTCATCACCCCGCTGCACACGACCGCCCCGTGGTACTTCCTGTGGCTGCAGGGAATGCTCAAGGTCGGCGACAAGGTCATCTGGGGCCTGATCGTCCCGGGTGTGGCCACCGGGCTGCTCCTGCTGCTGCCGTACCTCGAAGTCGGCCCGAGCCGGCGCTATGGCGACCGGCGCATCGGCCTGTCCGCGGCGGCGGTGTTGGTGGCCGTCATGGCCGTCCTGTCCTACATGGGGACTCCGCACTACGCCGTGAGCACGTCGCCGGATCAGGAGGCCGTGGCCGAGCTGCTGCCGCAGACCCATCCCGGTCCGCTGCGCAGCGCGCCGTGGGACGAACTGGCCTACGGCAGCTATGAGGCGGCGGCCTGGTCGGCGGCGCCCAACGCCACACTGCAGGAATTGCTGCACCGCTACGAAGAGGTGCTGACCAACGTCCAGAGCGCAGGGCGTGCGGATGTGGCGGGGCTGATGGTGATCGAAGATTGGCAGACCGACTTGAAGAAGATCACATTGCGCGTGACCTGGACCAACACGGCCGACGGCACGGCGGGTGAATTCAGCCAGTCGGTCTACCTCCACCGCGACGGCAATTACGGCCAGGGAGCGTAGACGATGAAGGGACAGGTTGCACTCGGATTGCTGGCCCTTCTAGCACTCATCGGCGTGATGGTCGCGGTCGCGCTGGGCGAACAGAACCGCATGGCGGAGTTCACGCGGGCCTACGAGGCACGCGCCATCGAAACCGGCGCTTCGCTGTTTGAGGGCAACTGCCGCCCCTGCCACGGCCCGCAGGGCCAAGGGATCGAGGGCGTGGCCCCGGCGATCAACGCTGCAGACCTGTTCGACGGCTCGCGCCTGGCGAAGGTTGGCTTCGGCGGAACGCTGCCGGATTACGTGCGCGGCGTGATCGCCGCCGGCCGCCCGGTGCCCTCGGTCGGCACGACTTACCCCCAGCGCATGCCCACCTGGGGCGCAGCCTTCGGCGGCCCGCTGCGGGATGATCAGATCGATGCCCTGACGGCGTTCATCCTCAACTGGAAAGACCGCGCCCTGGCTTCGGGCGTTCCGGTGCCTACCGGTCCCACGGTCGGGGCAGACATCACGGTCGCGTTGCCAGATGGGGATCCGGCGCACGGCAAGTCGCTCTCCGAAGGGTCGCTTGGCTGCGCCAGCTGCCACGTCCTGACCGCCGTCGGTCCCAAGTGGGCGGCGGAGGGCGGGGAGCCGGGCATCGGGACGCGGGCCGAGGCGCGGTTCCAGGCCACCGGGTACGCCGGAAGCGCGACTTCGGCGGAACAGTACCTGTTCGAGTCGATCGTGCTGCCCAACGCGAACGTGGTCGAGGGTTTCCAGCCAAATCTGATGCCGCAGAACTACGCGGACCGGTTGAGCGCGCAGGACGCGGCGGATCTGATCGCCTACATGCTCAGCCTGCACTAGGGGAGGGCGATCGACACAGGGGACAGGGCGCCGAGTGGCCGGATTGACACGGCGCCCCTTTCCCGATAAGTGCAGGTCGGGTGGAGCGGGCGGCGCTCGCTGAGCGCCAGGGTGTGGATAGAGACGCCCCGATGCGGCGAGGGCCGGGCGGCGGGGAGTTCTCGGGAGGCACGGCATGCGGATCGGGCTGCGCTGGACGGTTGGGATCGCGCTGATGATGGTCGCGCTGCTGGCCGTCGGGGTGGCGGACGCCCAAGACACCGGCGACCCGGAAAACGGCGGCCGCCTGTTCGTTGAGAACTGCGCCGTGTGCCATGGCGTCGATGGGCAGGGCCGCGTGGGCGCCACTCTGACCGACTTCCCCGGCATCAGTATCAGCGCCGCGTTGTTCGATACGATCCGCAATGGGATCCCGGGAACGCGCATGCCTGCCTGGGGCCAGGAGAACGGCGGCCCGCTCACCGAGAATGACATTGAGGATTTGGCCGCCTACATCTTGGTCGCCTTCAGTGGGACAGAGCCATTGGCGCCCCTGCCGACGTATCAACCACAGGCGGTAACCCCGGCACCGGGCATCCCTGGTGACCCGGCCGCCGGCAGCGTCGTTTACCAGTCCAACTGCACCGTCTGCCACGGCGCACAGGGCCAGGGGCGCATCGGAGGCAAGCTCGCCAAGAGCTGGCCGAGCATTGAGCCTTTGAACTACATCCGCCAAGTCGTCGGGAACGGCGTCCCGGGCTCGACGATGCCGGCATGGCTCCAGGCACAAGGCGGGCCCTTGAGCGAGACCGAGATCGCCAATGTGAGTGCCTACGTGCTGACCCTCAGTCCGGCGGCGGGGATTCCCGTGCCAACTCAGGTACCGGAGGGCCCCGTCTCGCGCACGGGCAGCCTGGTGCTGCTGGGTGTGGTGGTCGTGCTCGCCGTCGGCGCGATGTTCTGGTACTATCGACGCGCCTGACGGAGGTCCCCCATGCGTCCCGTCGTACGTGTGATCGTCCTGGCCGGCTTGCTCGGGGCAGTTTGGTTGCCCGGGTTGGCAGCGGCACAGGGTTCGCCGCCCCTGCAGCGCGTCGAGATCGCTCTGTGGCCGGAATACGATCAGCGCGCCATGCTGGTGATCTATCGCGTGACCCTCGCCGAAGGCACGGCGCTCCCGGCGACCCTTTCGATCCCGATCCCGGCGCGCGTCGGCGACCCGGCTGCCGTGGCGCAGCAGGGAGGGGACGGCGCACTGATCCTGGCGAACTACACTCGCCGGCCGACGACGGGCGACTGGGCTTCGCTGGAGATCCAGGTCGAGAACCCGCGGATCCAGATTGAGTTCTACGACACACTCTCCATCGACGTTGACCAAAGGGCTTACACGCTCCGATGGCCGGCCGGCTGGCCGGTCGGCGAACTGGCCTTTGAGGTCCAGCAGCCCTTCGGCGTGGCCTCGATGCAGATCGAACCCGTTCCCGCCAGTGACCGCGTCGGCCCGGAGGGTCTCACCTACTACACCGGGAGCCTCGGGGCACAGGATGGGACAGCGGAAGCCCGCGTGCAATTGGGGTACACCGCCTCCACCTCGGGGCTGACGCTCGATACCTTGCCTCCGGCGTCAGGCGATGAAACGCCGGCGATCGGCCCGGTGGAACCCTCGGGACAGGGATCAGTGTTGCTCGCATGGGCTCCATGGGCGATTGGCGGTCTGGGGGCGACGCTCCTGATCGCAGGTGCGGTGTTGTTCCTGCGCTCGCGGAAGGAAGAGAGCGGCAGCCGACGGGCCCGGCACCGGCCGATCGATCGCCCGCCAGCGGACTCCCAGACGATCGACGCCTCGACCGTCTTCTGTCACTCGTGTGGCACGCCGGCGGGCGTAAGCGACGTCTTCTGCCGCAAGTGCGGGACGCGGTTGCGGGTCTGACCGCCTTCCCGATCCCCCATTCTCCCATCGCTCCCGCGCCTCAGGCGCGGGAGCGTTCGTCTTCTCTGGCAGCCTGGCCTCGATGCGAATCGCGCGGGCCCTGCGGCGCCTTAGGGGTGGGAGAGACCAGGCGAGGATTCGGGTGCCGCGTCGGCGAGCCGCCTGCACTTGGCACGTCGCGGCGGTCGCCTCCCGCCGTCGCTTTCGCGCCGCGGGTGCCGGTGCTAAACTGGACGCAGGATGGATGACACCAGTTACGTCCTGATTTTCTTCTTCTATGGACTGGCGTTCTTCTGCATGGGACTGGCCATCCTGCTCGAACGCGGCCACGGATCGAACGCCCGCCTGCGGACGGCGCTGCTTCCTCTGGCGGCGTTCGGCCTGATCCACGGATCACATGAGTGGCTGGAGATGTTCGACCGGCTTGGGATCCTTCCCTGGGCGGTCCCCGGCCACAATGCCTGGGAACTGGTCCGCATCGTGCTCCTGGCGACATCGTTCCTGGCATTGAGTATGTTCGGGGCGTCGCTGCTCGATCGCATCCGGCTCCAACCTCGCCTGCGATGGATCAACTCGCTGGCACTCTCGGTGCTGTGGTTCCTGGGCATCGTGGTGCTGCTCAGGCGTCTGAATGTCTCGGTGACTTTCTGGGACGCAGCCGATGTCTGGTCGCGCTACATGCTGGCGATCCCGGCGGCGCTGCTGGCCGCCGCCGGGTTGCTCGCCCAGCGGCGGGCCTTCGAGCGAGCCGGGCTCGGCCAATTTGGGCTCGACTGCCTGATGGCTGCCCTGGCCTTTGCCATTTACGGGCTGGTTGGGCAGGCCTTCCCGCGGGCGAGCGTCGTTCCTCCCTCGATGATCATCAACTCGGACTTGTTCCAGAGCCTGCTAGGGTTTCCGGTTCAGATGCTGAGAGCCGGCATGGCCATCATGGCCTCCTACTTCGTGATGCGCTTCCTGCGAAGTTTCGAGGTCGAGCAGAGGGCGGAGATCGTCCAACTGCAGCAGGCCCAGCTGCGCGAGGCGGAGGCGCGCGAGGCGCTCCGGCTGGAGATGATGCGGCGCAGCGTCGGGGCCCAGGAGGCCGAACGCCAGAGGATTGCCCGCGAGCTGCACGATGAAACGGGGCAGGCGCTCACGGCCCTTGGGCTCGGGTTGCGCGGCATCGAGAGCGCCGTCAGCAGTGACCCCGCCCGGGCCGTCCAGAACGTGCGCCAGCTCGAGAACCTGGTAACGAACTCGCTCAACGAGCTCCAACGGCTGATCGCCGATTTGCGTCCGTCACACCTGGATGACCTCGGCCTCCCGGCAGCGCTGCGCTGGTTCGCCGGCGAGGTCCAGACGAGGTCCCAGCTTCCTGTGGCGGTAGAAATACACGGTGAACCGTGCCCCCTGGCGGGGGCCGTGAACACCGCTCTGTTCCGCATGGCCCAGGAGGCGCTGACCAACACCGTCAAGCATGCCAACGCAAGGCAAGCCTGGTTGCGGCTGCGCTATGCCTCGGATTCGGTGACACTGACGATCGAGGATGATGGAGTTGGTTTTGACGCCGAACGAAAAAGCAAGGTCGGAGCGTGGGGTCTGCTTGGCATGGAAGAGCGCGCCAACATGCTGGGCGGAACCGTGCAGATTATGAGCGACCACGGCCGGGGGACGCTGATTGAAGTAGCATTCCCGATGCAGGTCGACACGAGGATAGATGATGAGCACTCGACTGCTGCTGGTTGACGATCACGCCGTCGTACGATCCGGTCTGCGCATGCTGCTCGAAGGCGAGCCCGATATGGAGATCGTCGGCGAGGCGGGCACCGGTGCCGAGGCGCTGAGGGCCGTCCAGGAGCTGGGGCCGGATGTCGTGCTGATGGACATCGGGCTTCCGGATCAATCCGGGATTGACGCCACGCGGGCGATCAAGCAGTTGAACCCGGCTACGGCGGTGGTGGCGCTGACGATCCACGAAGACGAGGAGTACTTCTTTCGCATGCTCGAGGCAGGGGCTACCGGCTATGTCCCGAAGCGGGCGGCTCCGGAGGAGCTCCTCACGGCCATCCGCACGGCCGCCCTCGGCGAGGTGTACCTGTACCCGTCGCTGGCACGCTTGCTGGTGAGCGACTACCTCGAACAGGATCAGCAGGCCCGGGCGACACACGCCGTGGATGGCCTGAGCGCCCGCGA
Organism: uncultured Chloroflexia bacterium; assembly: GCA_963777165.1. GTDB lineage: Bacteria > Chloroflexota > Anaerolineae > Anaerolineales > E44-bin32 > DYJB01. Next base: position 169,800 of record CAVZPO010000026.1, read on the forward strand.
GCAGGAGGTGCTCACCCACCTGGCGGAGGGCGTGGGAAACGCCGAGATCGCCGATACGCTGGGCATCAGTCCCAAGACCGTCGCCCGGCACCGGGAAAACATCATGCACAAGCTCGGACTGCACTCGCGCACCGAGCTGGTGAAATACGCCATACGCAAAGGGATCATCCAACCATGAGAAACATCGTGCGGGACGCTCGAGGGAGGGAACGATGATCTTACGCCTGGCTGTCGGTGCGGCACTGCTCGTCTTGGGACGCAAGCTGTTCTGGCTCTTCGTGGCCGCGGTCGGGTTCGCTGCCGGATGGACCGTGATGTCCGATCTGCTGCACGTGCAGCCGGAGTGGCTGGCGCTGGTGATCGCCCTGGCCGCTGGCGTGCTCGGCGCAGTCCTGGCGACCTTCGTCCAGAAGATCGCCATCGGCCTGGCAGGGTTCCTGGCGGGTGCCTTCCTGGCGACGGGCCTGGTGTCGATGCTCAACCTGGCGGCTGCCTCATGGGCATGGCTGGCCTTCATTGTCGGTGGGATCCTGGGCGCCCTGCTCCTGGGGGCGGCGTTCGACTGGGCCCTCGTCGGCCTGTCGTCGCTGGCCGGTGCAATGCTGGTCGCCAACGCCCTCGAACTGTCTTCGACCGTGCATCTGCTCGTGCTGGTCGGCCTGTTTGTGCTGGGCGTGATCATCCAATCGGCAGTGGGCGGAGGTAAGCAGCGTCCGTCGGATTCCTGACAGGACTTAGAACCACGCCGAGAGACCCGGAGTGGATCCACCCCGAGGCGGGTGGATCCTGCTTTGGGTGTGCCAATCGGATCAACGTTCGTCTGGAGCAGCCTTCGAACCCTGGGAGGTTGGGAGGCATCCGCTTCGAGCATCCACGGGTAGAGGCCTGTCTCACCCTGCCGATCTGTGTGTCGACCCGGATGCCGGAACCGAATTGGCCCGCCTCCGCTGGCTGGTGACTCCGGGTGGGCCGGGGAACAGGGAACTGTTGATCGAGGAGGCGGGCAGGACGTCCTGCCCGATCGGCGGCGCAACTCAGCGGGCCCGACCAGGATGGCAGGGGCAACAACGGTGTTGTCCGAGGAAGGCGCATTGACTCTCTCAGAATAGGATTCGGCTTCGATTGCGGCGCGAGAAACCATCAGTGGGACGGGATGGACGAAAAGCGACAGAGGCGAGTGCTCAGCCTCTGTCGCCCGATCCGATTGTGTTGCCGACCAGGGCAATCAGCTAGCTGCGGACGCTTTCCCGATCCGACCGGCGGACAAGGAGAAGGATCAGCAGGATCACGGCCTGTCCGATGACCATCCCGGCCAATTCGGGCCAACGCGCCGACCCCTCGAGGGCGAGCTTCTGCCAGGTGGCCGGCGACAAGGTCAACAGGAGCGTAGCCGCCTTGTCAATCAACGCCACGGTGGCCAGTGCGAGCGCGGTGAAGGGAATGCCGAGGATGACGGTCCACAACACGATCAGCAACCAGCGTGTCTTCATGATGCGCCTCCTTGGCCGTCCTGTGCCTGGCCTACTGTCCCCACTTACAGCCTAGGCTTTCCGGCGGGCCGCGTCGATAGGCACAGTGTGGGATCCTCGCATGGGGGGATCTACCCACCTCACCCGCACCTGAATGGGTCAACTCACCACTATCACGGACGATGGGGGGACTGTCCTTTCAGGGGCATCCGGGTCGGCGCACGGCGATCGCAACGCACCGCCGAGCGGGTGAGGAACTACGACCAGGATCCGCGGATCATGTCTGTGAATTGAGCGGTGACCTTTGTCGGAATCAAGCCGGGCGGTGCTGCACCCACCGCCCGGCTTGTCTATGGCTATTGCTAGGCAGGATCAGTTGTTTGGGGCGCCGGCGGCAATCCAATCCAGGATGGGTTGGATCTCGGCCAGCGGGAGCGCCCCACTCATCGGCATGACGGTTCCGATCGTCTGCTTGCCCAGGATCTTCTGTGCCAGCAAGCTGGCTGTCAGATCGCCCGGAACCACCACCGGTTGGTGGTCGCCCGAGGTCATGACCGCCTCGTAGCTGGAGCTGTCCCAGCCTCCCAGGGTTCCATGGCAGGCTGCACAGTGCTGCTGGAGAACAGGCAGGACGTCGGCGGCAAAGGACGGCGCGGCCGCTGGGGAGGGGGATGCGGCCGGATGGGGTGTCGGAGTGATGGCCGACGTCGGGCTTGGGGCTCCGGCAGCAGCTCCTAGCTCCCGCAAGTAGGCCACCAACTGATGGATCTGCTCGGCGGAGAGGATCTGCCCCCAGGCGATCATCGCAGTCGACGGGTGGCCGTTGAAGATCGCGTCATAGAGCTGCTGGTCGGATCGGTCCGCTTGCAGTGCCGGGTCCCGGAGCGCAGGCCCGAGGCCACCCTCGCCCTTGGTGCCGTGGCACTGGGTGCACACATCTCGATAGACCTGCTCGCCGTCGATGGTCGCCTCAACCGTAACGACCTGGGGAGGCAGCTCTACGGGAGGGTTGCCCTCCCAGGAGCGCATGTAGCTCACGATGGCGTCGATCTCCTGGTCATCCAGGGGACCTCCATTGCCGGTGGAAAAGGGAGACATGCCGAAATTGGGCTGACCCTGAGAGATGATCGACCGGAGCGTGAAATCGTCGCGAGTCTTCAAGTACTCCGAGGAACTGATGGGCATGATGATGTCGCCTTGCCGGGTGGGATTCGGGCCGCCTTCCCCGAAATCTCCGTGACAGGGCGAGCAGTTCTTCTCGAACAAGGTCTGCCCCACCTCGAGGGGTGTTCCGGAGGAGGCCGTCAGCGTGTAGTTGACCAGAGCGTCGAGCTGCTCCGGTGTCAGGACATCGCCCCAGACGGGCATGTCCACATGGGCGCCGCCCTGCGCGATGATCTGCTTTGCTTGGTCGATCTCGGTCGCCGCGGGGATTCGCTCGCCGTGGCAGATGGTGCAGTACTGCTCGAAGAGCGGGGCACCCTCAGGCGCGGCTGCGGGCTGGACGACATATCGGGCAAGGACATCCACTTGCTGTGGGGTAAGGCGCTCGCGCCAGGCCGGCATCTCGAGGTGCTGGCCGCCCTGGCGGATGATCTCGCGCAGCTCCTCCGGGGTGCCGCTGAAAGCGACCGAACGTCCGTGGCAGGAACTGCAGTTGATGGCAAAGAGCCGCTGCCCGTCGGGCGCGATCAGGAAGTTAAGCAGCGTCGTCCGTTCCTCGGGTGACATGGCCGACGTCCAGTCCGCAATGTCTGCGTCCTGATGCGGCGCGAATTGGCTGCCGTCGTTCAGGGCGCTCTTGAGCTGCAGAGGGTTGCCGGCCACGAGCTCGGGTGCTTCGTGGCACTTGGCGCAGAACTGGGTGAACAACCGGCTCCCGCCCGGCGAAAGGATGAACCCCGCCAGGGCGTCGATCTGATCCGTACTCAGGTCGCTGCTCCAGGAGGGCATGCCCTCGTGCTTGCCCTGGGCGATGATGGCGTGCAGGTTGGTGCCGACCGGAACGCTGATGCTCGGGCCGTGGCAGGCGGCGCAGTTGGCCGTGTAGAGGGCCGCGGTCTGATCGCCCTCCGTGATTTGCGACGGCGGGGGCGCCTCCCGCAGGGCGAGCACAGACAGGATGACAATCCCCGCGCCGATGATTCCGGTCGTGGCCATCACCAGCGGCCTGCCGGCGAAGTGCCTGCGCGATGATCGATCCAGAACCGGCAGGGCCAGCAGCCCCAGGATCAACAGCGTCGGGACGAGGAACGCGCCGATCACCTCCAGCTTCCCGGGGAAGTACTTCAGGAATTGAAACAGGAACAGGAAATACCATTCCGGGCGCGGGGTGTAGGTGGTGTCACCCGGATTCGCCCGGGCTTCAAGGGGCGCGCCCAGCAAGGCCGCCAGGGCGATGAGCCCCAGGAAGACAACCAGGGCGATCACAGCATCCTTGAAGATGATGTCCGGGAAGAAAGGCACGCCGTCTTCCTTCTGCCGCTTGTACTTCTCCAGGTATTCCTTCTTCTCCTCGGGTTTCATGGGCTACTCCCCTCGCTTCGGGGCGGCGCTGATCCCGATCCGGATCACCAGATACATGTGGAAGGTGATCAGGAGCAGCAGGCTGGCCGGCAGCACCCAGATATGGATTCCATAGAAGCGGGCCAGCGTGACGGCCGAGAGCTCCTCGCCGCCGCGCAGCAGGCGCAAGAGAGCCTCCCCGACAACCGGCGTGACTGCGGCAATCCGAGTCCCCACCGTCGTTGCCCAATACGCCTTCTGGTCCCAGGGAAGAAGGTAGCCGGTGAAGCCAAACCCGATCACCACCACCAGCAGGATGACCCCGCTCCACCAGGTCACTTCGCGTGGGAACTTGTAGGCGCCGTGGAAGACGACCCTGAGCAAGTGCAGAACACACAGGACCACCATGGCGCTGGCTCCCCAGTGGTGGAGGCCTCGAATCAACCAGCCGGCCGTCACCTCCTGCGTGATGAACTGGACGCTGTCGTAGGCGTGGTCGGGTGTCGGGACATAGTAGATGGTCAGCAGGATCCCGGTCACCGCCTGATTGATGGCCACGAACAGCGTGGCGGAGCCGAGGGTGTAGAGCCAGTTGACCTTGGGCACGTTGCGGAGGAAGACGGCCTGCCACACACCCTGCCAGTGGATTCGCTCGTCGAGCCAGTTCGCCAGTCGCGTCGCCATCCTACACTCCTCGCACGTACAGCTGGTCCCCCTCCACCTTGACCTCGTAGCGGTCAAGCGGTCGGGGCGGGGGGCCGGACACCACGGAGCCTTGGGCGTCGAAAACGCCGTTGTGACAAGGGCAGAAGAAAGAGTCCTGAGCCGCGATCCAGCGAACCCGGCACCCGAGGTGGGTGCAGATGTTCGACATGGCAATGAAGTCGCGCCCGTCGGGCGTGAGCACGTAGATCGAAACCTTCTCCTGGTTGACGATCCAGCCGGTCTTGCGTTCCACGGCTACGTTGAAGAGGGTGGGCGTGCCGATCTCAACCTTGCCGGGAGAGCCGAGCGGAACCCACTCCCCTTCTTGGGCCGGCTTGAGGGCCGGGCCCACCACGTAGGCAACGGCCGGTACGCCGAATCCGGCGGCGATCAGGGCGCCAATCGCCCAGGTGACCGTCGAGAGGAAGCCGCGTCGCGGGAGTACCGGTTTCTCCATACCCAAGAACCCTCCTCTTCCTACGCGAGTGTCAGGCGATCCATCCAGGGCGAGCCCTGGGCGGCGCCGGGGGCCGACCTGGGATCCTGCGGATCCGGGCGCAAGGGTCGCGCCGTTACGGCATGTTCCCTTTCACGGAGGGCAGGGCGCCTGTCACCGCTGGCAGGCTGCCCGTCGCGTGAAGGGCTGCTTCCTCAGGAGAGGGCCAGGCCCAATGATCGCGAGGGCGCGGCTGCCCCGACGGAGGCGAAGGTGCGTGCATCTCGGCACGGGCCGATCCGGCCATTGCGCAAGATCGACCCGGTGAGAACCGTTCGGATGGCTACCCTTCTGGGGCGCCGGCGGCGATCCAGTCGCTCACCAGCTTCAGTTCGTCGGACGTGAGCTGGCTGAAGTGCGGCTGGGCGGCCGACTGTACCTGGATCAGCAGGCTCCCGGCCACATCACCCGCCACGATCACCGGCCCGCTTTCGCTGCCCTGCATCAGGCTGGCGTACGTGGTCATGTCCAGGCCCTTCTGGCCTCCCGTACCGTGGCACATGGTGCAACGGGCCTGGAGCAGTCCGCCGATCGCACCGTCATAGGTCAGGGGGGCTTCGGCGGGAGCCGAGGGCTGCGTGGGAGTGGGCCTGGGGAGTTGCTCGGCCAAGATGGCCCGGAGCTCGGGCGCGTCGAAACCGGCGAAAGTCCAGGCCGTGCCGTGGCAGGCACTGTTGGAGCAGAAGGAACTGTTGTCCGTGCCGCCGGCGTTGGCCGTGTTGTGGCAATTGGAGCAGCTGGCGTCGAACGCGTCGCGGTGAAGCTGGATCCAGTTGGTGTTGAGATGCGACTGCGGCTCCGGGCCGCGACTGATCTCGATGTTGCTGACGAACTCATCCGAGCCCGAGACGACCGGAATGGCGTGGCACAGGTTGCACTCCAGCCGGATGGCCGTCTGTTCCTGGGTCAAATGCTTGCCGTCGTGGCAGCGGAAGCAGCCAGGAGCACTCAGGTGGCCGATGTTGTTGGGGTGCGCGTCCCAATCGACCTTCTGGTCGATGAAGACACTGTCGCGGTACGCGGTCTGGATGGCCGCAATCGCCTCTCGAATGGCCGGGGTGTTCTCGGCCACGTAATCCGCGTAGGTGGTGCTGTAGAAGTCGGCCAGCGCCGCGATGCCCTGCTCGGCGGCCTCCATCGTCGGATAGGAGGCACGCATCACCTCCACGGCCTTACGTCGAATCTCCGGGATCTGGGCCGAGATCAACCCCTGCGCCAGGAGCCGGTCGACCGTGTCCTCCGGCTGATAGACCAGGTGGGTGATGCGGTTGTGGCAGGTGATGCAGTCCATCTCCTTCAGGTCGCCCGCTTGCACCCCGGCCGGGTCAACCCCGCTGCCGACCTCGGTGTAGTCGGTCGTTGAGCCGTCATCGTTGACCACGCGCACGAACGGGATGTCCTGCTCTTCGGGGTCGGTCGGCAGATAGTAGACCTGGTTCTCGATGTGCCAGTGGATGCCCTTGCCCAGGCCGAGGCGCTTGCTGCCGCCGCCGGTCTTGAGCACCAGGTAGGTGAAGGACAGGCTGTTGTTCCGATCGTCGGCGTAGCTGGTGATCGTGCGCAAGCTGTCGTCTGAGAACTTCTGGGGCGAGTGACACCTCTCGCAGGTCTCTCGCGCCGGGCGCAGCTCGCCGGCGCGGATCGGGTACTCGTAGTCATGAAACACGGTGGCGAAAACGTGCCTGAGGTCCCCGGCCTTGCGGGAAATGCGGGTGGCGATGAAGCCTTTGCCGATGTGGCAGTCGACGCAGTCGACCCGGGCGTGAGGCGAGGTCAGGTAGGCGGTGTACTCGGGCGGCATCGTGTGGCAGGCTGTGCCGCAGAAGGCCGGCGAGTTGGTGTAGTCCCACGCGTAGGCACTGCCGATGAGGACGATCAGGGTGAGGGCACCCAACACGGCGTAGGGCAGGACGCGTGCCCAGCGGGAGGAACCCGCGGGAGGGAAGAAGAACCGACGCAAGGCGCGACCGAGCGAAGACATCCTGAGCTCCTGGGAGTACACGCGCCGTGCTATTGCTCAGGCGCGCCGGACCGGATCCACGCAATGATAACGGCCAACTCCTCGTCGGTCAATTGCCCGGCGTGGTTCCCGGCGGCCTGGATCTGAACCAGTACGCTGGCATCCGGATTGCCCGGGACAACGGCCGGACCGCGAGTGCCTCCCTGCAGTGCGGCGGCGTAACTCGAGAGTGAGAGTCCGCTGATGGCGGAGGCACCGTGGCATGCGCTGCAGCGTTGGCCGAGGAGTTCGCCCAAGCCGCCGTCCCAGGTGGCGGCGGTGACGGGTTCAGACGTGGGCGTGGGCGGGGGTGGAAGGGTCGGGGTGGGCGTCTGAGGGACGAAGATCGGCGCGGTTTCCGCCGGTGGGGAGATCGCCAGCGCGGAAGTCTCAAAGGTGACGAACCGGAACATGCCGAACCCGGCCGCGGCGGCAAACGCGACGGCCAAGGGCGCGAAGACCTGTCGCCGGCGCCGGAGCACGGCGGCCGGGGGAGGCGGCGTACCAGCGCCGCGTTCGATCTGCTCAAGCTCGGCTGGATGTTCCTCGTGCATCTCCTGGCGAGTGAGCCGGCCGGTGAAGATGCTCCGGTTAAGATGGCGCACGTGGACGTGATAGAAGTGCCACAAGATGATGGCCAGGACGGCCAGGAGCGCTTCGCCGCCGTGCGCCGCCTTGGCGGCTGGAATTGCCTGCCCCCGGAACCAGCGAGCCGAGGCCAGCGGGTTCCACATCATGAAGCCCGTGATCCCCATGATCAGCGTGCCCCAGACAACCGCCAGGTACTCGACCTTCTCGGCGTAGCTGTAACGCCCATAGGAGGCTTTCCGATCCCGTCGTCCCAGGTAGAACAGCACATCCTGGACCAGGTGCTTGAAGTCTTCCACCTGGGGCAGCATGGTGAGGGGCATCCGGAGGACGAAAACGCGATACGCCACATCGAGCACGTGATAGGCCGCCACCGCGGCGAGGGCCACGGCCGCAGCGCGGTGGACGACGCGGGTGGACTCGATGCCCCCGAACACCCGGATGATGGCCTCGCTCAGCGGGGCGGTAGCGAACTTCTGCACCAGGCCGGTGATGGCGAGCGTGGTGAACGAGACCAGCAGGAGCGCATGCTGGAGGCGCTGGAGAATATCAAAGCGCACGAACTGGGCCGGGGTGCGCGTGGACTCGGGAGCAGGCCCCGGGCGAGGATCAGTCATGCTGGACGCCCTCGCTCGCGTCGCCCGACTCCGCCGTCTCGACCGGCCCGGTCTCCGGTGCTGGTGCGGATCCTTCAGGGTTCTCCGCCGCAGGAGCCGGCGCGTCGGCGGGCGCATCGGGAGGCGAGGGCGCGTCGCCCTTACGGCGGCGCAACCTCGACCGCACCTGCCACGACAGGTCAAGCGCAACCAGGATCGCCATGCCTCCCAGCGTGCCGGGGATCAGGATCTTGTAGAACAGGTCCACCGAGAACACCAGCGGGAAGTGATCGGGCGACGGAATGTAGTGCGAGAGCCAGGCATCGGGGAAATCGGCCGTCGCCTCGGGGTGGCAGCGCTGGCAGCGGGCCAGCAGGTTCTCGCGTACGGCAAGACCCTTCTGCGGATCATCCACGCGCTGGATGTCGTGCACCCCATGGCAGTCGAAGCACACGGGCTTGTTGGTCGCCGCGTCCGGCGTGAGCTTCTCGAACAGCGTGACGGTTGTGCCATGGAAATCGGCCACATAGGTGTTGAGCACCTGTGTCGAAAGGCCGTACTTATCCATCCGTTCCGGGTCGGTGTGACACCCGGCGCACAGCTCGGGCGACTTCAGCCGGAAGGCTGCCGTTGTGGGATCCCCGATGTTATGCACCCCATGGCAGTCGATACACGTCGGGACGTCCGTGTTGCCTTCGCCGATCAAAGCCGAACCGTGCACGCTGGTGAGGTACTTGTCGTAGATGGCGCTGTGGCACTTGGCGCAGGTTTGGGGGATCCAGGTCCGAGCCTCGTCGCGCAGTGTGTGCGTCTGGGGGTCCGTCAGGCGCTGTGTGTCGTGCGCGCCGTGACAGTCGGTACACAAAGCCGCTTCCGGCACGCCGGCGGCGCGGGCGCGCTCGTGCACGCTGTCCAGCGTCTTCTCGTACTCATTCTGGTGACAGGACTGGCAGGCCCGGTAGAGCTGGGTGTTGAAGTCGCGCCGATCCGCGGCATGGAAGGCGGGATGTGGATAGTTGCCCAGCGTGGTGTGGCACTGAACGCAGTCGAAATCCTGCTGGCCGTGGACGGACATGGCGAAGACGGAGCCGTCGACGAGCAGAGGGACGATCTCCCCGTTGTCGAGGGTCAGTTGGATGCCCGGCCGGCCGTGGCAGGCGAGGCAGGTGTCGTTGCTGACGGCCTGCGTCCGCTCCGTCGCCTGGGCGCTTTGCACGGCGATCACCAGCGCCCCGGCCAGGACCAGGACGGCGGACATCCCGCGAAGACGGGACATCAATCGTCCTCCCCCGCGGGGGATGTCTCAGCAGGCTCGCCGGTGAGACGCTGGTACTCCAGCGCATGATTCCGGCGCATGTCGCGCTCGTTCAGCCAGCCGGTGAAGATGCTCAGGTTGAGCCTCTGCAGGTGCACGTGGTAGAAGTGCCAGATGATCAGGAAGGTGGCGGCCACAATCGCCTCGGTGCTGTGCGCCATCTTCGCCGCCGGGACGATGCCTCCGGGGAAGAAACGGGTAAACAGAATCGGGAACCAGATGATGAATCCCGTCACCACCATGATCCCGATGCCGAAGAAGAAGAACCAGTAGGTGAACTTCTGCTCGAAGCTGTACTTGCGGAAGGAGGGCTTGTCCGGCGACAGGAAGACCAGGTAGCGGATCATCTGCGCCGCATCGCGCACGTCCTGCCCGTTCGGGAACATGGCCGACGAGAGCCTGCGGCGAGCCAGGGCAACCAGCCCCTTGCCGAGGTGGTAGAGAACTTCGGCCGTGAGCACGAGGGCGGCGATGTGATGGATCGTCCGCAGCAGCGTCAGCCGGTCCGGCGTCGCCAGAATCTGCTGGCTCCAGGCTGCCAGGCGGTACTTCTGGGGAAGCCCGGTCAGCAGGAGCACGGCGAAGGACAGGATCAGCAGCGCGTGCTCCCAACGCTGTCCGAGCGTGAAGCGCAGGAAGGTCCGTTCGGTGCGCACCCCATGGGCCCCGTGGGCAGGAGTGGATCGATCCGCAGCGCTCATCGCAGGCTCCTCCGGATGCGCGCGACTGTGGCTCGCAGGATCTGGAGGAAGACATAGATCCCCGACATCCACAGCACGAAGGGCGCAAACGACTCATAGAACGCCTGGGTGTAGAAGACAAACGGCGTGCGCTCCAGGCTCACCTGGTAGTGGCCGGTCCAGGCGCCGGTCCAGTTTGGGCCAGCATCAGGATGGCACTGGCGGCAGGTCGCCAGCAGGTTGCTGGGATTGACCCGCGAGGCCGGATCGGTGGTCGGGAGGATGTCGTGCACGCCGTGGCAGTCTGTACACACGGCACGATCGTGCCAGATGGTGGGCCAGTTGGCCTTGTAGACCGAGACGTCCACGCCGTGCCAGGAGAGCGAATACAGGCTGTAGACATCGGCGGAAAGACCATAGCGGTCCATCAGGTCACGATTGGCGTGGCAGCCAGCGCACAGCTCGGGAGTGTCAATCCGGAACAGCGGGGTGCGCGGGTCCTGGATGTTGTGAACCCCGTGGCAGTCGGTGCACACCGGGACGTCCGGGTTATCGTCGCGTTCCAGGGCGCTGCCGTGGACGCTCTTGGTGTAGGACTCGAAGATCGCCGTGTGGCATTGTCCGCAGGTTTGCGAAACGTGGGTCCGCGGCTTGTCCGGGGGTTGTACGTTATGGGCGCCGTGGCAGTCGGTGCAGATCGGGGATTCCAAGTTCCCCGCCGCGGCGACCTGGGCATGCATGCTGTCCTGGGTCAAGCTGTAGTTGTCCGGGTGGCAGCGCTGGCATGCCTGGTAGTAGCTGCGGGACAACTCCCGCCGGGTGGTGAATGGTACGGGGGCGTGTGGATAGCCGGTCACCTGTGGGTGGCAGGATTGGCATTCGATCCCCAGTTCCCCGTGTACTGAGGTGTGCAGCGTGTCTGCGGATACGAAGAGGGCCAGCGTCTCACCGCTGGGCAGGGACATCTTGAGCGCCGGGTCGTCGTGGCAGGCAAGACATTCCGCCGCGGTGCGGGCGGGCACGGGCGGGGCCTCGCGGGCAACCGGTCGTTGGGCCAGGGCGATGCCAGCCCCTGCGGCGCTCAAGGTCAGGGCAATCCCGATCCCCAGGCCGAACGGCATGAGGCGCAGGAGGGTCGTGGGCTTGTGCATGTCAGCGCCCTCCCTGGGATCGGCCTGACGGGTAGTCCTCGCTGCCGGCGGGCGGCGCGGGGGGAGGCGGGGCGGGCTCCTTGATCCAGCCGAACCTGCGCAGCAGGTACGACACGCCGAGCATCAGCGCCAGGGGAACCAGGCAGCGCACCACAAACAAGAGGAAGACGATCACCGGGTTGGCGCCGCTCCCTTCCAGCGCCCCCGGCTCAAGCCACAGCCTGAAGCTCATCGTTGTCCCTCCCCCGAACGTGCGAACCCCCGTGCATTCACTTCGATTGCTGCCGGTGGTTGAACAGCGGCAACAACCAGACGCCTAGGGTGAGCAGGACGAGCGCGTATCCCACAACGCCGATGGCGACGCCCCATTCCGCCGCACTCGGCAGGTACGCACCAGCGGCCGATTGGTAGATCGTGCCCGGCGAGTAGTCAAGCGGGACCACCAACCCGGAGACGGTCACGTCCCAGCGGTTGAAGACGACGCCTATCATCGCGCAGAAGGCGCCCAGCACCAGGAGCCCTGGCCGTCGCGAGAGTTCGTGGGAGCAGGAAGAACAAGACAGGCAGGACGATGCCGATCAGGATCTCGGCGACCCAGAAACCGAACCCGTAGGGGGTCGTGTCCCCCAGGCGGGCAAGGGCCTCGCGCACCGAAGGCGTTCGGCCGTAGTAGGTCGTGGCCGCCAGGTCCCAGAGCTTGATGTACAGATAGATCAAGAGCCCGAAGCCGCTGAAGCGCGCGATCGTGCGAAGGATGTCGTGTGGGATCGTGGGCCGGCTGGTCACCCACTCGACCACATAGGCGATGGCCATGGTGACGGCCGGGCCAACGGCCACGGCCGAGAGGATGAACATGATCGGCATGCTCGGCTTGAACCAGATGGCCCTGGCCTTGACCACACCGTAGGTGGCGCCCAGCGACGACTGATGCAGGAGCGAGATCCCCAGCCCGAGCAGCGCCAGGTACGGAGCGGCCTTATGCAGGGTGTGGGCCAGGGTCCGGATGCGCGGCCAGCGGTCGAAGTATTTGAGTTCCACCACGACCGGGAGGAACTCGAACACCATGATCACCAGGTAGATCGTGATGCACCAGGTGATTTCCCACAGCACCGAGTGAACGTTCCAGTAGGCCCACGGATGCCAAAAGCGATCCGGCCGGCCGATGTCCATCACCAGCGCCAACAGGGCAGACGTGTAGCCGGTGAAGCCTACGAACACCGCCAGGCGGACGATCGACTGGAACCTCTTCAAGCCGAACAGGTAGACAACGGCGCTGAGGGTGAATGCGCCGGCACCGAGGGCAATCGCCGAGAGGTCGACGGTGATCCACAGACCCCAGGGCACCGTGTTGCTCATGTTGGTGACCACCAGGCCGCGGGTGAGCACCTGGAAGGCCGAGACGAGGCCGATCGCCAGGCACAGACCCAGGAACGCCAGCCAGCCGATCATCCCGGGCGTGAACCCGGCAACCTTGCGGGGCAGGGCCAGGGCGGTCATGGCTACAGGCCCTCCTTGGGCGGGATGTAGTACACGCTGGGCTCGGTACCCAACTCCTCGCGCAATCGAAGCGTCGGCGTATTGGCGACCAACTGCGCAACCGAGCTCTCGGGATCGTGCAGATCACCGAAGGTGCGGGCCCCCACGGGACAGATGTTGACGCAAGCCGGGGTCGCCTCGAAGTCGACGCCAGGCGTCAGCCCCTTGGCCAAGCCGGCATCGATGCGGTGGATGCAGAAGGTGCACTTCTCGACGACGCCGCGGGGGCGTCGCTCGACTTCCGGCTTGCCCCAGGTGGGCACGAACGGATTCTCGTCGGTGCGCTCCTCCCAGTTGAACTTGCGCGCGTCGTAAGGACAGGCCACCTCGCAGTATCGGCAGCCGATGCAGCGATCGTAGTCCATGACGACCAGGCCGTCGTCACGCACGTACGTGGCGCGGACGGGACAGACCTCGACGCACGGAGCCTCCTGGCAGTGCAGGCACGGCCGGCTGAAGAAGAAGGTCTGCCCGGCGCTGGTCTTCTCTTCCTTGACGATGTTCCACGGCTTGTCCGGGTGGACATCGTTGGTGGCGGAGCAGGCCCGCATGCAGTACTCGCAGCCGATGCAGCGATCGAGGCTGATGACCATCCCCCAGCGCTTGCCGGCCATGAGGCCGAGTTCGCCCTCGGCACCGGCCACCTGACGCTGGCGCAGCGTTGCGAACGGCGAGAGCGGGCCTGTGGTCACCGCCTGGGCGAAGACGGCCGATCCCACGGCCGTGCCCGCCATCACCAGGAAGTCGCGCCGCGTGAGCTCGAGCTTAGCCTTCTGGCGCTTCTTGGCCATTACCCTCTCCCTCTTCCACGTCGACGATTTTCAACCGGCGACTGACGATCCACGCCACCACTCCCCCCATCACCAATCCGACGATGCCGCCCTGGATCAACCCCGTGTAGAGACGGGCAGAGTTGGTCGCCTGCAGGTTGGTGATCTCGGCCCCCTGGGCCTGGACCTGCTGTTGAAGTTCCTCAAGGTTCGGTCCGCCGGCGGCGTCGACCTGGCCCGTGAGCTCCAGAATGGTGGACCGTGAGTGGACCGTATCCTGGTGGCAGCCGATGCAGGCCTCGGATCCGACGGAGAACGTGTGGCCGGTGGGCGACAGGCCAAGGATCGGTGCGCTGGTGCGAGGGCCGGTGTACATGTGGCAGTTGCTGCACTGCAGCCCGGCATTGGCGTGCGAGCCGTGGGTGAAGGACTGTCCCGGATCCTTGTGGCAGTTGGTGCACAGGGCGGTCACGCTCTCGAACTTGGATTTCTGAGTGTGCGGGTCGTGACAGGTCTGGCAATCGAGGCCGATCTGGCCGTGCTTGCTGGCGCGCCATTCATTGGTGGTGGTCTTGTGGCATGTGGCGCACAGCGAGGCGTCCGGCGTGACCGGCATCGGCTGGGTCGGGTGACCTTGCTGGAAAGGACCATGACACGACTCGCACGTCACGCCTTCAAGGGCGTAGGTGCCACTCAGAGAGTCGTAGCCTGTGGTGTGGCACTCGAGGCATGAGTTCTTGCTCCCGTCCTTGGTCCAGTCCTCCTGGAAGACGGGACTTGAGAACGCCTGCGAGTGCAGGCTGACGCTCCAGACGTCATGTTCATCCGCATGGCAGGTATCGCAGACGGATGGGCCGACATAGGTTGCCGGGCCTGCTGGAGCCGGGGTGGGGGTGGTCTGCTGAGCCGGCGCAGCCGCCGCCGGCGCGGCTGCGCCGTAGGCCGCGCCTAGTGCCAGACAGGCACCAAAGGCCACCGTGAAGGTCAGGCCGATCAGGGTTCTGCGTCCGGGCTTGACTTGTTTCATGCCTGCAGTCTCCTCAAGCGTGATCGGAACGCCCAGCCAAGCGAAGCGTCTGTCCGGAGGGGGGAGGAGTGAAGTCGGCCCGTTTGGCCCGCCCGAGCGAAACCCGGAAAACCGGGCAGGGGGCCAAGTGGCGCAGGGACGTTTGGGTGGCCGACCGGCTCCTCACCGCCCAGGAACCGGAATGGGTCAGACGACCCACTGGGTTGGGTAGTCTGAGCCATTCCATTCTGCGGCCTAGGCTCTGTCAAGCTTAGTGGGGGCCATCACAAGCGGACTTGACGAATGTCACATAAAGGACAGTCTTGAGCCGAATACTGGGTTCTGAGCGGGGATGGGGGCAGGATGGACCAAAGCACTGGGGGCGACGCTGCCGGCTCCGCAGAGGCCGAATGGCCCGGCGAGGCCATGTCCGCCCGATGCGGCGCCAGGACTTCTACCCGCCGCACGGGATGCCAAGGCAGGCGCTGGCGGGCTGGGGAATGGGCGAAAGGCACCCGTGCCTCAGATCCAACTCCTTCAGGCGTCCGGTTCGGCGAGTCGGTCGAGCATCCG
Organism: uncultured Chloroflexia bacterium; assembly: GCA_963777165.1. Taxonomy (GTDB): domain Bacteria; phylum Chloroflexota; class Anaerolineae; order Anaerolineales; family E44-bin32; genus DYJB01. The sequence continues at coordinate 185,189 of CAVZPO010000026.1, forward strand.
CGTGACGGGAGGCGAAGCCTCCGGCTCCTATCGGACGAGACGGTGCCGCGGCCCACGGGGAAAAGAAGACCGGGCACACGTGTGCCCGGTCTCATTCCTGCGGTCCGGTCGGAGATTACGGCCGGGTCATGCCGGCGACAGAGCCGCCGACGCTCTTCAGCGAATTGTACAGGAACTGGATGACGTACTTCGGGTTGTGCGTGAACGCACCCGGATCCTTGTACGAGTACTGAAGGTTGTACGCCGCCCGGAGCAAGTTCGGCGTCCAGGCGTTGTAGCGCACCCCTGCACCCTTGTCGTCCACGTCGCCCTTCCCGTCCTCGTCCTTGTCGACGAAGAAGTACGGGTATGCGGCGGGGTCGTAGACGATCGGCGTGCCCGCCTTCTTGGCGTACGCCTTGACGGCATCGTACAGGGCGGTCCGCAGCGTGTCGATCTCGCCGTAGATGCCCTCGGTGGCGTTGCCGTCGCCGTCGTAGTCCGTCGTCGACATGCGGATGGTCTGCAGGTCTTCTTCAGACGTTACGGTGGTGTGGCAGGCCTTGCACGCGTCGACCTTGACGCCCAGCTGATGCACTTCGTGGCACTGGGCGCACTGGTTGAGCGGGTGCTCGGTGTTCTGGCCGACGTACTCCTGGCCAGCGTACTGGTAGGCGCCCTTGGCTGCATCGCCGAAGAGGGTCGCGCCGGCAGCGAAGTAGTGGACGTTCTTGAAGCTGATCGTTTCGTCCACCGTGTCAGCCGGCTTGTCGCCCAGGTACTTGTCCAGGCTGACCGTCGACTCGCGTCCCTGGTGGCACTCGATGCACAGGTTGGAGTCCACCGGCACCAGGTTGCCATCGGCGTCCTTCTCGGTGCTGAACGTCAGTTTGGCGCCGCTCGGGAACGGGACGGAGGTGACGGCGTAGCGCGCCGGGAAGCCCGCGGCGGCGTCATGGCACGTGGTGCACATGAAGCCGTTGGCAGGCGGCTGACCGACAACGCCCGTGATGAGCAGCGAGCCGGTCGAGGTCAGGTAGGTCGTGCCGGCGTTGTGGATGAACTGGGGCAGCCCGCCGGCGCTGTGGCACTTGGCGCAGCCGGCAGGAACCTCACCGTCGGCGTCCCAGTCGCGGAACGGCATGCCGTTGCCGGCGAAGTGCCCGGCGTCGTCACGGCGCAGAGCCGCCATGTCGACCTGGACTTTGGTGCTCAGGTCCTCGATCGAGTTGTAGACCAGTTCGATGATGTACTTGCCGTTGTGGGCGAAGGCCCCCGGGTCCTTGACGGACACCTGGTAGTTGTAGGCCGCCTTGAGCAGGCGGGCGGTCCAGGAGCCGAACGCCACCCCGGCGCCGTCTGCCTGATCGGCCGCGCCATCACCGTCGGCATCGGCGAACCAGTACGGATAGGCGGCTCCGTCGTAGACCAGCCCGGTGCCGGCCACATCCTTGGCGTACGCCTGCATCGTCGTGTACAGGACTTCCTGCAACCCGGCGAGCTCGGCGGCGATGCCTTCGGTAACGTCACCGTTGCCGTTGTAGTCTTCCAGCGAGCCCTGCATGCGGACGTTCTTCAGGTCCTCGGTGGAGGTGACGTTGGTGTGGCATTCCTTGCACGTCTCGATGCGCACTTCCAGCGTGTGCTGGTTGTGGCAGGCGACGCAGGTGTCCACCTCCGCCACGTGGCGGAACTTGGGGTCGTAGAGCTTGCCGTCGTACTCGTAACCCATCTGGGCCTGCGAGCCGTACAGCGTCGCGCCGGCGGCGAAGTAGTGAACGTTGCGGAAGCCGAAGCGGACGTCGGTGCCCTCGGCGTTCTTCATCGGGGCAACCACCGCGTCGACGTCGGTGACCGCAAAGTCAGTGATCTGCTTGTCCACGCTCACCTTGGACTCACGCCCCTGGTGGCAGGTCATGCAGCGCGCCTCACCCTCCTCGGAGGTCTCCACGACCTTGCCGGAGGGGAAGGTGACCGAGGTCAAGGCCATGGCCTGGTCGTTGTGGCACGTCTCGCAGGTGAACGGACCTGCCGGGGCGGCGACGTCGGCGGCCTTGCCGTTGGTCAGGAAATCGATGTAGCCGGCGCTGGAATGGCAGCGGGCACAGGCGCCGGGGACCACGGCCGGATCTTCGGCGTCCCAGTGCACGAACGCCTCCGCCGTGGCGTCGGCGTGGCCGGAGGCCAGAAAGCCCTCTTCGAACGGCACCACAAGCGTCGGCAAAGCCGGCGCCTCGGTGGCGGAGGGCCCTTCGGCCGTGGGGGTCGTGGTCTGACCGCCGCACGCCGCCAGGACTAGCGCTGCTCCGACCAAAATCAGGCCGAGCAACAAGGTTGTACGTCTCATCGGACGATTCTCCTCTCATCCTTGGGGAGCATCTAAAAGGAAACGAAGGCGATGCGTATGTCGCTGCCGGTCGCGCGGCCTCCTTTCCTCGAGCTGGGCGAGGAAGGCCTCAAGCCGGCGAGCGCTCGCTTTGACGGCTTGAGAACCTCATGGTTGCCCGGCTCCGATGGCCAACCCCGGCTGAGCTGCCCGGATCGATCCATCGCGAAGTTGCCCTGCGGGCGGTGCCCGGGTGACCCGTCCAGGGCGTGACGGACCCCCGCTCTCCCCGGCCGTATGTAGATACAGCCGCGCGCCTTGGGTATGGGTAGAACAACCCAGGCGCGTGGGACACACGCAGTATAGCCTAACCCAATGTTAATCCCGATGTCCGGGCGGTGTTGTGACAAGAGTCACAGATACACGTGCCAGTTGTCACATTGTACCCGTTCTTGGCCGACTTTGCCATGACCCAGAGCGAGGAGCGGATTGGAAGGACAGGCCCATTCGACCACCGCATTGCCCTCGGATTCCCGACCCATCAGCCAACCGCCGCCTGAGGGCTGGATAGCTGAATGGCAGCCAGGGACAAGCTGAACGCACGCCGAGGTCGGGCATTCCTGCCGCGGCGGGAGCCAGCAAGCGTCAAGCGAAGAAGGGTGCCCGGCGACTTGCGCCAAACCCGTGCCGCGATGTGACCCTCCCGATTTCAGATTGCCCACGCCCCGACCACGGAGGTCACGCCATGTAAGGCAGGCGCGGCAACCACAGATCGCGCTTGCGCCGCCCGTGGGCAGGGTTGAGGGGCCAGGCGGCACGCGCAGGCCGAGTGTTCGTCTCGGTTCGTCAACGGACGCCGCAAGGAGGCCGAGGGTGCCTCGAGTGAAAGCGCCGGCCTCAGCGATCTTCTCCTCACGGCTCATTGAGCATTAATGATCGGGTGGGAAACTTCGGTTGAAGCGTCCGTTCGGTCTGCGGCCCGCAGCCGCCCACGAATCGGCACCTGGCTATCCCATCATGATAAGATAGGTTCACTTGGGCCAGTATCGTTGCCGGGTGAATCCATAAGGTGAGGACCAGCATGACAAATGTCTCTGTGGCGCCGGCGCGATCCGGCGGGCGCACCAAGTTCCTGATCGGCGGCTTGCTGATCGTCGCCGCCATCGTGTACCTGATCGCCTCGTCCACGCAGGCCTCGGCCCAGTACTACCTGACGATCGACGAGCTGGCGGAGAAGGGCGATGCGGTACGCGGCCGGGATCTCAAGATCTCGGGCGCCGTCGACGGCGAATTGATCGTCTACGATGCGGATACGTTGACGCTGCGCTTCACGATCGCCAACGTCCCGGCCGAGCTCGATGCGATCGAGAAGAGCGGCGGGCTGGCCGAAGTACTGCACCAGGCCGTCTCCGATCCCAACGCCCGCCGGCTGCAGGTCGTCTATATCGGCGTGAAGCCGGATCTACTTCGGAATGAGGCCCAGGCCATCCTGACCGGGAGGATGGACGACGACGGCGTCTTCCAGGCGAGTGAACTCCTGCTCAAGTGCCCAACGCGCTACGAACAGGAGGTTCCGCTCCAGTCTTCCGGGGCGTAGCCGACACACGTTCCAACGTCTCGATGCGGCCGGGATCGATGTTTCCCTCGCACTCTCCGCCGGCCGGATCGATCAAGGGATCGCTCAGCCTTCAATCGTGTCCCCCCGACCCCGCCGGGAAGGTTGCGCCGGGGTCGGGGATTTTGTGTGGAGGGTGACCGCGTGGTAGCCAACGTAGGTTTCTTCACGCTCGTGGTGACGTTTGTGGTCGCACTGTATGGGGCGGGGATGGCTGCGTTCGGCAGCCTGCGTCACCGGCCGGCCTGGGTCGAGAGCGCGCGACACGCCATGCTGCTCACCTGGCCGCTGTTGACCGTGTCGTCGCTGTGCTTGATCTACCTGCTGGTGACCGGCGCCTATGACATCCAGTACGTGGCCTCGACGACCAGCAGCGCCATGCCGGTCTACCTGAGAGTCACCGCCTGGTGGGGCGGGCAGGCCGGCTCGCTCCTGTTCTGGTCGTGGCTGATGGCCGGGTTCGCCACCGTCGCCAGCGTTCGCAACTGGGATCGGGATCGCGAGTTCCTGCCCTGGGTGATCGTGGTCACGATGATCACGCTGGCCTTCTTCCTGAGCCTGACGGTCTTCTTCGAGAATCCGTTCGTGCGGCTGTGGCTGACGTCTGCAGGCGAGCAGGCGGGGGCGATGTTCCAGCCCGCCGGCGCGGTCGCCCTCACGCCGACCGACGGGCGCGGGTTGAACCCGCTCCTGCGCCACCCCGGCATGGTCATCCACCCGCCGATGCTCTACCTGGGCTTCGTGTCGTTCGTCATCCCCTTCGCCTTCGCCATGGCGGCGCTGATCACGCGGCGGACCGACGATCGCTGGATCCGCATCACCCGACGGTGGACGCTGGTCGCCTGGCTGTTCTTGTCGCTCGGGTTGATCCTCGGTGGGCGCTGGGCGTACGACGTGCTGGGTTGGGGCGGCTACTGGGGCTGGGACCCGGTGGAGATCGCCGCCTTCATGCCCTGGCTCACCGGAACCGCCTTCCTGCACTCGGTGGTCGTGCAGGAGAAGCGCGGCATCCTCAAGCACTGGAACATGGTGCTGATCATCCTGACCTATTCGCTGGTGATCTTCGGGACGTTCCTGACCCGCTCGGGCGTGCTGTCCTCCGTACACTCCTTCGCGCAGTCCGCCATCGGGCCGATGTTCTTCGCCTTCATCGGGCTGACGTTCGTCATCTCGCTCTCCATCCTGATCAGCCGCTGGGCCGATCTGAAGGGCGAGAGCCATCTGGACTCGATGTTCTCGCGCGAAGCGCTGTTCACCCTCAACAACCTTCTGTTCATGGGCATTCTGGTGGTCTGTTTCTGGGGCGTGATCTTCCCGCTGATCTCGGAGATCTTCACCGGTCAGAAGGTGACCGTGGGGCCGACGTTCTATGAGCGGGCAACCGGGCCGCTGTGGGCGGGGCTGCTGTTGCTGATGGGTGTGGCGCCGCTGTCGGTCTACGGTCGCACGTCGTGGACCAACCTGGGGCGGGCGATGTGGAAGCCGCTGGCCGTCTCGCTGGCGGTGGCGCTGGCGGTCGTCGCGCTGGGCGCACGCAGCCTGCCGGCGATCCTGACCTACTGGCTGATCGCCTTCGTCGTGGCCGTGGTGGCCTACGAGTTCTGGCGCGGGGCGCTGGCTCGGCGCAAGCTGCACGGGGAGAACTTGCTGTTGGCGCTCGGCCGGCTGGCCGGGCGCAATCGCCGGCGCTACGGCGGCTACATCATCCACCTGGGCGTGGTGGTCATGGCCCTGGGCATCATCGGGATCGAGCTGTTCCAGACCGAGACGCAGGGGACGCTGGCGCGCGGCGAACAGCTCACGCTGGGCAAGTACGTCATGACCTACGATGCACTGTCGGTTTTCGATACCGCCGACGGAAAGAATGTGGCTCGGGCCGTCGTCTCGGTCTACAAGAACGGCCGACCGGTGGGCGAACTGTACCCGCGGCGCGACTACTACTATGAGAGCCAGCAGCCGATGACCATCCCGGGTGTGCGCTCGACGCTCGAGGACGACTTCTACGTCCTGCTGGTCGATTGGCAGCCCATCGCCGCCGAGGGTGCTACCTTTAAGATCTACCACAACCCGTTGGTCAACTTTGTGTGGATGGGCGGTTTGATCTTCATCCTGGGCACGCTCGTGGCGGCCTGGCCGGATCGCGAGCCGGCGGCTGTGCGCCAGCCGGCGGCAGCGCGCACCGGGTTGGCCCGCGTCTGAGGGAGGCACCATGCGCACGACCATCCTGGCGCTGATCGGGCTGGCCCTCGGGGCGGCCGTATTGCTGGCGCTTGCCGGCGGAGCGGCCGCGCAAGGCCCGACACCCTCCGACGATGACGTCAACGCCATCGCCAAGGGATTGTATTGCCCGGTATGCGAGAACACCCCGCTGGATGTCTGCCCCACGCAGGCCTGTGCCCAGTGGCGCGAGACCATCCGCCTCAAGCTGTCGGAGGGGTGGAGCGAGCAGCAGATCAAAGACTACTTCGTCGAGCAGTACGGTGCGCGCGTCCTGGCGACGCCGCCGGCCACAGGCCTCAACTGGTTGGTGTACGTGCTTCCGCCGGCGGCCTTCCTGGCCGGTGCCGCGATTCTCATTCGCGCCCTGCGCAGCTGGCGGCGCGCGGCGGTGACCAGCACGCCCGCCACACCCCTGCCGGCCGACGATCCATACATTCGCCGCCTGGAAGACGAGCTTCGACGGCGAGGCTAGTCCAAACCGACTTCCGAAATCCTTGGGATTTCGGAAGTCTTTCCGGAAAGCGAAAGGGCGGAGGCCACATGACGGAAGCGCAAACCAACGCACCGGGTGTCCCCGGGACGGGGCGACGCTGGGGGGTCATCCTGGTGTGGGTGGCAGTCCTGGGGCTGTTGGCGGTGCTGGGCATCGGGTTGATCCGCAGCACACAGGGGCCGGTCGGGGTCGGGTCGAAGCCGGATCCCTTCACCCTGCGCACCTTCGATGGGGTGGAGTACGACACCGCCGACCTGGTGGGCCAGGTGGTGTTGATCAACTTCTGGGCATCGTGGTGCAAGCCGTGCGAGCAGGAAGCCGCCGAGCTCGAACAGGCTTATCAGCAGTTCAAGGATCAGGGCGTGGTCTTCCTGGGCGTGAACTACGTCGACACCGAGCCGGAGGCAAGGACGTACCTCGAGCGCTTCGGCATCACGTATCCGAATGGGCCGGACCTCGGGACGCGCATCTCGCAGGCCTTCCGCATCCGCGGCGTCCCCGAAACATACATCCTCGGGCCGGACGGCCGCATGGCGCACGTCAAGATTGGGCCGTACACCTCGCTGGACGAAATCGTCCAGGCGATCCGGGCCGCGCAGGCGCCGTAGACGGGCGCCCCAACCAACCGCCGGGGTCGGCGTCGGCCGAACCGGCACGATGGACTGGCATCATGGACCTTGGTTCTTTCCTGATCATGACCGGCTTGGGCTTGCTGGTGGTGGCGTTCCTGGCGCGGCCCCTGTTGGACAGGCGCGTTTCGGGCGCGACGGCTGACGATCACCAGCTCTCGGCGCTTCAGGCTGAGCGCGACAAGATCCTGACCATGCTCCGCGAGATCGACATGGATCAGGCCATGGGCAAGATCGGTGCGGACGACTTCCAGACGCAGCGCGCGGCGCTGATGACACACGGCTCGGCCGTGCTGCGCGAGCTGGACGCGCTGGGCGAGGTCCCGGCGGAGAGCACGCCCGGTTCCGATGATCTTGACGCGGCGATCGAGGCGGCCGTGGCCGCCCGGCGCGGCGCAGCGACGACGGGCGCGGCCAGCTTCTGCACGCGTTGCGGTCAGTCACTCCAGCCGCACGATCGGTTTTGCGCCCGGTGCGGTGCGCCCGTGCTGCAGGAGGCTGGAGCGTGAGGTCTGCCGCGGCCACTCTCATCGTCCTGACGTTCGTGCTGGCCGGGTGCTCGCTGGCCGGCGACATCACTCCGCCGCCGGGACTCGCCACGGCGCAGGCGGCCGCGACGGTACCTCCGGCGACGCTCGCCCCGACCGACTCGGGCGTGGTAACCGCCGGCCCCGCCACACCGGCGGCAGCCCCCACCCTCCCCGCAGTGACCGCCGCGGAGGGGATCGACCTGGCCCGCGGCCAGTCCATCTGGCAGGAGAAGTGCGCACCGTGTCACGGCCTCACCGGTCAATCCGACGGAGCGATGACCGCCAACCTGACCAGCGCACCTCCCAAACTTGGCGACCCGCAGATTGCCCGGGATGCCCGGCCGTCTGCGTGGTACGAGGTCGTGACCAACGGCCGCATGGACCGGCTGATGCCGGCGTTTGCCAGCCTCAGCGACGCCGAACGCTGGGACGCCGTCGCCTATGCGCTGACGCTCGGTACGACGGCGGAGGCACGGGCACGCGGCGAGGAGCTGTATGGATCGCAGGGTTGCGCGGCGTGCCATGGGGATGCCCAGGGCGGAGCCGGAAGCGGACCCAGCTTCTTGGTTCCGGGGCTGATTGATCAGCAATCGCTGACGGAGCTGGCCCTTTCGATCCAGGCCGGAAGCCCGCCGGCCATGCCGGCCTACGGTGAGCAGCTCACCGAGGACGACGTGTGGTCGCTGGCCGCATTCGTCCGCTCGATGGCCTGGGAAGCCCAGCAGCCCGAGGCGCCGGTGGAGCAGGTGTCGGCAGTCGGCACGATCCGGGGAACGGTGACAAACGGCTCACCGGGTGGAGACCTGCCCGGCGACCTCGAGATCACGCTCTCTGGTTTCGACGGGGAACAGGAGGCGTACACCCAGTCGTCCAGCGTGGCGGCGGATGGGGGCTACGCATTCTCCGACGTCCCGGTGGTGGCGGGCCGGATCTACGGCGTGACGGTGGGCTACCAGGACGTGCTGTACTTCTCGGACGGGGCGCATCTGACCGGCGACCTCGCGCCGCTGGACATGCCGGTCACCGTCTTCGAGACGACGACCGATCCGGCAGCGCTTACCATCGAGCGCCTGCACGTGCTGTTCGACTTCTCCGCCGCCGACCAGGTGCAGGTGATCGAACTGTGGGTGGTCTCCAACGCTGGAGACCGCACCGTGGTGGCGGCGCCGTCGCGCGGCACGCTCGAAGTGTCGCTCCCGGAGGGCGCGACGGATCTGGGATTCGAGGACGGGTCGATCGGCGACCGCTACATCCTGACCGCCGACGGATTCGGCGACACGCAGCCGGTGGTCCCCGGATCGGGGACGTCGCAGTTCATCTTCAGCTACCGCCTACCCTATGACGGCAAGATCACCTTCCGGCAGCCATCGACACAGCCGATTCAGGCCGTCGTCGTCCTGCTGCCTCAGAATGGGGTGACGGCAGAGGGCGGTGGGCTCCAGGATCAGGGCCAGCTGCAGATGGGCGACCAGGCAGTTCATTCGTATGCCGGTGGAGCCATCACGGCGGGCCAGGCGTTGGAGTTCGAGCTCAGCGGGAGCCCGCAGACCGCTGCCTCGTCGACGGGCACCGGCGGCTGGACGAACACCGCCATCGGCCTGGCGGTGTTGGGGGTGCTGGTGATCCTCGGCGGGCTGTGGTGGTTCCGCCCTTCGGCCAGGAGCGCCCGCCGCGACTCCGTCGCCGTTTCACCCGAGGCAGACCAGACCGAGGCGCTCCTGCGCGCCATCGCCGAACTGGATGACGCCCTGGACGCCGGGCAGATCGACGCCGCCGAGCACCGCACGCGGCGCGAGGCGCTCAAACGCCAACTGCGGGAGCAGATGCGCTAGCCCATGATCGAAGTCCGTCGGCTGGTCAAGACCTTCGGCCTCAAGCCGGTGCTGCGCGGCCTCGACTTCCGCGCCGTGCCGGGCGAGTTCGTGGCCCTGCTCGGGCCGAACGGCGCCGGGAAGACGACGATGCTGCGCATCCTGGCGTCGCTCTCGCGCCCGACGCTGGGCGAAGTGCGCGTCGCCGGCTACACCCTTCCCGGCCAGGCGAGCGAGGTGCGCCGCCTGCTCGGCGTCGTCTCGCACCAACCCTTGTTGTACGGCGAGCTGACGGCCGAGGAGAACCTGCGCTTCTACGCGCGGATGTACGGGCTGAGCGACGGCGCCAGCCGCGCCCGCCAGGCGCTGGAATCGGTGGGCCTGGCGCCAAGGCGCCGCGACCTCGTGCGCCAGTTCTCGCGCGGCATGCAGCAGCGGCTGGCCATCGGGCGGGCACTGCTGCACGATCCACAGGTGATGCTGCTCGACGAACCGTATACCGGGCTGGACCAGGATGCCAGCGCCATGTTGGATGAACTCCTGCGCCACGTAGCCGCCGGCGGCCGCACGGTGGTGATGACCTCGCATGACCTGCCGCGCGCCGCCGATCTGGCGACGCGGATCGACGTGCTCTCCAGGGGCGTGATCGCCGCCAGCGTGCCGCAGGCCGAGATCACCTCCGCCGGCCTGATCGACCTGTACCGCAGGGTGACGCATGACTAGCGCGGTTACCTCCTCGCGCGCCGTCGACCGCGCCCGCGGCTACCTGCGGGCGGTGGGCGCTGTGGTGTGGAAGGACCTGGCGGCGGAACTTCGCAGCCGCGAGCTTCTCAGCGGCATGCTGGTCTTTGCCCTGCTGGTCATCCTGATCTTCAACTTCGCTCTCGAGCTGGATCTGGCCACACGCCAGACGGTCACGTCGGGCGTGCTGTGGGTGACCTTCGCCTTCGCCGGAACGCTGGGGCTGAACCGCTCGATGGCTGTCGAGCGGGATCGCGGCTGCCTGGACGGATTGCTGCTGGCGCCGGTGGACCGCAGCGCGCTGTACTTCGGCAAGGCACTCGGCAACCTGGCGTTCATGCTGATCGTCGAGGCGATCGTCCTGCCGGCCTACAGTCTCCTGTACAACGTCAACCTGTTCCATCCCGGCCTCGTCGGGGTCGTGCTGCTGGGCTCGATCGGTTACGCTGCCGTAGGGACGCTGCTGGCGTCCATGGCCGTCCAGGCTCGCACCCGGGATGTGCTGCTGCCGATCCTGCTGTTCCCGGTTGTGCTGCCGGTGCTGATCTCGGCCGTCAAGGCGACGAATGCCGTGCTGCTGGGACTGGAGGCGGCCGAGCTCTGGCCGTGGCTGAATCTGTTGATCGCCTACGACGTGATCTTTACCGCCGCGGCCTTCATGCTGTTCGATTTCGTCGTCGAGGAGTAGAGTGCCAGGCGGACCTGCCTCGCCCGGCGCGGTGGTCCGCCAGACCGGAGTGAAGGAGAAGGACATGCAGCCGATGCCGAGAACGCTCAAAGTGCTTACCTGGGTCTCCGCCGGCTTGTTTGCGGTGGCCCTGCTGATGACGCTGTTCTATGCGCCGCGCGAGGCCGTGATGGGCGACGTCCAGCGCGTGTTCTACTTCCACGTCGCCTCCGGCTGGGTGGGTGCACTGGCCTTCCTGGTGGCCGCCGTCGCGGGGGTGATCCATCTGCTGCGCGGCAGCCGGCGCTGGGACGCCGTCGGCCTGGCATCGGTCGAGATCGGCCTCGCCTTCACGCTGGCCAACCTGATCAGCGGCTCGGTGTGGGCCCGCCCGATCTGGAACACCTGGTGGACCTGGGACCCGCGCCTGGTCACGGCCAGCGTGATGGAGTTGGTGTACATCGCCTACCTGCTGCTGCGCCAGGGCATCGAGGACCCGGACCGCCGGGCGCGCTTCGGCGCCGTCTATGCCATCATCGGCTTCTTGAGCGTGCCCCTGACCTTCCTGTCGATCCGCATCTTCCGCACGATCCACCCGGTGGTGGTGGGCAACAATGATCCGACGGCGCAGGGGACGTTCGACATGACACCGCCGATGCTGCAGACCTTCCTGTTCAGTCTGTTCGTGTTCACCCTGCTCTACATCGTGCTGCTGTGGCACCGTGTGCGCATGCAGGCGTTGGCCGAGGCGGTGGAACAACGCAAGATGAAGCTGCTCTCGGCCTAACCGGGCGAGCGCAAACAACAAGGAGCATAGACCATGGCTCTCGAAGGACCGGCCCAGACGTTCAACTACATGCTGCTCGGCTACGGCGTCATCCTGGGATGTATCGCCGTGCTGGTGATCAGCATGCTCGCCCGTTACCGGTCGCTGCAGCGCGACCTGCACATGCTGGATGAACTGGAGACGCAAGCCAAACACTAGCCGCGAACGGCATCGTGGCTCGACGTGTACGAACATAAGCGGGGGCGCAGTCGATGCGCCCCCGCCGCATTTCCGGGAGTGTGCACGGCGGGTTGTGCCGGATTCACCGGCGAGACTTCGCGGCACCGCGGCGTGAACCGAGCTCAATGCCAGGCGTCCGCCCGCAGCCAGGCGGGTCGTCCGCCGTTGGCGGAACGGGTTCGGGGTGGGGCGGTACGGGTGGGATCTTGAAGGCGCGCTGGCTAGAAAACGGGGGTCATCGCAACGACCATCGCCACATCCGTCAGGGCCCAGATCCACAGGGCGGTGTAGAAGCCGCGCTGTTCGTAGGCTCGTTCGGCTGTGGCCGATCGGCGCAGCCAGCCAAGCAGCAGAACGTACCACAGCGCCAGCGCGGCCACCAGAAGGATCGAACGCCAGGTGCGGAAATGAGCCCAGGCCTCGCCAAGGAACAAGATGGAGGCCAGGCTGACGGCCCCCAGCGCGAAGAGAATGGCGTTGCGCCTGCCGAGTGAAAGGGCGAGGGTCGAGTCGCCACGCGAGCGGTCTTCGTCCATCTGATAGATCTGCGTCAGCGGATAGAACCCGGCGAAGAGGAAGAAGAAACCGACGGCAACGGCCACGATGGGCGAAGTGACCGGCCGGCCGAGGGCTGCCCAGCCGGCGAAGACCGTCAGGCCTCCGAAGCCGGCCGAGTTGATCAGCACATCGAATCCGGCGCGCGCCTTGGCCCGGATGGGCGGGACCGAGTACAGGAGCGACATCGCCAGACACAGGCTGTAGGCGGCCAGGAACATCCCCCCTAACGTGGCGGCCAACGCCCAGCCGGCAAGCAGAAAGATCAGCGAAAAGGCCAGCAAATGACGTGGCACGGGCGGAGGGTTGTCCAGGTAGCCGATGTCGCCCTCATCCCGATCGAAGACCGAGTTGATGGCCAGCGTGCCGCCGTTTCCCAGGATCCCCCAGGCCACGGCGGCCAGCAGCCAGCGGCGCAGGCTCTCGGCGGTGAAGGCCGGGCCGAGGGCGAGCAGGACCCCGACGCTCATGTGCGCCGCCACGATCGGCCAGGCCCTCGGGCGCAGGTGGAGCAGGTAGGGGAGCCAGCCGGGCGGAAGGATATTCTCCAGGCGGGCCCGCAATCTCAACTCGTTGGCCACGTGTCTCATCCCGGGGATCGCTAAGCGTAGCGTCGATCTACTCCCGACACAACCCTCCCGCAGGCGGAAAGATGCGTAGATGTTGCGCGGGCAGGGCGAGCTTGGCTGGCAGTCTGCCCCAAAGGCGGTGAGGAAGAGCGCGCGCCATTCACCGACGGTCTCGGGTTGGGCAGCGATCCTGTGGGCGCCCGCCGCGCGAGGTCTTCGCAGGCTGCGCAGGCGGAACGTCGATAGCGCCTGTCGCTTGCCGCCCGGGGCCGGCTCGACCGAGGGGAGGGGAATCAGCCCTCGCGGTTGAGCCGTACTAACTACTCCCCATGACTCCCATCCTCCCAAGGGTGGCCTCTCCATCGCCCCCGCGCGCTGAGCCGAACGATCGTGTCCCTTCGGATGGGAGCTTGCCTTGACGCACGCTGATTGCACGGTCGTCCATCGGTCGGCACATCGTTACACTCGCGAGAGAGAGCGCCGGACCGCGAGTGGGGACAAGGCCAGCATGTACTTCACTTGTCGCTGCCCACGTCGGCCACACGCAAGTGCGGCACGCGCCGGGGAGCCCGGTCGGGTGATAACAAGGCGTTTTAGACCCTATAGGGAAGGGTGCCCATCGTGCGTGCCCTGCCACGCAGCCGTTCGTGAGTTGACCCTGAGCAGCCAGCGGCTGTATTGTTGAAGGTGGTGGGGATCCCCGCGCTACTCTCCGCGCTCGAAAGGAACTTGCCATGACCACGTGCAGCACACCCCGATCTTGTCGGAAGCCAATGCTCATGACGCTCGTCGCCGCATTGTCCGCCCTCTCACTTTCGTGCAACGCCCTCTCGGGCATGCTGCCGACAGCCGGTGAGGAAGCCGGCGATGAAGCCGGCGAGCAAGGGGCGGGAGAAGGTGCAGCTCCGCTGGAGGCGGGCGAGGCGCCCGCTGTTCTTGGTTTCGTGCTTGACCCGGACGGCGCGCCGGTGGCGTTCGCATCCGTCGCTGGAGAGACTGCCGACCGCAGCGGCACGGTATCGGGTGACCTGACCGGCAGCGCGAGCGGCTGGCTCGAAGTGCGGTCCCTGGGATATGCGACCGGGTATGTCAAACCCGGGGAGGCCATCGGTGGGACTGCCTTCTTCGAAACCCGCCTCACTCCTTTCAGTTCGTTCCAACCTCTTGGGTCCGGCGAGGAGGTTGTGCAGAGGCTGGGCGATGCGGCCGCTCCGGTTGGGGAGATCAGGCTGTCGGGTGACGATGTGGCCACGCTCCCCGCCTACCTCGAGACAGCAGTCTACGATCTGCTGGACGTGGGACCGTACCCTGCCGAGCTCAACTCGGGTGAAGCTCTGGAGTTGAAGCTGGCAATTGCCGTTGAGGCGTCGTCGGACCAGTTGGAGGCCGTTCCTCTCGCCTCCGGCAAGACCCTCGCCCTCAAGCTGCTCCCGAACGCGAGTCTGCCTGCCGCGGACCCTGTGATGGCGATCTTCGACCCGGAGAAGGGCATGTGGGAGGTCCAGGCCGGGGCATGCACGCCGGGCGAGGAGGGCGCGCTGCTGTGCGCTGTCCCCCAATTCTCGCCGCTGGTTGGCTTCTTTGGCCCGGGCGAGGAGGCAAGCCTGGCGCCGGGTGCAGCCAAGCACCTGCTCCTCCCGTTCGCTGACGGCGAGGATCAGGCGTATCAAGTGGCCATGATCGATGTGAAGATCTGGATCGAGCGCGGGCAGTGGGAGGTTGAGACAACAGGGACGGTCAGTCCTGAGTGGGAAGCCGGAATGACCAGCCGGCTTGTTTCCCTGGCCGATGCGGCCGAAGCATACGCCGCCGCTCACCCCGACGGGTCAGGTGTTTCGCATCTCCTGGCCGCGGCCGATCTGGCGATCGCTACGGGGAACCAGCCCATCGCCGACGAGCTGATAGAGGAGGCGAAGGCTACTGCGGAGAAGGCGGCCGATGAGTTGCTGAAGGAGAGTGACTGCGGCCGGCTGCAGGAGATGGCCAAGATGTACGACCTGCTGACCAGCCTGGGTTCGCCCAAGGCCGCTGACATGCTCCAGAAGATGAAGAGCGTGTTTGACTGCGATATCTGGTTGGGCACGATCTCTGTCTGGTTCATGACGTCGTCCTCTCCGCCTGGTGGCCTGGACTGGGCGCTGGAGTCGGGTGGAAGCTGGTTTGAGAACCACACGGTCACGATGACCACCAACATCCAGACCTACGTGCTGACGGGCGAGGACATTGTGAAGCTCGACTTCGGCGAGGTGAGGTATGGAGAATACGACAGTCACGGCTGCCACAACTACCTGACCCATTCTGGCCAGGGCGGCAGCGTGACCCTCAAGTTCGACGGTCGATACGATGGATACACCTTCACGGTCGGAGACCTTCAGCCGGAGGGAGGCACGGCAAGCATCACGTATGGCGCGCACGGGGAGCGATGGGACAGCGAGGAGGAGAAGTGCGTCGAGATCAGTGATGCGAGCCCCTCGGCACCCAACTACACGAGTATCCTGGTCCACGGCTTCTCGGGATCCCCGCCCATTACGATCCAGGAGATGCTTGATCGAGGCGCAGGCAGTGACTACATGCGGGGGGGAGAATATGCCCAGAACAGCGCGTATGAGTTCGGCATCATTCCCGCGGAGAAGGCGTACATCCAGTGGAGCTTCTTCCATCACAAGAAGGGCCTTCCCGTGAAGTAGTAGCAGCAGACAAGGCGTGCCTGGTGCCGGCGCGCCGCGCTTGAGGAATCTCAGATGGCCGGGCATTCATACATGAGAGGGGAATCCCCATGACCGACAGCGTCTACAAAGTGATCGAACTGGTCGGCACGTCGACCGAGTCCTGGGAGAAGGCGGCCAAGGCCGCCGTGGAGACGGCGTCCAAGTCGCTCAGGGACCTGCGCGTGGCCGAAGTCGTCGAGCTGGACATGCAGATCGAGGAAGGTAAGGTCCTGGCGTACCGGACGAAGGTCAAGCTTTCGTTCAAGTACGTCAGCGGCGAGTAGTCCCCTTCGGCCGCGCGGGATCCCTCGCCGGGCCTCCTACCCGGTGAACAAGCCGCGAGGCGCGGGCGAGAACCCGGGGAAGATCTCCCCAACGGCGGGTACGCCGAGCCGTCGCTGGCACAGCTCGGCCAGAACGTCGCGGAAGTCGGTGGTGACGGCCAGGTCGCCCGGCCCCACCAGTTGACTGTCGTCGAGGCCGGGCCACTGCGCGTGGACGCGGCCCCCGGCGACGTGCCCGCCCATGAGCAGCATCACGCTGCCATGGCCGTGATCCGTTCCCAGGCTGCCGTTCTCGCGCGCCCGCCGGCCGAACTCGGTCATGACCACCAGCGTTGTGCGATCCCACGCCTGTCCGAGATCGGCATGGAACGCCGCCAGGCCGCTGGCGAGTTCGTCGAGCAGGCGAGCCATCCAACCTGCTGACCCCCCCTGAGCGAAGTGCGTGTCCCACCCCCCTAGATCGAGCGCTACGGCCTGCACGCCGAGCTGCATCCTGATCAGCAGCGCGGTCTGGCGCAAGCCGCGGCCGAAATCCGTTTCCGGGTAAGGGAGTGCCGAAAGTCCTTCGGACGTCGCCTGTTCCAGGCGATCCACAACCTGAAGGGTCTCACGCCCGATGGCACCCAACGGTCCCGGCGCGTGGGAGTACAGCCTGCCCATGATCGTGCGCAGGTTGTTGCCCTGGGATGGAGCCGACGCCAGGCGCGTCTCGGCCAGGTCACGAAGCGTAGACACCGCCCCCACGCCGGCCAGGCTGCGCGGCAGCGAGCTGCCCCACGCCAGCGCACGCAGCGGCGAGGCGTCCGTCGACGGGCGGCTCGCGAGAAGCCGGGCGACCCACCCCGATGCCGGGCCGGCTTCAATGGCCAGACCGCGTTCCATCAACGCCATGGCGCGGAAGTGGCTGCGGCTCTCATCGGGCGAACCACACGCATGGACCACGGCGAGTTGTTCCGCCTGCCAGGCCGGCATCAGCGGTGCCAGCGCGGGGTGGAGGCCAAACTGGGCGTCCAGCGCCAGGGCGCGCTCAAGACGCGGCACACGCGTCGCGTCCGGCGGGGCGATGGCCAACGACGGGCGCAGGCGGTAGTACGCCGGATCGCCAGTGGGCACGACGATATTCAGCCCATCGGCCGCACCGCGCAGGAAGACGACCACGAGCACATCCCCGATGGGTGGGTCCGCCAGCCACCACCGCGGACCTGCGGCGTAGAGCGCCGGTCTGGTTTGCGGGAAACGCGTCATGCGACCCGCCTCTCTGTGCGTCTGGTTGCAGCGGCGACAAGGCCCGAAACCGCACCGCGGGTCATCGCCACTGGAACTCCTGTGAGCCCATCCAGCCCGCCGCGGCCAGTCTCAGGGCGTCTGCTTCATCCCGGATCCCGATCTCGGTCAGCGCTCCGGCCATGGCATCCACGCGTGTCGAATCGTCTGTCACCCCGAAGAGCAGATCCGCCAGGACTTGTAGAGCGCCAGGCAGCCCGGAGCCGACATCGAGCACGGCTTCGATCGGCACGCGCAGGCCGGCGATATCGCCGCGCGACAGGTCCCCGGCAAACTGCCAACGCGGGATGAGTGTGGTCATCCACGCCTCAGCCAGGTCCGGATACCCGTCGGGCGTCGGCCAGGCGAAGGGCAGGTGCCCCATCCGCTCCAGGGGCTCGAGGAGCGCGGCCGGCTCGTCCATCTGGACCTGGAGCTGGCGCAGGCAGGACAGGACGAAATCCTGCGGGCGTTTGAACTTGGGGCGCATGACGCTCAGGCCGTCAAGCAGGAGGGTGCGCAGCGTCGTGCGCAGGTCGCCGCCGCTGGCCGAGAATGCCCTTGCCGTGCGGTCCACCAACCAGGCTGGTGGATCATCCGCGAGGAAGCTTGCAGCCAGCTTGCGTGCCAGGTGCACGGCAGTGCTGGGGTGATCGGCAAGCTGGGCGAGCACGCGTTCGGCCTCCACCTGACCCTGTGGCTCAATCGTCAAACCCAGCACTTGCTTGGGGTTGTCGTCATGCCGTTGGCGGTCGAAGCGGAACTCGCCGCGCCAGAAGTGCTCCTTCACCGACCACCCGGTCAGGCAGCGAGCGAGGTTCTCGACATCCTGCTGGCTATACCCGCCGTCGATGCCGAGCGTGTGCAGTTCCATCACCTCCCGGGCATAGTTCTCGTTGGGCGCGCCGCTCTGGTTGGCCTGGTTGTCGAGGTAGACCAGCATGGCGGGAGAGTGGGCGGAGGCGCTGAGCAGGTCGGCGAACCGGCCGAAGGCATGCTGCCGGATGACCTCGCGGTCATCGACGGTCTTCAAGTAGCAGCAGTCACCCTTGTCGACGCTGATGTTGAAGTGGTCAGTCCAGAAGTCGACCATTCGCTCATATACCTGGCGCCGGCTCAGCACCCGTCGCAGCAGCGTCGCCTGGCGCAACTCGGACGGGACCGTCTGCCGATCCTGCTCATCGAATAGTTTGTCGCTCAGGTCGAACAGGTCACCGGCGGACATCTTCAGCGAAGGGTATGCGCGCAGCCGAAGGTCGGCAGGCGAATCGGCCAGCGTCTCGGGGCTGAGCTGCTCTTCGACCCAAGCCAGTCGGCCGATCTCGGCCATCCGGCGCCGGTCTTCGAGGCGCGGCCCGTACGTCAGCCGACACAGGATCGCGTGATCGTCCGGGGAGAGCGGCGGGTCGGACGACCCCACCGGCTCCAGAGGCGTTCAGGGCGGAGAGGACCCGCCCGGTGAGCCGTCCGTGCTCGACACAGCCGCTTACCGAGACGCTCAGGGCCAGGGTTCCGACCAGACGCAGGAAATCGCGGCGGTTCAGTGTCATGCGGGCGGCGGGTCAGGCCTGGCTCGCAGCCGTTGCTGGCCGCGAGGAGTCGGCGGGGATTGGCCGACGCAGGCCGTGAAGACTCGCTCCGAAGGAGCCGAGGATGACCAACGGCAGGACGACGAACCAACCAACGATGGGGAGGACCGCTGCGAGCTCGAGCACAAGGGATGAGCGGACAAAGGCGCCCAGTTCGCTCCAACCTGGACCACCCCTGGATCGTATCCGACCGGCCAACAGGAGAACCAGCCCGGCCGTGCCGATGCCGGATACCGCCAGGGCTGCGACCATCACGACCCAAGCGAGGAACTGGGTCACTCCAGCCGGGAAGGCCATGAGAACGAGGACCGGGAGCGCGACCACAAGCCCCATCCCGGCGCCGAGCAGCAGGCAGCGCCAGGGATGCTGCTCCAGGTTCGTCGCGGCGGCCGCAACACGGCCCGGGAATAGCAGCCAGTGGGTGGTGAGCAGCCCGGAAAGCGCCGCGCCTACGAGTAGGATCACACCGAAGAGAGCCAGGATATCGGCCATGGAACCTCCCAGATGCCAGGGCACGCGGCGCGTGCATCAGATGGAATACGCGTAGACAACCATACAGGGTGGGATGACGGGAAGTTGCATTTCGATAGCGGCCCGTTGGGGGACCACCGCATGCATCCATAGGCCATGCGGAGCGCGAGTGGAAGCACGCGGACCACGCGCGGGTTGTGCAACGATCGCATTCGGCCCATCCCACGAGGCGCACCCACTCGCCGGGAGCCTGTCTCGCCCGTGGTATTGGTGGGGCCGGATTGGAGCGAGGGACGTACCTTGGAACAGATCTGGGGACGGAGAGTGCGACGAGGGTTCTCGACCGTGACCTCCTCGCAGTTCAGCCGCGAAGTGACCATCGAGAGCAGTTCCCGTCCCTTCTCGGGAGCTCGGGCGCGGATCACCCCTAAGCGGATGGGCGCGGAGCCGACGGCCGCCCGGGTCGTCCGTCTCCTAGATGTCAGGCTAATGGGCGGGCGCAAGTCGGTGGGCGAGGTATTCAATCAAGTAGCATAATCCTGGCCACCTAGAATACGCAGACCCTTTGCCCGGGCCTTCATCAGAGGTCACATCATGGATTCAGCCGGCCCTCTCCTTGAAACGCAGCACCTGGTGAAGCGCTACGGCGACAAGCTAGCCGTGGATGACGTCAACCTTCGAGTCCAGCCCGGCGAGATCTTCGGTTTCCTGGGGCCGAACGGCGCCGGGAAGACGACCACCATCCGGATGATCGTCGGGTTGCTCAAGCCGTCCGGCGGCAGCGTATCCGTGGGGGGGTACGACGTGCAGGCCCAGCCGATCCGGGCCAAAGCGACGACCGGTTTCGTTCCCGACGAGCCCAACCTGTACCCCAAGCTCACCGGGCGTGAGCTGCTCCAGTTTGTCGGCGACCTGTACGGTCTCGAGCGAGCACAGGTGGCGCGGCGCGGCGAGGAACTGCTGCGCATGTTCGACCTGGCCGGAGTCGGCGACGACACGATCGACACGTACAGCCATGGCATGCGCCAGAAGACCGCCCTGGCGGCAGCCTTGGTGCACGACCCCAGGGTGCTCCTCCTGGACGAGCCGACGGTAGGCCTCGACCCGCGGTCTGCACGGCTGATCAAGGACATCCTCAGGCAGATGGCCGAGCGGGGCGCGGCGATCTTCCTCTCCACCCACATTCTCGAAATCGCCGAGCACATGTGTGACCGGATCGGAATCATCGACCATGGCCGGTTAATCGCCTTGGGGACGATGACAGAACTGCGGGGTCAGGGAAGGACGGAGGCGAGCCTGGAGGACATTTTCCTCAGCCTGACCGGAGGCGCGGAGTACGCCGCCATCGCCGAGGTGCTTGAATGAGCGAGACGGCTGCCTCAGCCGGACTGGGGCTCTGGCCGGCCGTTTCCACGCTGCTCCGCCTGCGGCTGCAGACTCTGCTGCGCGGCTTCCGCCGATCGACTCCCCGCCGCAAGTTCGGGACGATCATCCTGGGACTGGTGTTGATCGTCTTTCTGGGAGGGTTGTTTGCCCTGAGCTGGTTGTCCTTGGGCTTGATCCGCTCACCGGAGTTCGCCGGCATGGCCGGGGACATCGGTGCCCTCCTGGACAGCCTGCCCTCCCTGGTTCTCGGCGGGGCGTTCCTGGGCATCCTGTTCACGAGCTTCGGTGTGCTCCTGCAGGCGCTGTACTTGGCGGGGGACATGGACTTCCTGTTGAGTGCGCCGATCCCGCATCGCGCTGTGTTCGTCTCCAAGCTGCTGCAGGCTATTCTGCCCAACCTCGGATTGATCGGCCTGGTGGGTCTGCCTTTGTTGTTCGGGATCGGGGCTGCCGGCGGCTACAGCCCGCTCTACTACCCTATGGTGATTGCGGTGATGCTCGCGCTGGCCCTGGCCGCAGCCGGGATTGCCAGCACGCTGGTCATGCTGACGGTCCGCGTGGTTCCGGCCAGGCGAGTGGCTGAGGTGCTTGGTCTGCTCGGCGCCGTCGTCTCGATCTTGTGCTCTCAATCGGGACAGATCGCCAACTTCAATCGCCTTTCGGCCGGCCAGGCCAGCCGCGCGCTGCAGGTCGTCGTCCGCCTGGACACCTCCTGGTCGCCCCTGAGCTGGGCCGGCCGGGGATTGATGCGTCTCGGCGAAGGGCGCTGGTTGGAGGCGGCCGGGCTGCTCACGCTCGTGCTGGGGTTGTCGGCCGCCGTCTTCGCTGCGACGCTGGCGGCGGGAGAGCGGCTGTACTACTCGGGATGGGCGCGCATGCAGGCGGGCGGAAAGAAGAAGGCGGCGGCCCGACCGGCCTCCTGGGGGAATCAGGTGCGCGGAATCCCGCCGGCCATCCAGGGCCTGGTGCTCAAGGATTTCCGTACGCTGCGCCGGGACTTACGCAACATGTCGCAGCTGGTCACACCGTTGATCCTGGGTATCGTCTACGCCATCATGCTGGTGCGCAGCGGTGGCGTCCCCGATCCCGGGCGCGGGGAAGCGCCGGGGTGGGCGATGGAGGCGATGCGCACGGCGCTTTCGTATGGCGGCATGGGCATTGCCCTGTTCATCGGATGGTCGCTGCTTGGACGGCTGGCGGGGATGGGCTTCTCTCAGGAAGGGCGAAGCTACTGGCTGCTCAAGTCGGCGCCGCTGCGTCCCGCAGATCTGCTGGCGGCGAAATTCCTGGTCGCCTACTTGCCGGCCGCAGCGTTGGGCTGGGGTTTCCTCTTGATCCTCTCCCTATTGCAGAAGTCCGGAATCGGAACGACGGCGTTCGAGATGGCCGTCGTTGCTCTGTGCCTGGCAGGCGCTACCGGGATCAACATCGCCTTTGGGGTGCTCGGGGCGAAGATGGACTGGGAGGACCCGCGTCAGATGGTCCGGGGAAGCGTAGGGCTGCTCTCGGCGATCGTCAGCTTGATTTACCTGCCGCTGTGCCTGGTGTTGTTCTTGGGGCCGGGTTTCCTGACGGCGTTCCTGTCTCTCCCGGTATGGGTTGGCAGTGCTGCCGGGCTGGCACTCGGAGGATCGGTCTCGTTAGCCTGCGCGATCGCGCCGCCGAGCTGGGTCCGCCATCGCGTGCCGGGGCTCGGCGAAGCCTGACCCTACTCATCCGGCCAGTCACACACTCGCTCGTGTGCTACCTCAGTCAAACGGGGGCGCATTGGCGCCCCTGCTCCTGTCGGACCGCGAGGCTGTACGGGTAACATGCAGAGTCCGTCAGTGGGGAGCCGTCTTCCCAGATGCGATACCGCGCCGGACGATCCGACCGGCAGTTGCGCGGGGAGCGCCACGCGCCGGACTAAGTGGTGAACAACCGGTCGAGGGCGGCCCGCGAGCGCGCCTCGATCTCGGCGTGCAGGCTGCGGCCGTGTGCGTCCATGGTGACCACCGCCGGGAAGCCCCGCACCTCGATCACCCACAGCGCCTCGGGCACACCGAAGTCCAGCTTGTAAACCCCGAGGACGCGGGTTACCGTCTGCGCGATCAGCGTGGCCGCGCCGCCGATGGCGTGCAGATAGACCGCCGGCCCGGCCTGGCAGGCGGCCAGCGTGCGCGCTCCCATGCCTCCCTTGCCGATCACCGCCCGCACGCCGAAGTGCTGCAGGACGTCTGCCTGGTAGGGCTCTTCGCGGCTGCTGGTCGTTGGACCGGCGGCCACGAAGCGGTAGGCATTAGTCTCCAGCCCGGCGACGACCGGGCCGCAGTGGTAGATCGCCCCGCCAGCCAGGAGCGGCGTCAGTGCCGCGACGGCCTGCGCGTCGTCGTCTTGCGGCGGGCGCGTCTTGCGGATGAACGTCTCGACCAGCCACTTGTGGGCCGCGTCGCGTCCGGTGACCATCACGCCGTGCAGCGAGACTGGGTCACCGACGTGTAGCTCGCGGACGGCGGCGTCGCGCAGGGGCAGCGTCAGCTCGATCATGCTTCGCTCCGATCGAGATAGCGAACGGTGTCACCCTCGACCTCCATCCGCCTGCGGCGATGGGCCCAGCACATGTAGGACACCGAAACGAAGTAGCTGGCCGGGAGGCGGTGCATGCCCCTCGCCTTGACGCCCAGCACGGTCGTCGCACCGCCGAAACCCATCGGGCCGATCCCGAGTTCGTTCGCTTCGCGAAGCAGGCGAGCCTCGAGGTCGGCCAGCGCCGCATCGGGGTTGACATCATCCAGCGGCCGAAGGAGCACGGCCTTGGAGGCCAGGAAAGATGAGCCGCGGTCCCCGCCGATGGCGATGCCCAGCACGCCGGGGGCACAGCCCTGTCCTTGCGCCTGGTGCACAGCGTCGAGCGCCGCTCGGCGCACGCCCTCCAGATCCCGGCCGGCGCCGAGCCCGCTGTGAGGCAGCGAGTACTGCGCGCCGACGTTCTCGCACCCGCCGCCCTTCAGCATCAAATCGACGGTGAGGGTTTCCCCTTCGACCTCCTCGAAGTGCAGGGTGGGGAAGGCATCGTCGCCCAGGTTGTCGCCGCTGTTCTTGCCGCTCAGCGAGTCCACGGCATTCGGGCGAAGGTAGGCCAGGCCGGTGGCTCGGGCGACGGCCTCCCGGATCTGGTGGCGCAGCGCACGCGTGCTCCATCCGGCCGGATGGTGGACGGTGAAGATCGGCGTGCCGGTGTCCTGGCAGATCGGGGACGAACCGCGCCGCGCCAGCGCTACGTTCTCCAGGATGGTCTCGAGCGCGTTGTGGGCTGCTGAGCCCGGCTGCTCGCGCTCAAGGGCCTGCTGGAGGGCGCGCTCGACGTCCGGCGGCAGGTCGGTCGATGTCCTGCGGATCAGTTCAAGGAAAGCATCGGTCAGATCGCGCATACCCCTCCATGCGGCCGGGTCAGCCGGCGTCCGCCCCGCGGCGCCCGCCGAGGAAGGCGACGTACTGGTCGTGGTAGTCGATGGCTCGCCACGTCTCGGGAACCAGGTGGGCGAAGAGCATCGACCCGGCTTGCGGATCTCCCTCCGGCCAGGTATGGCGCAGATAGCCCTGCGCCCAAATCTCCGGCAGGTAGCGCAGGATCAGCGGCCAGTATTCCTGCTCGCGCTGAACGGGGACGAGCGCGGCGACCGGCCCCTCGATCGAAACGTAGCGATAGGGCGGCATCTCGTCCTGGACACACAGGGCGGCGCGCGGCAGGCTCCGCAGCAGCGGCGTGCGCGGGTCGCCCACGGGTAGGAAGATGCGCACCGGCTCCCCGGACGTGTAGGCATACCACGCCGGCAGGCTGAGCGGGCCGATCGAGTCCTGCGGCACGCTGAAGATCCCGACGTGCATGCCGGACAGGAACGATTGGCGTTCGTCCGGGGTCATCGCTCGGGTCATGCGGGTCCTCGGGCGGACCGGCGTAAGACCACCGCCGGACCGGGAACCGATTGTCGTCCGGAATCCGCCGCGTGCCAAGGGCGGCGGGGGCTCGGGCGAGGGACTCGTGATACACTGCCGCCGCCATGGACGCCAAGTCGCTGAGCACGCTCGAATTGCCGAAGGTGTTGGAGCGGCTGGCGTCCTATGCAGCCTTCTCGGCCTCCAAGGACCTGGCGCGAGGCCTGGACCCGACCGCCGATGTGGACGAGGCGCGTCGGCGCCAGGCGGAGACGACCGAGGCCGCCAGACTGCTCTCGATGCACAGCAGTCTGTCGATCGGCGGCGCCCACGACGTTCGCCCGCAGGCTACCCAGGCGTCGCGTGGCGCGGTCCTCGAACCTCAAGAGCTGCTCGACCTCAAGGCCACGCTGATCTCCGCCCGCACGCTGACGCGCTTCTTCGAGAAGGGCGCAGCCGGTGCGCCGACGCTCGGGGCGATCGCCGGCGGCCTGCAGCCGACGCCCGGTGTGATCGAAGCCATCACCCAGACGCTGGACGAGCGCGGCGAGGTGCTCGACAGCGCCTCGCCGGCCCTGCAGTCGATTCGCGTCGAACTGCGCCTGGCGCATGAGCGCCTCAACACGAAATTGCAGCGGCTGATCACCGACCCCAAGCTCACCCCGATGCTTCAGGAGCCGATCATCACGCAGCGCGACGGCCGCTACGTGATCCCGCTGCGGGCCGAGTTCAAAGGTCGGCTGCGGGCGATCGTCCACGATCAATCGGCCTCCGGCGCGACGCTGTTCATCGAGCCGCTGACCGTCGTCGACTTGAACAACCAGGTGCGCGAGCTCATGCTGGCCGAGCGGGACGAGGTCCGGCGTGTCCTGGCCGCCGTATCAACCCTCGTCGGACAGCACGTGACAGCGATCGTTGAGACGGTCGAAGCGCTTGCCCGGCTGGACCTGGCGTTCGCCAAGGCGCGCTATGCCCTGATCCTGCGTGCCAGCGAGCCGCTGCTTCGCGAGCGCCGACCGACGCGGGCGGGCCATCCCGGATCGATTTTGCGCCTGCACCAAGCCCGCCATCCGCTGCTCGACCCGGCGCGGGTGGTCCCCATCGACCTGGAGTTCGACCCGGACACATTTGTCCTGGTGATCACCGGGCCGAACACCGGTGGGAAGACGGTCAGCCTGAAGACGGCCGGGCTGTTGGCGCTGATGGCCCAGTGTGGGCTGCACCTGCCGGCCGACTCCGGCTCGGAGCTGACGACCTTCGATGCCGTGTACGCCGACATCGGGGATGAGCAGTCGATCGAGCAGTCGCTCTCAACCTTCTCCTCGCACATCACGACCATCATCCGCGTGCTGGAACAGGCGGACGAGGGCTCGCTGGTTGTCTTAGACGAGTTGGGAGCAGGCACCGATCCGCAGGAGGGCTCAGCCCTGGCGCGAGCCATCCTGGGCGAGCTGATCGAGCGGCGGATCACGACGCTGGTGGCGACGCACTACTCCGAGTTGAAGGCCTACGCGCACACCACGCCCGGCGTGCGCAATGCCAGCATGGAATTCGACCTCGAGACGCTTCGTCCGACCTACCATCTGACGATCGGCCTGCCCGGGAGGTCGAATGCGCTGGCGATCGCTCGGCGGCTGGGCCTAGGCCTCGAGCTGATCGAGCGAGCGCGAGCGTTGGTGGCGCCTGAAGAGATCCAGGCCGAACAACTGCTGGATGAGATCCACCGGCAGCGCGATGCGGCGCGTGCCGCGCGCCAGGCGGCGGAGCTGGCGGGCGAGCAGCTCCGGGAGCAAACGCAAGAGCTGACGGCGCGTCTGGAAGGGCTGGAGGAAGAACGGCGCCAGGTATTGCAGGCGGCGCGGGATCAGGCGCAGGCCGAAGTGCAGGGTCTGCATGACGAGATTGATGCGCTACGCCGCCGACTGGCCGTCGCCGCGCAGCCGCTGCAGGCCGTCGAAGAGATCGCCGAAGCGCTGGACGAATTGGAGGACCGGACGGAGGCGCCGGTGGAACGGCGCGCCCCTCCTCCGGAGCCGGCTGCTGCCACGCGTCTTCCGTCTCGGGCAGCGGGTGCGGCTACCGGCGCTGCAGACCACCGGGGTGCTGACGGAGATCGGCGTGCAACACGTGGAAGTACAGATCGGCAGGCTGCGGGTGCGGGCTCGGCTCGAAGAACTGACGCTGCCGGAGGAGCAGGAGGAGTCCGAAGCGGAGCGCCAAGCGACGCGCGGCGTACCGGAGAGGGTCGCACGGTCGATTGTGGCGCCTGAGCCGCCGCCCTTCGAGCTCGACCTGCGCGGCAGAATGGTGGATGAGGCACTCGAGGAGCTTGAGCGTCGCCTGGACGCGGCCTCCTACGCCGGTCTGCCCTTCGTGCGCATCATCCACGGCAAGGGCACCGGCCGGCTGCGGCAGGCGATTCGCGACACGCTGCGCGCCAATCCGTACGCCGCCTCGTTCCAGGCCGGAACCGATGCCGAAGGCGGCGACGGTGTGACCGTCGTTCACCTCAAACAGACGTAAGCCGAACCGTCCTGCGGGTCATCTTCCCCGAGCCTACGCCGGCCGATGAGGCCCGCGGGTCGGGCCGAAGTCAGGCGACCTCATCCGTGCCGCTCGAGCAGTCCATCGAGACGTTCCAACGAATTGCGGGCGGTGCGGAGAGCCGCTACTTCCGGTCCTTCGCGTCGAAAGCCAGCGCCTGTTTGATGTAGTAGCGCAGGGCGGGCTGGTTGAGATCCTTCAGGCGGCTGATCCGGACGTTCTTGGAGACCTTGCCGACGCCTTCCAGCAGCCCGTACTTGTCTTCGAACTCCGCCCCGCGTGAGAAGGCAAAGGTGATGCCCTTCTTGGTGGGGCTGATGACTGCCAGGATTCGTTTGCCTTTGTAGGCGGGGATACCGTAGCTGATCGCCTCGACGGTGTCCGGGGCATACTCCTTCATCAGCTTTCGGAACGCCGTCACGATTTCCCGATACTCCGGTAGGACCCTGGCCCGGACGAATTCATCGACCGTCATTGACATGCTACGCCTCCTGCATTCACCCGTCTAACACCTCGATCCCATCTCCATCACCGCCGCTCAGGCGTTCAAGTCTACTTGCACCTTGGGATGCGGGCGAGCCAGTCGGCCGATCGCGGGAAGTGAGATGGCGTTCGCTCCCGGGCGTAAGCTGAGGAGGTTGGCCCATGCGCCGGATTGAGATGAGCGGGGCGGCGGCGCGGGCTAGCGTTGACGTCGAAGCGCCCACCAGGTGTGGAACGCAAAGACAGCCGTGAGTGCGGCGCTGAGCGTCAGACCGGCTGCCAGTAAAGTCGAGATCAGCCCGGAACGCCATGGACCGGTTGCGGCGATCTCGGGTGCGTGTTTGGAGACGTCGGCAATGGCGATCAGTGTGCCGATCAATCCCATCCCGAAGACGCTGATCGGACGGCGCATGGCCGCACCGGCCAGCAGCCCCGCCAAGGCGGTCACGAAGAGTAGCGCCAGCACAAGCGTCGTTCCCACCTGCAGGTGGAACTCCTGCGGTGCACCCCACAGGAACTCGTCGATCAGATGCGCGGCCGAGAACCCGATGAACGCGGCGCCGGCAACCAGCAAGCCGGTATGGATCGCGTTCGCCTTGCGCCGTCCGGTCTCAGCCTGCATGCGCCATCTCCATCCCTGAGGGATTCCTCATCGGCGATCCGCAATCAGCCGCCGTCTCGGAATGCCCGTGCCTTCTGGAGAGACACACCTGTCATTCCTTCTTGTTCTTCATGACGGACTTGATCATTCGGCCGAAGTCCCTGGCCTGTTTGCGTCGCTGGGCGTAGGACATCTCATGGTAGTCGGACTCGCGCACGAGCCGCAGATAGCTCTCCAAGCGCGGCCGGCTCAGTGTCCCGCGCTCGACCGCCGCCAGCAGTGCGCACCCGACCTCCTGCGTATGTGTACAGTCGGGGAATCGACAGCCGGACGAGAGCCCCACGATGTCGGCGAAGCTCTCCTCAATGCCGGCAGCGAACCCGATGGCTCCCAGCTCCCGCATTCCCGGCGTGTCGACCAGCATGGCGCCCTGGTCCAGGACGATCAACTGGCGCCTCGCGGTCGTGTGCTTGCCCTTGCCGTCGAACTCCCGAACTTCGGCCGTGGCGAACTCCCCTCCGTCGGCCGTCAGGTGGTTGAGGATCGTGGTCTTGCCGACCCCCGAGGATCCCAGCAGGCAGTACGTCCTGCCGGGTTCCAGCGTGCCGCGCAGTTCGTCCAGGCCGGCGCCGGCCAGCGTGCTGAGCGCGTGAACCGTAAGCCCGGGGTTGTTCTCCCGGACCTCGCGGATCCGGCGATCGACCTCCGGCGGGCTGGCCAGATCGATCTTGGTAAGCAGCATCCGCGGCTCGATGTGCGCCTCGTGCACCATGGCCAGGTAGCGCTCCAACCGCCGCAGGTTGAAGTTGGCGTCGCAGGATTGGACGAGGAAGGCGACATCGATGTTGGCTGCCACGAGTTGATGGTCGATCCGCTTGCCGGGCGTCTTCCTCTGCAGCAGCGACTTGCGGGGGAAGAGGGCGTGGACGATGGCCAGGCGGCGAGCATCGTGCAGCTCGACGGATGCCCAGTCGCCGAGGCAGGGGAGGTCCAGGCTCGTCTCGACGGCGAAGCGGAAGGCCCCCGACACCTCCGCCGGGATCTCGCCCTCGGCATCGCGGACCAGGTAACGCTCCCGGTCGACGGCTGTGACGCGGGCTGGCGAGCAGCCCAGTTGGTTCGGCTCAGGCTGCCGGTCGCGGAACCATGCGTCGAAACCAAGGCGCTCCAGCGTCGTGGAAGTCATAGGGGATCCTGGCGATGGTCGGCTCGGTCGTCCATTGTCGCGCCGCCCGGGGCGTCAGCCCGGCGCAGGTACCATGCCCGGTCCTTCAACAGCAGGCCCAGGGGGACCGCACTGACGGCCAACGCGACCAGGTCGACGAGACCGACCTGGTCGGTGATGGACAGGACGACGATGATGGTGAGAAGGGAGATGGCGACGAAGAATGCGGGGCGGCTGCGTCGGCTCAGCAGGAGGGCGATGCCGGCCAGAGATGCCGCGCTGGCCGAGGCCAGGCCCAGCCATCACCCAACGCAGAAGGGGCGGCTGGGTCGATCGAAGCGATGGCCTCCACATGCCGTCGACGACGCCAAAGGCGAGCCACAGCAGCGCATCCAGCGCCAGGAGCAGCAGCGCGACGCGGACGGAAGCCGGGGATTGCCTCATGCGGTTACCCCGCGACGGACAGATCAGGCATCGCACCGATGCGTCGTCGCAAGCGATCGGCCGGGAAATGATCGGACGCGCAACGGCGCAGGTTCGCCCTCTTCTTCATGCGATAGCTCGGCCGCACATTCACATCGTTGGCCACCAGCACTCGATCCCAGTGTCCGGGATCGTACTTGACGTTGACCTGCATGCCGGCTCGAGCATACCACCCAGGTCTCCGGCGGCCGGCCCTGAAATCTCCTCTTACTAGCCCCCCGGGAACGCCGGAGGATCATGAAAGCCGAGGAACACAGGCACGCACAGGCTGAGCAGGTTGGCCACGATGTGCCCCACGATCGCCCAACGCAGGCTCCCGGTCTTGAGGTGAGCGAGTGACCAAACCAGCCCCATGAGGACCGTCCGGCACGGGCCTGCCGGATCCGCCGAATCCCTGTCGCCTTCAATTGTCTTGGCGGGTTGCTGTGCGAATCGTTGATCTTGTCTGCTCAAGCACCTCAACCGCTTGGCCGATGCCGTCCTCAGCCCGGATGCGTTCGCCGAGCGCCGCCGCTCGATCACGCATCCCGGTGTCGGACACCGCAACACGGATTGCGTCGGCCAGGCGATCGGAGCTAAGTTGCCTGCGAGGGATCGGCCGTGGACCCACTCCCAGAGAATGAACGCGATCTCCCCAGAAGGGCTGGTCCCCAAAGAAGGGTGTCACCACTGCGGGGACGCCGGCGCGTAAACCCGCGGCCGTGGTCCCAACGCCGCCATGATGGACAACGGCGGCCATTCGCGGAAAGAGCCAGCTGTGCGGGATGGAACCAACCATACACACCGAGTTTGGCAGGCGGCTGGCCCGCATGCCGCCCCAGCCGGTCGACACGACCGCGCGCTGTCCGGTCCTTTCCAGAGCGCGTAGGACCAGATCGGCCACTTCCTCCGGCCTGCGATTGACCATGCTGCCGAACCCAAGGTAGACGGGTGGTGGGCCGGAGTTCAGGAACAGGTCGAGCTCGGCGGGTGGTTTCCATCCGGGCGCTGGCTCCAGGAACCAGTAGCCGGTGACATGGATTGACCGGCTCCAGTCGCGGGGAACCGGGATGACATGCCGGCTGTACCCACACAGGAGAGTGCCCCCGTCCATCTCCAGCGAAGCGAAGGGCCCCAGGAGCGGGGCCGCCGGCAGGTGCAGGACCTCGCGCCGGGCCTTATTGTCGGCACTGCGGAAGGCCTGCCACATCATCTGCCGCCCGATGCGATGGGACAGTCGATTTGCCCAAGACGGCAATGCGACACCCGTGGAGGGTAACAACACGCTGGCGAACTCCCGGGTGGGTGTGAACGGGTAGAGATAGGCCGGGACAAACGGGATGCCGAGCTTCTCGGACAGCGCAAG
The DNA here is from genome assembly GCA_963777165.1 of uncultured Chloroflexia bacterium. Taxonomy (GTDB): domain Bacteria; phylum Chloroflexota; class Anaerolineae; order Anaerolineales; family E44-bin32; genus DYJB01. The sequence continues at coordinate 216,567 of CAVZPO010000026.1, forward strand.
CCCCACGGAGAACCCGCCCAGGCCGGCGATGACCAGGTCGGAGCCATCGCACGCCGCAAGGCCACTGACGACGGCCTGGCTGACCATGCCTTGCGCCGCGGGCCCCATGCTGGAGAGGATCTTCAGGAAGTTCCCGCCTTCGAGCAGACCCTGCATGCTTTGCGCCACGGCCTGGATACTGCCACCGATGTCGAAGTAGGTCAGGCCGTGGGCCGTGATCGCATCCCGGAAATCCTGGGATCCCAGAACGTGCACCGCGTGGCCCGCCTGCTTGAGCCCGTGCCCAAGCGCGACATACGGCTGGACATCGCCTCGGCTCCCAACTGCAATGATGGTTACTTGCATCTCAGCTTGACTCCGCCTCTCCTCGGGACGCGGCCGGCGACTCTTCAGTCGGGCGATTGAACCTCTGCCGCACACCGAAGGATGGCGTCGAGGCTTCGGGCGACATCGTCGTCGGTGGTTGCCCATGAGGACACGCTGATCCTCATGGCGGTCTTGCCTTGCCATACCGTCCCGCCACACCAGCAGGTCCCTTCTTCTTGGACGCGGGCGATAACCCGCCGGGTGACCTCCGGGGAACCGAACGATACCAGAACCTGATTGAGCACCACATCATTCAGCACCGCGTGACCGGCCGCTGTCAGTCCATCCGCGAAGTCCCTTGCCTGATTGCACGAGCGATCGATCAAATCCGCCAGTCCGTCCCGGCCGAGCGAACGTAGCGCCGCCCAGATCTCGATGGCACGCGCCCGGCGGGACATCTCCGGGACGAAGCGATGAGGGTCGCGTGTCTCGCCTTCGATGAGATAGGCCGCGCTGGAGGACATTGCGGCATTCAGATGCCGACCGTCGCGGACGAGGACCAGGCCGCTGTCGTAAGGGACATTCAGCCACTTGTGTGCGTCCGTCGCCAGAGAATCGGCCTGCTCAACTCCACGAGCCAGGTGCTGCCTGGAAGCGGAAGCCGCTGCCCACAACCCGAATGCTCCGTCGACGTGGATCCATGCGCCGGACCCCTGGAGGGCAGAAGCGATTTCCTCCGCCGGGTCGAACGACCCGGTATTCACGTTTCCGGCCTGGAGGCAAACCACGGTTGGGCCCTCGATCCGGGGGACCCTGGCGGGGATCATCCTCCCCTGTCCATCAACCGGCACCCGCACGACACGTTCCCGCCCGAGGCCCAGCATCCCGAGCGCCTTCAAGAGACTGACGTGCACTTCGTCGCCCACGATGACCGTGAAAGGAGGGGCACCAAACAGGCCACGCGCCTCTACGTCCCACCCCTGAGCTTGCAGGAGCGCGTGGCGCGCAGCTGCGAGTCCGGCGAAATTCGCCATCGTGGCGCTGGTAACGAACCCGACCTCAGCCTCAGCGGGTAGACCGAACAGACGGAGGATCCAACCACGGCAGACCTTCTCCAGAGCCGCAGCCACCGGGGATGTGGCCTCCAAGCCGGCGTTCTGATCCCAGGCTGCCGCAAGGATATTGGCGGCCAGGGCGGCCGGGAGGGAACCGCCGATGACGAATCCGAAGAACCTCCCACCGGTGCTGGCGACCGTAGCCGGAGAGCCGATCGTGTCGAGCTCCGCGAGCACCTCCTCCGGCGCCAGGGGGTGATCCTGAAGGGGAGCTGAGAACCTACGCAAGCCATCCAGGGCCGAGAGACTGGGGAAGACTCGCCTCTCGGGCAAGTTCTGCAGGTATCGGGAAGCTCTCGTCGCAGCGTCTCTCAATAATGCGTCCATACCATCCTCCTTCGGTACCGGCCCGGCTCAAAACACCCGTATTGACCCTTGCTCCCGCCGAACGGCCTCGAGCGATCCCAGCTGGCGGGTCCGATCGGCTCTGCTCGTATTCTCCCACACGCTGTCCAACTTGGCGCCACACGCGATGGCAGAGCGGCCCGGATCAGCTTCACGACGTCTGTCCTGGAAGTCCTTGGCGGGAATGCTCCGCAAGTCCCGCCGAATGCCCCGCCGGAGGCCCTGCGCATTTGGCGGGGCGCAGTTGGCGAGGGACAGCTGGCGGGACGAGGTTGGCGAGCCGTCGCTGGTGAGGCGCTATTGGGCGCGGCGTGGCCTCGCGTGGCTTCCTAGAACCGACACGCAGTTCTCCGGTCGCCCTGCGCAGGCGATCATTCGACGAAGATCGCCGCTGCCAGCCCGTTCAAGGTCACATCGAAGGAGGCCAGGGTTGCCCTGTCCTCATACTCGGCGAGCTGGGACTCGATGTTGGTTCTCTCCTGCACGATCATCTGGTGGGCGACCAGCAGCGAAGCCACTTGCTCTCGGGAGGAGGCGTGGGTGAGGAGTTGCACGAGGTCGTCTTCAGCCCGTGCCAACACCTGGTGGCGTTCGTGGAGTTGTTGGTGGTCCGGCGTGACGTCCTGACTGTAGCTCCCATCGTTCTGGACCTGGTTCGAGAGCCCGATGGCGACACGGCGAAGGGCAGGGAGGGAGTCTCGTGGAACCCTTGCGCTGAGGCTGGAGGAAGCCGGCGAGCCGGGTGATGACCACGAGTTTGACGAGACGACGAAGCCCCCCAATTCAATGACGGCGCCCTCGATCTGAGCGAGGGCCTTGGCGGGATCATCGACGGTGAGGGATAGGTTTGCCGACTGAATGATGATGCGTGTTCCCTGGAGAAGACGGGCAGGCGTCGGGGGGAAGAACTCGGAGGGGGTTGGCGTCAGCGACGAAGGAGTTGTCGCAGCCACGGGCAGCGAGTTCGATCGGCAGGAGGTGAGAAGGCATGCGGCCAGGGCGAATGTCACCAGGGTTCTCATCGTAGGATCCTCATGGCTTTCTCTGAGGACGCCGACGGGTGAGAAGGAGTTCCCGGCACTCCCTGGAGTTTCGAAGGGGCTGCCCTAATGCATCGGGCACCGAGGTCCCACGCTGTTGGCGGGAGGCTGCCCGGCGGAGGCGAGCAGGACTAGTGGGATTGTGCGGTAGGCCGACGCCCCAGACAGGCGGACCAGATAGCGCTGCCCACCAAATTGGGCTCATCGAGTTGTTCGGCGCCCCGGGAACAAGAATTGGTTGCCTCGGGCCTCGGGCGAACCTGATGAAGAGGAACTCGCCTCGCGCGCCCCCTTGCCCAAGGTGCCATTCCGAAAAGAGGGGACCTGTTACGGCGGGCAGCGTGGTGGGGGAACTCGAGGTCTCAGTCACGCCCCGGCGGGATACCGACGCCCGATCCGGTTCTGGGAAGAGCGCGGGTCAAGCGACGGTGGTCATCGGCCTGGGTGTCGCGGCGGAGCATTCCTCCGAATGACCATCTCACGGAATCCACAAGCCCTCCAGGTCGCCCTGCGCCCTCAGCAGGTACGCCTGGCAACTCTCCGGCTTTACGATCACTAGCGTGCGCTGAACGCCTTCCGCATTCATCAGGCTCACGCCCAACCAGCCCGAGGCGCTCCACTGCACGCCGCTGATCGCCAGCGCCGGCTGGTCCATGACGATGTGCATCGCGCTGCCATCCTTGCGCATCACGTACAGGCTGCTGTTATCGCGCCCACGATACGCCATCCATTCCTCATCCGGTGAGAGCGCCGCCGCGAGCATCTTGCGCGACCCGTTCTCAATGGTCGCTAGGTCCTGCGCCGTCGCCGCTCGCAACATCCACCACGCGCACCATCCACGCGCTGCCGCCGGTGTACATCACCGCCAGGTACAGCCGCGCGCCATCCGGCGAGAAGCCGATGACCGAGGCATAAGCCGCATCCGAAACACGCCGCTCGGCGCTGCCGTCGGTTCGCGCGATATAGATCCCCTCCGCGCTCGAGCCGACAAATGCAATCTGCATTCCGTCCGGGGACCAGTGCAAGTCGTACCCTGCGCTGGCTAGCTGGATGACACTCTCCGCGGCCGTGTCGAGATCGAGGATACGCATGCCATCGGGCGCAGAGTAGGCCAGTTGCGTTCCATCCGGCGAGAGCGCGCCGCGCCCGGCATCCGCCACAAGCACGCGCCTCGCGCCGGAGGCCAGGTCGTACAGCACCATGCCCCATGATTCGCTCCCCGCGAGCGGCTCGTAGACCAGCGCCCGCCCGGCCAGATCGGCCGGCGTGAGCGCCAGCCCGGCGATATCATTCGCGGTCAGGCACAAGCCGGGCTCCGGCGTGACCTCCGCCAAGTCGGTCCTGGGAGTCGAAGGCGACCACTCGCCTTCCCACGTGAGGCGGTCTTTCACGAGCACCAGGTTCGACACGTTGAGCGTGAGCTTGCCGGTCGGTATCTCGATGTAGTCCAGGCTGGTGTAGAACGTGCCGCCGGTCACGCCGCTGCCGCCGCCACCGCCTCCCGCGGCGGTGTATCCCTCGATCTCGACGCTCACCGAGTACACCTCGGGGCCGGACTCGAACTTGAAGGAGTAACCGTTACGCGCCTCGGTCGAGATCGAGACCAGAGTGATAAGGTGCCCGGCTATCTCGAGTTGCTGATTGAGGATCCACTCCAGCCCGGGATGGTGGTCTGAGCCGGCGTCGAACTCGACTTGGGCGCGCGCCGCGGGGTCGGCCGGGCCGATGAGCACACCTGGGAAGGAGAGGCTGAGCGGGTACGTCAGGCCCGCGGCTTTGAACCGGAACGCGAACCCATACCCGCCCGAGCCATCGTTCACCTCCGGCGGCTGAATATCGTTGGGAATGGTGTAAGCGACCCTCGCCCCGGTTGCATCGTGCATCAGCGGCATCTCCGGTCACCTGCGCCCACTCGCCCTGTTCCACCGACGGCTGGAACCGGCCGAGCAGGATGTATCCATCGGCCGTCTCGATGACCTGGTCAAACGTGACTGACGAGGCGTTTGTCGCACCCGGCGACGTGGGCACGTCTGAGGTCACATCCGGGGATGGCGAGAGCTCGAGAACCGGCATCACGGTCAGATCCGCAGGCGCCGGGACGAAGCGCAGCGGAAGCTCCCAATTCTCGGGGACGGTGCCTGGCAGTGTCTCGCCGATGCACGGGATCACCAGCATCGCTTGCGGGACGTCCGCCGGGACGGGCGGATAGTCCTGCATGCGCTCCAGCTTCGTCCCATCCGGCAAGAGCAGGTAGTCGGACTCGAAGCAGCCGTGCACATCTTCGCGGTCCGGGTAAGCCGAGCGCGGCACGCCGAAGATGCGGTACTCGAGGTGCGTGCGATCGGCGGTGAGCGTGGCGCTGGTCACGGTGATGGTGATGCCCTCGCGCGTCTGGCTGACCGGCGCGGCCAGGACGCGGATGGGCGCAGATTGATCGACGATGCCGACGCCTGGGATGTAGCCCAGCAGCCCGCGAATGGCGGCATACACGCGCATCGGCCCGAGGATCAGGGTGGTGATGACGAGCGCGGCGAGGACGATCCCCACGCCGATCCAGAGAGAGCGGGAAGGCGTCCGGCGAACGCCGCTCGTGCGCGTCGGGCGAGGGGCCGGCGCGGCGCGTGCGATGCGCGTCCACAAGTGCTGAATGAACTCATCGCTCGGTGCCGGAAGATCGACCGCCGCGCGCACCGCTTCTTCGAATGGAATGCCCGATGGGTTAGGCATGGTCATCCTCCATCTGGGATTGCATCCGCGCCAGGAGCCGCTCGAGCTGCTTGCGCACTGCCTCGTCGCTCTTCCCGAGGAGCGCGCCGATGTCGCCGTAGGTCAGACCGGCCGTAAACCGCAGCCGGACGAGCTCGAGATCAGCCTCGGGCAGTGCGCTGATCAGGTAGCGGAGACGCTGGATCTCGTCGGAGTGGACGGCCTGGGCGAGCAGATCCGGGTCCGAGCCGTGCGCTTCGGCAACATCCAGAGGAGTGCTGCGACCGGCCGTGCGGAAATGGTCGCGGGCCTTATTGCGTGCGATGGTGAAGAGCCAGGCCGCGAATCGCCCTCGATGGTCGTAACGCGGGAGCATCTCGCAGGCGGTGAGGAAGACCTGCGAAGTGAGGTCTTCGGCCTCGAGCGGGTCGCGCAGCCGGGCGAGCAGATACCTGTAGACCGGGGTGACCCAATGCAAGTAGAGCGGCCTGAATCTGGTGGGGTCGGATTGGGCCGCACGGATCAGTTCTGCCTCGTCCTGGGGGAGGAGGTCCGTCGCGCGGTCAGCGGCTGGGAGCGGTTCACCCATTGGGCTCCTTGGTGGCGCGTCGAGATGGTTCCATTCTTACATAGTTAACGGATGAAGAGGCGAAAGCGGACAGGAGAGGGGACTCCGGGGCGGCGGGGTCTGGCTCGACGCGTACGGTTGGGATGACGCGGCCTCGACGCTGACAGCCACCCTTGACTTGAGAGTGCATCGTCCGTGGAATGCTCAGTGCAGGCGGCAGGCGCCATGACGGAAGCCATCTGCCGATGGAAACGGGTGCAGCTCCCTAGGCACCTTAGCAGCGATCGTACTCCGCGCCTCCGCCCCACCTCCTCCGGCTTGCACTCCTTCCCCACCTGGGGTTCACTTCGGGACGCTGGCGAGCCGGGCGGTCGTGTCCCGGCCCGGGGAGATCCCACATGCCGCCTAGGCTCCTCCGCGCTGGCGCCGGTCACTGCCGCCTATCCCTCCCTCCATGCAGCACGGTGCTCCAGTGGGCCGCGCCATGACGAAGTCCCGACCCCTCCACCGCTGCTTCGGCAGCGGCGATCCGCTGATGCAGGCCTATCACGACGACGAATGGGGCGTGCCGATCCACGATGACCGCGCCCTGTTCGAGAAGCTGCTGCTCAACTCCTTCCAGGCCGGCCTATCGTGGCGGACCATCCTGCACAAACGCGAGAACTTCCGCCGCGCTTTCCACGCGTTCGACCCCGAACGCATTGCCCGATACACCGCCCGCGATCGAGCCCGCCTCCTGGCCGATCCTGGCATCGTCCGCAACCATTTGAAGATCGACGCCGCCATCTCCAACGCGCGGGCTTACCGGACGCTCCAGCAGGAACTGGGTTCGTTTGCCGAATTTCTGTGGAGCCACACTGGAGGCGGCACGCTCCGCGGCCGGGCTGCCCGCTCGTGGAGCCAGATCCCCACCCAGTCGCCGGAGTCCGAAGCCATGTCGCGCGCCCTGCTGGAGCGCGGCTTCCGCTTTGTCGGCCCGACGATCTGCTACGCCTTCATGCAGGCCGTCGGCATGGTCGACGATCACCTGGTCGGCTGCTTCCGCTACCAGCGGCGACGATGAGGAGGCCGGCGTGCACGCCGACGACTTCTATTCACATTACGCCTCGCTGTTGACCTTGCCGCCCGACGATCGGCACGCCGGGATGTGCACCCTGCACGCCGCCACGCTGGCCGAGTACACCGGCTGGCTGCGAGAGATCACGCCCGAGGCGGCGCGCTCAACCAGCAGCGACGGGCGTTCCATCGCCCTGGTCGTCGGACACATCGCCGCCTGGGACCGCTTTATGCTGCAGGCCTGCGGCGAAATGCTCAGCGGCGCCGCCTGGCCCGGCTTCATGGATCTGCGCGATTACCTGGACGAGAGCGGCGAGCGCCGGGACTTCGAGTCGATCGATGACTTCAACGCCTTTCACGCCGACGCGCAGCGCGACCGCTCCTGGGAACAAGTCCGTTCCGATGCGCTCGACCGCGCCTCGGCGGCTCGCTCGATCTTCGCCCAGCCCGGCCTGCTCACGCCGGAACGCCTGGAACGCACCCGCCCGACCGAATGGGGCCTGACTGCCGGCAAACGCGCCCGCGCCCCGGTCGGATGGGAGATCTGGATGATCATTCTGGAGCACGAGACCGTCGAGCATGCCGCAGACCTGGCGCGCGCCGCGGCCGCCTGACGCCCATTCGCCAACCCTGCGAGTCCTCAGGAGTTGCCCATGCTATGGAGCCTTTTCCTGATCTTCAGCCGCATTGCCCTGTTCTCGTGGGGCGGCGGGCCCGCCTCGCTGGCCCTGATGCAGCGTGAGACGACCTCCGTCGGCTGGGTCACGCCGGCCGAATTCGCCGACGCCGTCGCCATCGGCAACGCACTCCCGGGCCCGATCGCGCCGCAGGTCTCCGCCTACATCGGCTACAAGATGGCCGGCACGTGGGGCGCCGTCGCCGCCGTCGCCGGGACCGTCCTGCCCACCACGCTGCTGATGCTGCTCATGGTCGTCTACTTCTTCGGGATCAAAGACAGTCCGACGATCCTGGCGATGCTGCGCGCCATTCGCCCGGTCGTCATCGGACTGTTGCTTTGGACGGCCTACGACATGGCTCGCGTGGTATTCGCCTCCGAACAACTGGGCTGGAAGGACGCGCTGCTGGCCGGGTGGGACAAGCTGCTCTTCGCCGGTGCGGCGCTGGCGTTGCTCACCTTCACCCGCATCAACCCGGCGCTGGTCATCCTCGGCGCCGGACTGTTGGGGCTCGTCCTCTACCGCTGACATCCGCATCTGGCCCCCTCGCCCTTGCGGCGCAGCGCTTGGCTCCGGGGACGGCCGCCCGAATCGCCCGCTGCGGTCAAAGGGCCCGGGTGTCCCGCATCGATCACTGCCGGCGGTCCGGCGCCCGGTTTGCTCGAACCACTCGCTCAACGGCCCGTCGCCTTGCGTCTTAGCCGGCACGAGTTCCAGCAAGGACAGGACGAAGGAGACCGCCATCACCGACCTCTTCAGGAATGGAATCATGCTCATGATCGCCTCCTCTCTCAACTCTCTCCTGCGGCGCGCCTATAGCCAGGTCGTGGAGCTGAGGCCAGCAATTTGAAGAACTGCCGTAGCAGGGGGTAGGTGGAAACCGAAGGCTGGGAACAGTGCACGGAAACCCCGGGCGAGACCATGAAGATCGCGGAAACGGCTGGAAGGCCGCTCCCCCATTCGCGCTCCAAGACTGCCCGGTTCTCGCGACCGTGGGAACCTCACAGGCGTAGGGGAAGAACTTCATGAGGGACGGGGGGAGCGAAGCTCCCCCCGTCCCTCATGGGTTTCCACCCCCTCTCCGCCATGGCCCTTTGAGGATGAGACCGCTGTCGGCGGAGAGGGGGCCAGGGGGTGAGGCGGGAAGTGAGTCCCTCTCTAACGATCCTGGAACGGTTCGGCGGGGGCGCCAAGAACATCGATCAGAAAGGCGTAGGCCTGTGCGTCTTCGCGCAGGCTGTCGTACCGGCCCGAGGCCCCGGAGTGCCCGGAGGCCATGTTCGTCAGCAGCAGGAGCCGACGGTCGCCGGTCTGCACCGTGCGCAGCCGGGCGATCCACTTGGCCACATCCCAGTATGGGACCTGCATGTCGTTGAGCGCCGCCCGAGCAAAGATGTGGGGATAGAGCTGGGGCTTGAGGTTATCGTACGGAGAGTAGGACAGGATGTTGTCGAATGCCGCCGGGTCGTCCGGGCGGCCCCACTCCTCGTACTCATTGGCCACCAGCGGCAGGTCGGGCATCAGCGTCGTGGTGACGACGTTGGTGAACGGCATCAGCGCCACGACGGCGCGGAAGAGATCCGGCCGCAGGTTGATCGCGGCCGAGATCAGCACGCCTCCGGCGCTGCCGCCCGTGATCGCCAGGCGGTCGGCCGAGGTGTAACCCTGCCGGATCAACTCCTCAGCGCAGGCGATGAAATCGGTGAAGGAGTTCATTTTGTTCAGCAGGCGCCCCTGGTCGTACCACTCCCGGCCGAGCATGGCGCTGCCGCGTACATGGGCGATGGCGTAGACGAAGCCTCGATCGAGGAGCGACAACAGGCGTTCGTTGAAGCCCGGCTCGACGCTTCGGCCGTAGGCGCCGTAGCCCTCGAGCAGCATCGGGTGCCGTCCGTCGAGCGCCAGCTCGCGACGGTGGACAAGCGCCATCGGCACCTGGGCGCCGTCGGGCGCCGTGGCCGTCAGGCGGCGGGCGATATAGAGCGATGGATCGAAGCCGCCGGGAATGACCTGCCGCTTGGCCACCGTCCATGTGCCACGCGCCAGGTCGTAGTCGATGGTCGACTCCGGGGTAGTAAATGAACTGTAGTGGAAGCGAAGCTGGCCGGAGGCGTACTCCGGATTGACGTTGTCGCGAAACGTGTCGGTGCGGAAGGTGTAGACCGGGTCGGGGAAGGCGACGTAGCGCACGTTGGAGACGCCGTCGGCGTCCGACACCCGGATGTGGCGCGCCCCGTCGCGCCGCTCGTACACCACCAGGTGGTCCCGGAAGGCGCTGACGTCGTCGATCAGCGTGTCGGCCCGGTGCGGGATGAGCTCACGCCAATGCTGGCGCGCGGGGGTAGCGACCGGGGCTTCGATGACCCGGAAGTTGGGCGCCTGGTCGTTGGTCCAGATCACGAAACGCTCGGCCTGGTGATCGGCGTAGTACTCGACGTCGCGCCGGCGAGGCTCCATCGCCCGAAAGGAGCCGCCCGGATCGTCGGCGCGCAGATAGCGCATCTCGCTGTAGTTGTCGCCGGCGATGGTCAGCAGCAGGTAGGCGCCGCTGCGCGCCCGCGTGACGAACTGGTAGCAATCCTCGTCCGGCTCGTGATGGACTTCGGCGGCGAGGTCCGGGCCTTCCCCCACGACGTGCCGAAACACCTTGTAGGGTCGGTGGGAGTCGTTGAACGAGGTGTAGAACAGCGTGCGGCTGTCGCTGGCCCACGCCGCCGTACGGGCGATGCCGCGAATGCGGTCGGTGACCACCTGCCCGGTCTCCAGGTCCTTGACGAACAGGTCCCAGACCCACGCGCCGGTGTGATCCACGGCGTAGGCCAGGTAGCGGTGGTCGGGGCTGGGCACGAAGGCTCCGACGAAGGTGTAGGCCTGGCCGCGCGCCAGTTCGTTCTCGTCCAGGATGACGTGCTCGGGCGATCCGGGTGCGCGACGCCGGCGGCAGAAAACCCGGTACTGCCGTCCGGCGAGGTAGCGGAAGTAGTACAGGAAATCCCCTCGCACCTGGGGTGCGCTGCAGTCTTCTTCGGGCATGCGGGCGCGCATCTCCTGCGCCAGCCGTTCCTGAAGCGGCTCGGTCGGCTGAAGCACGCTGCGCGCGTAGGCGTTCTCGGCTTCGAGGTAGGCGAGGACGTCCGGATCGTCTGGGTCCTGCAGCCAGGCGTACGGATCGACCAGCGTCCGGCCGAGATGCACGCGAACCTGCGGCACGACCTTGGCAATGGGCGGCTGGGGAGGCGCAGTGTCCGTGACGCGAGCGCTGGCGGGCGGACTCATGCACACTCCAGGGCAGAGGGTAGGCCGCGACCGCGGACATGCGTCGTGTATTCGACATCTTCGCGCGTCGATCGAATCGGCTCAGACGCGTTTTGAGAGCGGCGAAGTGGTCGGCTCATGCATGCGTGACGCAGCAATCCTACCAAACCTTTCGGGGATCTGCGCTGCGCCCGGCCCTCCGTCATTGCGAGCCCCGCAGGGGCGAAGCAATCTCCTCGCCCTCGCGACCCCGCAGCGGCATGCCTGGCACAACGGGAGACTACTTCGTCGGGCTTAGCCCTCTCCCGCTCCGCTTCGCATTCCCCGCGCTCCGCGCTCCCCGCGCTCGCTCCGGGGACCTGCGGCGGGGACCATGGCTCGCAATGACGATCGCGGCCACGCTCCCCTGCAATGACACCCGCGTGCGCACACGCCGTGGGTGGTAAACGGTCGGGGGAAACGAACCGCCCCCGCTACGCGCGGGGGCGGTGGGTCTTCAAGAGACCGCTAAGCTGCCGCCGGTACCGGCGGCGAGACCATCGGCGCGGGACGCCGGCCGGCTCAGGCCTCAGGGATGCGCAGAACCATCCCAGGTCGGAGCTGGTTCGGGTCCGGTCCAATGGCGGTCTTGTTGATCTCGTAGATCGCCGTCCACTTGCCCGGATCGGTTGACCCGTAGTACTTCTGCGTGATCGTGCTGGGCGTATCGCCGGCAGCGACCACGTGCCAGGCCTTGATCCGGGGAGCCGTGACGACCGGAGCGGGCGCCAGCGCCTTGGGAGCGGGAGCGGGCTTGGCGACCGGTGCGGGCTTGGCGACCGGAGCGGCCTTCTTGACGACCTTCTTCACAACCTTCTTGGCCGGGGCCTTCTTGACGGCCTTCTTGACGACCTTCTTCACAACCTTCTTGGCCGGGGCTCTCTTGACGGCCTTCTTGACGACCTTCTTCACAACCTTCTTGGCCGGGGCCTTCTTGGCCACCTTCTTGACGGCCTTCTTGACCTTCTTCTTCACTGCCATCGGGTTCCTCCTTTAGTCTCCGGTCGTGAATCTGCCATCCGTGGGCGATAATGTCGGATTGTACATCAACTTTCGTTCCGTGGGATTCTATCGCACGACGCGTCCAAAGCGCAAGTCGCGTCGGATGCAAGTCTCTTCGCGGCGTCGGGCGGGGAAGCGCAAGTTCCTTCGGGATGCGTCAAGCATGCCAAGCGCTGTTCTGAGCCTATTTCCAGGTCAGAATGCGCTCTGGCGATCAGGTTGTGAAATGCCAGCCAACCCCGATCTCGGCCTCAGCGTATTGCGAAACTCCTACCAGACGGCTCGTGAAGGCTGTCACAAATGGGAATCCCGCAGATTGGGGAACGAAATATCGCTCGAGCCGACGCAGGTCCTGGAACCGGATGTTTGAAACCCAGGTGCCGGGCGCCTGCCGGGCGAGGATCGGCCGGGCGGGGGGAGCCGCAGTCAACCAAGGCAAGGCGGGCGCAGCCCTCCGTCCCACCCGAGCCCGCCTTGGCCGCTATAATCGATCTGCGACTGCATGGGCTCTATCCGCGCGCTTGGCCGCAGGCGCCAGAGCAGACAAGGGGTATGCAGCACTCGCCGCTGACCACTCGAATCCGTTCCAAATTGCACGGCTCGGCGCTCCCCCTGCTCGCGCTGCTAACGATCGGCGCGGCGTTCTGGTGGCTCGCTTCGCGTCGCGAGCCCGCGCCGACACTGGCCGGCACCCCCTCCGCCGAAGATTCCTGGTTGGCAATCTACCGGACAACCCCGTCCGACCCCGCCTCGGACTCCTTGCGCGGCGGACCGGACGCCAGGCTTGCCCAGGCGATCGACGCTGCAGCCTACTCGGTGGACGTCGCCATCTATCACCTCAACCTGTGGAGCATCCGGGACGCGCTGCTGCGCGCCGCCGAGCGCGGGGTTCGCGTGCGCGTCGTCGTCGAGAGCGATGGGATGTTCGATGCCGAGGTCCAAGACCTGGTGCAGGCCGGAATCCCGGTGCTCGGAGACCGGCGTGAGTCGCTGATGCACCACAAGTTCACCCTGATCGACGGGCTGGAGGTGTGGACCGGCTCGATGAACTATTCGGTTGGGAGCGCCTACCGCGACCGCAACGTGCTGCTGCGCATGCGTTCCAGTGCCCTGGCCGAGGACTACGCCCGAGAGTTCGACGAGATGTTCGTCGACGATCGGTTCGGCCCCCTGTCGATCGCCGACACACCCCACCCGGCGTTGACCATCGATGGGACGCCGGTCGAGGCATGGTTTTCACCGGACGACGGGGTAGCGGGGCGCCTGATGGAGCTGATCGAAGGTGCGCAGACGCGTGTGGACTTCCTGGCCTTCACCTTCACTTCCGATCCCCTGGCCGAGGCACTGATTCGCGCGGCCGAGCGCGGAGTGACGGTGCGAGGCGTGATCGAGCGCGACCAGGCCGTGGTCGCCGGCACCGATTATGATCGGCTGCGCCAGGCCGGCATCGACGTTCGCCTGGACTCGAGCGATGGGACGATGCACCACAAACTCCTGTTGATCGACGATCGTGTGCTGGCCACCGGCTCCTACAACTTCACTCGCAGCGCCGAGGAGTCAAACGACGAGAACTTCGTGATCCTGTTCAGTCCGGAAGCAGCCGCGGAGCTCGAACGGGAGTTCACCGAGATCTACCAGGTCGCGGCGCCCTGAGAAGGGGAGCGCATGCCAAGAAGCAACGAAGACGATGAAGCCAGCGGAGTTCGGGAGAGTGAGCCTGCGGAACACATGCGGGCGGTGATGGCGCGGATCGACGTGCCGGCGGCGACTGGACGAGGTCTGGGAGGCATGGACGACGGAGACGGGTGCGCGCACCTTCTTCGCTCCCGCCTGCCGCATCGACCTGCGGCCGGGCGGGGCCTACGAGATGCTCTTCAATCTGGACGCGGAACCCGGCCTGCAGGGCGGCGAGGGCAATTGCCTGCTGGCGATCCAGCCTGGGAAGATGCTCAGTTTCTCCTGGAATGCGCCGCCCGAACTCCCAACCGTGCGCGACCAGCGGACGCATGTCACCGTACGTTTCGCCGCCCTCGGGCCGCAGGTCACCCACGTCTGGCTTCGGCACGATGGCTGGGGTGTGGGCGGCGAATGGGACCAGGCCCTCGGCTACTTTGAGCGCGCCTGGGGACAGGTCGTGCTGCCGCGACTCCGCTACCGGTTCGAGCACGGGCCGATCGATTGGGACCACCGTCCGGAACTCGACGGCGCGGCCTCGTGAGGTGACTTGCGGCCCTCAGTCTGCCCGGGGATACTAGACGCGGACAGGAGGCGGAGATGGAGAACTTCGAGAAGCTGGGTGTGTTCTACCTGGGACGGCCGTACGACCTGAAGAAGCAGCAGGCTTCCGAGGCGCCGCTGCTGTACGACTCGAAGGACCTGGTCACCCACGCCGTGTGTGTGGGCATGACCGGCAGCGGGAAGACCGGGCTGTGCCTAAGCTTGCTCGAGGAGGCCGCCCTCGACGGTGTGCCTGCGATCCTGATCGATCCCAAAGGCGATCTGCCCAATCTGCTGCTGACGTTCCCGAAGCTGCGCGGCGAGGACTTCCTGCCGTGGATCAATGCCGACGACGCAGCCAAGAAGGGAATGACGCCGGAGGCCTTTGCCGCGCAGCAGGCCGAGATGTGGAAGAAAGGCCTGGCCGAATGGGGACAGGACGGTGAGCGGATCCAGCGACTGCGCGGCGCGGCCGACTTCACCATCTACACCCCCGGCTCGAACGCCGGACTCCCGGTCTCCATCATGCGCTCCTTCGAGGCACCGGCGCCCGCCGTTCGCGACGACCCCGAACTGCTGCAAGATCGAGTGGCGGCTACCGTGGCCGGCCTGCTGGGATTGCTCGGAATCGAAGCCGACCCGATCAAGAGCCGTGAGCACATCCTGCTCTCGACACTGCTCGGACGCGCCTGGCAGCAGGGCCAGAAGCTCGACCTGCCGTCGCTGATCCAGCAGGTTCAGACGCCGCCGGTCGAGAAGATCGGCGTCCTCGACCTGGAATCGGTCTTCCCGGCCAAGGATCGCTTTGCGCTGGTGATGGCGCTCAACAATCTGCTGGCGGCGCCGGGCTTCAGCACCTGGATGGAGGGAGAGCCGCTCGACATCGCCGCCCTGCTGCGCACCCCGGCCGGCAAACCACGGATGACCATCTTCTCCATCGCGCACCTGAGCGACACTGAGAGGATGTTCTTCGTCACGCTCTTGCTTAGCGAGGTACTCGCCTGGGTTCGTACGCAGCCCGGCACCAACAGCCTGCGCGCGCTGCTGTACATGGATGAGATCTTCGGTTTCTTCCCGCCGGTGGCCGAGCCGCCGTCCAAGCGGCCGATGCTCACACTGCTCAAGCAGGCGCGGGCATACGGCCTGGGCGTCGTCCTGACGACGCAGAACCCGGTGGACCTGGATTACAAGGGGCTGGCGAACGCCGGCACGTGGTTCCTCGGCCGTCTGCAAACCGAGCGCGACAAGGAGCGCGTATTGGAGGGGCTGGAGGGCGTGGCGGCAACAGCCGGAGGCGCCTTCGATCGCGCCAGCATGGAAAGGACTTTGGCCGGCCTGCAGTCGCGGATCTTCCTGCTGCACAGCGTCCATGAAGACGCGCCTGTGGTGTTCCAGACGCGATGGGCCATGAGCTACTTGCGCGGTCCGATGACGCGCCAACAGATCAAGGTGCTGATGGACCCCCGGCGTCCGGCTGCGGCGCAGGCCGACGCCCCCGCCGTCGTTTCCAGCGCCGCGTCGGTGGGTGGTTCCGCGCCCGTTGCGGCAGCCTCGATACCGACGACCGGCCCAGACGTGCCCGTCGTCTACCTGCCGGCGCGCGGCAGTGCCCCCGCGGGCAGCAGTCTGCTCTACCAGGCGATGATATTGGGGGCAGCGCGCCTCGGATTCGCAGACAGCAAGACGCGGGTCGATATCAACCGCCCGCTGGTCGCCCTCACCCCGATCACCGACGAGGCCGTCCCGGTGTCGTGGGAGCGCGGGAACGTCGTGGAAATGGCGGTAGACGATCTTGATAAGACACCTGCCGCCGGGGCAGCGTTCGGCCCGCTGCCGGGACCGGCCGCCAAACCAAAGAGCTACGCCGCCTGGAGCAAGGACTTCGGCGCATGGCTGTACGCCAGCCAGAAGCTCGAGCTGATGCGCAGCCCGGGTTCGAAGCGGGTTTCTCAACCGGGCGAGAGCGAACGCGATTTCCGCGCCCGCTTGTCGCAGGGTGGACGCGAGCAGCGCGACGCGGCGCTCGAGAAGCTGCGGGCGAAGTACAACCCCAAGAGGATCGCGTTGGAGGACCGCAAGCGCCGCGCCGAGCAGGCCAAGGAGAGACAGACCGATCAGGTCAAGGACGCCGCACTGCAGACGGCCATCTCCGTGGGCGCGACCTTGCTCGGCGCCCTGGGCGGTCGCAAGATCATCAGCAGTTCGACGCTGGGCCGCGCGACAACCGCTGCCCGCGGCGCCAGCCGCTCGATGCGCGAGCAGCAAGATGTGGGGCGCGCCCAGGATACGATCGAGTCGCTCGATCAGCAGCTGGCGGCCCTGAATGCCGAGTTTGAGGCCCAGGTTGCTGAGCTCCAGGCTCTGGGGGATGCCACCGCTGAGCCGCTTGAGACCCTGACGATCAAGCCCAAGAAAGCCGATATCACCGTGCAGCTCGTGGCGCTCGCCTGGGTTCCTCACTGGCGCGACGCGCAAGGCAACCTGACGCCGGCGTTCGGAGCGTGACTCAGGGCCCGGCGTAGACCCGGGCGCGTCTCGAGGCTCCAGCCAGAAACCGTGCGCGCCGCCCATCGTGGGCGGCGCGCACTCGATTCCCAGGAAGCCGGCCGGGCCCACCGGCCTTGGCCCGGGCCTACGAGGTCGCGGGGTGCCGCACCGCCCGAACCACCTGGACGACCATCCAGGCCACCACGCCCACCCCGCCGATGAACAGGACCAGGAAGAGCAGCAGCGGGCTCAACTGCAGGTTGACCGGTTCGGCGCCCACCTGCAGGTAGGGTGCCAGCTCCAGGTTCTGCACGATCTGGCGGCTGGTAGCGTGAAGAGCCAGCGCGCCGAGCTGCGCCAGACCGATGAGCAGCGCAAGCCGAGTCTTCAAGCCGCGCTGGGCAAGGAGCATCAACAACCAGGGAAGCCCGGTGCCGGCAGCCGTCAGAAGCGTCAGGCCGAGCATCGGCATCTGAAGCTGGGCCGCCCGGACCCCGGTCGCCAGCGCGCCGAAGAAGTACCAGCTGCCCATGCCCGCCACCCAGAGGTTCCCGATCGTGCTGAGGATCAGGGCGAATCGAATCGCCCAGCGCTTGTACTCGGGAGTCTCACCCCAGGCGAAGAACCCGGTGTCGATGGCGACATAGGCCGCCGTCGTTGTCAGCGCCAGGCCGAACATCATCAGCAGGCGAGGCGCGAGTGTCGGATCGCCGAGGTTGAGGCCGATGCCCAGCGGCGCGCCCGTCTGGCTGGTGGCATTCCACAACGCACCCCAGGCATCCACGTTGGTCATCAGGCTGAAGGTGTTGCTGAAGGCCAGGCCCAGGAGCATGAAGAGGGCGGCCGACGTCCATCCTGCTGCGCGCTTGAGACCATTCATCGTTCCCTTGCGCTGGCCGATCACGTACAGGTAGAGGCCGTAGTAGGCGATCATCAGCAGCGGAATGACGGCGAACCACGGCCAGGCGGCCAGGATCGTCGCCGGGTAGAAGACCTGATAGTAGGCCACCTGGGTGAAGAGCAGCGGGACGATGCCCAGGTTGATGCCGAAGGCGATGACGAACGGCAGGGCGCCGATCACGCGATCGCTCAACCGCTGCGCGTGCGCGCCGCCGCGCCAGCGCAGGAGCAGCATCGTGATCAGGCCGGCGAACCACAGATGCATCAAGCTGATGTGCAGCGTGAAGCCGATGACCTTGAAGGACAGGATGAACCAGTACGGTGCCGGATAGCCGAGCGGGTTGAAGGGTCCGAGAAAGGGTGGGAGCATCGCTGCCTCCTAGTCCGTCGAGCCATTCACCAGCCCGGCCGGGAACGGCCGGGCGATGGTGACCAGGTAGTCGGTGAGCAGCTCGGCCTCCTCCGCCGTCCCGGCGAACGGGGGCATGAAGAAGCGCGCACGGTGAGGCTCTTTGACCACGGCCAGGATCATCTCGCGCGACCAGCCGCGGGTGCTCTCGCTGACGGCTGCGTACCCCTCGACCGAGTGACAGTCGTTGCAGTGATACAGGAAGAGCAGCTGGCCGACCTCGCGGCGCTGCTCCGCCGGGAGCGCCAGCAGGGCCGTCTCATCGACACCCCCCTGGGGATCGACCGCCTGCGGGTAATGCTGGGCCAGGTAGGCGCGCGTCCACGTGCCGCCTTCGAGGTAGCCCCTCTGGCGTAGCAGGGGGACTTCGTCCACATAGATCTGGTTGCTCAGGACGACGCCGTAGATGATGTACGGTTTGCGGATGGCCTCGCGCAAGAATTCGCCGGTGCCGATGGCCGCCAGACCGAAGGCGAACAACAGGATGGCGAACCCGGGCGAGATCCAGCTCGGGTTGCGGTACGGGCCGAGGTAGAGCATGGCGAACACGACCAACGTAACGGCGAAGATCAGCAGCATCAGGATGTTGAGGGAGCTGGCGGCCGCCAGCGCCGCCCGGGCCGAGGCCGGCAGCCCGATGAACCACCACACGCCCCCGATCGTCACCAGCACGGCGCCGAGCAATCCGGGCCGGGTAGAGCGGCGGGCGATCAGGGCTCGCAGCCCCGGGTCGTCCTGCTTGCGCAGGGCGGCGTGCAGGTACACGTACAGCGAGGCCAGGAGCAGCGAACCGCCGGTCCGGGCAATGGTCTGGGGAATGAATTCGGGGTTGAAGAAGGCCACCCAGAAAGAGGGCGCTTGAACCCAGTCTCCCGAGTTGAGCATGAAGGCGGTGATGCTCGTGATCAAGACCAGGCTGATCCAGGCTGAGACGGCGTAGATGTACCCGAAGATCGTGTGAGTCTTCGGAGGCAGCCGGTCCCAGAAGTAGAAGAAGAGGAAGGCCGAGGCGATCTCGACCACGAAGAAGACATACTCCATCGCCCAGCCGAAGACAAAGATGTGGATCAGGGCTTCCGTTGCCAGCGGCGAGGCCAGCCCGATCGTCCACCAGATGCCAACGCCGGTGATGGCGCCGAACACGACCGTCAGCAGGATGAAGAACCAGGCGTGGTCACGCAGGTACGCCAGGTACGGACGGTTCTGAACGCGATGGGCGTACTGAGCCTCGACCGCCAGGAACATTCCTCCCCCGACGGCGTACATCGCCACGAAGATGTGAATCGTGGCGATGGCGGCGATCAACATGGGGGAGGTAAGGAAGGGGACGTACCACCAGGGGTAGTGCATGGAAACCTCCGGGTGCCGTGGGTCGGGCAATCGGGCACCACGCGGGGAATCCGCGCGCGCCCTCGCAGGGTAGAATGCCCACGTGCCTAGTGTGCACGCGGAGCGAGTGAGGCGTGTAGTGTTGAATGTCACCCGCGGGAGGACCGTGGCGGAAGATCACCGGAGTGGTGCATGACCGACCTGCTAAACGCGATCCTGGCCGGCCTGCCCGAAGGCGTGATGCGCACGGCGATCGTTGGCCGGCGCTGGACCGCGGCGGTGGTCGATGTGCAGGGCACGCGGCGATGCGGGTTGGCGGCGACCTGGTGGCTGCCGGAGGACGAGGCGGCGCCTGTGAGCCTCCCGATCGACGGATCGGCGGCGCGGGCGCTGGCGAACGAGCTGCGTCATGCACGCGGGGCGCGCGCCAGCCTGGCGGCGGCGACGGTCAATGCGTTGCTGCCTCCGGTGAAGGAGCGCTGGGACACCGAGAAACTCGAGGACGTCATCCGGCGCCTCGGCGCCGATCGCTCGGTGGTCGTCGTCGGCCACTTCCCGTTCGTCAATTCGCTGCGCTCACAGGTGGGATCGCTCACCGTGCTGGAGGAGCGTCCGCGGGCGGGCGATCTCCATGCCAGCGCCGCGCCCGAAGTGCTCCCGGGGGCGGAGGTCGTGGTTATTACCGGGATGGCGTTTGTGAACCGCTCGCTGGCCGATCTGCTGCGGCTGTGCTCCGATCACGCCCAGGTGGTCGTCGCAGGCCCGAGCACCCCCCTCAGCCCAGCGCTGTTCGAGTACGGTGTGCATCGACTGTGTGGGGCGATCGTCCGGGACGAGGGTGCGGTGCTCCGCGCCGTGGCGGCGGGGGAGGGCTTTCACGGTGTGCATCAGGCCGGCGTGGAACTTGTGACGTTGTCCGCCGACGGCCTCGCCTGACGCTGGTCAGCCTGTGAGTGGCCAGGTGGGCAGGACGTCCATGTCGAGCGCATCACGCTGCCCGCTCAGGTAGCGCCAGTGCCCGACGGCGCCAATCATGGCCGCGTTGTCCGTGCACAGTGCCAGCGGAGGCACGCGCACCGGCAGGGGGGAGCGTTCGCGGAACGCTTCCCGCAGCGCGCGGTTCGCCGAGACCCCGCCAGCGACCAGGACCTCTTTGGCCTCGAAGGCCTCGGCGGCCGAGAGCGCCTTGGTGACCAGGACGTCGACGACTGACGCCTGGAACGAAGCGGCCAGATCGGCGATGGGAAGCCCCGGCCGGGGCGCCTCGACCCCTGCCTCCAGGTCCGGCTGTTGGGCGCGAACTTCACGCAGCACGGCGGTCTTCAACCCGCTGAACGAGAAATCCCACGATCCTTCCATCCAGGCGCGCGGGAATTTGAACGCCTGAGGGTCGCCGGTCTCGGCGGCCGCTTGCACCGCCGGTCCTCCAGGGTATCCGAGCCCGAGCAGCCGGGCCACCTTGTCGAAGGCTTCGCCCGCGGCATCATCCAGCGTCCCGCCCAGGCGCTCGTACGTCAGGTGGTCGCGCATCAGGATCAACTCGGAATGACCCCCGGAGACGATCAGCGCCAGGAGGGGGAAGGCCGGTTCGGGCTCCTCCTCCACCAGCCAGATCGAGTACAGGTGGGCCTCCAGGTGGTTGATGCCCAACAGCGGCAGCCCGGAGGCCAGCGCCATCCCCTTGGCCATCGCCATCCCGACCACCAGCGAACCCGCCAACCCGGGGCCGCGGGTGACGGCGATGGCGTCGATGGCCTCCAGGCCGACGTGTGCCTGGGTCAGAGTCTCGGCCACGACCGAGTAGATCGAACTCGATGTGCATGCGCGACGCCGCTTCGGGAAACACGCCTCCATAGCGCGCGTGCCGGCTTGCCTGGGAGGCAACAATTCCCGCCAGCATCCGGCGTCCGTTTTCGACGACTGCGGCGGCGGTCTCATCGCACGACGATTCGATCGCCAGGATCCGTGTGTTGCCGGTCATGCGCCCTGCACTTTCAGCAGCAGCTCGCGCGGGTAATCGGCGAGGACCTCGGGCAACCCGTCGGGGCGAATCCAGACGGTGTCCTCGATCCGCACGCCGAAGCCGCGCTCGGGGTAGTACAGCCCTGGTTCCACCGTGACCACCGAACCCGGCTGCAGCAGGTCGGCGTCGTGCTCCGTGTAGCCGGAGGCGGGTTTCTCATGGACGGCCAGGCCGACGCCGTGGCCGAGCGAGTGGACATAGCCTTCGGTGGTGCCCGGCGTTCCGAGGACGGTGGGATGGCCGCGGGCTTCGAAGGCCTCGCATGTGCGCCGCTGGTATGCGTGGAATGCGGTCCCGGCGCGTAGACCGGCGAGCATCTCCTGCTGAACGGCCTTCACGTCCTCGTAGACGCGCGCACCTCGTCCGGCGCGTGTCCGATGCACCACGTGCGCGTGAAGTCGTAGAAGTACCCGCCCCCCGCCTCGCATGGGAAAATGTCGAAGATGATCGCCTTGCCGGTCTCGACCGGGGCGCGGTCGTTCCCGACGCTGTGGGGCACCCCGGCGTCGCGGCCGATGGCGAAGATCGTGCCTTCCGGATTCTCCGCGCCGCGCATCGCCAGCCACAGGTTGACGCGCCGTTTGACCTCGCCGATGGTCAGCACTTCGTCGTGCTGGTTGATCAACACACCGTTGCGGGCACGGTGGGAGGTCAGGAAGTTGGCGACGTCGGCCACCACGTTGGTCGTGATCTTGCCCATCTGCCGGATGCGCTCGACCTCGCCGTCGTCCTTGGTCGACCGGGCGCGGGTGAGGACGTCCATGGCATCGACAGCGCCGACGATCTCCAGGTCGGGCCGCAGCGCAGCCAGGCGCTGCAGCGTCTGCCACCCGGCGCCGAGGTCTGCACGGCCGGCGACGGCCAGCCGGCCCTCGACAGGGTATTCGGCGAACATGCGTTGATAGAGCATGGCGCCCCGGAGCGCCGTGTCGCCTCCGGCCTGCTCCAACAGCTCGAGCGGCCTGTAATCATCGATGCGCTTGGTCTGCAGGCCGGTGCCTGCCGCCTCGTCGCGTTCCATCGAGCGGCAGAAGAGAATCGGCGGCTGTCCGCGCCGCTTCAGCAGGTCCGCCGAGGTTAAGTGCGCCGGCCCGGTGAAATAGGTCATGGAAGGGTTGTGTGCCCGCGGGCCCGTGATCAGCAGGGCGTCGAGGCCGGCTTCCTGCATCAGGCGGTCAAGATCGGATTTCATCCGGGTTCCTCGCGGCGGCATGCGTGCGCAAGGCGGCCGAGACGCTGGCCAACAGGGCCGCCTCTTGCTCGGGAAGCACGGTGCGCGGGTCGAGGATCAGGCGCTTGCTCTCGACGCGCGCGATCACCGGCACCGCACCTAGACGCAGGCGTTCCGCCATCAGATTGGGTTGAGGCACATCCAGCGCCAGCAGCCAGGAGGGCAGCGTCTCCTCGGGCAGGCTGCCCCCACCGACGGTCGACAGGCCCTGGATCACCGCGCCGGCCTGCAGTGCGGTTGCCCAGGCGTCGGCCTTGGCGCGCAGGTCCTCCGGACGTGCGGCGATCATCCGCCACACGGGGATCTCGCGCGTGGCTTCATCCCTCAAGTAGTGGGTGAGGGTCGCCGCAAGAGCTGCCAGGCACAGTTTGTCCGGCCGAACGGCGCGGGCGAGTGGATGCCGGCGCAGGCGGTCGACTTGCGCACTGGCGCCGACGAGGATTCCGGCCTGTGGCCCGCCCAGCAGCTTGTCCCCCGAAAAGGCCACGAGCGCCGCGCCGGACCGGAGCAATTCTTGCACGGTGGGCTCGTGCGCCAACCCGAACGCGGTCGTATCCAGAAGCGCGCCGGAGCCGAGGTCGTCCACGACCGGCAGGCGCGTGGCGCCGGGCAAGGGCGACCAGTTCGGCAAGATCCGGCTCGGCCGTGAAGCCGACGATGCGGAAGTTGGAGTGGTGCGCGCGAAGAAGGAGTGCTGTGCGATCGGTGAGGGCGGCCTCGAAGTCTCTCAAGTGCGTGCGGTTGGTCGTACCCACCTCGACCAGACGCGCCCCCGACTCCTTCATCACGTCCGGAATGCGGAACCCGCCGCCGACCTCGACCAGCTGCGAGCGGGCGATCACCACCTCCCGCCGGCGGGCGAGGGCCGTCAGCGCCAGCAGGACCGCCGCAGCGTTGTTGTTGACCACCAGTGCGGCCTCGACGTCCAGCAGCCGCCGCAGCAGCGCTTCAGCGTGCGCTTCGCGCGCGCCGCGCGTGCCGCCGGCCAGGTCGTATTCGAGCGTGCTGTACCCGCCGGCGATCTCGAGCATCGCCTGCGTCGCCGCCGGGCTGAGCGGCGCGCGACCGAGGTTGGTGTGCAGGATGACGCCGGTGGCGTTGATCACCGGCTGGAGCGTGGGGGCGATCCAGCTTTCCAGGCGCCGACCGGCCTCGGCGATCAGTGCGGCTTCGTCCGGCGGCAGCCCACCGCTGCGGATCAGCCCGCGCGCCTCATCGAGCGTCTCGTGCAGGGCTTGCAGTGTGAGCCGGCGACCAAATCGCCCCTCCAGGCCGTCCGCCGTCGCCGCCTGGAGCAGACGATCGACCGACGGGAGGGCGCGCAGGCTCACCGGTTCGCTCTCCAGGTGCTGCGTTCGACGGCGCGGACCAGCGACTCCACGCCGCCCAGGCCGACGGCCAGCAGCAACACCAGAGGCAGCGTCAGTGTGCGGTTGATCTGCAGCCACATGCAGGTCCCGGCCAGCAAGCCGACCAGCAGCGATTGCCGCAGCAGGACGCGCCCCGAAACCGGGGAAGGATCGAAGCGGCGGTGAAGGACCCAGACGAAGGGCAGGGCGGTGCCGGTGACCGCCAGCGTCCACAGGAAGAAGAACAGCCAGCGAGGTCCGACGGTGGGGAGCGTCGTATTGAGCAGCACGAGCAGCCCGAGCCATCCGGCGCAAGCCAGGATGGCCGCGGCAACCATCAGGGAGCGGTAGCTTGACGATCCTGGATCC
This sequence comes from uncultured Chloroflexia bacterium, assembly GCA_963777165.1. Lineage (GTDB taxonomy): Bacteria > Chloroflexota > Anaerolineae > Anaerolineales > E44-bin32 > DYJB01. Next base: position 240,990 of record CAVZPO010000026.1, read on the forward strand.
GACATTCCTGAGCGGCCTGGCGAACGTGGCCGCGATTATAGCCCAGCGGGCGCGAGGCGTTGACCCCTGGCAGCCAGGCCGCGCCGTGCCTGGCAGGTATAATCTGCCGCGAGACCCGATGTCGCTCCTAAGTGCCACCGACCTGGCCAAAGCCTTCGGCGCGCAAGATGTGTTCGAAGGCGTGACGCTGGCCATCCCCCATCAAGCGCGGATCGCGCTCGTCGGTCCCAACGGCGTTGGGAAGACGACGCTGCTGCGGATTCTGGCCGGCCTCGAGCCGCCGGACCGCGGCCGAACACAGCGCGCCCGCAGCTTGCGCGTCGGCTACCTGGCTCAGGAGACGCTGTCAGCAGAAGGGCGACAGGCCCTGCAGGCCGTCAGCCTGTGGGACTGGTGCGTCGAGGCGCTCGCCGCGCTACGCGCCCAGGAGGCCGAGCTGCAGCGCCTGGAAGGCGCCATGGCTGACCCGCAGCAAGCCGTCGGGGCCATGGCGCGCTATGGCCCGCTGCAGGAGGAGTTCGAGCGGGCAGGCGGGTATGCCTATCCGGCGCGCGTGCGGCGTGTGCTCAACGGCCTGGGCTTCACCCCTGCCGAAGACGGCGTCGCGCTCGGCCGGCTGTCCGGCGGCGAGCGGACCCGGGCGGAGCTGGCGCGGCTGCTGCTCGAGGATCCCGACCTGCTGATCCTGGACGAGCCGACCAACCATCTGGACGTCGAAGCCGTCGAGTGGCTGGAAGGATGGCTGACCGAATGGCCGGGCGCGGCGCTGGTGGTCTCGCATGACCGCTACTTCCTCGACCGCGTGGCCGACGCGGTCTGGGAGCTGGCTCCGCATGGCCTCGAGACGTACCGGGGCAACTACACTGCCTACCTCCGGCAACGCTCGGAACGGAGGGCGCTGCAGCAAGTCGTCTTCGATGCTCAGCAGGAGCATGTGCGCAAGGAGCAGGAGTACATCCGCCGCAACATGGCCGGCCAGAACACGCGCCAGGCACAGGGGCGGCGCAAGCGGCTGGAGCGCATGTTGCGCGACGAGGCCGCCGACCGTCCGCAGACGGAGAAATCCGTCCACCTGGCGCTGCAGCCGGCGTCGCGGTCTGGCGACATCGTGCTGGAGACGGAGGCGCTGAACGTCGGCTACGCCGACGACCCCGCCGCCCTGTTCTCCGTCCCTGACATGGTGCTGCGGCGGGGCGAGTGCGCCGCGCTCATCGGACCCAACGGGGCGGGCAAGACCACCTTCCTGAAGACCATCCTGGGCGAGACGCCCGCCTTCTCGGGTGGGGTTCGCATGGGCGCCAACCTGCACCTTGGCTACTTCGCCCAGGCGCATCAGGGGCTGGACCCGGATCGGACCGTGCTCGAAGAAATCCAGGAGACGGCGCCGCGTTGGACCGTGGCCCAGTGCCGGAACTTCCTGGCGCGCTTCCTATTCACCGGCGAAACGGTCGAGAAGACGATTGCCGTCCTCTCCGGCGGAGAGCACGGGCGCGTCGCCCTGGCCAAACTCGCCCTGCAGGGCGCCAATCTGCTTCTTCTGGACGAGCCGACCAACCACCTCGATCTGCCGTCGCAGGAGATCCTACAGGAGGCGTTGCAGGAATTCCCCGGAACGATCCTTTTGGTCTCCCACGATCGCTACCTGATCAATGCTCTGGCGACGCAGGTCTGGGCGATCCACCCCGGGACGCGGCGCATGGTCGTCTTCGCCGGCAACTACAGCGCCTACGGCCTGCAGCGAAGAGTCGAGCAGGAGCGCACTCGCTCGGCCGAATCCGGCGAGCGACGTCGCGACAAGCCGCGGCGGCGAGATCCGATGGCGACTGAGATTCGCGCCGCGGAGGACCGCATCGCCAGCCTGGAGGTCGAGCTGACGGAACTAGCCGCGCAGCTGGAAGCGGCCGGGGCAAATGTCGCCCGCGTCTCCGAGGTCGGAGGCCGTTATGCGGCGGTCCAGGCGCGGTTGGAAGCCGAGTTGGAAGCCTGGGAACGGCTGGCCCGAGGGCCGCTTCCCCCGGCGTGATAAAATGCTTCCTTTGGGAACACGGGTGTTGAGGAGCGATCGTTGAGACCCCGAGCGCGCAAGCCGCAAGCCGTTCGACGCCGCACCGGCGGTGCCTTTCCCGAATGGGTGATCAAGGCACTGGCGGCGGCGTTCGTCGTGGCGGCTGTCGGCTCCGGCATCCTGGTCTTCACCACGGTGCGCGGCCTGGCATCGGCCTGGACCGGCACGGGCATCAACCCGTTCCAGTCGTCGGGCGGTGAGACGACCGACGGCACGCCGGCCCTCCCTACACCGGTGGCGAACATCGGCGAGGCCGCGCCGGAGTGGAACGGCAGCGACCGGGTCACGATCCTGCTCATGGGCCTGGATTACCGCGACTGGCTGGAGGACGAAGGTCCGCCGCGCACCAATTCGATGATGCTGATCACCCTCGATCCAGTGGCGCGCACGGCAGGCATGGTCTCGATCCCGCGCGATCTGTGGGTGGCCATTCCCGGGTTCGAGCACAACCGCATCAACACCGCCTACTCGCAGGGCGAGTCCTTCAAAGTGCCCGGCGGCGGACCCGGGCTGGCGATGCGCACGGTGGAGAACCTGCTCGGCGTCCCGGTGCAGTATTACGCCGTGATCGACTTTCACACCTTCGAACGCATGGTGGATGAGATCGGGGGCGTCGACATCCTCGTCATGCAGGACGTCAAGATTTCGCCCCTCGGTCGTCCCAGCCGCTGGCTGCATGCCGGCAAGAGCGAGCATCTCGACGGCCCGGACTCGCTGGCCTACGCCCGCGCCCGCAAGACCGAAGGTGGCGATTTCGACCGCGCCAGCCGCCAGCAGCAGGTCGCCATGGCATTGCGCGACACGATCCTCGACCTGGACATGGTGCCCACGCTGTTGACCAAGTCGCCGGCCCTCTACCAGGACCTCTCGGCCGGCATCCGCACCAACCTCAGCCTGGACCAGATGATCTCCCTGGGGATGATGGCGCTGCAGGTCCCGAAGGGGAACATCCAACGGGGTGTGATTGCGCCGCCCGACCAGGTGTCGCTCGAGACGCTGCCGGACGGCGCCCAGGTGCTGAAGCCGGTCCCGGACAAGATCCGCGAACTGCGCGATCAGATCTTCACCAACACCAGCGCCGTCGGCCCGTCCGTGCTGGCGGAGGACCCGGGGGAGGGCGCCCGGATCGAAGCGGCGCGCATCTCGGTCCGCAACGGCTCGGGGGTGGAAGGCCTGGCGACGCAGACAGCCGACTTCTTCAAGGCCCAGGGGCTCAACGTCGTCGAGGTGGGCAACGCCGACCGCCTGGACTACGACAAGTCGATCCTGATGGTACAGAACGCGACCTATCCCTATGCGGTCCGCTTCTTGGCCGGCCTGATGAATCTCTCGCAGAGCCAGATCCTGTACCCGGTGACGTCGGACGCGGGACTGGATGTGATTGTCGTCCTGGGGCAGGATTGGGCGGCGTACGTCGTTCAGCAGGGCGGGCTGCACTGACCTGACCGTCCTCGAGGCATCCGGGCGGTCCGCAAGGACCGCTCTTTCTATTCCAGAGGGGGGAATCGGGAGTGGGCCAGCCGGACGACTCCTATGGCCCACTAGGGCGTGGAGATGGTGACCGCCACGGCCGCGGCTGCCAATCCGAGGATTGCGCCGGCGACCACGTCCGAAAGGTAGTGCACGCCAAGCGCGACCCGCGCCAGAGAGACCAGCGGGGCCCAGACGATGGCGATCGGTGCGGCCCAGGCGGGCCCCCAGGCGGCAAGCAGGACAGCCAGGAGTGCAGCCCGCGCGGCGTGGCCAGACGGGAACGAGTGCGGATCGGTGTTGCGATAGATCGCCCCCCATTCGCCGGGCGGGCGGCGCCGACGTACCAACAGCTTGATCGCCATGACAACCACCGCCAGTGCGGCGATGCTCAGCACCAGGTGGACGGCCCACGAGCGCCAGAACTCATCGCCGCGCCAGGCGATGATGGCCAGTGCCACACCCCAGAACCACGAGTCCCCCGAATGGGCGAACACGGTGGCGGCGACCCGCAATGCCCCCGGGCGCTCCGCCCGCCGCAGGCTCTCCGACCAGCGCGCGTCGGCCGAGAGCAGCCTTTCGAGGCTCATGCCTGGCTCCGGGCGCGCAGATGCTGCCGAACCATCTCGTACTGGTGAGGCTTATCCACGTCCATGCCGATTTCGGCATACGGGCAGCGTGTAATGTGGGTCTTCAATCCGAGGTGGCGGCCAACTCGCTGCTCGGCAGCCTCGAGCGAGAGCTGTCGGATCGCCCCGAGGAACAGCACGTCGAAGCCGACCAGCGCCGCCTGCTTGAAGGCGTTCTTGCGCGTGGCGTAGAGCGCATCCCACAAGCCGTCATCGGCGGCCACGGTGACGCGCATTCCATTCAGGTCGCCGCCGCATACTTCGACATCCTTCATGTGCGTGAACGATCGGCGCGAGCCCGGGAAGACCTGGTCCATCACCCGGCGCTCGACCACGGCATAGTCGATGTCGGCGTCCGCCGCCTCGACCGTCTGCACGCGCCAATCGACCATCTCGGGGGTGATGGCGGGTATGTCGCCGCTGGCCAGCAGGATCTGCGTCGCCGCCGGATTCAGCCGGCGAACAGCCTGCAGGCCTGCGCGCACGTTGGCGATCATCGCACCCTGGTCGGGCACGAACGTGAACGCCGGGCCGAGTCGCAGCCCGACCTCCGGCCCCGGCCCGACCATCACGACGTGTTCCACCCGCGCCGCACTTTCGAGCGCATCGAGCACCCACTGCACCATCGGGCGGCCTTCCAGCTCCAGCAATGCTTTGGGGCGGCCCTGCGTCAGCGGGTACAGGGGATCGTCGGGCCCCGGGGTGCCGCCGGCGATTACCAGTGCATCCATGCATCACTCCCCTTGGAGGCTGCCTGCGTGGCTGAGATCATCCTCGGTCCCTGCCTCCGGCCGATGCCTTGCCGGGAGGGGGAAGAAGGTCGCGATGTGCCGCGTACCATTCCGCGCCCGGCTCCCAGGCGTACCGGGCGAGGTCGATCCTTCCGTCCTCGCCGAATACAACCCCCTCGTCCACCAGCAGGAGGCGCTGAACCTCCGGGCCCTCGCCGCGGCGCAGACTGACTTGGCCGCGTGCATTGACCACTCGCTGCCAGGGTATCCCCTCTGGGCACTCGGCCATGGCGTAGCCGACCCAACGCGCCTTGACATGCTCGTAACCCCGTAGATCCACCCCGGGAGGCGGAGGGATGAGCGCAGCCACCTGGCCGTACGTCATCAGCCGCCCGGCGGGGACAGACCTCACCACCTCGTACACCTGCGTTCGGAAGACGGGAGCCAGGCCGGTTCCGCTCATGACGGAGCCTCAAGCGCCCTTCAGTTCAGCAGCTGAAGCTGCGGCTGGAGTCCCAGGCGGTCGATCAGACCCTGGAGCTCTTCCGTGGTCAGACTGCGGCCCTTCCCGGCCACCGCCACGAGTGCCGCTTCCATCATGTTGGTGCCGAACGAGCGACCCTCCAGCACCGGCGTGGAAGTGACGAGGGCCTTCGCTCCCGCCTGACGGAAGAGCGCCGCATCCGCCGGGGTCGTGGTATTGGTGGCTACCACTTTGCCGAGTATGTGCTCCGGCATGTAGCGCGTGATGTACAACGCGTCGCCTGCGATCACCGTTGCCCAGTCGAATGCCCGGCCCCAGCGAGGCGTGCGCTTCTCCTGATCCTTGCCGGTCGGGTACAGCCATGCAGATCGGGATACGACCAACGACCGGCAGGAGGATGCGCGCCATCCGCTTGACGGACTTCAGGCTGCGGAGAGGGACGTTGACCCCGAGGGCGAACATCAGGTCACCGAAGATGCACTCGTAGCCCTCCTGGATGAAGCCGCTGGACATCCCCCAGCGGTCGGACCCGAGGTTGATGAAGGCGCGCTTGGGTTGGATCTGGTCGCCGAGGGTGCGTTCGATGAATCCTGCCAGTTGGCGCTCGAGCGTATTCTTGAGACCGGCGCCGTCCACGTAGGGGGTCTTACGGACATAGCGAACGAGCTTGCGCGCCGAGTACAGCGGATAAGCGTGCCCGTCAACGACGATCGCCAGGTCGGCACCGCCGACGCCAAAGGCGTCGACGTGACCATCCAGTTCCTGGAACAGTCGGGCGGCCTTCTCCATGTCCCCGTCGGTGCCGATGCGCTCGATCCGGATGCGTTCCCCGAGCAGGTCGATCTCGACGGCCTTGTCCCGCTTCGAGGATCCAATGCTGATGCTCACGGCTCGTTTCATCGTTTCTCCTGGGATCCGCGTATGCCGGTGCATGCACGGCGATCTGCGCTGCGCTTCAGGGTCCGCCACCCACCGCGGGCGGCTGGATGGCAGGTGCAGGGGCGCCGGCCCCCACCTCGACGATCGCCTCGCCCCCATCGTAGCGCCGAAGCTGAGGGTAGCGCGCGGAAACCCAGCCCAGCGTCAGCAGGCAGCCCAGCCCGCCGGTCACGACCGAGATGGGCGCGCCGAAGGCCTGGGCCACCAGTCCGGCCTCCAGTTCTCCGAGTTGCGGCCCGCCGAGGAAGAACATCTGATTCACGCTCGTCATCCGGCCGCGCAGGCGATCGGGCGTGAGCAGCTGGCGGATGGTGTTGCGAATGATCGTGCTGACCCCATCGCTCCCGCCGACCATGACCAGCGACAGGAAGGTGAGCCAGAACGATCGGGACAGGCCGAAGATGACCGTGGCCAGGCCGAAGAAGGCCACGGAAGAGATCAACACCTTGCCTTGTCGGCGGATGGGTCCGGAGAAGGCGAGCACGGCGGCGACGGCGCCGGCGCCGATGGACGGCCCGGCCACCAGCCAGCCGTACCCAACGGCTCCCACCCCCAGGAGGTCGCGGGCGAAGATCGGCAGCAGCGCCGTAGCGGAAGAGAAGAAGGTAGCCAGGAAATCGAGCAGCATGGTGGGAAAGATCATGGCGTGCCGGAGGACGAATCGCAGGCCTTCCCCGGCCGAGCGCAGGAATGCGCCGACCGGCTCACGCCGGACGTGTTGCAGCGCCGACGAGTCGATCTCGCCTTGCTGCGCCACGCCGCCCATCATCACCAGCGCCACCAACACCGCGGCGTATGACACGGCGTTGATCCAGTAGACGTAGCTTATGCCGGCCCCGGCGATCACCAACCCGCCCAAAGCCGGGCCGGCGATTGACCCGAATTGGAAGGCGATCGAGTTCAGGCTGAAGGCGTTGGTCAAGTCCCCGCGCTCGACCAGGTTTGGGACGAGGGCCTGGCGGGCGGGCATGTCGAAGGTGGCGACGCCGGAGCTGAGGGCAGTGATGGCGTAGATCGACCACAGGGCAGCCGCCCCGCTCATGGTCAGCCAGCCCAGCAGAGCCGCCAGCAGCGCCAACGCAGTCTGGGTGAGGAACATCAGCCGCCGGCGGTTGACCGAGTTGGCGGCGACGCCGGCGACCAGCGAGAGCACCAGGATCGGCAAGATATTGGCCAGCCCCACGGCCCCCAAAGCGATCGGCTCGGGATTGATCTCGTGGATGTGCCACAACACCGCGGCGGCCTGCATCCGGGTGCCGGTGACCGAGATGAGCAAGCCGATCCACAGGAGCCTGTAGCGGCGATGGCGCAGGGCGGGAGGGAATCGCATGCCGGTGGAAGCGCCGGACGTCGGCCGAAAAGCGCTAGGTCCCCCCGTCTCTCGGGATGAGGTGGTCGTCATTCGCCGGGCGGCCGCTCAAGAGGGCAATCGGCGGCAGGACCCGCTTGAAGTGATTGCGCCGGATGCGCTCAAGGACGGCCTGGACAAAGGCGCGGTCGAAACCGGCTTCGACGCACACGTCGGGCGCGTGCCGGCCGTCGACCATCAGCATCAGCAGTTGATCGACTCGGGCGTAGGTGAATCCGAGCTCGCCCTCGTCCGTTTGCCCGGCCCACAGGTCGGCGCTGGGCGGCTTGGCCAGGATGACCTCCGGGACGCCCATCGCCCGCGCCAGCTGCCGAACCTGGGTCTTGTACAGGTCCCCAATCGGATTGAAGGCACAGGCCGAGTCACCGTAGAGCGTGGTGTAACCGAGCAGGAACTCGGTCTTGTTTCCCGTGCCGACGACCAGCCCCTGGAACTCCGCCGATCGGTCGTAGAGCACGATCATGCGCAGACGCGCCAGGATGTTGCCGCGACGGATGGTCTGGTCTTCCGGAATGGAGGCCAGGAACGGTTCCGCCATCGGCGTGATCGGCACCGTCGCCGCATGCACGCCCGTCTGCTGAAGGACGAGTGCGGCGTGCTCCAGGGAGTCGGGTGAGGAGGTGCGGAAAGGCATGCGTACGCCAAGGACGTTGTCCGGGCCCAGCGCCTCCGCAGCCAGGAAGCACGCCAGGGCAGAGTCCAATCCGCCGGAGACGCCCACGACGGCGCGCTGAAGCCCGGCACGGCGGACCTCCGTCCGCACGAAGTCGACCAGCGTACGGCGGACGAGATCGACATCGATCTCCAGCGCGAGAGCGTGGTCATTCATGGCGTCCCTCTCTAGGCCACCCGAGGCGGCGGCACGGCGCCCCGAGGAATGGGGGTCGGAGCACGGTCCACGTCGGCGTCCCGGCACCGACCCAGGCCGTCGATGAGGCGCGGGTTCAGCATCGGCAGTGTCATGCGGCCCGGGCCGCCCGCCGGTGGAGCACCCCGGCGAGGCCGAGGGCGGCCACCATCGCGGCACCGGCGAAATCGAGCCGTATGCCGGCGAGCAGCGGCACAGGATCGCCGCGGACGAGGCTGAGCGCCAGGCCGATCAGGCCCAGGGCGGCGAAGGTCAGACAGGCGAGCAGGCCCGGGCGCAAGACGCGAGGCTCGAGCGCCAACACGCCCAGGACGACGGCGAAACACGATAGCAGCCCCATCACCTGCGTGGGCCACCGCGCCATGCGGCTGTCGAAGATATCCGAGGAGAACAGCGTCGCGGATCCTGCGGCAAGCGGGCGGCCATACCCGCACCCGTCCACCAGGCAACCGGCCCAGCTGGCTGCGGCCAAAAGTGCGGCAGGCAGGGCAAGGGAATCCGCCAACGGCCACACAGGCGCACGGCGCAGAGCGGCGAGGGCGAATAGACCAGCCACAGCGCCCAGTGCTCCACCGACCCAACTTAGCCCACCGGCCGAAAAGGAAAACGCCTCCGCGAGGTGGGAGGCGAAGTAGTCCCAGTGCGCTCCGACATAGGCCCCGCGTGCGCCGGCCAATCCCAGCACCAGCGCCGCCAAGCCCGCATCAAGCCGGAGCAATGCCGCCGGGTCCAGATCGCGCCAGCGGCCGGACATCCGGCGGTCGGGATCGGCCAGGAGCAACCACAGGAGCCCGGCGAGGGTTCCCAGGGCGAAGAGGAGTGGATAGGTATTGCCCATCGGCGGCTCAGGGTCGGAATCATACCACCACCACTGCGGCCGGAGCCTGTCCAACCCTGCTCGGCGCGTCCGTCGACACCGGAACCTGGGACGCGTCGGACAGGAAGATCCCGCCGCGGGTGGAGGTGCGTGCCGGGAACGGAATGACGGCTCCCTCGCCCGGAGATGAACACCGGCCGGAACTGAGCGTTTGAGGGAGTCGCGGGCTCGAGAGGCGGGCCCGCGCTCTGTGCCGCCGTGGAAGGTCGGACCCGCTCAGGCACGAACGCCGGGCGACCGGGCGAGATGCTCTCCGATCGGCCGACCGAAGGCGAAGGCGGCGCCTCCGCAGCAGCAGGTCGCGGCTGTATAATCCGTGCACCCCGCGGAGTGATCTAAATGGCCGAAGTTCAGATCTCGCCGGTGCGCAGCGAATTGGAGCTGATGACCTTCATTCGGTTCCCGTGGGAGGTCTACCGCGGCGATCCCTACTGGGTCCCACCGTTGATCTCGGAGCGGCGCGGCTTCCTCGATCGGGCTCGCAGCCCGTTCTTCCAGCACGCGCGCGCCGAGTACTTCCTGGCCCGCCGGGGAGAGAAGGTCGTCGGCACCATCGCCGCGTTCACCAATGACCGCTACAACCAGTTCCAGCAGGTCAACACGGGGTTCTTCGGCTTCTTTGAAGTCCTGGACGATCCGCAGGCTGCCGCGGCGCTGCTGGCGACAGCCGAAGCGTGGGCGCGAAAGGCCGGCCATGTTTCGATCCTGGGACCGGCCCAGTTCTCCACCAACGACGAGGTCGGCCTGCTGGTGGACGGTTTCCAGGATGCGCCGCGAATCCTGATGACCTACAACCCGCCGCGCTACATGACCTATCTGGACGCCGCCGGCTACCGAACGGCGATGAACCTGTGGGCCTATCGGCTGGCCATCGCCGATTTCATCCGCAATAAACCCGAGAAGCTCGAACGCGTGGCCGCCAAGGTGCTGGAGCGCGGCAAGCTGACCGTCCGGCACCTCGACATGAGTCGGTTCGACCAGGAACTGGAGGCGGTCAAGAAGATCTACAACCGATCGTGGGAGCGCAACTGGGGCTTCGTTCCGATGACCGATGCGGAATTTGGCCGCCTGGCGGATCAGATGAAGCCTCTGCTCGATCCCGATCTGGTCATGCTCGTCGAACACCAGGGCGAGGCGGTTGGATTCGGGCTGACCGTCCCCGACGTGAGCGAACCGCTGCGCCTGGCCTACCCGCGGCCGTCGGAGCCCGAGGCGTTCACGATGCTGAAGTTGATGTGGCACTGGAAGGTCCGCCGGCGGCATGCATGGCTCCGGGTCATCGCTCTGGGCGTCTTGCCCGAGTTCCGCGGCAAGGGGGTGGACGGGCTGATGTACCTGGAGACGGCGAAGGCGGCCGTGCCCAAGGGGTACAAGTTCGCCGAAATGAGCTGGATCCTTGAGAACAACGAGATGATGAACCGGGCGATCCGCTCCTTGGGCGGAAGTGTGTACAAGACCTACCGCATATATGAGAAGGCGTTGTAGGCCACCGGGGTGCCGGCGCGGCAAGCCTGGTGTCAGCGTCGACGCCCGGGAGAGTGCGCATGTCGGCTGGATGTCGGGGGGATGGCACGCTGCCGGCGGGACCTGCCGTAGACTGGGAAGGAACCGACAGATGACGGTGCGCCATGACCCCATCGGAAGTCCTGATCATGCCTAATCTGGTCTACCTGCTGCTGATGGCCGGAGTGTGGTTGGCGGCGATGGCGATCGTCTCGCCGGGCACCGGCCTGCTCGAGATCGGTGCCGTCGCGATTCTGGTGATGGCCGGAGTTGGGACGCTGCAAGTGCCGGTCGATCCGTGGGCGCTGGCCGTCATCGGCGTGGGCGTCGTCCTGTTCGTCGGCGCGCTGCGGTGGAGGCAGACCGGGCTGTGGCTGGCGCTTTCGGCGCTCCTGCTGAGCGCGGGCTCGGCCTTCCTGCTCGGAATTCAGGCCGGGCAGACGGCTGTCCACCCACTGCTGGCGGCGGTCGTCTCGATTCTGACCGTCGGCTTCTTCTGGATCGCCGTCCGGCGCGGCGTGATCGCCCAACGTGCCAAGCCCCTGCACAACCCCGACGACCTGCTGGGGCAGGTGGGCGATGTCCGCAGCGCGCTGGACCCCGTTGGCTCGGTGTACGTCGGTGGGGAGCTGTGGAGTGCGCGCAGCGATTCTCCGGCGGCCGTCGGCACGACCGTTCGCGTGCGAGGCCGGGAAGGCCTCGTGCTGCTCGTGGATCCGGTTCCGGGGGGACCCGCCGCGATCCCGTAGGAGGCATCCATGGACCTGACCTTCGCTCTGTGTGGTATCGGCATCGTTGTCCTGTTCGCGCTGGTCCTGCTGCTGGGGGCCATCCGCATCGTCCAGGAATATGAACGGCTGGTTGTCTTCCGCCTGGGCCGCTGCGTCGGCCAGAAAGGGCCGGGCATTGTCTTCCTGATCCCGATCATGGACCGCGGGCGTGCGGGTGGATCTGCGCGAGCAGGTGCGCGAGATTCCGCATCAGACGTCGATCACCAAAGACAACGCCCCGATCGCCATCGACTTCGTCTGGTACTACAAGGTCGTCGATGCGGCCAACACCGTGCTGCAGGTCGGCAGCTTCGAAGCGGCCGCCATGTACATGGCCACCACCACCTTGCGCTCGGTCATCGGCGGGATCCCGCTCGACGATGTCCTGTCGCAGCGCGAGCACATCAACCAGGTCCTGCGCACCAAGCTGGATGAGGTGACGGAACGCTGGGGCGTCAAGGTGACCAACGTCGAGATCCGCGAGATCATCCCGCCGCGCGAGGTGCAGGAGGCGATGAACCGCCAGATGACGGCCGAGCGCGTGCGCCGCGCCGTCGTCACCGAATCGACCGGCACGCGCGAGGCGGCGATCAACGTCGCCGAAGGCGAGAAGCAGGCGGCGATCCTCAAGGCCGAGGGCGACAAGCAGGCCAGCATCCTCAAGGCCGAGGGCGGGAAGCAGGCGCAGGCGCTGCAGGCCGAAGGCTATGCTGTGGCGCTCGAGCGGATTTTCGCCGCTGCCAAGACCATCGACCAGAAGACGATGACGCTGCAGTACTTCGAGGCGCTCAAGGCCATCGGGGCGGGCGCCTCCACCAAGTACATCTTCCCGATGGAGTTCACGAGCCTGCTGGGGAACTTCCTCAAGTCCAAGGAGTAGCGCGGTCCCTTGACGGACGACCTTCTGCAGGTCGCGCCCGTCGTCGTAGTTCCGGCGACGTGGCGCGACCTGCGCGCCGTGTGGGACATTGGAGAAGCAGTGCTTCCCCGACGACGCCTGGCCGTGGATCGACGTGCTGGCGGCGTTGACGTTCCCGGAGACCGTGCGGCTGAAAGCGCTGGTCGGGGAGACGGCCGCCGGCTTCGTCGTCGGCGACCGCCGGCGCGGGGAGGGCCTGGGCTGGATCGCCACACTGGGCGTCCATCCCGGCCAGCGGCGCCGGGGGATCGGAGCCAGCCTGCTGGACCGCTGCGAAATCGATCTGGGGGTCCCCCGCATCCGGCTGACGCTGCGGCCCTCCAACCTTGGCGCCCGCCGCCTGTACGACCAGGCGGGATACCAGCAAATCGACGTCTGGCACCAATACTATCGGAACGGCGAGGATGGGGTGGTGATGGAGAAGCTGCTGCTGCCCGATCGCCCTTCACGCGGCGGCCCGCCTCTGGTAAGATAGTCCCCGTCGGGCGTTGTACCCTTCGCCCCCAGGCGCCGCATCAGGCGCCTGATCTTGCCAGAAAGGGCTTGGATCCCCATGCGTGTTCTCCTCCTCAAAGACGTGTACAAACTGGGCCGCGCCGGCGATGTCAAGAAGGTCGCCGATGGTTACGGGCGCAACTACCTGCTCCCCCACAATCTGGCCGTGCTGGCTTCCCCCGGAGCCCTCAAGCAGGTCGAGCGCATCCGCCACTCGGCCACCGAAACTCGCGTCCGCCTCAATCAGGAGTTGGGCGCCATCGCCGAACGCCTGAACGGCTTGCAGTTGGTCTTCCCGGTCAAGGCCGGCGAGACCGGCAAGCTCTACGGCTCGATCACGGCAGGTATGCTGGCCGAGTCGATCCAAAAGGCGACCGGCGCCGAGGTCGACAAGCGTCAGATCGACTTCCAGCCGATCAAGGCGCTCGGCATTCACAAGGCCAGCATCCGCCTGACGATCGACCTGGTCCCGAGTTTGACGATCGTGGTCCACCGCGAGGGCGAGTCGGCCGAGTCGGCGTTCGCCGAGACTGCCGCGGCACAAACGCGCGAGCGCGAGGCCGAGGCCTTCGCCGAGCTGTCTGCGGATCTCGCAGCCGCCGAGAAGGCCGAGGAAGAGGCCGAGCGCCAGACGCGCAAGGGCAAGCGCGGCGAGGACGCGGAAGCGGACGAGACTGAGGAAGCCTAGCCCCCTTCGGCCGGCTCCGCGGCGAGCCATCCCAACCCCATGACCCCCCTCGGGCAGACGCTGTGCGACGCCCGCGAGCGACTCGGGCTGACGCTCGAGGAGGCCGAGCGCGCCACGCGTATTCGCGCACACCATCTCCAGGCGCTCGAGAGCGAAGCGTGGGACTCCCTGCCCTCTCCGGTTCAGGCCCGCGGCTTCCTGCACAACTACGCCGAATTCCTGGGGCTCAACCCCGATGCTCTCCTGCTCCAGTACGTCGAGGTGCTGCAGCATCGTCGGTCAGCGTTGGCGGCGCCGACGCGTCCGGTGGCTCCGGCCGCTCCCGTTACCGCGGCCGTCCCGGTCCGACGTCCGCGCTGGGTCTCACCTGACCTGCTGATCTCTTCCGTGGTCGTCCTGGCGGTCATGGCCGTGTTGGTCTGGGGCGTCGGACGGATGATGGCCGGCTTTCGGGCGCGCACGCTCGAGGAGGCCGGCGGCGTTTCGCTGGCGCTTCCGACACTGGAGCTCACACCCAGCCCGACGCCCGAGACCCCGTTCTCGGAAGTGATCGCTCAGCCGGCGGCGGCGCCAAGCGGAGGCCCGACCGCCACGCTGGCACCCCCTCCCATCCTTGCATCCTTCGGTCGGGTCAACGTCCAACTGGTCATCGAGCGTCGGGCGTGGCTCCGCGTCGTGGTCGATGGGACCGAACAATACTCCGGGCGGGCGGCGGCAGGCGAGCTCCTCGAGTATCAGGCGCAGCGGACCATCGAGGTCGTCACCGGCAACGGCGGCGGCGTGCGGGCCTTCTTCCAGGGGGAAGACACCGGGTTGATGGGGGAGTTTGGGGAAGCCGTGATCCGAATCTGGTCGGAGGGTGGTCTGATCACCCCCACCCCCACGGCCACACCCCAGATCACCGCCACGCAGCCCGTCCCGGCTACGGGCACGCAGACGACCGGAGGTTAGATGGGCAAGCCGCGATTCCATGTTGTGTCCCTGGGGTGTGCCAAGAACACCGTTGACTCCGAGTCGATGGCCGCCTTGCTGCAGGGCTCGGGCTACGCGGCCGACTCGGACCCCGCCCGAGCCGACGTCCTGATCGTCAACACCTGTGGGTTCATTGGGCCGGCCAAGGAAGAATTGCTGCGGGTGCTGCGCGAGTTCTCCGAGGCCAAGCGTCCCGGCCAGCTCCTGTTGGCCGCAGGCTGCCTGACCCAGCGCTACGGTGCGGAGGTGGTCGCCCAGGCGCCAGGCGTCGACGGCGTGCTGGGCACGCGCCGCTGGGCGGACGTCGTCGAGGTCGTGCGCGCGCTGCGCCACGGCGCCTCCCCGAAGCCGGTCTATCACCTGCCGGAGCCGGGACCCGTGATTATGGAATCGCCGGGGATCCCACGCTGGGCGGTGCAGGGCGCCAGCGCCTATCTGAAGATCGCCGACGGCTGTCGGCGGCCGTGCGCCTTCTGCGCCATCCCGCTGATCAAGGGAACGGCGGTCAGCCGCACCCCGGAGGCCATCCTGCATGAGGCGGCGGAGCTCGATCGGCGGGGAGTCCACGAGGTCAACCTGATCGCCCAGGACACCACCGACTACGGGTGGGACCTGGGGCTCAAGGACGGGCTGGCGATCTTGCTTGAGGGCCTGCTGCGTGCCGCGCCGTCGATCGACTGGTTCCGCATCCTGTATGCCTATCCCGGCTACGTGACCGACCGGCTGATCGACACGATGGCGGCGAACCCGCGGCTGATCCCGTATCTCGACATGCCGCTGCAGCACGCGCACCCGGACACCCTGCGCCGCATGCGCCGCCCGGCGAACGTCGAGTGGGTCCACCGCACGATCGAGAAGATGCGCCGCCAAATGCCGGACCTGGCGCTGCGCACGACGTTCCTCGTCGGCTATCCGGGCGAGACCGAGCGCGAATTCCAGACGCTCCTGGATTTCGTCGCCGAAATGCGCTTCGATCGCCTGGGTGCGTTCACCTTCTCCTTTGAACCCGGGACCTCCAGCGAGCCGCTGGGGGATCCGGTGCCGACGGCGGTCAAGGACGAGCGCCGCGACCGGCTGATGTCGCTGCAGCAGACGATCTCGCTGCAGAACAATCAAGCCATGGTCGGCCGGACGCTCCAGGTTCTCATCGAGGGGCAGGGGGACGGTCTCTCGCTCGGGCGCTCGTATCGCGACGCTCCGGAGATCGACGGGATGGTGATCGTCGAGGGGGCGGCGCCGATCGGCGACATGGTGCCGGTCCGAATCACCGGCGCGCTGCTGTATGACCTGAGCGGGGTCGTTGTGGGCCCGGCTTAGCACCTTGAGCGGAGTCCCACCCTCTTTCCTGTGTCACCCCCAGACCCTCCTTCCGCCACATCGCGCTGCAGGGTCTCCCTTCGGTCGCAAAGATCCCGCGGTTGCAGGGGTCGGCCGAGCGAGGTCGGGTGGCGTGACGCGCGCGTCGAAGCCGGCGCTGGGGGCGACTGCAAGGTCGGCCATAGAATCGAACAGGGCGCCTCTCAGGGCGCCCTGTGGGCTGCATAGGAGGAAGTCAGGGGGCCTCTTGCGGTGGGTCGAGTTGCTCCGGCGCTTCGGGGGGCACTTCGCGCCATTCGCCGTCGATTACGGCGGTCAGTTCTCGCAGATGCTCCTGGACGACGGCAGGCGGGCACAGCTCGACGAACAGGTAGGTGCCCAGCCACATCAGCAAGGCGTCGTCGATCGGTCCGGGGGCGATATCGGGGATCAGCCAGTACGCCAGGGCTCCCACCGGGAGCAGCTTGACCAGTGGGTTGACGCGCTGGTCGCGCATCAAGCGCACGATCAGCTTGATGCGCATCGCCGCCTCGTGAAAGACGCCGCCGCTCTTCGGAACCACACTGTGCGGTTTCTTGTCGTCCACCCTGCTCCCTGCCTGTCGGGCTGATGCGGATTATACCGCCCTGGCAGCCTGATAACGGGCTGACGCCGTGCGGTGCAAGGCCATGTTAGAATCGATCCTCCGGGGCGCGTGAGCCCCGGACCGGAGAGTACCCATCGGCCTCCGGGAAGGGTAGGCTGAATGTCCATTGAATCCCCCACGCGCGTTCCCCCGATCGATCAGCTGCAGCGCCCGCTGCGGGACTTGCGCGTGTCCGTCACCGACCGCTGCAACTTCCGCTGCGTGTACTGCATGCCCAAAGAGATCTTCGGGCGCGATTACCAGTTCCTCGACCGGCAGGAGCTGCTGAGTTTCGAGGAGATCACGCGCCTGGTTCGGGTGCTCAAGCCTCTGGGCGTGCAGAAGGTCAGGCTGACGGGCGGGGAGCCGCTGGTCCGGCGGCACCTCGAGCGACTGGTGGAGATGCTGGCCGGCCTGGGCGGGCTCGACCTGACGCTGACCACCAATGGTGCGCTACTGGCGTCGAAGGCGCAGGCCCTGGTGAGCGCCGGGCTGCAGCGGGTCACGGTCAGCCTCGACGCCCTCGAGGAAGATGTCTTTCGCCGGATGAACGACGTCGACTTCCCGGCCGCCCGCGTGCTGGCGGGGATCGAGGCGGCTGCGGCGGCCGGCCTGCGGCCGATCAAGGTCAACATGGTCGTCAAGCGCGGTGTGAATGAAGACAGCATCGTGCCCATGGCCCGGCACTTCCGCGGCAGCGGTCATGTCCTGCGTTTCATCGAGTTCATGGATGTGGGGCAGACAAACGGCTGGCGGATGGACGACGTCGTGCCGGCGGATGAGATCCTGGGACGTGTGCACGCCGCCTTCCCGCTCGAGCCCCTGGAGCCCAACTACGCCGGCGAGGTCGCCGGCCGCTGGCGCTATCAGGACGGGGCCGGGGAGGTCGGCGTGATCGCCTCGGTCACGCGGCCCTTCTGCCGCGGCTGTACCCGGGCACGGCTCTCGGCCGACGGTTCGCTCTACACCTGCCTGTTCGCCGGCCGTGGCCACAACCTGCGCGACCTGATGCGCTCGGGGGCCACGGACGACGCCCTGGCCGACGCCGTGCGCGGGCTGTGGGAGCGGCGCACGGATCGGTATTCCGAGATCCGCTCGTCGGAGACCGAACACCTGCCCAAGGTCGAGATGTCGTTTATCGGCGGTTAGTCCGTCCCCGTCGGGCAGGCGTAGAGGAATCGTCCGTTGACAGCCGGGGGCGGGTGACCTATACTATGTCCACTTCTCCCGTGAGATGACCCGCTATGAGCGGAGTTAGAGCACAATCGAGAGGTCGTTGACCCGAGGCACGTGGGACTCCCCCGCGTGCCTTCTTGTTTCCGCCAACCCTGGGAAGGAGACGCCATGGACAATGGGATGATCGGAAAGATCGAGAAGGCCAAGCGCTACGCTGAGGAGCGGGAGCGCATACGAATTGAGTTCTTCCGGGCGACCTTCGACGGCGACAACAACCCGCACACGGTGGAGTTCGGCAGCGAGGGCTGGAAGTGCGACTGCGACTTCTTCCAACGGCGGGGCGTATGCAGCCATACCATGGCGCTGGAGCGCGTCCTCGAGCGGATGCTGCCGGTCAGCGTCGAAGTCACCTGAGTCCACACGCGACGGTTGCCGGGCGCGGGCCGATGGTGCCTGCGCCCGGCTTTTTGATTCCCCCCGGGGGGCATGCGCCCCGTTGAGCGACGATCCCGGCCACACGCTCTGGCCGGCGTTCTGCTGTACAATGCCGCCGTGGTCCCACAGCCCCCCATGGACGATCTGCTGTCGATTGTCATCCCGGCCTACAACGAGCGCACCTCGCTGGAGGCCAACCTGCCGGTTTGGCTGCGTGCCTGCGACGACAAGCATTGGCGGCTGATCGTCGTGGACGACGGTTCGGCCGACGGCACCGAGACGCTGCTGCGCGGCCTGGCTGGGCATCCGCGGCTGCAGGCCTACCGCCACCGGACGAATCGCGGCTACGGGAACGCACTGAAGACCGGCCTGTTTCACGCCGAGACCCCGTATGCCGTGACGATGGATGCCGACGGTCAGCATCGGTTGGAGGACGTGGACCGGCTCCTGGAAGCGATGCAGACGCGCGACGCCGACCTGGTCATCGGTGCGCGCCTGGTCAACGACACCTCCGGCGCCTACCGGCGGCTGGGGAAGGGGCTGATCCGGCTGTTGGCCCGGATGCTCTTCCCGGTGCGTATCCAGGACCTGAACTCCGGTTTCAAGCTCTACCGGACGGAAGTCGTCCAGCGCCTGTTGCCGCTGTGCCCGGGATCGATGGCCTTCTCGGACGTGGTCACGCTGCTGCATCTCAACCTGGAACTGCACGTGATCGAGATCCCGGTCGAGACCCGTCCTCGGCAGGGCGGCCGGAGCACGATCAACACCATGACGGCGGTGGAGACGGCGCTGGAGATCGTCAACGTCATGATGTGGTTCAAGCCGTTGAAGATCTTCCTGCCGCTGGCGCTGCTGCTGGTCCTGGCCGGGGTGGCCTGGGCGATCCCGTTCCTCCTGGCAGGGACGGGGATGAGCGGCGTCTCGCTGCTCGCCATCCTGAGCGGAATGATGGTGGCCATGCTCGGCTTCCTGGCCGAGCAGCTTGCGTACCTGCGGCGCATCGAGCGGCCCGACCTCGGGGCCCGCAAGGTAACCCCGGACTAGGACACGTCGCTGATGACACCGGCTCCCCCGAACACGCCCCCGAAGCGGGTGTGGCGTGCTGCCCGAATGGTCCTGGGCCTGGCGCTGGCGGCCGCGTTTCTGGTGCTGGCGTTCCGCGATATCGAGTGGGATCATCTTGCCCAGGTCGCCCGCGGCGCCAACCCGGTGATGCTCCTGGGTACGCTGCTGCTTGGAAGCATCAACCTGGGGATCCGTGCCTTGCGCTGGCATGTGCTCCTGGCGCCAGGTCGCCCCGGACCGTTTCCAGGAACTTTCTGGGTGGTCACGGTCGGATACCTGGGAAACAACGTGCTGCCGATGCGCGCCGGCGACCTGGGACGTTCCTACCTGATGGGACGCCGCTCGGGTATGGGGGGCAGCTTCGCCCTGGCGACGACCGCCGCGGAGCGCGTGTTCGATGCGATCTTCCTCGTCGTCCTGGGGGGCCTCGCCCTGCAAGGCCATCCCGGGCTTCCTTCGTGGTTGAGCAGAGGCATGGTGCTGCTGGCCGTCGGCGCGATCGGCGCGCTGGTCGGCTTGCTTCTCCTGCCGGCCGTGTGGGGGAAGGTTGCTGCCTGGGCTGAGACCCAGCCGCGGTTGGCGAGCATCGTCGTGCGCCTGCGTCAGCGCTGGCTGGACCGGTTTGTCGAGGGCGTGTCGAGCATCCGCCACCTGGGCAGGCTGGCGACATTCCTGTTTCTGACCTGCTGCATCTGGAGCTTGGATGCGCTGACGACGATCCTGGCGGGAGCTGCCCTGGGTGTGCGTATTCCCCTGTTGGCTGCATTCGTGATTCTGGCGGCGCTGGGGGCCAGCAGCGCCGTCCCGCTGACGCCGGGGCAGGTGGGGGTTTACCAGTGGGTGGCATCCTCCGTCGCCGTCTCGTACGGCATTGCCAGGGAGCCGGCGCTTCTGCTGGCCGTGGCGATGCAGGCACTCAACTACCTGCTCATCGTCGTGTGGGGGGTCTTCGGCGTGATCCGCCTGGGAGGGCGCGGCATCTTGCGCACGATGATGGATTTCTCGGCGCGCTCCGATCCTTCGCCTCGGCCCGCCGAACCGGCGTCTGAGCCTTCCCGGAGATGACGCTCTCTCCCGCTCTTCCGCGAGTGTCCGTGCTCCTCCCGGTCTACAACGCCGAGGAGTATGTGCCGGCGATGTTGGAAAGCCTGCACCGTCAGACGTTGAGTGACTTCGAAGTCATCATGGTGAGACTGGTTGACCGATCGTTCCGGCGTGCTCCTGGAACGGACTGCGACCGCCGACTCAAGGTTCCGGCTGATCCGTCAGGCGGCCAACACCGGGATCGTCGCCGCGCTCAATCGCGGCTTGGACGACTGCCGGGCGCAGTACGTCGCTCGCATGGACGCCGACGATATCGCCCTCCCGGATCGTTTCGAGCGCCAGGTCGCCCATCTGGAGGCGAACCCGGACATCGTGGCCCTGGGCACGGCGCTGGCCTACATCGATGCTCGCGGCCAGAGTCTGGACCGGGTGCGCCGGTGTGCGCTGGGGGGATCGATGCTGCGCGGGAACCCGCTGCTGCATCCCACGGTCATGCTCCGCCGCAGCGTCCTGGAGCAGCATGCGATCCGCTATCGGGCGGAGTACATCTACGCCGAGGACTACTACCTGTGGCTGGAGCTCTCGCGCCTCGGCCGGCTGGCCGCGCTCGACGAAGTCGCCTACCTGTATCGGGTCAGCGACACGACCCTCCGGTCCCGCAAGCTGCGCAACATGCTCCGGGCGACGCTGCGCGTCAAGCTGACCGGGTGGCGGCGGATGGGATTGAGGCCGACGCCGGCCGACCTGTTCGGGATGGCGATCGAGGCGGGATTGCTGTTTGTTCCGCCGCGGTTGGTGTGGCAGGCTTACCTGTGGGCCAACTTCCGCTAGCTCAGGCGGCGCAGACCGCTGCGCCGCGCGGGCGGCGAGGCAGCCGTGTTCGATCGTCCCGGTGGCGCCCGCGCTCCGGAGTTTGTCCTATGCACGTCGGGTCACACCCTCTTGGCGCTCCACCACGAATGTCATGACCGAGCCGCCCCGCCTTCGCTTCTCGATCGTGACCCCCTCCTTCAACCAGGCCCGGTTTGTCCGCAAGACGATCGAGAGCGTGCTCGGCCAGCAAGGGGACTTCGACCTCGAGTACCTGGTGGTCGATGGCGGGAGCACGGACGGGACGGCGCAGATCCTCGAGGATTACGGATCTCGCCTGAAGTGGATCTCCGAGCCGGATCGCGGTCAGGTGGACGCGATCAACAAGGGCCTGGAGCGCTGCACCGGGGACGTGGTCGGCTGGCTGAACAGTGATGATGTGCTTCTCCCGGGAGCGCTTCAACGGGCGGCCGAGGCCTTTGCCGCGCGGCCGGAGGTCGAGTGGTTGCACGGCAGGTGCCGGATCATCGATGAGCACGACCGGGTGATCCGCGGCTGGGTGGAGGCCTACAAGCACTTTCGAGCGCAGCGGCACACATTCGAGACGCTGCTGATCGAGAACTACGTGAACCAGATGACCGTGTTCTGGCGGCGGTCGCTGCTGGAGGCCGTGGGGACCCTGGATCCGCAGTTCCCGCTGGCCTTCGACTACGAGTTGTGGCTGAGATTTGCACGGCGCGGCGCGCCGGTGTACATCGACCAGCCGCAGGCCTGCTTCCGATGGTACGAGGCGAGCAAGAGCGGGGCGAACTTCGAGGCGCAGTTCCGGGAGAATTCTCTTGTGGCGGAGAAGTACGCCGCCGGCCGGCGCTCGCTCGTGTGGCGCAATCGCCTGATGGGGACCGCCATCGCGGCCGTCTACCGGGGGATGGCGCTTGCGCGCAGGACGCGCTCCAGGTGGGGCCCGACCGACTAGCCACACGAGGCGCTGCAGGCGGGCGACGCCGCCAGCGCGAGATTGCGGCACAGG
>CAVZPO010000027.1:0-285069 GCA_963777165.1 uncultured Chloroflexia bacterium
ACCTTATGGCTGGCTCGCAGGAGCAGCCGCTAGGGCCACGGTGGGCCGGTCGGGCGACCTCCCGCCCAATCAGAGACCTTACAGCTCAACCCCTCTCTGGAAGAAGAAGAGGGCCGATCCGATTACCGGAATCAAACCCGGTGATTATCGGAATCACCTGCCAGAGAGGGGCCATTCTGGTTAGCCAACTCTCCATGTCCTGGGCCTGCGAAGGCTTCATCCACTACAAGAAGGCTAACGGAAAGAGCCCCACCCCACAATCCTGGATTACCAGACGGCGCTGAAGAAGCCGAACATCTGGCGGACGTCTATATCGGGAGGGCCGAGGATGAGCAGTCACGACGGGAGGAAATCAAGCGCAGGGCACTGGAGGCGCGGCGCCGTCAGCACACGCAGATGTTACGGGCGGCCGCCTGATCTCAGCTACATCTGAGGTGACCGGCGAGGCCGAAGGAGTTCCGTCTTAACGAGGAGCCCCGACTTGTCCCACTCTCGCTGACACGATACGGGCCGCCTGAAACCACCGCCCCTTCACTCAAGCTGCTCAATGGATTCCCTGATGAACTGTACGAAGCGCGCCGACGGGGCACCATCTACCCATCGGTGGTCGAACGTCAGACTCAGACTTATGGATTTGCCCTACGATGACTTGCCCCGAACGCACGACCGGTTTCTGCATGATACGGCCGATGCCCAGGACGCCCATCTCAGGCGGATTGATGATCGGCGTGAAGGTTTCAACATCGAACATCCCCAGGTTGGTGACGGTGAAGGTGCTGCCGGTCAGATCATCCGGCATGCTCGTGCCGGCTTGGGCGCGTTGCAAAAGGACCGACAGCTCTTCGGTGATGTTGGGGATGGATTTCTTGTCGGCGCCGCGAACCACGACGACCAGCAGTCCGCGGTCAGTGTCTACCGCCAGGCCGACGTTCACCTCGTCAAGGAGCTGGACCGCGTCGCCCACTACGGTGGCATTCATGTAGGGATGCTCGCGCAGCGCCCTGGCGACAAGCGAAATCAAGGATCGCGTTGTAGCTGGGCGCTCCCCCCCCTGAAGCATCGTCTTCAGCCTTCAACTTGCTGCGATAGACCACAAGGCCGCCTGCATCCGCATCCATGTGGAGCGTGACCTGTGCGCTGTTCCGGACGCTTTGCATCATTCGCTCGGCGATGACGGCCCGAACGCCTTTCGCGCGGATTACATCCGCGCCAGCCGGTCCAACAATCCTGGCTTGCTTCGACGCAACGACACGCTCAACGTCGTCCTGGGTGATGCGTCCTCCGAGACCGGTCCCAGGGACGGTGGAGAGGTCTATCCCCTGCTCCCGCGCCAGGCGCTTGGCCACCGGTGAGGCCAGCACACGAGCCTCGGAGATGAGTCCTGGCTTCCTATCTTCCTGGGGTCTGGCCGCGGCTGCCGCGACCGATTCCACTGCAGTCGGGGTCGGTGGCGCGATGGCGAGACTCTCGGGTATAGGTTCGCCCTCTGCGACGATGATTGCGACGATCGTCGCAACTGGAACCGTCTCCCCTGCTGCGGCAAGGATTCTCCCCAAGACGCCGGATGCCTGTGCTTCGGCCTCCATGGTCGTCTTGTCTGTTTCGAGAATGAAGAGAGGCTCGCCCTGTTCTACTCGATCGCCCTCCCTCTTCAGCCATTGGACAACGGTACCTTCGGTCATGTTCAAGCCCAATTTGGGCATTACCACTTGCACGGCCATAGAGCCCTCCGCCAGGCACGGCCTGGCTACTATGAAACGAAATGTCTGTTGCGAGCTGCTCTCTGCATTACCCGATCAACGTCTACGATCCAAGGACCATCTGTCCTTAGCAGGAGGAAGGCTTCGTCGCCTGAGCGGAGTCCTATCTTGCGCTCGCCATCCAACGCCAACTGCAGCGGCCGCTCTGGGACAACTGCGTATGGGCGGCCAGGCACCATGATGCTCAATTCCTGGATGGGCACACTTGCCATCAGCCCTGGGCCCACCGGGGCCAACACGGTCTGTGTGCGGCCCTCAGGTCCGACTGACACCATCGCGCCCCACGCGTCTTCGACAGAGACAGGGTGAAGCAAACCGACAATGGACGA
The DNA here is from genome assembly GCA_963777165.1 of uncultured Chloroflexia bacterium. Classification (GTDB taxonomy): domain Bacteria; phylum Chloroflexota; class Anaerolineae; order Anaerolineales; family E44-bin32; genus DYJB01. Next base: position 2,090 of record CAVZPO010000027.1, read on the forward strand.
TAGGCCCAGACTCGCAGGTGACGCGCTTGTGACCGCGACCTGTCGCAGCATCTCGACTTGCCATACCGCCCTCGATCCAGCAAATGAACCCGCCACCACAGCCACATCGACGAGAGCCAAGTCCGCAACCTGGCCATTGACAATAATGTCAATCCGCTTCGCACGGAGGCACAGCTCTTCCGCAGCCCTCTTACCCTGAAGAGCCATGAAGCCGGCGGCAAGACCAGCAATCGTGCCTTCGATGAAGCGGGGAATCACATTGTTCGTGCCGGTTGAGACAGGCAGAACCGGGGTGTCGGCACATCCTTTGGCAACATCGCGTACCGTCCCGTCACCCCCCAGCACGAGAATGCACCCCGCACCCTGCTTCAAGAGCAGTGTACCGGCCAGAACCGAGTCATCCCAGGTCCCCACGAAGTCCATGTCGAGGATGCCCACTCCAGAAACAACCTCGGGCCACCGTCTGTGCAGATCGTGCAGAGCGTGGTGCCCAATGCCGAAACCATCGGGCATGATCCGGACATCCCTCACCCCGGAGGCGTGGAGGCCGATGAGCATGCGCCGCACGATGTTCGCCTTCTGGCGGTTTCCCACCACAAAGGCGTGCGCCGCAATTCGCCGGATGTCTTTGCCCGATGCCGGGTTGGCGATGATGCCGACGAAGCTCAATGTTCAGCTTCCCTCTCTGCTGTGTCGATTCGCCGACATGTCATCACGAACGCGTTGCTCGAAAGCACGTGGCTCCCACGGCTCATGCAGTCTCAACTCGTGAAAACGATCTTGCCGCACTCCGGTGAACGGAAGACCTCGAAAGCCTTCTCAGCCTCTTCGAGCGGGAAACGATGCGTAACGATCTTATCGATCGGAACACCTTGCCGGACCATGGCAATCATCTCGTCAAACATGGGCAGGGTGAAGTTCCGCGAGCCATAGACGGTCGTTTCCTGACAGATGAGTTGTTCCCAGGGATTGAGCCTCAAGCTGTGGCTGACGCCGATGATGCCCAGCTTGCCGCGCTTCTTCAACGCCGACAGGCCCTGGTGAATGGCTGCCTCGTATCCGGAACACTCGTAGGCAATGTCGAGTCCTCTCCCCTCGGTCCACCTCATGAGCACCTCGTTGACGTCGACCTTCCCCGGATTCAGGACCCTATCGGCCCCAAGTTCCTTGGCCATCTCCAGGCGGAATTCGTTGAGGTCGACACTCGCCACCTCAGCCCCAAACCATCGTGCACATAAGAGGGCAGACAGGCCTATGGGTCCAGCTCCCCATATGGCGACCTTCTCTCCCGGCCGGGGATCCCCTCGCTTGATTCCACGGAAGGCCGTCCCCACCACATCCATGAGCAGGGAGCCCGCCTCGAAAGAGATATCATCCGGGAGGACCATGCAGCAGCTCTCTGGCACGAGGGCATACTCCGCGAACCCCCCATTGATGTCCATGCCCACGATTCTGAGCTCCGGGCAGAAATAGAGGTCTCCGCGGAGGCAGTGCTCGCAGCTGCCGCACGTTATGTGGCAGTTGATCCCCACGCGATCGCCAACCTTGACCCTGGCTGGTTTGTCCACACCCGCCACCTGGCCGGCGCTTTCGTGACCGGGCACTCGTGACTGTCCCTCGCCAACAAGGTTCTCACGGTCGGTTCCGCATATCGCCGCAGCCTTGACACGCACCAAGACCAGCTGGTCCTTGGGTTCAGGGATCGGCATCTCATCCAGCGAGATGCCTCCATGCCCCAGGAAATGAACGGCCAACATGGTCTTGGCGTCCCTCATCTTCCCATCCTCTCTTCTAGGCTGCCATGAATTCGCCACCGGAGACCACCAGATGCTCTCCGGTGATATGGCTGGCGAGATCAGACGCCAGGAAGACGGCGGCGTTGGCTTGATCGCCCGGGGTGGCGATCTTGCCAAGCGGTGTCCTCTCTCGCAGTAGCTGTTCTAACCCGGGCACCTCCTCGAACAACTTGCGCAGCAGCGGTGTATCTGTAGCACCAGGCAGGATGGCATTTGCCCGGATCCCGGAGGGTCCCAATTCAAGCGCCAACACGCGCATGAAGCCGATCTGGGCCGACTTGGAGGCGCAGTAGGCCGCTCCCTGACTGTCAGGCTTCATGCCCGAAGCCGACGACATGATGATGATGCAACCCCCCTCCCCTTGCCTGATCATTGCCCGGGCAGCGGCCTGAGAGCACAACATCGTGCCTTTGACATTCACCGCAAAGACAGCATCCCAATCTTGCTCAGGGAAGTCGACGACCAGGTGCGGCCGGTGGATACCAGCGTTGCAGACCATGATGTCGAGCCGTCCGAATTTCGCGACCGCAAGGTCGAGAGCCGCGTCCACCTGCGCCCTTTCGGTCACGTCCAGGCTCACGGCCATCGTCCGGCTGCCGGTTCTCTTCGCGAGACTCCTTGCAGCCTCTTCTGCCTTGGCAAGCTGGACGTCGGCCAGCACGACGTCTGCACCATGTTCAGCATAGGCTTCGGCAATGGCTAGCCCAATGCCTTGGGCCGCCCCTGTCACGATCGCCACCTTGTTCTCCAGTAGTCGCACCCCTGTCCCTCCCTGATCCATGGGACGAGAAACCGTCTTTGTGTTACGGTTGAACTCGACCCTCGGGCTGGTCCCCTTCTACCCGGGCACATCGCTCCAGCACCCGGCGCACTGCGTCGACAATGTCCTGCTCCTTGGGGAGGACAGCGCTTTCCAGCACGGGGCTGAAGGGTACGGGCACATCCTGGGCTGTCACACGGACTATCGGAGCCTCAAGATAATCCAGCGCCTTCTCGGCCACGACGGCCGACACTTCCGAGCTGACGCTGCAATGGCGCCAGGTCTCCTGGACTACAACCAGGTGACCGGTCTTCCTCACCGAAGCCAGGATCGCCTCTTCGTCCATAGGGTCGATCGTACGTAGGTCAATGACCTCGACCTCGACGCCTTCCGCGGCCAGTTTCGCCGCGGCCGCAAGGCACATGCCGACCATGTAGGCATAGGTGACGATGGTCACATCGCTCCCGGTTCGCTTCACCTCGGCCTTGCCCAGAGGGATCGTGTATTCCTCTTCAGGCACCTCTCCCTTCATGCCATACAGCTTCTTGTGCTCAAAGAAGATGACTGTGTTGTTATCGCGGATGGCGCTCTTGAGCAACCCTTTGGCATCATATGGCGTGGCGGGCATTACGACCTTCAAGCCCGGCACAAACGAGAAGATCGACTCGAAACTATTCGAGTGTTGCGCGCCGGCAGAGAGATACCCGCCCACGGGTGCACGCAACACCAACGGTATCTCCAGGGTGCCGCCGAACATGTAACGCATCTTCGCCGCCTGGTTGATCAGCATCTCTGAAGCCAGGGTGATCCAATCAGAAAACTGCAGCTCAATGACGGGCCGGATGCCGGCCGCCGCCGCGCCCACACCCAGACCCACATACCCCAACTCCGAGACAGGCATGTCGATCACCCGACTCGGCGCCAAATTCCTCGAATAGCCCCTTCGTTGCGGCGTTCGCCCCGCCATAAGGCCCGATGTCAATTCCCCACAGGACCACGAGAGGGTCCCTGCGCATTTCCTCGGCCAGGGCTTCTGCGATGGCCTGGTTATAGAATATCTGCCTCATTATGTTCTCCTATGTATGGGCGCCTGAGCCACTGAACGACATGGGATGGTCCGGCCATCCTCCGCCGCCTCACGAGCTTGGCCGTGAGCCTCAGGCCCACAGGCCCTCCAATGCTGTTTCGGGTAGCGGGAGCGGGCTTTGCCGCGCGAATCCAACGGCCTCTTCCAACTCCGCGATCACTCGTTGTTCAATGGCCTCAGCTTTCTCCTCGTTGAGCACTCCCTGGTCAATCAGAAGCTTCCGGTACGGCGCGAGCGGCTCTCGCTTGAGCCAGGCCTTGACTTCCTCCGGGGCGCGGTAATTGTCGACTTCACCTTCGAAGTGTCCCCGCCAGCGGTAGGTCTTGCACTCAATGAGTGTCGGCCCCTCGCCAACCCTGGCTCGCTTTACTGCTTCCCCGACCGCCTCATACACGGCGATGACGTCGTTGCCATCGATCACCAGGCCCGGCATGCCGTAGCTTGTTGCTCTGTCGGCAATGTCTTCGACCTTGCGCACATCGCTCTGGCGAGTACCCACGGCATACAGGTTGTTCTCGCAGACGTAGATGATAGGCAAATCGAACGCGCCGGCGATGTTCAACGACTCGTGGAACATGCCCTCGTTCGAGGCGCCGTCACCGAAGAAGCAGATGACCACCTGGCTCGATTTCCGGTACTTCGCTGCCAGGGCCGCGCCTGTCGCCAGCGGTATTCCCGCCCCCACAATGCCATTCGCACCCAGCACACCGAGTTCCGGGCACGCAATGTGCATGGAGCCTCCCTTGCCCTTGTTGTAGCCCGTGGCCTTTCCGAACAGTTCGGCCATCATGAACTTCATCTCGCCGCCTTTGGCGATGATGTGCCCATGGCCGCGGTGCGTGCTCGTAATGTAGTCTCCGGCCTCAAGCGCCGCACACACGCCAACGGCAATCGCCTCTTCGCCCAAGTAGAGGTGCACAAACCCCGGGAGATCACCAGCCAGCGAAGAGATCCTTGACTCGGTTTTCGAAATGACGGATCTTCAGCATTCCTTGATACATCAGCAGGAGAGTCTCGTTCGGGATGTCCACAGATGCCTCCATGACAGAACTCTTCGTGCTAGCCCCTGGCCAATGCCAGTGCTCCAGCGGCCGCCTTCTCGGACGGGATCGTCGGTTCAAACTCCATGCCAACGAAGCCTGTGTAGCCTGCTTCGCGCAAAGCGGCAAACACGCGCGAGAAGTTGATCTCACCCGTGCCGGGCTCGTGCCGCCCCGGGACGTCGGCAACATGGATGTGACCGATGGCGTCCAGGTTGTCCGTCAGCGTACGAATCAAGTTCCCCTCCATCACTTGCATATGGTAGATGTCGTACAGAAGACGGATATTGGGGCTGTTGACCTCACGCACCAACTCCAGGCCGGCACTCGAACGATTGAGCCAATAGCCCTTGTGATCGACGAGTGTGTTGAGCGGTTCCATGTAGAGCGTGACCCCCGCCTTCTCGGCCAGCGGAGACAACGCCTTGAGTCCGTCCAACACACTCTGCCGCTTCGTCGCTTCGGGCAGGTCGGGGAACTGATGGGCAACGCCACGATCGGGCCCCAGCTCATCCGTAAGAAGGAAGAGAGCCTTCACGCCCATCTCTCTGGCCTTGTCAAGCGATTGCTGTACACCAGCCACGAACGCGATCCTTTGGTCTGGGTCAATGAGCGTGCCGCCCAGGTTGGCCTGGAATGTAGCAATGCCGATGCCTGCCTTTTGCACGGCGGTCTTGATCGCGGGTAAGTCCTTGTTATCCCAGTTCCAGAACTCGATGGCATCGAAGCCGGCTGCCGCAGCTTTTTCGATGCGCTGTAGAAATGGGTACTCCAAGTAGATCATCTCGATGCAGACCGAGGACTTCATTCTGATTCCTCCTTTACTTCTGATCTTGGTTGACAGGCCGCATTAGCGAATCAAGACATCCGGGACGACGATCTCCCCTCGGGATGTCTGCACGCGCCGTGTCGGCCATCCTGTCCCGAACGATGCGATCTCGACGCCATCCTCGGTGAGGAGCGTCAGTTCCTCAAACTTCGCTCCCGTGACAGTAATGAAGTAATCAAAGGCCTGGCGCTCGACGACACGCGCCTCAGGGTTCCTGCAGCGGGCCGGATCGGCCAGCGTGTAGCCGGTGATGCCACCCTGGAAGTGATTGCACCACTCGCTGGGGTAGCCTGATCTCTTGTGCAGGCGTATCTCTTCCTCCAGGATGTCCGCAAATCGCACGCCCGGCGCGAGCATCGTGGCCACGGAGGCGCCCACCATGGCAACCGCGTCCATCGCCCGCCGGATGTCGGTGGGTGGCTCCCCGAAATGCAGCAGGCGCGTGATGTTGGCGTGCAGCCCCCAGCGCCGCGCGGCCGGGTGCAACAGGGCGTACCGCTCCAGGGGCTTGCTGGTCGGCACCGTGTGTCGATAGCGCGAGATGCGCTCGTCCGTGCCGACCAGCAACACGTCGACGGTGAAACCTGCCACTGCCGTACTCGTACAGCAGCCGCGCCGCAATCTCTTGCTCCGTCGTGCCCGGCGGCAGGTCCTGGGCAACCGCGGTCAGGATGCGGTTAGCCGCCTGACCGATCCAGCGATAGCGCTCCAGCTCCAGGTCGGTGAACGGGTAGTGCAGGTCCACCAGTTCGTCCCGTACCGCCGGGCACCGGGCAAGGCGTAATCGGCCCCGACCTTCATCCCTCGCGTCAGGTCAAGGATCTTGTCCTCCGGCGAGCCCTGGTACCAGTACAGGGATGCGACCTCGTAGCCCTGGCTGGCTGCATACTCGTCCAGGAAACGCTGGCGGTCCATCGAATACGTGACCAGCCACTTGCGATCGCGGCCGATCACCAGGTAACCAGCGCCCATCTCGCTGGTGATGACGATGTGATTGTCGCCGCCGGCCGTGACCCAGGCAAAGTTGTCCTGGCGGCCGATCACCAGCGCATCAAGTCCCTCCCGCTCCAGGAAGGCGCGGACCCGCTCCTCTTTGATCCGCACATCCGCTAGAACCTGTTGTGGCGTTCCAACCTGGTCCATGCGACTTCTCTCTGTGTCATGGCTTGACGATGATCTTGACCGCCTCACTGTCGCACAACTTGCTGATCCCCGCGCAGATCTCGGTGAGCGGGATCGTCACGTGAGATTCGCCCGGCTCCTTTCAACACACCACTGCGATCGACTACCCGCCTTCGACTGCCCGTGCAGCACCCCAACCCTGCCGGATCAAGCGTCAGGCGGCTTGGTGAACCTGCGTCAGGCCACCGATCCACTCGGGCTGCTCAAGTCCGGACGCTCCTCGATCGCATCAGCCGACTTCCCAAGGCCAAGTCCGGCACATCCCAAGATGTCCGGCGCACCCTATTCCAGACCCTCCTGTCTCTTCCGCCATCTGTCGCTTCGCTAACATCATCTGTGGAGACACCGACTGTTGCTCGGTGACATCATCTATTGACTTGACAAGGATCCCTCTTCGCCCGAGTCACCGGTGCGGGGTTCTTGCCGGGTCGGCAGGTGCGAGCCCGTTTGCCGGGCGCTGGGAGAGGACGCCGGTCAGATTGACGGATCATGGTACCGACACCCAACCCCGCGTCCTATGGCTTGCCAGAATCGACTCGACAATCAAAGCCGAACGGTGGCCATCGTCGAAGCTCGGAAAGTCAGGCTCCTCCCGACGTGGGTCTCGTCCCTCACCGATGAAGGCGTACACCCGCGCCAGCAGGTTCGTGATGCTGTCTGGGTACGCCTCGCCGTGTCCGCCTGGATAGTGCGCGAAACGCCGGGCCGTCTCCGAGAGGAGCGACGGGTCCTTGGGGAGCAGGCGATTCGGGCCATCGCGCTGGCCCAGCCACAGTTCGGTCGGCTGTTCCTGGTTCCAGGCCAGGCTGCCAAGGCTTCCGTCCACCTCCAGCGTCAAGTGGTTCTTATGCCCGGCGCTGATCTGTGAAATGATGCAGCTTCCGCGCGCTCCGCCTTCGAAGGCCAGCAGCAGACTGCCGTAATCCTCCGTCTCCACGTCGAACTCGATCGTCGTCGCCGGCGCGGACCGGTCTGCGCCGGCAAACGTCTCAACATCACCGATCGGCCGCTGTCGGCGGGTCAAGAATGTGGCCAGGTCAGCACAGACGGCGGTAATGCGCCGACGGGCGACAAACTGAGCGAGGTCACACCAATGGGAGCCGATGTCGGCCATGGCCCGCGACGGCCCGGCCAGCCGGGCGTCCACCCGCCAGTTGAAGTCGGTGTCGTACAGGAGCCAATCCTGCAGGTAGCAGCCGTGGATCAGCCGCAGCTCGCCCAGTTCGCCGGCGGCCGCGCGTACTCGAGCCTCCTGCACCAGCGGATACATTCGATAATTGAAACAGACCGCTCCGACCAGGTGTGTGGCGCTCAGGGCTTGCACCAACTCGCCCGTCTCGGCCGAGGTCATGGCCAGCGGCTTCTCGGCGACGATGTGCTTGCCGGCGGCGATGGTCGCCATGGCGATCTGGTGGTGCAGGATGTTGGGTGTGCAGTTGTGCACCACCTGGATGGCGGGATCGCGCACCAGGTCGCGCCAGTCTCCGTAGGCGCGGGAGATGTGCAGCGCCCGCGCCTTGGCGTCGGCGATGGCCTGGCTCGACTCGGCCAGAGCCACCACCTCGACGTTGCCCAGGCGGCGTAACGCCTCGATGTGTGCTGGGCCAATAAACCCGGTGCCAATCACGCCTGCTCTGATCATGCACTTCTTCCTTCCCGGTCAGCTTGGCTGCGCAGCCACAATGACCTTGAGGGCATGGCCGCTCGCTGCCACTTCGAACGCCTCCCGGATCCGGTCGAGGGAGAAGGTGTGCGTAATGAGCAGGTCGGAACGGATAAGTCCTCGGTCGAGGAAATCTAGAGCCTGTTCGTGAAACGAGGGATGGTAGGAGAAGGCTCCGACCAACTGGATCTCGCCGTAGTGAATGCGGTTCGCGTCCAGGGAGACCATCGGATTCGCCTTCGGCAGGCCCCCGAACAACACCACCCGGCCGGCCTTGCGCACGATCTCGACCGCCTGGGTTTGCGTGGCCGGCACTGGATTGGCACACACGACAATGTCGGCCCCCAGGCCGTGGGTCAATTGGCGGACACGGGCGGCCAAGTCATCATGGAACGGATCGACCATAGCATCCGGCTGGAATCGAGCGGCCATCTCCCGGCGTGGCTCGCTGGGCTCCGATACGACGACCACCGCTCCCCGCGCCTTGGCGATGGCCAGGTGCAGGCAGCCGATTGGACCGGCACCCATAATCACAACCACGTCGCCCAGGCTGGTCCCGGCCTTGTGATGCGCAGCCAAGACCGAGCTGCACGGCTCCGCCAGGGCGCCTTTGGCAAAGGGTAGGCCTGGGGGCATGGGGTGGACAATGCCGTTGGTCAGGATCTCGTCGGTCAGGACCATCTTCTCGGCCATGCCGCCCGGGTAGCCGGGGGTGATGCCGACGAGATGAAGATCCTGGCATAGGTTATACATCCCCCGCCGGCAGTAGTCGCAGAGACCGCAATGAACGTCGGGCGCCACGGCCAGGCGATCACCAAGCACATAGCGGGTGACATTTCTACCTACATCCACGACCACACCCGCCAGTTCGTGGCCGGGGATGATGCCATCCGTGCCGGGGGGCGGCCCCTCCTTCCACCGCCGCAGATCGGAGCCACACACCCCGCAGGCTTCCACCTTCAACACCAGGCCGCCAGCCGGGGCGGCCGGATCGGGGACCTCCCGGACCTCAAACTCGCCGGCGCCTACCAGGAACGCTGCCTTCATTGCACCCACCTTCAGCCTAGATCTCGATCCCCAGCAAGTGCAGGGCGATTGCCTTTACTCTGTCGCTGGCGCCAACATAAAGCCACAGAACGAGTGCGTCCGTGCTGGCCGAGCGGCCGGTTTCGCCACCGATCGTCTGTCAGGTTGACCTCCAGCTCGCCAAAACCACCGAATTGCCCGCCGTCGTTGTACACGTGAATCGAATGCCCCCGGCATCCCACCCGGGAATCGGGTTCCTCGCTGTAGGGCACGGATGGATTGTTAAAGTAGTTGCGGACGACCAGGTACGCCCGACCGTCCGCGAGATGGTTGAAGTATCCCAACCGACCAAAGGTGTGTGCTGCCTTGATGCCCACTTTGTACTGGTGCCGACCCGTGACCTTGAGGCGAAGGTGGTTGGAGTGGCGGCTGTAGAGGCTCTCATCGATCGGTTTGTAATAGTCGGTGATCTCAACGGGCAGGGAAGCCGGGATCAGCAGCTCTCCGCCGGGATTGAGCTGGATCAGGCTCCACGCCTCGCTCACGATGTCGTCCAACCGACCTTCGGTGAGGGTTACCACCTGCTCGTAGCCGGCAAACAGCACGCCTTCGATCAACGCCGTGTAGGCCCCCACGTTGCGGAGGGGGTCGGCAACCGGCCGGATCAGCCTTTCCAGATGGAGCTGCTTTTGACCGGAGGCCAGGTTGTAGGCCGACAGCGTCATGTCCTGGGCCAACCGCCACTGGCTGGGCCGGCCTTTTCAAGCGCGTAGTGCCCCGGATCGATCTCCTCCGGCTGGTGGCCGTGCCCCAGTAGTCAGTGCGATCGCGGACGCTGTACTGGATCTCAGGCGCGATCCAGACCCGGTCCCCGCCCAGGTTCCAGTTGCCGGATTTGAGAAACGCCCGGAAGGAATCCGGTTCGCTCCAGACGTCGCTCATCCAGAAGATGCCCTCGCTCTTCTGTGACAGATAGGGGCCGAGGATCCGCCCACCCCGTTGAGTGATGACGATCGACAGACCGTTCTGTAGGGGGAGCACCCCATAGGGTAGGTTGTTTTCTTCCAGGCGTTCCAAGACTTGATCGTGTGTGACTTTCATGTCTCGCTTCTCTCCCTGCACGCCACCCAAGTCAGAGACTTGCGCTACCCAGCAAAGCCAGCCTCTGCTTTGCGCCTTGCCATGCGAGTCGGAGGGCTGCGTTACGAAAAGAGCCCGAGCAACCTCGAGAGTCCAGAGCCTTAACTTGTCGAGGCTCCTTCCTGCGGTGGATAGATCTTCTCCGGCGTCATCCGGCCCTTAGGCCGTTCGATCAGCTCGATCGTGACCCCGATCTTGTCCTCGGTGTTCAGGTAGGCATAGTGCCCATCGCCGTCGCGGCCAAAGCCGGCCCCATCCTGCGTCATCGCCAGGCCCGCCGCTTCCGCCTGGGCAATCGCCTCTTCCATATCATCCACCAGCACGCCAAAGTGGTGCACGCCGTAGCCATGCTCTTGCACGAAGTCGGCGTAGACAGATATCCCCTTCCACCAACTCGATCAGCTCGATGCGCGTCGGACCCCAACTGGGACAGCGCCAGGCGCATCTTGTATTCGCTCGGCTTACCCCGGTAGGTCATCCGTTTCACCAATGGCTTGCCGTAGGTGTAGAAATGCCAGGGGCCGATCCGGAACAGCTTCCAGTACTGCTCGACGGCCTTCTCCAGGTCGGGGACGATGAGGGCCACCTGAGCCACTCCATTGTTCAGGAACGGAAGCGGGGGCCTGGGTTCTTGTTCGGACAACGAAGCGTTCCTTGTCATGGAAAGAACACTCCCTTTAGAACCTTCCCCTCCAATGCGATCCGCGCGCCTGTCCTGAAAGTCCGATAGGGGGAACCGGTGTGTGACGAGTTTGTCAGCCGGTATCCGGCCCGAGGTCAGAAGCTGCAGGGCGATGCGCTGATGCCTGGGGGCAAAAATGGTCGTCCCGATCACATGCAGGGCGTTGTAGTGGACAAGGTTCATGTCCACACCCGGCCGGCTGTCCTCTTTGGGTAGCCCGCCAAAGATCAGGATCCGGCCGCCCTTCCTGGCCATCTCGACCGCCTGGACTGAAGCGATCGGCGCTGGCGTGGCGGTGATGACGACGTCTGCGCCTTTGCCATCGGTCAGCCGGCGGACCTCTGCCACCAGGTCGGCCTTGACCGAGTTGATCGTGCTGTCCGGTTCAAACGCCTCGGCCAGCTTCAGCCGGTCGTCTGCAATGTCGGCGATATAGAATCTTGCTCGCGCCACGAGCGCGGGCCAGACTGACGTGGACACAGCCGATGGGCCCGCTGCCGATGATGACCACCGTATCGCCCAACCCGACCTGGCCCTTCTCTTGGGCGTTGACGCAGCCGGCGATCGGCTCCGAGATTCCGGCGAAGGCCGGGTCCAGCCCCTCCGGCGCGCGCTGGATCGCTCCCAGCCGGACACACTCTTCCGGGACGGCCATGTACTCGGCAAAGCCGCCGGGCCAGGCCTGGGCGATCTCGCGATAGCTCGTCGCACAGTTCATATTGCCCGTTGAGGCATGAATCGCAGGCGCCGCAGTAGGCCAGTGGCGCCACGGCCAAGCGCTCGCCGATTCGCCACGGCCCTTGGTACCCGGCCCCCACTGCCACCACATCCCCGCACACTTCGTGGCCAATGATCCAGGGAAAGGTCACCTTGCGGTGTCCAACGCGCAGCGTCCGCAGGTCCGACCCGCACAGCCCGCAGGCAATGACCTGGATCAGCATGCCCCCCTCCGGACAGGCCGGGGTGGGCACCTCCTCCACTTCAAACTGCATCGGCGCGCGCACAACAACGGCTTTCATCGTCGCATCCATCGTCTACCTAACGCCCCGAGTTCCACCGAATTCCTGTCCTCCCGCTAGAGTCGCTCCTCCAGCGCTAGCTGGGCATCTTGCATCCGGCGCAGCTTATACACGAACAGGTCTGGATTTGGTGCGAAGTTGGCCTCAGTCAGCATCTCGCCCTTGCCGATGTCCTTGATGACCTTGCCGCCTGTCGCGATTCCCAGCGGGATCGCTTTCTGGGCGTGGGCTTCCTGATAGGTGTAGGTGCGGCCAAAGATGTCTGGGCTGCCGATCTCCCCGACGAGGTCTCCAGCTTTCAGGGATCGTTTGGCAATGGTCGCGACCTCCGACACCATCCGCTTGGACACGATCGTGCTCTCGCCGTAAAGAACCGCCTCGGCAATCGACACCGGCGTCTCGACGTTGCACAGATGGAAGGGGCGGTAGAAGGTGTAGTACGGCCCCTCCCCCATCGACAGGAATTTCATGTCCAGGCGGATGCGCCGGTCGGGACTGGTCACGACGACGAATACGCCCGGCGCCACCTTGCCGGTGGAATAGTCCACGCAGCCACGTCGACTGAGGATGCCACCGTCCTCTTTGGGAATGAGCACCTTGTGCAGATCGGGCACATCCACCTTGAGACCGTGCATGCCCGGTACATCGGGCACGAGACCGGTGGCGTTGGACATGGCCGCCAGCTCGACCATCGTCTTGGAGCCGTCTTTGAACGCGGCCAGCATCTTGGGGTTCATGCTCTTGCGTTCCGCTTCCTCCCGGCATGAATCGGGGGTGGCCTCAAAGTCGATCGGGTTGTTCTTGCCCTTCCCCAGGCACACCACCTCAAAACCCAACATGCCGGCAAAGTTGTACAGCATCTTGCACACCCCTGGCTCGTCGCCCGAGGCGGCGGTGTAGACGCACCCGGACTTTTCCGCCAGGCGGTGCAAGAGGACGCCCACAGTCACGTCCGTCTCTACGTTCAGCATGATGACATGCTTGCCGTTCAGGATGCAGTTCCAGGCCACCTTGGACCCGATCTCGGTCAGACCGGTCGCCTCCACCACCGCGTCCAGACCCTCCAACTGAGTGAGCAGGAGCGCATCGTCCGTGACCAGCCGCTTGCCGTCGCGCAGAGCATCCTCAGCATCCCCCAGTTTGTTGACGACGCAGATTTCAGAATCGGGGATGCCAAGTTCCTTCAGCACCGCCAGCGGGAGATTGGGGTTGATATCGGAGATGGCCATCGTCTCCATACCAGGCATCTGGTGTGTCACATGGACCATCCCCGAACCCATCTGGCCGCACCCAACTAGGCCAACGCGGATGGCCTTGCCCGCTGCTTCCCTTGCCTGCAGACGCTCGTAGATCTCCATCTTCTCTCGGTGCCTCTACTTTCTGAACTGAGAGCTTCGGGTCTAGGCCCATCCCCGTCCATTGGGATGGATAAGGGCTTTCACGTCTTGTTTGGACCGCAGGTTGGCAAAAGCCATCTCCCACTGTTCGAGTTCGTAGTGATTGGTGATCATCGGCTCCAGGTCCAAGACGCCTCGGTCCAGCAGGTCCAGGGCGCGCTCCCAGGTTTCACGCCCGTTCCAGCTCCAACTACCCCGGATGTCGAGCTGCCCCAGGCTGACCTCGTCTAGGTTGACCGTGATCTTGTTCCCCCACAGGCTGATGAAGACGATGACACCCTTGCCGCCAGGGCCTTCGTGGGCCTTGCGTGCACAATCGACCGCGTGCTGCACCCCCTCCTGGCTGGCCGAACATTCCAGCACGAACTCGGCCCCCTTGCCGACGGTGATCTCCATCACGGCCTTCTCCGGCTCGTCCTCCGAATACAGGGTGTAATCAGCGCCCATCTGTTTGCCGATCTGCAGTCGTTTCTCGTCGCTCTTGAGGCCGATCAAGAAGACACGGCGTGCGCCGCAGTGCTTGGCATGTTGCACAGCCAGCACGCCCATCGGTCCCGGTCCGACGACAACGACATCATCTCCCATCCTGACCTGCGCTCGCTCTTGCATCAAGTGCGTCGTGGCGACGATCGGCTCGGCCAGGCAGGCATGGTCCAGCGACACGTGGTCGGGCACGCGGTAGATCACGTGTTGCGGAACCCGCATGAAGGGCGCGTAAGCGCCGTCGATCGTCACGCCCAGCCAATTGCCTTCGCCGCACTCGATGTCGGCCACGAACTTGTCCCCCTCTTGGACGCGACCGACGTTCTCACCCACCTTGTACGCCACGCCGGAAAACTCGTGTCCCAGCGTGACCGGTGCCCGATAGAAGTGGCGGTCCTGCTCGATCAACAGGTCGCTCCCGCATACCCCGGCGGCATAGACCTTCATCAGCACCTCGTCCGGCCCGATCTCCGGGATCGGTACCTCAGACAACTCGACGTGCCCGACCCCCGGAGCCATCTTCCTGAGCGCTTTCATAGCCTTATTCCTTGTTTCCTTGTTTCCTACAATCGCCGGTTAATCGCCCTCACCGCCGGGTAGACCTCGCGGTAGAGCGCATATCGCTCCTCGTACCGCGCCGCGCGCGCCGGGTCGGGCTCGAAGCGCTGCTCCAGGTGCAGCATCCCCTCCATCGCCTGGGCCGCGCTGCCAAAGACGCCCGCTCCGACGCCTCCCAGCAGGGCCGCGCCCCAGCATGCCGCCTCGGTGATCCTCGGCACCACAATGGGGATGCCGGTGATGTCCGCCTTGAGCTGGACCCACATGCTGGAACGCGCCCCGCCGCCGATGGCCCGCAGTTCCTCGATCTTCACTTGCCCTTCCTTGAGGAGGTCCAGGTTGACACGCAGTTCGAAGGTCAATCCCTCCAGGATCGCCTTGGCCAGATCAGCCTTGTCTGTGGCAAAGGTTAGCCCCAGGATCGCCCCCTTGGATGCCGTGTCGAACCAGGGCGAGCCGCCCCCCGCAAAATGGGGCAACAGCAGCAAAGGTGATGGATCGGGCGAGGCATCGCGCAGGATCAGGTCGTATGCGTCCTGGCCGGCGGTCTGTGCCTGGCGCATCTCTTCCTGGCACAGCGTGTCGCGGAACCAGCGCAGCAGCAACCCACCGCTGTGGTTGATCGTCATGGCCAGGTACAAGCCGGGCACGGTGTGGGCATAGACCGAGATGTTGCCTTGGTACAGCGTCTCGTTCAGCGCCGGGGAGTCCAGCACCACTTCGACCACCTCTGCGGTGCCGGTGGAGACCATGGCCAAGCCGGGCCGGGTGAGCCCCGCGCCCAGCGCTCCGCACGCCTGGTCGTGGCCACCCGTCACCACCAGCGGCGGTTTGGCCAGGCCCAGGCTCTCCGCCAGGTCGGGCCGCATCGGCCCCACCGCAACACCGGACGGCTGCACCGTCGCCAGACGCTCCGGATCCAATTCCAGAGCTTCAAGGATCTCCTGAGACCAGCAATCGTTGGGAATGTCGTAGAGCTGCGTGCGCGAAGCCAGGCAGCGGCTGATCGCCGGCTGCCCGGTCATCTTGGCGATGATGAAATCTTCGTACAGCAGGAAACGCGCAGCGTGTGCCCACAGCTCCGGCTCGTGCTGTTTCAGCCACAGCAGCTTGGGCAGCGTGTTGATGGTGTGGATCGGCATGCCGGTGCGCGCAAAGAGATGCTCGGCGCCGAATCGCTCCCGCAGCCAGGCGTTCTGCTCACCGGTGCGTGTGTCCATGCCCAGGATGGCGGGGCGCAGCGCCTGCCCCCTGGCATCGACCGGCATGACGGCCTCGCCCTGCACCGATAGACCCACCGCGGCAATGTCGCCCGGCCCCGCCGCGGTGATGGCCTGGCGCATGGCGTCCTGGGCCAGCCGCCACACCTGCTCCGCGTCTTGCTCGGCCCAGGTGGGCTGCGGGATGTCCACCGTGTACTCGCGGCTGGCGCGGGCGAGCAGGTTGCCTCCCGCGTCAAACACCACCGACTTACAGCCCGTCGTGCCGATGTCCAGGCCGATCAGGCGCATGACATTTGCTCCTGCTCTCTGGCTAGCGATTTGAGTCATTCGCCTCACTTGACGGCCGACGAGAAGTCGTTGCTATGACCATCTCAGATGCGCAGCACCGCGCCGTCGGCCAGGCCGACCAAGAGCGGTGCCCCTGGCCCTAGCCCCTGTGGAGCTGCCACTGCAGTCAGGCCCCGATCAACGGGCAGGCCCGGTTTCCAATCCGACCAGGACCGGCCCCCATCGCGCGAGACCAGCAGCGCATTTCCCAAGAGCGCCAGGACCGCCGGTTGGGTCGGGAAGTCGGGAGCCAGGACAATGCTATTGACTGCCCCCGCAATCACATCTTCTCCCACGGGCTTCCAGGTGCGACCCTGGTCATTCGACCCAAACATGCCCGCCGAACTCGGTGCCGGCAAACAACATCCCATCGGCCCCAAAGCCGGGCGACAGCGCCAGGCTGAGCACCGGCGCCCAATCAGGCGGGAACTCCAGCTCTCGCCAGGCGCGCCCGCCATTCATGCTGCGAAAGATGCCGCTGTCGGTGCCGGCAAACACCGTCTCGTCATCGGCATAGGCCGGAGACATGGACAGGCAGAGGACGGACAAATCCAACAGCCCGAAGTTCCACGCCGCCCATTGCGCCCCGCGATCACCGGAGCGAAAGACCCCATCCTCCATCGTCCCGGCCAGGACCACGCCGTCCTGGGCGAACTGGGGTGAGACGGCCAGGCTATGGACGAACGGCGGGGGGAGGGCAATTGGACGACGGTCCAGGCAAGGCCACCGTCTGCCGAACGTAGGATTCCGCCGGGTACCCCGGCAAACACGGTCCGGTCGGTTGCAAAGTCGGGCGAAAGGGCCACCGCCGCCGTGGGCAGGGGGGCTTGTAGGTTCAATGAACCATAGGCGTCGTGCCAAGTGAGACCGCCATCCGCTGACCGGTACAGTCCTGAGGGCCGAGCACCTAGGCAAATGTGCAAGTCCGGCGAAGCAACCAGGGCATGAATCACATCCTGGCGTTCGGCCTGTTCGGTCGTATCCGTCATAGCTTCTTTCTCTTGGTTGGTATGTGCACGCTTGCCCTGCTCGGGTTGCTCTCTCCGGATGGACCAGGACGTCGACCGTCAGGGCCAGCGCGGCAGTCGTCACCGCGCCATAGGCGGCCGACTTGAGTACGATCGCCGGATCATAGATTCCCGTCTGCATCATGTCCACTACCCGTCCAGCGGTTGCGTCGAAGCCGTGGCCCGGCCCGGCCAGCCGGACCTCGGCCATAGCGTCGCTGGCATCGTAGCCAGCGTTGTCGACGATAGTCCGGAACGGTTCCGCTAGCGCCCTGATGAGAATGCGATAGGCGGCGCGCTCGTCCGGGCCATCGCTGCTGGCCAGCATTCCTTGCAGCGCCGGCCTGCAGGCGAGCAGCGCCACGCCGCCCCCAGGCACCACGCCCTCCATCATCGCCGCCCGCATAGCCGCTGCCGTCCGTTCCGCCACCTCTTGCCTGGTCGTGATCTCGAATTCGGTCGCGCCGCCAATCCACAGCGTGGCCGACCCGCCCATCAGTTTGCCGATCCGCTGTAGAAGCTCTCCACGCAGCACCGTATCATCGGTTTGGTCGAACATGTCGCGCAGGGTGGCGATGTGCTGGCGCAGGGCTCGCGGGCTCCCTTTGCCGCCGACGAAGCCAAAGGTACGCAGGTCGGCCCAGGCTCGCCGCGCGCGCCCGAAGTCCCGAGGCCGAATGGAGTGGAATGTATCGCCGGCCACCTGAACAAAGGCGCGCCCGCCTGTCAGGATCGCCAGGTCTTCTAGCGCCCAGGCCTGCTGAGGCTTGTCCCAGCCGGGCGTCCTAACGGCGATCACCTGGAACCTGCTCGGGTTCTTGTTGGCCAACAGGAATCCGATGGCCCGATCCGAAATCCTGCCAGCCACGATTACCAGCGACGGGGATCTCGGCGCGGAGGGCCATTTCCAGCGCCGGCAAGAGCTGTTCGGGATCATCGATTTCCAGGTCGCTGATCAGAATGGCTGGGTTTTCAAACTCGGTTCGCAGCCGGCTGTGGTCAACGACCATCTCGCGGGAGCAGAGACCCCAATCCCAGTACATACCTTCCACATATTCGCGCTCCAGCTCCCGGCTGCGGCCGGCTCGGATCTCCAGCCGGCCGTAGGCGCCGACGATGTCGAACATCTCGCCCAGCAGCTTGGCAAGCGGCGGGTCGTACGACAGCGACTGGGCCATCTGGGCCAGTTGCTCCTTGCCAGACAGGTGAACCGGTCGTCGCCGTTATCTGGTCCAAGATCACCTGCAGGCCCTTCTCCAGGTAGGTGCGCAGGCGCGTAGCGTTGCCGCCCGCGGCAAGGTAGTGGATCCCCTCGTTGTAGACCGACTGGAACAGCACCGCTGCAGTCGCGGTCCCATCCCCCACCTGGTCCTGCAATTGCCACAGCATCTCCCGAACCAGCATCGCTCCCATATCCTCGTCGCGGTCCGGCAGTTGGATGATGCGCTTGGCGATGGTGCCGCCGTTGTCCAGGAGCTCTGGCATCCTCTGGTCGAGAATGCGTTGAATGGCGACGATGCGGGGGCGCGGCCCCAGGGTCGGGCGGATAGCTCCGACGATCTTGTCGATGCCCTGCTGCATGCGCCGGTAGGTGGCAGGCTGAAAGACAACTCGCCGCGTGTTGCTGCTTGGCATAACCTATCCCTTAATCGCCCCCGCCATCACGCCCTGGACAAAGTAGCGACGGAAGATGATGTAGATCACGACCAACGGCACGACGGAGGCAAAGACGCCCGAGTAGATGACCTGGAAGTTGGTCGAGAACTGGCCGACCGTAGCTCTGGATGAAAGGCAGCAAGGTCGAATTTGAGGGATCGAGGTAGACATACGGCTCCAGGAACTGGTTGTAGAAGAGAGGCAACTGGATGACGATCAGGCTGACTATCGGCACTTTCAGGAGCGGAAACAGAATGTGGCGAATGTACTGGAACCGGCTGGCACCGTCGACCATGGCCGAATCTTCCAGGTCCTTCGGGAATGCCGCTGATCGCGCCGACACGAAGATCATCGTCGACAGAGCGGTGCCTTTGATGTTGAGCAGGATCAGGCTCAGCAGTTGGAGCGCATGCCGCAGGATCCCTCCCTGCGCCTCGTAGCCAGGAAACAGCCGGTAGATGTACTGGAAAAGCTGATACTGGGGCAGGAGGATGAGCATGACGGGAATGACCATCTGCAGCAGGTACAGATTGTAGACGGCCATCTGGTCTTTCCGCCGCAGCCCGGCCAGCCCGTAGCCGGTCGAGATCGACAGGCCAACCACCAGCACCAGACTGACGGCGGTCACCAGCACCGTCCTGATCAGCGCGCCCCAGAACGTCGTGCTCTGCAGTTCCTGCGTCAGAAGGGTTATCCAACCGTTGTATCTATAGAACCCTTTGAAGAAGTCAGTCAACTTCTCTTCGGGAATGTTGTATTGCTGGGAGACCTCGCGCAGCGTGGTCCGGGCCCTCAGGAAGGTGTTTTCTGGGATGCCCACTCGCTCTCTTCAAGTCTCTCAGGTCCAGATTGTAGAAGACGGACAGGTTCCCGACCTCCATATCCATGCTGACATCCTGAGTCTTCGGGAGCCAGAGGTGCATTTCCGCCGACTCTCTGGTGGGCACGAAACTCCGCACGAAGAGCATGTAGAACGGAAAGATGGTGATGACGGCATAGACCACCATCACGATCATGGCAAAGATCCGGAGAAGCCGCTTGCTGCCGGGACTGGGAGAGCAGGGGCCTTCCTTGCTTCCGGATCTTGAGGGTGGCCGATTCCGCTGCCATGGCTGTGATTCCTCCTCTCCTAGTATTGCAGGCGCCGCTGCAACCGCTGCAGCGCCACGCCCAGACAGGACCAGCGGCAGGGAGGTCTCCAGCGCCAGCGTCATCCCCATGGCCAACCGCTCGATCTGGAATCCGTAGGTGAAGAAGATGAATGCTCAGGAACTTGGCATTGGGATTGACATACGTGGCACCCATGGCGATCAGCTCGTCAAAGACGGAAAACGAGCCGATCAGGCACATCGTGGTCGCCAGGATGAAGGACGGCCACATCTGCGGAAAATAGATCCGGAAGAGCCGCTGCAAGTAGCCTGCACCATCCACGACGGACGATTCGATGGTTTCTGCGGGGATGGACAGCAAGCCGGAGAGGAAGATGGCCATGTTGTAGCCGGCGTATCGCCAGCCCACCATGAGTGGCAAGATGAAGGCGGTCCCCGGTGCCGAATAGATGTTGAGGGGCTCCTTGATGATTCCCAGAGCCTCGAGGACAAAGTTGCCCGTCCCGGTCTCCTTGGCGAACATCATCACCGCCATATAGCCCACTGCCAGGCCCGAAACCATCAGCGGCAGGTAGACCACGGTGAAGAACCCGCCCCGGAACCCCACCTCGTACATGAGCAAGGCCAGGCTCAGCCCAAAGATGTAGACGGTCGGGTAGTTGAGGATCGACGAACACGACGGTCCGCTGGAGAGCCGGAAGATAGTCCTCCTGGACGGAGCGGTCGGTGAACACCGCCGTGAAGTTCTTGGTTCCGATGTAGTTTATCGTGGGATCGTTGAACTGCGACTTGTCGGTAAAGAGGATCGGGACGGCGATGAACAACGGGACGATCGTCAGCACCACAAAGATCAGCAATTGGGGCAGGATGAATCCCCAGTCGCCCAGGATCTTTCTGCGCTGCATCTTGCTCAGTTTCCTCTTGGCCGGCTTTGCCGGCAGTTTCGAGTCAAGGATGGCTCGCAGGTGCAGATTGCATGTGATCTCCTCCTGCGAGCGAGTTAGGGCGGCCCACCTTGCGGTGGGCCGCCCTGCTTTCTCATGCAGAAGAATACGAGCACTACGCGGCCGGAAGACCTTCGTAGCTCTCTTCCCAGTTCTTCTGGGCGATGTCCAACGCACCCTTCACGTCGATCTTGCCGGTGAACAGATCGGCAAAGACCTGGTTGTTACCGTTGGACTCCCAGTCGAACACGCCCTTGGCGCCCTTCTTGCGGAAGGGGCTGGCCAGGACGTTGCCCGTCTGTGCCTGCTCCCACTTGGTGTTGGGCCAGGGGCCCGCGGGGTCTTCGATGTACTTGCAGACCGCCAGGAACTGCAGGCCCTTGAGATCGATTGGCGTATCCAGCTTGTACAGCGGGAAGCGGCCTTCGGCCTGGGCACGGCAGCGGGATGGCCTCGGGGCTGAAGAACCAGTTCCAGGCCGCCAGGTTCTGCGGCCAGGTGGGCAGCTTGTCCACGCCAGCACGCATCCACCACTGGTTGTCGATGTTCGGCGGCAACGCGCTCTGCCACCAGGTCTCCATGCCCTCGGCAGGCGGCGTCGCCGGGATGCCATCCTGTTTGAAGGTGGCGCCGGCGGCCGATGCCTTGTCCCACACCCACGGGCCGTGGAGCATCATCACCGACTTGCCGCCGATGTAGCTGGCCTCCATGTCGCCTTCCCACAGCCGCTGCGGCATGTTCTCCGGGATCCAGCCCTTGTTCCTTGGCATCCAGGTAGAACTGGTAGTAGTGGCGGTAGGGCGAATCCTCGGCGTTGAACTTGGCCTTGCCCAGCCAGCAGTCCGCCATGCGCTGGCGGGTGCCATCGGACCAGCCCTGCGGGATGCACTCGCTGTAGTTGACGCCGAAGATCCAGTTGTGCCAGGCCTGGTTCCAGAACTGCTCAGCCTTGCCTGAACTCTTGACCCAGGCAGTGCCCTCGTCCATCCACTTGTACAGGTCGTCCATGGACTTGACGTCTTTCCTGGGATCGAGGCCCGCCTCGGCCATCAGGTCGCCGTTGTACTGCCAGGTCATGACGTAGCCCTGCGCCCAGTCGAGCGAGCGAGGGCCGGGCAGGTTGAACAGGTCCGACCAGGCGTTCTTGGCGTCGAACGTGAAGCGGTCCCACCACGGGAAGTCGATCTCGCCCAGGTTGAGCGCCATTTCGTAGTTGTCGTTCTTGAAGAAGATCTGCGTCTCCTGGGTGAGCTCGATGTGGTCCAGGTAGCCACCTGCGATCTTGGCCTCAAAGGCGGCGGCGGTGTCTTCGTTGATCGAGAACACGTTGATCTTGATCCCCGGGTTCTCGCTTTCAAAGACATTCCAGATCTCCCTGTACGGCCCTTCGTACTCGGCCAGCGACATGACGTCCAGCGTCACGGGCGCGCCCGCCGGCGCCGCAGTGGTGGGTGCTACGGCGGTGGCTCCTGCCCGGCGGCGGGGGCGGCGCTTCGGTGGCCACGCCGCACGCAGCCAGGGTGCTGCCTGCCGCTGCTATGGCGCTGATGCGCAGGAAGTCACGTCGGCTCATATCCTTGGTACGCATTCACTACTCCTCCTGGTTAGAATCGCAGAGCCTTGGTTTCACGCAGACGAACGTCCAGCGTCGGTTCTTGCGCAATAGGCTTCCTGCCTCCTTCCCCCTGAAAGCCCGGGGCTAGCCCATGTGATGGTACAGTTCCCACTTCAGGTAGGTCTCCAGGGCTTCCTCAATGACTGCTGCACATTGGGAACGTACCATTCCCACATGGTGTTCAAATCCATTCCGGCAGATGTACTTCAACAGCCCCTGAAGGTTGGGGACCTGGGCGATGGCGATTCCACCGGCCATGTCGAACGGATCGGCGGTGAACTCCCCTTCGCCCAGATAGGCTTTGATCTTGCCCCGGGGATCGTCGGTCGATACGCGGAAATAGGTCATCGGGCCAGGAGCCACCCTGCCTTTGATGGCGCCAAAGCTCCTGTCTTTGCCGAGCGATTCCCCCAGCACGTCCAGTTCGGAGATCTCGATCGGGCTGTTGAAGAAGCTCTTGGGATAGTTGCTGCAGTGGGTGCAGGCGCACTTGTCTCGCTGGTCAGCGTAGTTGTTGTTCCAGTCCAGCAGCGCCGAGGGATTGCCGCTCGCCAACGTGAGGGCATACATCCCGAGCACGCCCGCCACATCCACCTCGCAGGCGCAGGGCTGCAGCTTTTCCCCGCACATGCTCATGGACAGGCAGACCGCGCAGCCATAGTTCTCCTCGATGGAGGTCCAGCATTGGACGCCGGCGGCGTCGATGCTGTTGTCGGCCATCCACTTGTCGATCACCACCGAGAGCTTGGCTTGTCGCAGGACAGTCGCATCGGGTATATGACCTGCGATCGGAGCATACGCTCGGATCTCCGCCAGCTTGTCGTTCACCTCCGGCGCCCCATCCCGAAGCCTTTGGGCGGCGAAAATGATGTCCGACAGGTCGGTGGTGACGACGGTGATGCCCGACCGCTGCAGCAGCTTTTCGCTGACCCGCATCGTCTGGAACGGGCTGGGCCTAGCCCCAATCGCCCCGATCCGAGCGCTGCGTAGACCACCCACCACGCGGCAGACCCTGGCAAAGAACTCGATGTCCTTGCCGAACACGTCGCTTCCGATGGCGCACGTGTGGTAGGTCGTATCGGTAAAGGGGATGCCGTACTGGTAGAGGTTGTTGCACACCGACAGCTTGCCGCAGAAAGAGTCGCGCCGGTTGGCCACATCCAGCTTGTCCAGCTCGTCATCGCTGGCCTGGACCAGGACCGGAACGTCCAGCTTGGACAGCTTCAGGGTGTTGACCACACCCAGCTCATCGCCAAAGTTTGGCAGCGCGACAATCACTCCGTCGATGTCCCTTTGGCGATCCTGGAAGAGCGCGGCGCATTTTTGGGCGTCGGCAATCGTCTCGATCGCCCCGTTCGGCGTGGCGTCTTCGGGCAGGATCACGTACCCGTAGCCCAACGCATCCAGCTTGGCGAGAAGCTGCTTGCGCCCTTCGACTGCCAACTTGGGCGAGAAGAAACCCCGGGTGCCGACAATCAGACCGAACGTTGTTTTCTTGTTCACCAAGACTCTCTCCTGAATGGAATGTCCTACCCTGTCCAGCCGATCACGCGGATGAGCCGCTTGGTCTCGGCGTAGAAATAGCCGATGGCCCGCGAGACGAGGTGGTGATAGACGATCGTCTCCTGGCTGGCTTCCAGAACCAGGCGCTTGACATCGTCGATCGCACCGAGGCCCATGGCCGTGTAGTAGCACAACTTGCTGATGCCACTGGCAACAATCTTGGGGTACATCCCGTCCGACAACCCCGAAGCGCCGTGCATCACCAGCGGGACCTCGACCTTCTCGTGGATCTCGCGTATCCGATCCAGGTCGATCCTGGGCTCTCCCCTGTACACTCCGTGGGCGTTCCCAAAGGAGATGGCCAGGGCATCCACGCCGGTCGTGGCAACATACTCCGCGGCCGCCAGGGGATCGGTGAGAGACGCCTTGCCGCCGGCGGTCTGGGGGCTCAATCGCACGGACCCAGCAATGCTCCCCAACTCGGCCTCCACGCTCACGCCCACGGCATGAGCGATACGCACCACCTCCTTTGTCCTGGCTGCGTTCTCTTCGTAGGGCAGGCCGGAGGCGTCAAACATCACCGTCGAGAGGCCCAGCCGGATCGCCTGAACAATCGCCTCCAGGCTTTGGCCGTGGTCCAGGATGGTCGCCACCGGCACCCTGGCTCTCTGGGCGACGTTCACCATCAAGGGCACGGCTATTTCCATGGGTACCTGGGGCGTCACATCCTGGTTAAACGCCAGGATCAGTGGTGCCCTCTCTTCCTCGGCGGCCAGCACCGTGCCGATCACCATTTCTAGGCTGCCTGCCAGAAGGCTCAGGACTCCATACTCTCTTGCTCCTAGCCTCCCTCAGGATCTCACCCATGCTGACGTGCGGCATGAATGTTTCTCCCGTTCCTTCAGACTAGAGCCGCACGGCGTAGCCGTTAGGGAACTCGGGGCTCAACTGGTATTCCACGATCCGTTCCAGGAGCTTCAGGTATTCAATCCCGTCCCGGGCAGCGGTGTCGGCATCCGGGATCATGGGCGCGCTCTCGATGGTGCAGTAGCCGTTGTAGCCGATCTTCTTGACTGCGCGGAGAACGGCCTTGAAGTCGACGTTGCCGTAGCCCGGCGTCAGCGAGTTCGAGTCGCGGAAGTGCATGTGCCACAGCAACGGGTGGGCATCCATGACCGCCTCGTAGGGGTTCAGCTCCTCGAAGTTGGCGTGGAACCAGTCGATCTGAATCCCGATGTTGTCCCGCTCGGTCAGCTCGATCATGCGCTTATGGTTCAGCACGGTGTTGACGAACTTGCCCATCTCCAGGTGATTCGTGGCCTCAAAGACCAGGCGGACGCCCTTGGCCTTGGCATAGTCGCACATGCGCCGCAGGGCATCGACTGCCACCGCCGCAGCCTCGGCGACCGTGTCGCGGGTGATGTCCTGGTGAATGGCCACCGCCACCGTGACGAAGGGAGCGCCTAGTTCGCCGGCGAAATCGATCGAGGCCTTGGTCTCCCGGACCGCCAGGTCGGCCGTCTTGGTCTCGGTCAGCGTCTTGTAGGTTGGGGAGAAGGGATCCCACTCTTCTCCCCAGCATTCGTTGATGCAAGACACCGCCAGGCCATGGTCCGCCATGAGCTTCTTGTGGGTTTCGAGATAGGGTTCCATCTTGACGCCCAGCCCGTAGCGTCCCTTGGGAGGCGTGATCTCGATCGCGTCGTAGCCGCAGCGTTTCAGGCGCGCGTAGGTCTTTTCGGGGTGCCGGTAGGCTTCCTCCTGCCCGAAGGTGAGTTGGAAGTAGCTGAATTTCAGTTTCTCGAACACCATCGGTCTCCTCTTGCCGCCATGATCCTCACGGCACTCTCGCCCTGTGTGCAACGAAGGGTCTCCTCGCTCATCGAGAGAGATTCCTCGCTTCGCTCAGAGTGACGGATACAAGCTCCCGAATTACCCTCGATCCCGCAGTCGGGCCAGCGCCCGAAAGTCCTCCTTGACATGCTCGTACAACTGTTTGTAGAGGGCAAAGTAGGCCATGTATTGTTCGTGGCGCTCCTGGTTGGGCTCGACTGGGTCGATGTACTCCGCCCACTCCTTGGCCACCGAGAAGCTTGGCAAGACGCCGGTGACGACCCCGGCCAGGATGGCATCGCCGAACGGAGCACCCGTCCGGCGCTTGACCAGGACCGTGGGCACGTTGAACACGTCGGTGATGATCTGCCGCCACAGCTTGCTCACTGCCCCCCCCTCGTTCAGGACCATGGGGTAGTTGATCTTGAGGCCTGCGGCTTTGATCAGCCGGTACGAGTCGTATAGGGCGTAGGCCACGGCCTCCATCATGGCCCGGACGATGTGCCCCTTGGTGTGGTTCAGCGACAGGCCAAAGATCACCCCCCGAGCGCGCGGATCCCAGATGGGCGAGCGCTCGCCCATGAGATAGGGGAGGATGATCAGGCCATCGCTGCCCAGGGGGACCTTAGCTGCCTGCAGGTTGAGCAAGTCGTAGGAACTGACGCCCAGGATCCGTTCGGTCTCGATCTCGACCTGGGAAAACTGGTCGCGCAGGTAGCGGATCGATTGGCCGCCTGTCATCGTGGAGGGGATCGTCATGTAGGTGTGCGCGGCGTCGATGGTAAAGCTGAGGTTGATCATCGACAGGCCTTCAGGGGAGAACATGAAACTCGGATCCCTGAAGATCACGCCAAAGTTGCCGACGGTGCCAAGGTTGCTCAGAATGTCCCCTTCAGCGATCGCGCCGGCGGCAATGCAACTGGCGTTAAAGTCCACTTGCGTCATGACGGGGATGCCCGATACCAGACCCGTTTCGGCGGCGGCCTGGGGGGTCACCTCGCCGACGACCTGCTCAGAGTCCACCAGGTCGGGCAGGATCGAAGGGTCTAGGTCGATTTCTTTCAGGATGTGCTCATCAAACGTGCGGTTGAGGACGTTGTAGGCCACGCCGAAGAAGGGGCCCGCGCCGTAGCACACCACGGTCTTACCGGTGAGCTTCAGGGTGACAAAGCCGTCAATGGTGAGGGCCTTGTGGATTTGCCTGAAGGAGTCAGGCCGGTAATTCCTCTCCCACAGCAGATTCACGATGGAAGGGTGGTCTTCCAACCGGTTGGCCGTCACCTGCATGATCCGGGCTTCGCCGACATGCTCCTTCAGCCACTCGACCTCCTTCGTCGCCCGCCGGTCCATCAGGTTGTAGGCGCGCTGGATCGGGTTGCCGTTCTTGTCCACCATCACCATCGAGGGCAGGGCCGAAGAGACAGCCATGCCGCGGATCTCGGCCGGGCTGATGCGCGCCTGGGCCAGACAGTCCTTGATCATCCGGCAGGCGGCTTCCCAGTAGCGCATGGGCTCGTGTTCGGACCAGCCCGGTTTCTCGTGGACAAAGGGATACTCTTCGAAGGCCGAGCCCAGGACACTTCCCTGGGTGTCGATGATGCATGCTTTGGCCCCGCCGGTGCCGTAGTCAAGGCCCAGCAGGTAGTTTGGCGTCTTCCTTTCTTCAGTCATCCTTCAACCTCTCTGACAGTTTCCCGCCCACGGCCCCGCTGGGGTGGGTCATCCCGAACTGCTCACGGGAGTACCCCCGCAGCTCGAGCAACAGGACACACAGGGCATCTTCGGCAGCGCCGTTTACCAGGGAACTGCCGATGGCGATCATCCCATACGGGTCCACATCGTCGGCAGCCTGAATGTGGTAGACAGCGTCACTCATCTGAGCCAGCGGTGACGCGGGGTTCTCGGTCTGGGCGATGATCTTGGCACCCCGTTCACGCGCAATCTGGGCAAACTGGTTGATCTCGGCGCTGACGCCGCCTTTCGAGATGACAAACACGACATCGTCCATCGTGATCGCCCCAGCACCTCCGTGCAGGCTATCGGCGGCGTTGATGCAGAGGGCCGGCGTGCCGACACAAGAAAGCAGGTGGGCAAAGCGTTGAGCCACTGCGTGGGAAGTGCCCGCTCCAGCCACGAGAACGTGCCCTCTGCAATGCAGAAGCAGATCCACAACCTGGGGAAGGTCGGCATCGAACTGGTCGGCCAACGCGCTCACCGCGCGCGCTTCTCGCTGGACCACCTGTCTGGCCCTGGCAATCATGTCCACGGCTGAGCTATCCGTGCTGTTCAAGCCCTGGTGGGCCTCGGCGAGCAGCCATTGAGCTGTCGCATGGTCGGTGATCAGTACATCCAGGATCTCGCCGCGCAATGCAGCTTGGATCACCGAGTGTTTGGCCGTCCCCCCAGCCACGCCGATGACACGCGGAATGTTCTTGAACTGCTCGAGGGTCACCCCAATCATCCGCTCGTTGATCTCCAGGTCAACCGGACTGCCCCTGGCGTCCATGTATCGCAGGCGCAAGATCCCCCACGGCGCCCGCCTGCTCTAGCAGCTTGAGGTCCTGCTCGCGCAGGATCGTACCGGAGCGCATCACCACCGAGCCAGGAGATGGCACACCAACGCCGACGAGGGCCAGATCTGCTCTGGCGGCCAACGCTAGCGTCTCTGAGACTTGGTTGTCTGATCGAAGGGTCTGGGCCGCTTCACGGGTGGAGACGATACCCGGTGCCGGGAGCAAACGGAGCTTGGCGCTTAGGCGCTGAGCTGCTCGCCGGGTCAGTTCAGTTGCATGCTCCTGAGCGTCCAACGGCCCGAGCCCGCCCAGCATCTGCACGATCGTGACATCGGGCCAGAACCGAGCCGGGAGGGAATCCACTACAGCCAGGAGG
The DNA here is from genome assembly GCA_963777165.1 of uncultured Chloroflexia bacterium. Taxonomy (GTDB): domain Bacteria; phylum Chloroflexota; class Anaerolineae; order Anaerolineales; family E44-bin32; genus DYJB01. The sequence goes on from CAVZPO010000027.1 coordinate 30,858, forward strand.
GAGGTACCCCAGGTCAGGCCGACTGTCTGCCGGCCCGAGACGGAGCGCACAAGGCACTCCGCTCCCGCCGGGCCCAATTCGCGGGCGACGAGGCCTAGGTCGTCCGGGTCACTGACTGGGACGACGACCGCCTCCTGAAGGCCGTACCGTTGTTCCAGCTCACGTTCGACATCGGAGAGGCCGCTGGCCGGCGGGATGAGCGAGATCGTGACGATCTCTTCGGCGCGGGCCTTGTGGAGCATGCGAGAGACCTTTGGCCGGGATAGGCCAAAGCGGCGGGCGATGCTCGCCTGGGTCAAGCCATCAGAATAGTAGGCTTGGGCTATTCGATACATGAGCCGGTGTTCATCTTGTCCAATGGACACGCCGCCCTCATTTCGAGCAAGCGTTCAGTACTGAATGGATGTTCATATTCTACCACGAAACGAATCACTGATCGAACCCTTCCCGTCAAAGACGGCTTGTGAATCGTTTGCACAAACGCTAGGCGATCATACGTGCGAGTCTGTAAGTCGCAGGCCCAGAGGACATTCCGTCACCGCCCTTCCCTTTTGCTTCCGGCACCAGTGAACGACGCCCACAATCTTGGCCGATCTCGTTCGTGAGGAAGTAGAGCTTTCACACCCATCTCTCTTCGCCTCGACCAGGGGAGCCCTGACGCCAGGCACCAGGCGCCCACGATGCTCGGCGTGATTGGCGCTCCCTCCGCGGTTCGCCTGGATCCAGAGCACTTCGGTCTACTCCCGTGCGGCCGTGGCCGGCTCGGCGTCTACGCCCTTGTTGTCCCAGCGCCGGAATCCGACGGCGTCGCAGCCGACCTGTGCGCCCATCTGGCTCTGATCCAGGAACGACCGCTCTGCGCCCGGCCCTCTCGACGCAGGTTGAGGCTCTCATCACCTGAGGCGCCCTCAGGCGATCGCCGATTTCACTAGCTTGACAGCGAACTCCAAATCCTCTCGAGCCATTTCCCCGTTCGTCCTCGGTTCGCGATCGTGACGGACGCAGTCATAGAAGTGCCGCCACTCGCGCTTGAACGCCTCGTCATAGGAGGTCAGAATACGCTTCCGCACCGCCGACGATCCTTCGTTCATCTCGACGATGATTTCAGTCGCCGCGTTCTTCAAGTAGGGAAACGGGAAATCTGATCTCAACACGGCGGTCGGCACCCCACACTTTGATGTGTTCGTCCCACTCCACGAGGTCCACGAGATTGCCCGTCTCCCACATGCAACGCACGCCGTCCTCGTATTCCAGGAGCGCCGTGACAATCGTGCCATCGATACAGCCGGGCGCCGACAATCCTGTCCGGCAGGCCGCGCAATCCATGCAACGCGTTGATGTCGTGAATGGCCAGGTGGATCATGATGTCATGCGCCTCGAGCAGGTCGCTGCGATCTGACCCAAGATCCTCGAGCATATCCCGCTGGTCCTGCTTGGAGCTTTCAGCCAGCTTTCCGCGCTCCTCGTCCGGGGCGACCACGAGGTCGTAGATCTCGAAGTTGATCTTGTACGATCCGGCGAAATCGTGGACGCGGATCAGGTGAATCTTTCCCATTCCGGCGACCTGTTCCTGCGCCCATTGAAACGCCGGATCGTAGTGTTTCATGTACCCGACCATCAGCTTGACCCGGTTCCGCAGGGCCGCGGCGATCATCTCGTCGGCCTGCGCCAGGTTGAAAGCGATGGGTTTCTCGACCAGGACATGCTTCCCCGCCTCCATCGCCGCGATGGCCGGCCCGGCATGGTTCTTGTTGGTCACCAGGACGGCGTCCAGGTCCTGTTGCTTCACCAACTCACTGAATTGTTGATACCGGCGCCTGACACCGAATCGTTCGCCCACCGCGTCGACCACGGTCGGCGAGACGTCGCACACCGCCCCGATCTCGAACATGGGAAGTTCTTGCAGGTAGGGCAGGTGCGCGATCTGGGCGATCTGGCCACAACCGATCACGCCGACCTTCAGCCTTGCGTCCATGAGGTCCTCTTTCTCTTGCGGCCCCGGCTGGCACCTCACCGCCGGCGATCGCGCATCCGGCTCAGTCCTAAGCCTGTGCGCAGCGATTCCGAAGCGCGCCAATCATCACTGCAAGGACGTCGATGGAGCCATCCGATCCGAATTCAGCCACCTCAGACTCGTGTCCGCAATCCGGCTTCTAGAAGACGACGCCTGACACAAGAACGACATTGGCAAACGGCGTGAACTCCCCCGTCCGGACGACGGCCACGGCAGTCAGCGCTGAGCTTCTTCAGCTCAGCGTGCGGAATGTGGTCGACCTCGGCTCCATCGAATACCTCAAGCAGGGCTCTGGTAGACATGGGGACAGGCGGCCTTCATCTCCTCGGCGACTATGATCTTCTCGACGTTGAGCTCCACTGCGATTGCCTTGACCGTCTCGAGAAACCCGGGCACACCCCGCGTCACGGCAAGGTCGATCCTGCAGGTGGCGCCCGGAATGGGCAGACCGGCGTCGCAAACCACCAGCATGTCGGTGTGCCCCATGGAAGCAATTGCCATCGAGAGATCCTTGTTCAGGATGCCAGCCTTCTTCACGTTATTCCCTCTTGCTCGCGTGCGAAATCAGACCAGGCAACGACTTAGAGAACCGGGTGGCGTTCTCCTCTGTCTCGGCGAGTAGCTTCTCGACTTCTGCTCGCGCGGGGATCGAGGTCTGCGCACCCAGCCGGGTGACTGCCAGTGTCCCCGCGGCACAAGCGAAACGGGTGGCCTCCCCCAAGCCACGTCCCTCGACCAGCGACACCGCGAATCCGCCAACAAAGGCATCGCCTGCTGCGGTGGTGTCGACTACTTTGACCGGACGTGCCGGTACGGGAAGGCCGCCTTCCGAGGAGAACACGTAGGCGCCCCGCTCGCCCAGGGTCAGCACAACCACGCCGACGCCACGCGCACACAGGGACTGGGCTGCTCCCCTGCAGCTGTCGGCGTCCACAGGTTTGATCCCCGTTAGCACCTGGGCCTCGGTCTCGTTCAGAACAAGGTAATTGACCTGGGCAAGCAGCGCCTCATCCAGTGCCGACGGCGGCGCGGGGTTGAGAAGCACTGGGACCCCGTGCCTCACGGCCATTCGGATGGCGGTTTCGACGGTGGGAATCGGCACTTCCAGCTGGAGGACCAGGAGGCTCGCCTTTGCGATGCGAGCCTCCGCCGATGTCAGCTCGTCTGGGGTGAGAAGCCCGTTGGCGCCGGGGATGACGATGATCCGGTTCTCGCCTACTCCGTCCACGAGGATGGCGGCAATCCCCGTCGAGACGCCTTCAAGCCTTCGCACAATGGAGAAGTCCACGCCGAAGCTACCGAGGCTCCGGAGCAGTCGTTCGCCGAAAGCGTCGTCCCCAACGCAGCCGATCATCGCCACTTGTCCACCGAGCAGTGCCACGGCCGCCGCCTGGTTGGCGCCCTTGCCCCCGGGCACGGTCGAGAACGCGGTGCCGCGCACCGTCTCGCCAGCGGAAGGCATCCGGGGGGCCTGAACTACGAGATCCATATTCAGACTGCCGACAACGACGATTTCTGCCATCTGTTCCCGAGATTTGACCCTGGCTGCCCCACCCCACTCCCGGACCGCCCCGTCTTTCGAACTCACTTTGGCACGGCGGTCGACTCGCGCTCGACCAAGAACGGACTCAAGACATGCCGCTCGGTTTGCGTCAGATCCCGCTTGCGGTTGATGCGGGAGAGCAACAGGCCAACGGCGATCCGGGCCATTTCCTCCACTGGCTGCGCCACCGTGGTAAGTGGAGGGCCTACCTCGGAGGCCAGAGGTATGTCGTCGAAGCCGACGATGGAGACATCAGCTGGCACGTTCAGGCCGGCTGCCCGTATCGCGCGGAGTGCCCCTATGGCCATCAAATCGTTGCAGGCAAAGACGGCGGTGGGGGCATCTGGCAAATCCAATAGTTCTTTCATGCCTGACTGCCCACTGGTCGGGCGGAAATCTCCCCCCACGATCCATTCTGGCATTACAGAGATGTCGGCCTCATCCATGGCCTCTCGATAGCCAAGTACACGATCGGCGCTCGGGGCCAGCATGGACGGGCCCGTAATGCACCCGATCCGTCGATGGCCTAGGCCGATCAGATGTCGGGTCGCCAGCAGACCACCCGTCTTGTTATCGAGAAGCACCAGGTCCGCCAGAGAAAGCGGCACCTCGCGGTCGACGACGACCACAGGAGTGTCATGGCGTGTCAGTTCCTGCAGAGGCTCTGTCGCACCGCCGGAGGTAATGAAGATGACACCATCGACCCTCTTGATGACCAGGGAATTGACGTACGCTCGCTCTTTGTCGACTTGGCCATCGCTATTGCACAGGAAGACGCTGTAGTCTTCGCGGAAGCCGATGTCCTCGATTACGTGCGAGACCTCCGCGAAGAACGGGTTCGTGTTGTCCGGGACAACGAGCCCAATCGTCCGGCTTTCGCGAACCCGCAGGCTCCGAGCCAGAGAATTGGGCCGATAGTCCAGTTCCTGTATCACCTCAGAAATTCGGGTGCGCAGCGCATCACTCACGTAGCGGGTACCGTTGACTACGTGGGAGACAGTGCTGGTCGAAACACCGGCTCTCTGGGCGACATCTTCGATCGTGGCGCTCATTGTGGAATCATACCCAGACAAACGTTTGGCCAATCGATTGCGCAAACGTTTCTATGAAAATACATCCCGCCGCCCCTATCCGTCAAGTGACAAACTTCTGCCCGCCGAGTGACAAGCTTCCACGATCAAATCGGCGGTAGCCCGGATTTCTGGCAGTCATCATGACAAAGACCACAAACACGCTCGTGTCCGACAGGTTGGGCTCTCTTGCGTGACGGCTCTCTGATAGCCGTGGCGGTGAGCGGTCAACGTCCTGTTCACGCGTATGGCGTCAGGCCCAATGGGAGATCAGGCGTGATTTGCAGATACACTCTTCCCGCCCCCTGTACAACGAAGCGGGAGGTACGGTGGCCGAGAAGATGGAAAGCGTAGAACCCACCGTTCGGATGCTCTGCCGAATGGCGGACGCCAGGCACTCGGCGGAGGAGTGGAGAAAGTCCGGATCGTCCCGAGGGCCTGCGGGGCGAGACCAGCATTGCCACATTGTGCCGGCGGGAGGGCATCACGACTAGTCTGCAATATCGCCCCGCTAAGACCGCAGGATCTTCGGGTGGGACAAGGAACTCCTGGAGGCGGGTAAGCAACGGCCGGTTGGCGACGCCGAGCATCGGGCGGGCAACCGGTGAGTGAATCAGATCCGGGCAGAGGTCGAGCACTTGAAGAGACCGGTGGCCGCCGACGATCGGTTGCCCATCCCACCCACCGGGTGAACGAGGTATGGCAGACCGATTTCACCTGCTTCAAGATTCATGGTTGGGGCTACTACACCCTTCCACCATGTTGGACGACTACTCCGACCACAACCTGGCCTAGAAACTCACCCCCTACCATGGCGGCCACGGACGTGCAGGAACCGCTCGAGCTTGCTCTGCCGCGCGACAAGCTTGATCGAGTACGGGTTCGTCATCGCCCCCGGCTGCTCCCGCAGAATGCGCCGCGCCAGGTGTATAACGAGCTGCGCCGGCTCCTGGAGGGCCGACGGATCGAGCGCACGCGCGGGGCACTCCTGCGTGACATCCGATGAGCCCGACCAAGGTCGGGCGCTGCCAACGCTCGATGTGGAACCTGATCCAACTTCCGAGCTTCGCGCTACGCCGGGACTTAGGGATGCAGGACCATCCGGGGGTTGTGGACTACTACGGCCACCACGACGCCACGACGCGGGATTCGCTAGGGCAGCCGTCGACCGCCTGCGGACTGTGTACTGTCGAGCGAGAGCCAAGTGAGGTGCAGTTGCGTCGGAAAGAGATCAAGTCCGCAGGGATCGGTGGAGCGCACCGACGACCGTCGACGTGCAGTGGAGACGCTGAAGGACCGCCGCATGACCCGTCCAAGCCGAAGCAGTGTGTCTTAACCTGCGAGCCCCGATTTGTCGCACTCTAGCTAACACGATACAGTTGTTCGGGTTGGCTGTGCGACATACAGGCACATTGCCCGATGGGGTCGCAAACTGCCTTTGATATTTGGGCTCGTCGGTTGCGCGGGCATCCTGCCGACGCTTAGGTAAGGAGAGCAATGCCATGTTAGAAGGTATGCACTTTGCCGTGTTCGTAGAGGAAAACACCAACCCGACCGAATACAACTACTGCCGACTTCGGCTGAAAGAAGCGGGAGCCAGGGTTACCGTCATCGGTTTGACCCGGCTCGAATACCGGCTGGAAGATCATTCGCCCGGTCACGCCGATGTGATGATCGACGAGTTGCCGCAGACATCCTTCGATGGCGTTGTGATCCCCGGCGGGCTGGGACCAGAGAAATTGCGGCTGAACCAGAAAGTGATTGACATCGTCAGGCAATGCCACCAGGCGGGGAAACTGTGCGCTGCGATCTGTCATGGCCAGCAGGTGCTCATCTCGGCCGGTTTATTGCGCGGCGTCAACGCAACTGCAGCCTGGAGCATGATGGATGATCTGCGCATGGTCGGTGCGATCGTGCCTGAGGGGGTACGGGCAGTGCGGGACGGGAATATCGTCACCGCCGTGTTTCCCCCGGACTTACCCGAGTTCTTCCGGCTGATCCTGAGGGCGATGGCCGAGATGACCGGACGGCAGGTACCGTCGGGTTACCCCGACAGACTGAAGAACCAAACCTGGGGCATCGTTGTGGATGACGCCAGCGACTCGGTCCAGGTGGACTACCTTCGCCTGCGGGTTCAGGAGGAGGGCGGAGAGGCGTTGTTGCTGGGTCGAGGCGTGGGCAAGGTAGTCCGGCTGGGCAGCCCCAACTCGGAATGGGGCGACCTGGGTTGGCGGGTGGTGGTTGAGCGGGCACTACCCCAACCGGGCGTGATCACATCCTGCGACCATGACGCCGAGGCCAACAGCAAGGCGATCTCTCTCCGCGAGCTGAATGGGATCATTCTCCCCGGCGGACTGGCCACCTGGATGATCCGGGGGCACCCGGGCCTCAGGCAATTGCTGCAGGAAATGAATGCCGCTGGCAAACCGATCGCCGCCGTGGAACGTGGCCCTAAGATACTCGTGATGTCTGGCGTATTGGACGGCAGGTCGATCACCTGCGCCCCGCAAATGAAGGACGATATCATCCAATCGGTCATTCCCATCCATTACCGGGATGAACCCGTTGTGGAGGATGGCAACCTGATCACGGGGCGGGGTTCTGAAGATCTGCCGCAGTTCATGCAGGCGATCCTCAACCGGATCAGCAAGTAGTCCATACCTGCCAGATAGACCCTGCGAAGATCCGGTCTTTGGACTCGCCGGGACCACTTGGCGGTGCTCGAAACCCACGGCGCTCGGGCAGCGGCGCCCTTGACCGAACGCACGCGGCGTCAATTGGCCGCCACTCAGCGACGCCAGGCGCCGGAGGTGTATCCGGCCCCCTCCTTGGGATCACCTCCTCTCGCTATAGCAGATTTGGGAATGACGTAGACTCTGGCACAGAAACCGGCTACTGCACAATCCTGAAGTCCACGAATGACTACCTGTTGAGGGAGTGAAAGTGCACAAGGTTTGGATTGGCGTGGGCTGGAAAATAAATCACACCCTCCCTGAAGCGGAGGCCTATGCGATTGCGCTGAGACAATTCATCAAGAGCTCACAAACCTCATTGGGGGTCTTCGTCGTCCCGCCCTATACCGTCTTGCATCGAGTGAGCAGCTTGCTGAAAGAGACGCCCATTCTGGTCGGTGCGCAGAACATGCACTGGGAAGAACGCGGGGCTCACACAGGCGAAATCTCCCCTCTGATGTTGAAGGACTGTGGGGTCACCTTGGTGGAGCTGGGGCATTGTGAACGCAGGCTCCACTTCGGTGAAACCGACAAGACAGTCAACCTGAAGACCCTGGCGGCACTAAGACATGGTCTGAAACCGCTGATCTGCGTCGGGGAGACGGCGGAGGAGGGAGAGTCTGGTGCTGCATATCCGGCACTTGCTCGTCAAGTGAGGATTGCCCTGCGCGGAGTCCCGTCTGAACAAGTTCAACACGTAATGTTCGCCTATGAGCCAGCACGCGGCTATCGGAGACGGCGGAACCCCCGCCGACCCCGATTCCGTGGGGGCCGCTGTTGCATGGCTGCGCTCGCAAGTTGCGGATGCCTACACTGAACAAGCGGCAGGTGAGATCACCATCCTGTATGGTGGGGGCGTGAGCCAGGAAAACGCCCGCCTCTATCTGTCACAGCCCGGGGTTGACGGTTTGTTCATTGGTAGGGCGGCGTGGAAGGCGGAGGATTTCGTCGCCATCATTCATTCGATAGCAGTGCGGGCGGCCGAGACAAGGCCTGGAAAGGACATTGCTGACCATGAAGATACTGATCGGAAGTGATCACATCGGATATCCTCTTAAGGCTGACTTGCTATCCTTCCTGGGGAGCTTGGGACACGCCGTGATTGATGTTGGGTGCGACGGAGATCATGATGTCGTCGACTACCCGGATATCGCCGTTGCCCTGGCGGAACGAATCAGATCTGGGGAGACTGATCGCGGTGTACTGGTCTGCGGCACAGGGATCGGCATGGCGATCGCGGCTAACAAGGTTCCCGGGATTCGGGCCGCGTGTTGCCATGATGCGTACTCTGCTGAGCGGGCGAAGAGAAGCAACAACGCGCAAGTCATGACGATGGGAGCCCTGATAGTCACGCCAACCTTGGCGCATGAGATCATGAGTCATTGGCTTGCCTCCGAATTCGCTGATGGGAAGTCCGCGCAGAAGGTCCAGAAACTGATCGACCTGGACACCCGCTTTCGAGGTTCGGGCTGACAAGGCTGTGACACTCTCTCTTGTCTTTGACCGTGCTGCGGCGAGGACCAACGCGAAAGAGGGGCGCACAACATCTTCAGGACGGGGAAGGAAGCCCCTTACGTCAAGGGCTGGAATACCGAACGGAGGCCCCATCGTGAGACTGCTGGCCAGTTCTGAGTTCCTTCCCCTTGGCGGGTTGAAGAGGCTGGCAGAGGTTACTGGGCGCGAAACGAAGACGGTGAGCCGAAGGAGCCTTTTGCCAATGATCACAGAAGAAACGACCCCGGTTCCGCACGTAGTCTTGGGCCGCAGCGGAATTACCAGCACCCGTCTCGGCCTGGGATGTTCCATCTGGCCGCTCAAAATCCCCTATCCCCAAGTCGTCGACACTCTCCGGACTGCCCTTGACCTGGGTATCCGTCACATCGACGTGGCGCCCATTTACGGCACGGAGGAGATCGTCGGGCGCGCCCTACACGACCTGGGCATCCCGAAAGATCTTGTATTGGTGACGAAGACTTGCGCCTACAGGGGAGAACTTGGAATTCTGTACCGTGAGTACTCCGGCGCGACAGTCTACGAATCGGTTGAAAGAAGCCTGCACAGGCTCCAGGTTGACCGCCTCGACATCGTGCACCTTCACGATGTCGAACCCGAAGATCTGCCCCATATCCTAAGCGAGAAGGGGGCCTTGAGGGCCCTGCTTGACCTGAAAGCCCGAGGCGTCATCCGATCTATTGGAATGGCCACGCAGTCACTCGTGGCGCTGCAAGCCGCCATAGACACAAACGAGGTTGACCACATCCAGGCCTATCACAGCTACACGCTTCTGAACCAAGATCTGATGCTGAGCGTCTGCCCCAGAGCTCGAGGAAAGAACCTGTCGATCCTGAACAATGCGCCATTCGCGGGCTTTATCCTCGCCACGGGTCCTGTACCGGATGCCGCGCTACAACTACCGGCTTGCCGCGCGCCCCGTAACGGAGGCTACGCGACGTCTTGAGGAAGTCTGTACACGCAAAGGCGTCTCTTTGGAGACGGCGGCCCTGGCCTTCTCACTCAAGAACCCGGAGATCGATGTCACGGTTGTGGGGGCAAGCACACCGGAGAAACTGCGCAGGCGGGTAGAGGCTTTCCAGGCGCCTCTTGAGAAGGAAGACTTCGCGGAGATGATCCTCGCTGCGGGTGGATCGTTTCCCATTTCATCGCCCTTTGCCGGCAAGAACCCCTACAAGGACGACCGAGGGCTATGAACCGTGGCGGGCTCCTGAAGAACCTGGTGCGGTGATCGGATCAAGAAGCGCCTCTTGGTTCTGGGGGATAGAGAGACTATGCTCGCGGAAGGGCCGAAACATCCGCGGAGAGGAGAACGAGAACGCTCCTGGCTCCTTCTTCTTCGATCTTGAACAGCGACCACTCCAAGATCATCCGCTGCGGATCACCAGGACCTTGATCGAACCCGAGTCGTATTGGATGTCGCCCGCTCTCGATGAGATGTATTCCTGGACTGGACGTCACTCCATCCTGCCTGCAGGCCACGGAGGGAAGCCCTTTCGTCGTCGCGTCTCTCAGTTCTGAGCACGTCATCAGGATGGTGCGTGTTAGGGTCAGCCACATGGAGCATTACGACACTGGGACTTGCCTCGCGATCCGCGGCACCAGCCCTGAGCGATCCGGGGTCGATCAATTCCCCGACGCTGGCGTACTGATTCGCGCCCTCTACCTCATTGTCCGCACCACCTAGATCTGATCGTGTCTGCATGTCGGAATCGGCTCGCGTCGACGAGATCGGCCCAGAGAGGGACCACAAGCACCCAACTGCCTCCTCACGGCTACGAGCCTTTGGCAGTCGCGATGGTCATCAGGAGAGCTAATCTCCAGGGTCTACGGAGGGGGGCGATCGAGTGCTGGTTCACATCCGTGAGGTCGGAGGGTCGTCGCCCTCGGAGACCCCTTGCGCGAAGCGAAAGGGATGACGGGCGCCGGCCCGAACGGGGTTCGAACCCCTGCGCCTACCCAGTCAGCACCCAGGTCCCCATGGTCAGCCCGCGGAGGGAACCGTGAGGACTTCAGTTATCGCGTAAACTCAAGCCGCGCCGATATCGAGGCTCCCATTGGCGGTCGGGAGGGCCCACGACAGGCCAGTCGGGCCGGGTCCCGCCAGCGCTCCCTCCAACTCCCAACTCTTCGCAGCCGTCATCCCACAGGGGGTCGACCGCGGCGCTCTAGCCCGCGTTGGTCCGCGGCATACCGCAGGCTCCCCCAAGTGGCGGAGGCACACACTCCCCGGCCGATGGATGCGGCCGGGGAGCCTCTCCGGTAGAATAGGTTGATGCCCCGCGCCGGCGGATCCACGCCTCCATCCCGTAGCTCATCAGCGGTTGGCATCAAGGAGCGCACATGGCGAGCAAGAGAATGAGCAAGGGTCAATTCGTGACCGCCGTCGCCGAGAAGAGTGGTCTGACCAAGAAGGAAACCAACGCGGCGCTGGAGGCGATCACGGCGGTCGTCACGCGCGAGCTCGGCAAGAAGGGGCCTGGAGAGGTCGTCTTCCCGGGCCTGCTCAAGCTGACCGTCGTCAATAAACCTGCCACGCGCGAGCACGAAGGTATCAACCCCTTCACCAAGGAGCCGATGACCTACAAGGCGAGGGCGGCGCGCAAGGTGGTGAAGGTGCGCGCCCTTAAGACGCTCACCGACGCCGTCTGAGCTTCACGAGGTCGACAGCCGCGTTCGTCAAGAAGTGGCTGGGGTTCTGTCTTGCAGACGAGCCCGATAAGGGAGAATCCGAAGGACCCATTCCCTGGGTGACCAAAGGGGGTGGGTCCGGTTCGCGTCCGGCGCTCACCCGGTCCTGGTGGCCGCCGCAAGCCACACGATGCCGTCGGGCTCCTGACAACTGATCGCCGACCTGCGGCGGCGCTTCCAGTGCGCAGGCTTCGGCGCCGACGAAGCAACACGAAACCGGGCCGCGCGAACCCTTGCGCGGCCCGGACCGACTCTCAACCCCAGGGCCCCCACGCGATCGAGCCGCTAGAGATTCCTGGTGCGTGTCGCCACCAGCATCAGGACCAGCCCGATGAAGACAAACCAGAACGCGTATGCGCTCAAGCCGGCCACATTACCCATGTAGCCAAGGAGGCCAAGCAGTCCCAGGAAGAAGGCTATCCACCAAGTGATGTTCTTCGGAGGGCTAAGGTGCATTGTCGCATCTCCTTTGACATTGACGTCTCTTCGTGCGGCGTCCGACGTTCGGCCCAGGTGCGGCAGGAAGGCGGACAGCCCGCATGCGAAGTCGCGTTGTGCGGATACACGCCCATGCTCGGCCGACGGGCACCGACCGGCTTCGGGCCAAGCGGCGCCAGGCAGGCCGGCCCACAGATCAAGGGCCGGCGGTTCGGGCTACCGGCGGCGTCTCGAACCAGCGGTGGCGCCGAGAATGACAAACACGAGTGCCACTCCAAGCAAGAACCCAAGGTTGTACTGGCTCCCATCGTTGTGGACTTCGTACATCTGCACATTGGAGTTGACGAAGGACAGCACTAGGGTCACCGGGGAAATGATCCCGTGCCAAAGTCCCAGCAGGATGCCGGCGACGCGACCACGCGCATCGCGCGGTATTGACCAGCGGGTTCGGGTCCGGGCGCATTGACTTGTATGGTTACGCCGGGGACGTTGATCTGACCGCTGGGAGCGGGCGTACCGGGCGTGCCCGGGACCGGCGTATTGACTTGTGCGACGGGGCCGGGAGCACAGCCCGCGACTGCGCCCATCATCACGGCCAGAAGCGCGAAAGCGACAAGTGCCTTCCTCATCTCTTACCTCCAGACCCGGTCTGACGGGCCGTTGCCTGAGTTGCCGTTGCAGGAATGCGAGCTCGAAAGGCGCACGCAGCTCGTTTCTCATTCTGCGGCCATTGCTCCCTGACCGCATCCAACGACTGGGGAGTATCGATCTCCGCCATTTGGGGGAGATAGTAAGGAAGGGGGGCACATCACATTCTGCCTGGCGGGCACCTGACCCGGGCTTCAAGGGCGGGCTGCGGCATGAGCACTTGAATGGGGGGCTTTCGACCCGCTCCCGGACGATGTGCTGATCGAACAGTGGAGGCCGAGGCCAGCCGATGACGTCACACGGCTCGCGAGAGCAATCCCCCGCCGGCACCGGATGCTTATCGGCCCCCCTTCCCACGATCTCCACTTGCTGCTGCAGCCTGCGGACCCAAGTGGGCTCTGGCAGAGAAACCAGGGAGAGCCGAGCCCCGGCAGCTCTCAACGCTCACTGTTGACCCGTTGGGCCGCGATTCTGCAGCCCCATTCGAGATACACTTCTGTCATGGTCTTCTGGCCGCAGGTGAGTGGATCCGGGTCGTCGCCCGGGAGGAGCGAATGGACCGGCTAGCAAGCGGGAATCAGACCAGATGACGTGCGGGCGGAAACAGGATCACCTCGCGCCTTTGTTCTCAGCCAGGGAACGCCCTCATGCAGCGTAGCCGGCCCCGTCCGTCTCCCGGGGAAGAAGGGCGATTCCGCAGCATCTTCGATGCCGCCGCCGACGGGTTGATCCTTAGCGATGCGGAAACCGGGGCCGTGATCGAGGCCAACCCCGCGGCGTGCGCGATGCACGGCTGCACCCACGAGGCATTCCTCGGGCTCCTCCCGGCGGGATTCATCCACCCCGAAAGCCTGCAGATCTTCGGCAACTACCTCCGGGGCATTCGATCCGGCGCCGTGTCCGACACGCGGGTCCAGCATGTACGCCGGGACGGCTCGACGTTTCATGCTGAATGGCGTGGTACGGCGTTCTCCTATCAGGGCCGACCGTGCCACCTGAGTACCGTTCGGGACGTCAGCCAGCACGTCCTGGCAGACCAGCGTCTCAACCAACGGGTTGAAGCCCGCACGCGTGAGCAATCCGCGCTGTTGGAGATCTCGCACGTCCTGGCCTCGACGCTGGAACTCCAGCCCGTTCTGATCCTGGAGCAACTGCGGGAGATCATCGAGTACACGCACGCCGGGCTTTTCGGTCTGACGGACTCAGCACTGGTTGTTCTGGCCGTACGCGGGCCACCGCAGCTCGAGCGGGCCGTGCCCCTCCAGGTCCGAGTGGAAGGTCCCGAGACGCTGGCGGCTTTGTTCAACGGTCAGCGGCCGATCCGCATCGCAGACGTTCGCGGCGCCGACCCGGCGGCGGAGTTCCTGCGCACGCTCTTGAACGGGGCTGCGGCCGCGCTCCTGGAAGGGGTGCGTGCGTGGATGTGGGTCCCCCTGGCCGTCAAAGGCCGGATCATCGGCGGCCTGGGCGTGGCGCATGCCCAGCAGGATTACTTCACGGCCCACCACGCCGCCCTGGCCCTCTCGATGGCCGACCAGGTCGCGATCACCATGGTCAATGCCGAACTGTACGAACAAGCCCGGGCGCTCGCCGCGCTGCAGGAACGACAGCGCCTGGCTCGGAACCTCCACGATGCGGTCAACCAATCGCTCTTCTCCGCCGGCCTGATCGCCGAAGTCCTGCCGCGCCTGTGGGAGCTCGACCCGGTCGAGGCGCGGCAGTCCTTGGAGGACCTGCGCCGGCTCACACGCGGTGCCCTGGCCGAAATGCGCGAGCTGTTGGCCGAGCTGCGGCCCTCGGTCCTGACCGACAGCAGCCTGGGCGACCTGCTGCGCCAGTTGGCCAGCGCCTTCACCGGCCGCACGAATGTTCCGGTTCGCGTGGCCATCGCCGGGGAACATGTTCTCTCCGCAGGAATCCAGGTGGCGCTCTATCGGATCTGCCAGGAAGCGCTCAACAACATCGCCAAACACGGCGGTGCCAGCCGCGTGGAGATCAGCCTGGACTATGATGCCGGTGCGGCCCAGGCGCCTTTGCCCCTTGCCCTCGCCGGCGTCCCCCCCATGATTGCGGTCAACTCGGTGGAGTTGCGGATACGCGACGATGGCCAAGGCTTCGACCTCACACAGCCTGCGGGCTCCGGTCACTATGGTCTGGGCATGATGCGCGAGCGCGCCGAAGCCGCGGGCGCGCGGCTGACGGTCACCAGCAGTCCGGGGCAAGGAACCGAAATCTCCGTGCATTGGCAAGCTGCTCCAGAAGAGGAGGCTCGATGACGTCCCCCTCCCCACGCATCCGCGTTTTGGTCGTTGACGACCATGCGATGGTCCGCCGTGGGCTGGCGACCTTCCTCAAGGTCTTTGAGGACCTGGAACTGGCGGGCGAAGCCGCCGACGGGCAGTCCGCTATTCAGCAGTGCGCGGAACTCGAGCCGGATGTTGTCCTGATGGACATGGTCATGCCGGACATGGATGGGGCCGCCGCGACGCGCCTCATCCGTCGCCAGTCCGAATCGATTCAGGTCCTGGCATTGACGAGCTTCAAGGAGGAAATCCTGGTGCAGAGCGCGCTGCAGGCCGGTGCCATCGGCTATCTACTCAAGGATGTGTCGGCCGACGAATTGGCCCAAGCCATCCGCGCGGCGCATGCCGGCCGCGCCACCCTCTCTCCCGAAGCAGCACAGGCGCTGGTGCATGCCGCCTCCCAGGCTCCGAGACCGGGCTCGGATCTGACCGAGCGCGAGCTTGCCGTGCTGGCCCTGATGGTCGAGGGGTTGAACAACACACAGATCGCCGCACGGTTGAGCGTCAGCCCTTCCACGATCAAATCCCACGTCAGCAACGTCCTGTCGAAGCTCGGCGTCGCCAGCCGCACGGAAGCCGTCAGCCTGGCACTCCGCAACCGCCTGGTCATCTAAGCCCCGTCCGTGCCTCCCCCAAGTGGCGGAGACAAACACTCCCCGGCCGATGGATGTGGCCGGGGAGGAATAGGCGCATCATGAGCTTATGACCCGCGTGTTTCTCGCCGATGCTCAGCCCGATGAGCGCAAGGCTCTGCGAATCGTGCTGCGAGACCTCAAGATGGAGATCGTCGGCGAAACCGCAGATTGGCCAACGACGTTGGCCAAGGCTCCCAAGACCGGGTTGGACATGTTGCTCGTGGATTGGGGGATGCTCCCCACCGAGATTGGGAGTGAAGGCCCTGGCTGACCTGCGCCTGGCCTGTCCCATTGCGATCGTGGTGGTCCTCATCAGCCATCTGGATGCCCGGCACCAGGCTGCGCTCTCCGCTGGAGCCGATGTCTTCATCAGTAAGGGCGAGACCCCCGAGCGTGTGGCCGAACGCCTGCAATCCGCAGCGGATAGTGTTCGCACGTAGGTTTCCCGGCGGATGGCTTTGAGCCCCGCACATCCATCCGCCCCGGGTGCCGCCGGAAACCGATCAGCCGATTTCATCGAACAGGAGGAGCAGGAGGAGCGAACCTTGAATAAAGACATCTTCGAAGGCAAATGGAAACAAGTCCGAGGCGAGGCAAAGGCCTGGTGGGGCAAGCTCACCGATGACGACTTGGATCGGGCCGCCGGCAAAGTCGACGTTCTTGCCGGCCTACTTCAGGAAAAGTACGGCTACACCCGCCAGCACGCGGTGGACGAAATCGATAGGCGCGTGACGGAGTATGAGGCGGGTCTGAAAGCCAAGACCGCCCCCCTCCGCAGCAAGTGATCGGGGCGGGTCAACCGGTCCTTCTCGTCGGAGAAGAACCTGGCATCAAGAACGAGCGCGATCCTGTGCAATTTGCACACTCACACTTGAGGAGAATGCGATGAACATCATTATCTATCTGGTCGCTGCGGCGATCGTCGGCTGGGTGGCGAGCGAAATCATGCACGACCGTGCCAGCCTGTTGATGAACATCCTCGTCGGCGTCGTCGGCGCCTTCCTGGCCGGCTACTTCCTTAGCCCGATCTTCAAGGTCGGGACGATCAACGATGCGGTCAACCTTCCCACCATGCTGGTGACGCTCGCTGGGCGCCATCATCGTGATCGCGCTCGTCCATCTCATCCGTCGCCGGGTTTAACCCGGCCTGCTTTCGCCCGGGTTCGATCCACAAGGCAGGGGTGCGGTGACGCACCCCTGCCCAGGCTCTCGTAGGCGAGCACACGCAGCAAGGAGGATTAAGGTGACCGACAACAGAGTCTCCGAGGTTCGCACGACCCAAAGGGAACCGGAACGAGAACAGCGCATCTTCACCTTCAAGGCTACCCAGTTGGTCTGGCTGCTCTTTGGAGTGCTGGAGGCGCTGATCGCACTGCGCATCGTGCTGAAGCTGTTCGGGGCCAACGCCGCCAGCCCGGTGGCTGCGTTCCTGTATGGGTTCACCGACCTGTTCCTGTGGCCCTTTGCCGGGCTCCTGGGGACACCGCAAGCGGCCGGCATGGTGCTGGAACTCTCGTCCGTCGTCGCCATGGCGGTGTACGCCCTGATCGCCTGGGCGCTTGAAAGACTCATCTGGGTGCTCTTCTACCGCCCGCGCGGCGGACCGGTCGTGGGCGTCACAGAAACCACCAGCACGAATCAGCGCACGGGTCCTCGCTAGCAGGGCCAAGATAAGCGGAGAGAACCATGCTTCCAATTGGCGATGATAATAGCGCTCGAAGAACCGTGCCGATCGTTACGTACATTCTCATCCTGCTGAATGTGCTCTTCTTCTTTGTGGAGCTCAGCGGCGGCGATGCCTTCATCATGCGATGGGCGTTCGTTCCCAGCCGCTTCCTGGCCAATCCCGGAGCCGAATTCCCGACGCTGTTCACCTCCATGTTCATGCACGTCGGTTGGGTCCACCTGGGTGGCAACATGCTCTACCTGTGGATCTTCGGGGACAATATCGAGGATCGTTTCGGGCACGTGCAGTTCTTGATTGGCTATCTGATCTGCGGGTTGGCGGCCACGGCGGCCCAGTTGGCCTTCAGCCTGGACTCAAGCATCCCGAACCTGGGCGCCTCCGGGGCCATCGCTGGCGTGCTCGGCGCCTACATCTTGTTGTTCCCGAGAGCCAGGGTTAGTGTCGCACAAGGACAGGCAGTCGTCCCAGTTCCCGCGCTGATCGTGATCGGGCTTTGGTTCGTTCTGCAGCTCTTCAGCAGCCTCGGCTCCATCGCCAGCTCGGCCGATACGGGGGGTACGGCCTACATGGCACACGTCGGAGGGTTTGTCGCCGGCGTGGTGCTGACGTTGTTGTTCCGAGGGAGCACGCGAACACCCTTGACGGCCTGATGGCCCGCATTCGTCTTGGTGCCCAGGAATCCCAAGGGCGACCGATGGACGACGGCGAAGAGGGTGACGAGAGGGTACTTTGGCCCCGGGTCATGGCGCTGGATCTCGCCTCCGTGACCGCACGGGTGATGGTGGGCTTGATCGCCTGGGCCCTCAAGCCGCTGGCCTGGGTGGATCTTCTACCGCCCGCGCGGCGCGCCGGTCGTGGGCGTCACGCGCACCTCGACCACGGATCATCGCACTCCATAGCAGAGGGACGGCATGGACATCGCCTCCGACAGATACAACTCGAAGGAAGACCGGCCGGGGGCGCTCTTGGCCCTGGTGCAGGCCGTCCGGGGCATGGTCGGGCGGCTGTACGGGTTCTTTGCCCTTACAGATGACGAGTGGTCGAACGTCGGCATCTACCTGGGGGGGATGAAGCAGGACCGCTAGGCATAGTGCAGCGCACTTTGCGCAAGCCGGAAAGCGCGATCGCCGGCATGAGTAGTCAAGGAGGTGACAAGATGGAAGACAGCACCGAGGAACACAACAGCAGCTTCCAGAGTACGAAGAGCATGCTGATCGGCTTTCTGGTCGGCGGTTTGGCCGGCGCAGGAGCGATGCTTCTGCTCGCACCCCAGTCGGGAGCGGAGACGCGTGCCCAGATTCGGGAGAGAAGCATCCAGTTGCGCGATCAGACGGCCGCTACCGTGAGGAACGTGTTGGAGCAGGCTCGTGTCGAGACCGAGGAGATGGCGGCTGGCGTTCGGGAGAAGGCCGGGGAACTCAAGCATCGAGGGCAGGAGAAGCTCGTGGAGCAGATCGATCGTGCATCCGCCGCTCTCGACGCCGGGAAGAAAGCGGTCAAGTCCGCCTAAGGTCGCGACATCCGCAGCCCACCGTCACCCGGCGGCCCGCAAGGGCCGCGGGGGGCGGACGGCTTGACGCTTGTCGCCTCAGAAAGGATCGGCACCGTGCGTTTCACCAAGAACATCGGCATGCTTCTGCTGGCCATCTTCCTCATCGCCTGGGGACTGGCCCAGCTTCTAGGATTGGGCGGCCTCTACCCTCTCCTGGCGATCCTCGCCATCGCAGCCGGCATCTTCCTTCTGCTAGGGCGTTAGGTCAGCCTACCCTCAGACGGCCCATGAGGGGCCCTGGCGTGAAATGCGCGCGTCAATAGCAGGCGGCCTCAAGTCTTCCTCCCACCTCCCGCTGCGGGCGAAGCTGATCTTCAATGCTGGCTCCGGCCGGCCGGAAGAATCACCTCAGCAGCTTGCCGTGATTCTTTCGGAGATGCAGGACCACGATATCCTGCCCGAGGTCTATACCGTCCGCCCGGACAGCCAAGTTGAGACCATCGTGCGCAATGCCATCAAGGCGGGCATCAAACTGATCGTCGTAGCCGGCGGCGACGGGACGATCGACAGTGTCGTAGGGGCCATGGTCGGACAGGACGCAACCCTCGGCATTATCCCCACCGGTACGCGGAACAACGTCGCATTCAACCTGGGGATCGGCGAGGATATCCCCAAGTCCGTCGCCCTCCTGCGCCAGGGACGCCGGTTGAAGATCGATGTAGGCCGAGTTCACTTCGGCCGTTTCCGTCACTGGTTTCTGGAACTCGCCACGCTGGGCCTCGTGTCCGATCTCTATCCCATGGCGGATGATCTTCAGCACGGAGACCTGGGGCAGATCGGCGCATTGTTGTCGACCCTGGCCTCGGCCACGCCCTCGCGCCTGCGGGTAAGTCTGGACGGGCACAAGGTTCTGGGTACGACGGCGCACATGATCCTGGTGACAAACATGCCCTTCCTAGGGCCGCGCTTCCAGCTCTCCCCGAACGTATCGTTCAGAGACGGGCGTCTGGATGTGTTCGCATTTCCGGACATGAGCAAGCTGGGTATGCTCTCCCATGCCGTGCTATCTCGCGGTGCTCTGGTGAAGGATGCCGGCGTTGTGCACTACCACGCCAAGCACATCACAATCGCCGCCAACCCGCAAATGACGGTGCTTGCCGACGGCATCCAGTTGGGCCAGGGCTCCTTAATCGTTCACGTCCACCCTCGCGCCCTGAGGGTGGTGGCTGGCACAGTGCTTACAGGACAGGACGCGACAACAGCGAAGATCGATCCCATGCTGGCGCCCGATGGATAATGGCACTCCCAAGCCAGTCCGTGCTCTCCCATTGACGGCCCGCGCTTCCTTCTGGTCCGCCCAACAGCGACGCCCTGTCTTTCTGCTCCTCTTGGTGATTGGATTGGTGCTGGTTCTTGCCTGGCTGCCGGGCGGGACGCGGGCATCCCTGTGGGCGGCCTTGAGCGCCCAACGTGGTCTCATCGTCTTGCTTTCCTTGTTTGCCCTGGTGACGTTGTCGTTGATCTGGTCGGCCGGTCAGCGCCTGGACACCCGGATCTTCACGCTGCTCAACATGCAGGTCTATCCGCGGTGGCTGGATCGTTGTATGTGGCTCGCCACCCAGCTCGGGAGCATGGTGGCTGCAATGATCGCCGCCTTCCTTCTCTATCTCCTTGACGACCGGCGTCTGGCTGTCGAGATCGTCTTCGGGACCCTCACGCTCTGGCTGCTGGTGGAACTCATCAAGGCGATTTCTGATCGGGACCGGCCGTTCCACACATTGGACAAGGCACGCGTCATCGGCCGGCGAGAGAGGGGCAATTCCTTTCCCAGCGGTCATACCACCCAGGTGTTCTTCCTGACCGCCCTGCTCATCCATCACTTCCAGTTCGGGGTGGTGGTCGCTGGAGCGCTGTATGCAGTCGCGGCCCTGGTCGGCCTCACGCGGATCTATGTTGGCGCGCACTACCCGCGAGACGTCATCGCGGGAGTTGTTCTTGGATCGGTCTGGGGATTACTGGCGATCCTGGTGGATCGCTATTGGCTTGTCCTTCACTTCTGATGCCGCCTCCCCCAAGTGGCGGAGGCAAGGACTCCCCGGCCGATGGATGCGATGAGAGGGCCCCCGCTGTAGGATGAGCTCAGTCTCCCCAGACCTCCTTGGGTCCTTTCGGGCCCGATCCTGAAGCCAACAGGCATCATGCCGGTGAGTCTTCATGGTCATCGTGCGGATTGTCGACCGGTTACCGGGGGATATTGGACTGAGTGTCTCCTTTGCCTCTCCGCTCCCTGGCAGAGGTGTGTGCGTCGAATTGGCCGTCGAGGCGATCCTGGGTGTTCTGCAGCCATCGGCGAACCTCGGGTTCCCAGCTATGCCCCACTCGGCCCGGAGCCGGCCGTCCCGGCCCCCGCTCCATGTACCTTGCAGCTGAGGTGCTGTTCCCATCCTAAGCGAGGAGAAGATCATGAAGAAATGTGAAGAGGTAATGACGAGGGGCCCCGTTTGCTGCCTGCCGACGACCATGGTCGAGGAGGCGGCTCAACTCATGAAACGCGAGAACATCGGCCCGATACCCGTCATCCAGGACGAGCAGACACGAAAGCTCGTCGGTATCGTTACCGATCGGGATCTGGCTTTGAAGATCGTGGCCGAAGGCCGCGACGCCAAGTCCACGAAAGTGGAGGCGGTGATGACGCGCAAGGTGGTGACCTGCCGCGCCGAGGATGACGTGCAGAAGGCGCTGGACGCGATGGCCGAACATCAGTTGCGCCGCATTCCGGTCGTGGACAAAGATGGCAGGATCCTGGGGATTATTGCTCAGGCAGACGTAGCCACGCGCGTGAACCAGCCGGACAAGACCGCCGAAGTGGTGAAGGGAATCTCCCAAGACAACAAGAACTGATGGATCGTTCGCTGCGGGTGATTGCGTGTCCCGGCTCCATGAGCGTTGGGTCCGGGCTGGGGGCGAAGCGACGCACAGCCTGGGCCCGTCGCCGGGGTGCATGCACCCCGGCGGCCTCCTCGACAACAGGGTGGATTAGTTCGCACCTGTCCTCCGGTGACTCCCGGGGCGTCTCGGTTGCGCTGCCAAGGCCTCCCCCAAGTGGCGGAGGAAAACACTCCCCGGCCGATGGATGTGGCCGGGGAGCCGCTACGGTAGGATGAATTCGTGCCCTGGATGGGCATATCGGCTTGTCCGATCCGCGTCTTGGGTGCGGTGGGCGGCACGAAGGCCGCCATCACCGCCTCAAGCCAATCGATCAAGAGGAGGCATCTCATGTTGTGGACGATCATTGTGATTCTCGCCATCCTGTGGCTTCTCGGCTTTCTTGGCCCGAACTACATCCCCAGCATCCCTAGAATGGGCAACGCAGTCCACGTCCTGATCGTGATCGTGGTCATCCTGGTTATCTTGAATCTCCTGCACGTTATCTAGCCGGGAACACGTCAGCAGTCCGCCACGGGGCAATCTTCTGCGCCTGACCGTAGCTGCGGCTTCAACGCAGGATGCGATCGACTGGCCGACAACGGCCCGCTTCCAAGTCGAAGCGCATGTTGAGAACCCGGACCTGGCCTTGGGAGTTCCGCGCGAGCAACGCGTCGGGTAGGTGATACGTTGCGTTCCATCGGCAAGGTATCCACCCCCGTTGCTCCGCCAACGGGGGTCTTGCTTTCCCTTTGCGAGATCCTCATGATGAGAGAGGGGATACGGCATCCTCCACCCGCTCAACCGGGTAGCTGCTGCCGACCGAATCGCCATGGATTCTAACAGCCACAACCACCGCGCGATCCTGGAACGCATCGCCCATCGAGCCATGCTTGAGCGAGGGCTGCTCCCGGATTTCTCTGCCGCGGCGCTTGCCGAGCTGGGACAACTCCAGCCGTCGACGGCGGGGAAGTCCCGGCCGGCCGATGTTTCGCCTGGGATCCGCGACCTGCGCAGCCTGCTGTGGGCTTCGATTGACAACGACGACTCGCGTGACCTCGATCAGCTGACCTTTGCCGAGGCATTGCCCGGCGGCCAGGCGCGGCTTCTCGTCGCCGTGGCGGACGTAGCCTCGCTGGTGCCCGATGGCTCAGCCATCGACGCCCACGCCCGCCACAATACCACCTCGGTCTACACCGCCGGCGGGATCTTTCCCATGCTCCCGGAGAGGCTCTCTACCGACCTCACCTCGCTCAATCCTGGCGAGGACCGTCTCGCACTTGTTGTGGAGATGGTGATCGATTCCGGTGGAGCGCTTCACGACTCCACCATCTACCGGGCGCGGGTCAGGAACCATGCCCAGCTCGCCTACAACAGCGTGGCGGCCTGGTTGGAGGGAAGCGGCGGCCCGCCGGAGGTTCTTGCGGGTCTGAAAGGATTGGACGAGGTCCTGCG
This sequence comes from uncultured Chloroflexia bacterium, assembly GCA_963777165.1. GTDB lineage: Bacteria > Chloroflexota > Anaerolineae > Anaerolineales > E44-bin32 > DYJB01. The sequence continues at coordinate 54,003 of CAVZPO010000027.1, forward strand.
CCTGCAGGATCGGACCGCCCAGAGCATGAAGCGTCTCCGGCATGTCCATGGGGCGCTCAGTCTGGACACCCTTGAAGCCAAGCCCGTGTTCGACGGTGATCAGCTCCGGGCGCTGGACGTCGATGAGAAGAATCGGGCCAGAGAGATCATCGAGGATTTCATGATCGCAGCCAACGGCGTGACCGCCCGGTATCTCTCGGCCAAGGGATTCTCCTCGATTCGGCGTGTCGTACGCACGCCCAAACGCTGGGACCGGATCGTCGCCCTGGCCTTCGAACGCAAAGCCTCCCTCCCGGACCGCCCGGATTCGAAGGCGCTGGAGGAGTTCCTGATCAAGGAGAAGGCCGCCGACCCTCTGCGATTCCCGGACCTGTCCCTGGCCGTGATCAAGCTTCTGGGTTCAGGCGAATACGTGGCCGAGCTGCCTGGAGGGAATGCCCCGGGACACTTCGGCCTTGCCGTCAAGGATTACACCCACTCGACGGCCCCCAATCGCCGCTACCCCGATCTGCTTACCCAGCGCCTGGTGAGGGCGGCGCTGGCCGGTCAGCCTGCCCCCTATCGGAAGGACGAGTTGGACGGCCTGGCCGCACACTGCACGGAAGCCGAAGATGAGGTCACCAAGGTCGAACGTCAGGTTGGCAAGTCGGCGGCCGCGCTTCTGCTCCAGTCGAGGATTGGCGAGCGCTTTGATTCGATCGTCTCCGGCGCCTCCGAGAAGGGCACGTGGGTCCGCCTGCTCACGGTTCCGGTGGAGGGCAAGCTGACTCAGGGGTTTGAAGGGGCCGACGTCGGCGACCGGCTTCAAGTGCAGCTAATCTCTGTGGACGTTCAGCGAGGGTTCATAGATCTCAAGAAGGTCCATCCATGAGATCGCTAGGGCTGGGATACCGGCTCCCGCTCCTCGAATTGGGCCAAGGAGAACTTCCATGAAAATGCAAGCGGGTTTGTGGATCGATCATCGCAAGGCCGTGATTGTGATCGTTACGGACGAAGGGGAAACGCTCAGCGAAATCCCCTCGAACATGGAGAAGCACGTCCGGTTCTCAGGTGGTACGGGGTCTGAGGTCGGTTCAGCGGAAGACATGCGGGACCGACAGTTTGGGAACCACCTCAACAGCTACTACGACAGGGTCGTCGCCGCTCTGCGTGGCGCGGACTCCATCCAGATCTTCGGTCCAGGCGAGGCCAAAGGTGAGCTCAGCAAGCGTCTTGAGCACGAAGGACTCAAGGGTCATGTCCTCGCGGTTGAAACCGTGGACAAAATGACCGACCGCCAGATCGCAGCCAAGGTCCGAGAGCATCTACGGACTTAGCGTGAGCCAGACAGGTCAAGACCAGGCCATCCGACAGAAGCAGATCGATATGGACTCGCGAGGTTGGCATGAGTGACGGACAACGGATCACAGCTGAGGAGGCTCGTGCGATTGGCGTGCGGCTCGGGGTCGATTGGGCAAACATCGTCCTGGAGCAGTTTCGGCGCGGGCTCGAGGTAGAACTCGAACACGGCGCCCGCGATCCGGACACCAACGTCACGAACGACGATCTGACCCTCACGGGCAAGATCGCCTGGGCGCACCTCAAGGAGATCCGGGACTACTACACGCGCCTGGATCGTCTCGAGGCCGAGGCCCGGGCCGAGACGATCGGCATCTGGCCGCTGCATGACGGGAGGCCCGATCTTGAGGCCGCGGCCGTGTCCAGCGGGGCTGATCCAGGCAGCCTTGCCCTTGTCTTCTCCGGGGCGCATGGGGGGCTCTTTCCCAGGCTGCACTACGGTTCGGGGGATCAGGACGAGGAGACCCGCCGTGGCCGTTCGCTCACGCGAGACCTCTCAAGCGGAGATCTGTTTTCCCTGATGAATGAGGGCTAGCCCGCCACCACCGACTGGGCGCGCACATGCAGCGTGGAAACCCGTTGCCGCAGGTCGGCCAGGTTGGCCTTAGCCGCCGTTCAATCGATACCCTGGCTTGCCCAGTCGCAGCCGGATGGCGGCCCTCCGTGACACGCCTTGAAGCGCCAGCTTCACACCTAGGATCCGCCTGCGCCTGCAGGCGAGCGCAGCTCCGCGAGCGGATCCCCTCCCCTCCAGCCCTTCAGGCCGTGCAGGAAGAGGCCGAATTGCGACAGGCCGAACCACAATAGAAAGACGGTCAGGCCGATGCACGTCCAGTCCACCCACCCGGGAAGGCCGCTTTCAATCTCCGCCAGCCTAGCCCGCCATCCGCCGATCCTGGACTCATACATCGAGACGACGCCCAGGAGCTCCTCGACATGCCGCTGGGTCTCTCCCACGTCCCCTCGGAGAACGTATTCGACATCCGACAGGAAGGTGGATGCCTGATCGGCGACCTGCTCGATGCTGGCGATGTCGCCGTTCAATCGGTCGGCAGCGTCGATCAGGCCGGCGAGGAGTTCCTCGCCGGGGATCTCCAGGTTGAGGAACGAGGCGGAGTTGATCGTCTCCAGCGTGGTCAGCAGCCCCTGCAAAGCGACCCGCACCTGGTCGATTTTCTCGCTGGCTGTCCTGAGCCCTGGAATCAGCGTCTCGTCCAGGGTCTCCCCGAAGGCGTGTAGGGTGTCAGACGCCTGCGTCGTCTTCTGCGTCAAGGCGGCCAGCGCAATCTCGACATCTTCTAAGATGCGGACCGCCCGCTGCAGTTCCAGTTCGGCGCTCTGCAGCGTCGTCTGCGCCTGGCTCAACTCCAGGTCGACCTCGTCCAGGCGGGCCAGGCCCAGGCGTGTGAGCGGCCCGTTGTAGGCCCAGGCAGCACCGATCCCGACAAGACTCAGCACCATCAGGATGACGCTCAGCCCGATCAGCAAACCGTAGAGGATCTTCCGCGCCACGTCTGCCTCCTTGCCGGAGAACCGGGTCTGTGGGTGCTCTTCCGAAAGAGCATCGAGCAACCCGTCTTACCCCGGCGCCCCACGGTCGCCGGCGGGCACCGTAGATCGGCGGCCCCTCCGGCGAGTCTACCTTCCCGGCTTAGCACCCCTCCGCATCCCATCCCTGGCCTCGGGAAGATCACCTCGGCGACGGCACCGCATAAGGTCGGGTCACCAAGACCCGCATTCCGAGGTGGTTCAAACACCCGTACCCTGATGGCCTGCCGCTCGGCATGTCCACAGTCGGACGACCGGACGGTGGATTGAGGCTCTGCCCGCCCGAATTGTCAAGATGTGGGGGGCCGCACGCCTTGTCCAAGCAGGAGTTCACCCGCCATCTCCCGGTATCCTTCTTGCCAGAGGCTATCTCAGCCCCCTGGCCCGGGCTTGGCCCTTGACAAGCAAGGCGGAATTGTCCTATCATCATATTGTAGTAACTTTATGACTTTTCCGAGCTAGGTGAGCGTTGGATGTCTAGTGGGCGTATGCCACCTCCCGACCGGCGTCTGCGGGTTGATCGTGCCAGCCCGCTCCCGCTGCACGTCCAGGTAACACAGGCTCTCCGAGACCAGATCGTGCGCGGCGCCTGGAAGCCCGGCGACCGAGTCCCGGGAGACCTGGAATTGTGCTCCGAGCTCGGGATCAGCCGGACCACCATCCGTCAAGCCTTGGCGGAGATGGCGCACGAGGGGTGGGTGGTGCGCGAACGGGGTCGCGGGACTTTCGTTGCGCCCCCGAAGCTGACCGAGACCGCCGTCGAAAGATTGTCGGGCTTCTTCGAAGACATGGTCGCCCTTGGCTACCCGCCAATCAGCCAGGTGCTGCATCAGGAAGACCGCCCGGCCGACGAGCAGATCGCTGCCCGGCTGAACGTCAGGCCCGGGACGCGCATCGTCGAGATCGAGCGGCTGCGTTTCGTGGAGGACGAGCCGGTGGTGTTGACTACGACCTACCTGCCCCTGGCGTTGGCGCCGGGACTGGCAACGGCCGACCTCACCCGCCGATCGTTGTACGAGTATCTGGAAACCGAGTGCGGCCTGACGCTGGCGCGCGGACAGCGCACCATCGAGGCCGTCGCTGCCGATGTCCGCCAGGCCAGGCTGCTTCGCATCCGCAAGGGCGCTCCGCTGGTATACCTGCAAAGCGTGAGCTATCTGGCGGACGGGCGGCCGATTGAGTACTACCGGGCGCTCCACCGCGGCGACCGCTCGCGCTTCGAGGTCGAGCTGGTTCGAGGCCGAGATCGCGGGGCGGCCGGATCGGACGGGGACCGCTTCGGGCGGCTGCCTCCGGGCGGCGGGACCGTCCGGCGCAGGGACGTAACGTGACGAGTCGGAGTTCGGCGGCCAGGAGGGGTTCGTGACGAACAGGGAAGTGATCCGGGCCAAGGTCCGCCAGGCGGTGTATCGCACGCTCGGCCTGGAGCCGCACCTCGATCCCGCGCCCAGGCGCCGCCTCGTGACCGAGCACGACCTGCGCGGCCTGCCTTTCGGATCGGACTTCCAGGTTCCGGAAGCCGGCCTGATCACGCCCCTGGCCCGCCAGGTTGCCATGGATCGCCACATCACACTGCACAAGACATCCGCGCCGGCAACGACTACAAAGAAGCAAACGCCGCGCACACCCAATGTGGCCGCCGGAGGCAAGGCCGTCGCCATCGGCGCCGACCATGGGGGCTTCCAACTCAAGGAGACGCTCAAGGCCTACTTGCACGAGCTCGGGCATGAGGTCATCGACTGTGGGACGAACAGCACCGAGGCGGTCGACTATCCGGATTTCGCCCTGGCGGTGGCCGAACTGGTGTCGCAGGGGCGGGCCTGGCGCGGCATCTTGGTCGACGGCGCCGGCATCGGTTCGTGCATGGTTGCCAACAAAGTGCCGGACGTCAGGGCGGCCATGTGCTACGACCAGTCCACTGCCGTGAACAGCCGCGAGCACAACGACGCTAACGTGCTGACGCTGGGTGCGGGCCTGATCGGCGAGACGCTTGCCCGTCAGATCGTCAAGACCTGGCTCGAGACGCCGTTCGGCGGCGGCCGGCACGCGCGCCGCGTCGAGAAGATCATGGAGACCGAACGGCGCTTCCTGCGCAGGCCCTAGGCAGCGGCGACGAAGGACTCTGGAATTCCTAACGGGACGAATGATGAAGCCGATTGACGAGAAGACACTGGATCGCATCATCGAGCAGATCACCAGCCAGGTGCTGCTCAGCCTGCAGGAGGAGCCGGCTGCGAAGGGCTCGCCTGCCCCCGCCCCTCTCTCGGCGCACGATTTCGTGCAGCACGCTCGTCCGGTGCTGAGCGCCGGCGCCGATCGTCTGGCCAGCACGCTGGGGATCGCGCCGACCGACAAGAGCCTGGCGCACACCATCGACCACACGCTGCTCAAGCCCGACGCCACGCAGGACCAGATCGCCCAGTTGTGTTTCGAGGCCCGCAAGTACGGCTTCGCCTCGGTGTGTGTCAACTCCTCCCACGTCAAGCTGTGCGCCGATCTGCTCAAAGGCAGCGGTGTCCCGGTGTGCACGGTCATCGGGTTCCCGCTGGGCGCCACGCCGACCGATGTCAAGGTCTTCGAGGCCCAACAGGCCATTCGCGACGGCGCCAGCGAACTGGATATGGTGATCAACGTCGGCGCGCTCAAGTCGCGGGAGTACGAGTTGGTGCGAGGCGACATCGCCGCCGTGGCCCGCGCCTGCCACGCCGGGAATGCCATTCTGAAGGTCATCATCGAGGCCGCCTTCCTGACGGATGAGGAGAAAGTGATCGCCTGCCAGCTGGCCAAGGTGGCCGATGCCGACTTCGTCAAGACCTCGACCGGCTTCGGCCCCAGCGGGGCGACGCCGGAAGATGTCGCCCTGATGCGGCGCGTCGTCGGTCCGTCCATGGGGGTGAAGGCAGCCGGCGGCATCCGTACCTACGCCGATGCTCAGAAGATGATCGCCGCCGGCGCCAGCCGGATCGGCGCCAGTGCCAGCGTCAAGATCATTCAGGGACCTGAGAAGTAGCCGGCAAGGAGAAGCGCCCATGGCCGTGGATCTAAGGACCTACATCTTTCTCGACAGCCTGCAGCTCCAGCACTCGGGCTTCCTGGGGACCGTTGCCCGGGGGTTCTTGCCCCTGCCCAACGACACCTCGCTGTGGGTCGAGATCTCGCCCGGGATCGAGATCAACCGCATCACCGACATCGCCCTGAAGTCGACCCGTGTCCGTCCCGGGATGCAGATCGTCGAGCGGTTGTTCGGGATGCTTGAAGTTCATCATGAGGACCAGGCCGAGGTGCGGGCCGCCGGGGCGGCCATCCTGCGGGCGCTCGATCTTCAGGAATCGGATCGCATCAAGCCCAGGGTGGTGTCGAGCCAGATCATTCGCCACATCGACGCCCATCAGGTTCAGCTGATCAACCGCATGCGGCATGGCCACATGCTGTTGGCCGGCCAGACCCTGTACGTGTTGGAGGTCGAGCCAGCCGGGTACGCCGCCCTGGCCGCCAACGAGGCGGAGAAGGCCGCGGACATCAACATCCTTGAGGTGATGGCCTTTGGCAGCTTTGGCCGTGTGTACCTTGGGGGTGAGGAACGCGACATCATGGCCGCCTACGGCGCGGCCGTGGGCGCCATTGAAGGGGTGTCCGGGCGCGTGGTCGAAGGTGGCCGGCGCGACTAGGTCGAGGAAACCGTCGAGCGTAGACGTTCGAACTCATCCAACGAGTCATCAGGAGGCAACTGTGTCTGAAGAATACGGAGCAACCGAAGCGCTGGGAATGATCGAGACCAAGAGCTACGCGGCCATGGTCGAGGCGGCCGACGCGATGGTCAAGGCGGCCAAGGTCGAGCTCGTCGCCTACGAGAAGACCGGCGGCGGGTTTGTCACGGCCATCGTGCGCGGCGACGTCGCCGCGGTCAAGGCGGCCGTGGAAGCCGGTGCGCGCGGGGCGGAGAAGGTCGGCGAGGTCGTCGCCATTCACGTCATCCCGCGCCCGCATGTCAATGTGGATCGCACGCTGCCTCTGGGCCGCGGCCCTGCCGCCGGCAAGGGCGGCAAGTAACCGGACCCTGTGGCGGTTGTCCCAGGCGGTCCCCGGCCCGTTCCGGGGGCCGCCCGGGCGGACGCACGCCGCCTCGCCGAGAGGTATGGGCGTCGAATGGAGTAGCCAATGCTGCTGGGCAGAGTAGTGGGCACGCTCGTCGCCACGCGCAAGGAGCCGTCGCTCGAGGGGCTGAAGTTCCTCGTGCTGCGTCAGCTGGACATCGACGGCAAGGAGATGTCCGGCTACCGGGTGGCGGCCGACGCGGTGGGGGCGGGCCTGGGTGAAGTGGTCCTGTACGCCACGGGCAGCTCGGCGCGCATGACCACCGTCACCGACAAGCGTCCGTGCGATGGCGTGATCATGGCCATCGTCGACACGCTTGAGGTGGACGGCGTGGTGACCTACGACAAGGCCAGGGTCGGGTGATGGGCGACCGGCGCGACCGTGGGGCGCAGGAGCATGCCGTGCTCGATGACGCCCGGATTGACGCGATCATCGAAAGGGTCATGGCCGAACTGCGCCAGGCGGAGAGCGGCCCGCATGAGCCGCTGCCGCCCGCCAGTCCAGCCTTGCCGTCCGCGCCGGCTCCCGATCTGCGCCATGCGGACAACCTGTTCCCGGATGTCGACAGCGCCGTGCAGGCCGCCCGGCGGGCCTTTGAGCAGCTGGGCGGGCTGCCCCTGGCGTTGCGCGAGCGCATGATCGGGGGAATGCGGCGGACGGCACGCGAGAACGCCCAGGTCCTGGCGCGTCTGGCCTGGGAAGAGACCGGCATGGGGCGGCTCGAGGACAAGATCGAGAAGAACCTGCTCAACGCCAACAAGGCGCCCGGTACGGAAGTCCTCACCCCGACAGTCTGGACCGGGGACGACGGGATGGCGCTCGTGGAGTACGCCCCGTACGGCGTCATCGGCTCGATCACCCCGAGCACCAACCCGACCTCGAGCGTGATCTGCAACGCCATCAGCATGGTCGCCGCCGGCAACTCGGCGGTGTTCAACGCGCACCCGGGGGCCAAAGGCTGCACGAACCTGACGGTGCAGCTGCTCAATCAGGCGATCGTCGAAGCCGGCGGGCCGGCCAACCTGGTGTGCGCCATTGCCGAGCCGACGATCGAATTGGCGCAGGAGCTCATGCACCACCCGACGGTGAACCTGCTGACGGTGACCGGTGGGGAGGGCGTGGTGCACGCCGCCATGCAGAGCGGCAAGCGCGCCATCTGCGCCGGCCCGGGCAACCCGCCGGTCGTGGTGGATGAAACGGCCGATATCGACGAGGCCGGGCGCGGGATCGTGCGCGGCGCCTCATTCGACAACAACATCGTGTGCATCGTCGAGAAGGAGACCTTTGCCGTGGCGACGGTCGCCGAGGCCCTCAAGCGCTCGATGCTCGCTCACGGCGCCTACGAGATCGATGCCGGCCAGCTCGAGCGGCTGATGAAGGTCATCTTCACCCAGGTGCCGCCGCCGGGGAAGGTCGGGCCGCTGAACAAGTCCTTCATCGGCAAGAGCGCCGCCGTGCTGCTCAAGGAGATCGGCATCACCGTCGGCGACGAGATCCGTCTGATCGTGGCCGAGGTCGCCGCCGATCACCCGCTGGTCGTGACCGAGCAGATGATGCCGATCATGCCGCTGGTGCGCGTGCGCCATGCCGACGAAGGCATCGACCTGGCCAAAAAGGTGGAGCACGGCTACCGGCACACGGCGGTGATGTACTCCAAGAACCTCGATCATCTCAGCCGCATGGCGCGGGTCATGGACTGCAGCATCTTCGTCAAGAATGCCCCGTCGCTGGCAGGTCTGGGCGCCGGCGGGGAGGGGTTCTGTTCCTTCACCATCGCCAGCCCCACCGGCGAGGGCATCACCAATCCGATCAGTTTCAGCCGCCTCCGGCGCTGTACGCTCAAGGATGCGTTCCGAATCGTATGAGACCGATGCGCCCATTCTGCAGCAAGGCGATGACCGATGATTGAGCCCGCACTCGCTCTGGTCGAGTTCTCCAGCATTGCCGCCGGGATACAAGCCGCCGATGCGATGGTCAAGCGCGCCCCGATCGACGTGATCAAGGCGGGGACCGTGCACAACGGCAAGTACCTGGTGCTGATCGGCGGCCTGACAGCGGATGTCGAGGAGTCGCTGGCCGCCGGCCGGCAGGTCGGCGCCGATGCAGTCCTGGATTTCGTCTTCCTGCCGCACGTGCATCCCGAGGTCGTCGAGACGATCGGCGGAGCGCGTGCGCCGCAGGCCAACGACGCGCTGGGCGTGATCGAGACGACGACGGCGGCCGGCGCCATTCACGCCGCCGATGCCGGCGTCAAGGCCGCCATGGTCCGCCTGGTCGAGGTGCGCCTGGCCGACGGCCTGGGCGGGAAGGGTATCGTCCTGTTCTCCGGGCTGGTCGCCGACGTCGAAGCCGCCATTCAGGGCGGCGTGGGCGTCCTCGAACGGCCGGACCTGCTCGTGCGCCAGGTCGTCATCCCGCAGCTGCACCCCGGCATGTGGGAGAACGTCGGCGACGCCACACGCTTCGGCCACCGCGTGCTGGGCCACCTATGAAATTCGCCCGCGTGCAAGGCACCGTCGTGGCCACCCGCAAGTACGAGGGGCTCGAGGGCGTCAAGTTCCTGGTCGTCCAGCCGCTGGACGAGGATCTGCGACCCGTCGGCGGTCCGCAGATCGCAGCCGACGCCACGGCCCAGGCCGGGCCGGGGGAGCTGGTCCTCGTCGTCGGCAGCCGCGAAGCGGCGCAGGCCCTGCCCGTGGTGTTCGTCCCGGTCGATCTGGCCATCACCGGCATCATCGACGAGGTGGAGGTCGAGCGCGGGCTGCGCCGCACACAGCCGACGGCCGTCTGGCACAGTCCGCCGTCCGAGGACGAGGACTGACGATGTACATCGGCAAAGTGATCGGGACGGTTGTTTCGACGATCAAGATCTCGCACCTCGATGGCCGCAAGCTGCTGCTCGTGGATCAGCTCGATCTGCAGGGGAATGAGACCGGGGCGTACGATATCGCCGTGGACGTCGTCCAGGCCGGGCCGGGCGATACGGTGCTGGTGATCGACGAAGGCAACGGCGCGCGCCAGATCCTTCAGCTCGACCCGGGGGCGATCCGGGCGGTGATCGTGGGCGTGGTCGACGAGGTGGCGCTGGGGATGTAGCAGCTAGCGACTAGCGGCTGTCAGCTATCAGCGGTCAGCAAACAGCCAAAGGGCAAGCGGCAAGTCGCAGGTGGCCTGGAGCTCGCGAGGCGCGAGGTAGGGCCAGGCAAGGAACGGGAGGGGAATCGGCGGGGCCAGCTGAGCTGGCCCCGATGGCTTCCGTCGGATCCCCGACTTCGGGCTAGCGACTGCCGGACGCCTCGACCGCACGCCTCACCAGGTCGACAAAGTCGGGCTTGAGGCTCGCTCCCCCCACCAGCGCCCCGTCGATCTCCGGCATGGCCCTTTCCCCCAGGCGGTGGGCGATCCGATTCTGCTGAGAAGCTTCCGTCTTGGGCCGTGATCTGCGGGGCGCGAGGAGGAGGATGGCGCCTCGCTCCGGGAGCGTATCCGCGCGGCATAGCGCGGGCGGGTCAGCAGGGATCGCGTGTGCCGGCGGTGTTTCCCTTTGATCTGCTGTTTCTCAGGTCATAGAAGGTGGCCACGAGCGCATCTAGTTCAAGTCTCGCCGATGCCTCGTAGCGGAGGTCGATGTGGATTTCGCCAGGCAAATGGATCGAGAGGACCACGTCCCCTTGACCGGCGCCGGCAATCGACAGATGGTCAATCCTCCTCAGAGGCATGTAGGTCCCACACCCCGCCGTATCTTTCGCGCCCGCCCGGGGAGGGTACCTCCCGGATGGTGATGATCTCGCGGTTTGTGAGGATGATCGCATTCGTCGGGGACACCATCCGTCGGTATGTCCGGCCGAATGCGGCTCCGATCTTGACCTGAGATCTCCGGCTGAAGAATCGCCTGCTGGATCTCTTCGTCTCCTGACCAGGCTTCGCTTTGCATAGTTCATGAACTTGAAGTTGCGTTTCCCCCAGGCATCGAAGGGGTCTTGCCCTCCGGTTCGGGGAACTTTCGACACTTCCGCGACCCGACCGAATTCTCGTCACAATGGGAGAGAAGAGATACTCGGTCACCGCGTTGAAGCGGACTGGGGTGCGAGCAGGTGCGAGCCCGTCTCCTTCCAGGCCCATGATCTCGAGCCGGGCGTCCAGAAGCCTGGAGCTGACTTCGACGCAACTGATCATGGAGATCGAGATAACTGCGCACGTCGATCTTGTGGCCGCGCTTCTCGAGAATCAGAATCTCGTCGGACGTCGCCCAGACCATCTTCTCGATCTCCCGGTGGAGGAAACCCTCGTAGGAAGGCGCGATAACGACAAGCGGGAATGGCACCCCCTTCGCTTGCAGAGGTCGGAAGAAGCTGCTATACGCGGCAGGCACGTCGGCATAGGAGGCGATCGACCTCGCCCAAGATCGCTGCGCCTGCTCGAATGGGGTCAGGCCGACGGGTACTGGACCGCGCTAGGGCGCGTCTGTGATTCCAGATCGATCGCAGGCCTGCGAGGATCCTCGAGGCGCAATGCACAATCCTCCGCGGAGGGCGAACTCCGCAGACCGTGGCGTCGTGCAGGCACGAAGCGCAGAGCGCCACAGGCCTTCGGCCTGCGGGTCTGGCTGGAGGAGTGTTGACTATCGGGCAGCCAGTTCCGCCCAGTGGCGCTGACGCCCCCTCGCGAGCGAGGGCCTTGTCCAGCTGTTGGTCTACCTCTGGCCGTACTTGCTCTGGTAACGGTGGTGCAGGGCCGCCACGGCTTCTGCCGGGATCTCGTCGGGGTGACCCAGCTGCAGCGCCAGCCACGAGGTCCGGGCCACATCCTCGACCATCACGGCGGCCTTGACGGCGTCTTCCGCGGTCGGGCCGAGGGTGAACACGCCGTGGTTCTTGAGCAGGACAGCGCAGGAGGGGCCGATCGAACTCCACGACGACCCGGCCGATCTCTTCGCCGACCGATGGGCGCGAACCCCCCGCAGGGGATCGGTCCGCCGAACTCATCGGCGTGAGCCGTCAGATAGACCGGGATCGACCGGGCATTGGCGGCGAAGGCCGTGGCATAGGGGGAATGCGTATGAACAATTCCACCGACGTCCGGACGGTGCCGGTAGATGTAGAGGTGGCTGGCCGTATCCGAGGAGGGCAGCAAGTCCGAGTCCCGAACTTGTCCCTCGAGATCGACGATCACCATGAGCTCGGGACGAAGGTCCTCATAGCGAACTCCGGACGGTTTGATCACCACCAGCCCCGTGGCCGCATCTCGGGCGCTGACGTTGCCGCTCGTCCAGGCGACGAGCCCGTTCCTGGGCAGCTCCTGGTGCAGGCGGAACAGGCTGTCGGCGCAGGGCTTCAAGCATGGACGACCTCCGCTCCGGCTGCGCACCTCGGCTCTCCAGCGCTTCAGCCGTTTGAGGACATCATTCTCGCCGCGCCCGAAGTAATCGTGCAGTCGCAGATAGTCGCTGTAGATCTCAGTGTAGGCTGCGTGGTGCTGCGGGTCCGGCAAGAAAGCCTCGTCGTTCAACCGAGCCATACGGCTCGGCCGCGGCGTAGATCGTGTCATATCCACCCAAACGTGCGCCGGCGGCCACGGCGCCGAACATCGCTGATCCCAGGGCAGGCGTCTGTTTCGAAGAGCTGACTTGGATAGGCAAGCCGGTGACGTCGGAGAAGATCTGCATCAGCAGCCTGTTCTTCTCCGGCAATCCACCGCAGGCCACGAGCTCATGGATCGGGACGCCGTTCTGCTGAAACGTCTCAACGATCACTCGTGTGCCGAATGCCGTGGCCTCGATCAAGGCCCGGTAGATCTCCTCGGGCCTGGTGGCGAGGGTCGCGCCGAGCAGCAGGCCCGCCAGATCCACATCGACCAATACCGAGCGATTGCCGTTCCACCAATCGAGGGCCAGCAGCCCACTTCCCCCGGCGCGAGGGCGGCGGCCTTCCGTTCGAGCAGGGTGTGGATGTCGATCCCTTCTTCGGCTGCTTCGCGCTCGAGGCAGCGCCGGAACGCAGTTCTCCACGAACCAAGCGAAATGGTCGCCCACGCATGATTGCCCCGCCTCGTAGCCAAAGAATCCGGGGATGATCCCATCTTCCACGCACCCGCACATGCCCGGCACAAGGTGCTCTTCCTTGCCGCAGCACCATGTGACAGATGGAGGTGCCCATGATCATGACCATGCGCCCGGCGCTCCGTGACGGTCGTGGCCGGCACGGCGACGTGGGCGTCGACGTTGGCGATCGCCACCGCCGTGCCAGGCATCAGGCCCGTCCAAGCGGCGGCCTGCTGTGTGAGACCGCCGGCTTTCTCGCCCACAGGCCGAATGTCACGCGACATCTTCGCTTCTACGACGGTGCCGAACTCGGGGTTCAGGGCGCCGAAGTACGCCGGCGGAGGAAAGCCTTCGCGCTTGGACCACAGCGCCTTGTAGCCGGCCGTACACGAGTTGCGGGTCTCGGCGCCCGTCAGCTGCCAGACGACCCAGTCTGCCGCCTCGATCAGCCGATCTGCGGCGGCGTAGACCGCGGGCGCTTCGTTCAAGATCTGCAGGGACTTGGAAAAGAACCACTCCGAGGAGATCTTCCCACCGTAGCGATTGAGCCAGGCTTGCCCCGTCTCCCGGGCCACGCGGTTGATCTCGTCCGCCTCGGGCTGTGCGGCGTGGTGCTTCCAGAGCTTCACCCAGGCGTGCGGCTCGCCACGCCACTCGGGCAGCGTGCAGAGCGGTGTCCCATCGGACGCGAACGGGAAGCATGGTGCAGGCAGTGAAGTCGATCCCCACGCCGATGACGTCGCTGGGGAGACACACCGGCGTCCTGGAGCACCTGCGGGATGGTGGCCCGAAGCGTGCGAAGGTAGTCCTCCGGGTCCTGCAACGCCCAGTCAGGCGCAAGCGGGAGACCCGTTTCCGGCAAGCGTCTCGTCGATGACCCCGTTCGAGTAGGGGTACACCGCAGTCGCCACCTCGTGGCCGGTGCCGACATCGACCAAGACGAGCCCTACCGGACTCTGTCCCGAAATCCACACCGATGGCGTACTTCATCCGAGTGCACCTCCACAACCAACTCGAGCGGCAAGCGCCGCGCTAACCGGTGGCTCCGCTTCCTGGGTGATGATAGATATCCCAGTCCATGTACTTTCCAAGACCCTCTTGCAGGATCGAGGCACAGCGCGACGGGTTGATGGCTACATGATGTTCGAAGCCTTGCTCGCAGATGTGCGTCAGCAGATCTCTGCAAGCTGGTCGATGTGAACGACGCCGTAGCCGCCAAAGGTCCGCAAGGGATCGTTCGTCAGCTGGCCTTCGCCGAAGTAGGCCCGGATGCTGTCCGCGGAGTGTCATCGGGGGAAACGCGGCAGTAGGTGAAGGGTGTTTCCCGAACGCGACCGACGATGGTCCCATACGTGTTCTCTTTGCCGACCGTGCCGGCGATGATGGCCTGATAATCCATGGTCGGGATGTCCTCGGGGGCGATCCCTTCCTGGACGAAGATGTCCTTGGGGAGATTGGAGCAGTGGAAGATGACGGCTTTGTCCGGATCGTCTCCGTAGTTGTTGTTCCAATCCACGATCGCACTGGGCTTCCCCGTCGCCAGGACCATGGCGTACATGCCCACAAGTCCGGCGACGTCCGTCTCACACGCGGAGGGCATGAGGTTGTTGCTCATCATGCTCATCAGGGTGCACGGCACGACGCCGTAGAACTCCTCCATCGCCGTCCAGCATTGCAGGGCGGTCGCCACCACCTCCGTCTCCTGCATCCAGCCCTCGATGGCAACCCCAAGTTTCGCCATTCTGCGTCAGGATCAAGGGTGGCACGCGGCCGGTCGAGACATAAGCCATAATCTCATCGATCTTGTGTTTGACCGAAGGCTCGCTGTCGCCGAGCTTCAGCGCCCGGCCGAAGATCTCAGAGAGATCGACCGTCTCGACCGAGATGCCGGTTGACCGCCCGTCAGCGACGGTCTGCAGGTTTGGATCCGAAGCGCGGAAGACGCCTTCCTGCGAGGGCACCCACTTGGGCAGCTCCTCGCCGTTGGCGGCCTTCAGGGCGGCTTCATACACCTGCGGCGCGAGCAGCGGGTTGCACTCCACCGCCACGTTCACCTCTCCGGCGAGCATCGCCTTGAAGGCGCCCGCCGTCGCATCGAAGGTCAGGACCATCACGTCCTTGCCCGGAACGAGGCCGGCTTCCCTAAGGGCCTCGATCGCACCCAGGCCCATCTCGTCGTTCTGGGCAAAGATGCCGTTGACGTCCTTGCTTTCCTTCAGCCAGGCCTCGGTGACGGCCTTGCCTTCGGTAGCGCTCCAGTTACCGGTCTGGCTGTTGGTGATGGTGATTCCGCATGCGCCCATGCCTTCGCGGAACCCCTGGCCGCGGTCCTTGGCGGCCGACGAACCCACATTCCCGACCAGTTCCCAGACGACCTTGCCGCGTGCTGCCTTCCAGCAGCTTGCACATCTCCTCGGCGCCCTTGCGGCCTTCCAGCGCGAAGTCGGAGCCGATGTAGGTGGCGTACAGGTCCTCGGGGGCGTCAATGCGCCGATCTTCAAGGACGACGATCTTGCCGGCGTCCTTGGCTTCCTTGAGAACATCCTCCCAGCCCGTGGTCTCGAGGGCGGCCAGGATGATCACGTTCACCTCAGGATCCTGGATGAACTGGCGAAAGCCCGCCACTTGATTGGCCAGGTCGTTCTGCGAGTTGTAGAACTTCAAGGTCAGGCCCAGCTGCGTTGCGGTCTCCTTGAAGGAGGCTGTATTGGCTGCGCGCCAGCCGCCCTCGGATCCGGTCTGCAGGAAACCCACGACCAGGTCCGAGTACTCGCAGTTTGGTGAGCACGCCAAGCCGGCGGCTGGTGCCGCAGGGGCTACCGGGGCCTCGGTCGCCGGGGCGCGGGGCGCAAGCGCCCAGGGCGAATGGCGGCAACGAGGAGAACAAACGCAATCGTCTTGATGCGGGACATGTCGATGCTCCTTCTCTCGATGTATTGCCCTTGCGAATTGCGGGCGGAAACGAACGATCCTTTGTCGACTTCGTGCGGTCTTCGCTGATGAGCCCGTGCTTCGGTCCTCGCGCGCGACGACGGACACGACGAGTGGGCTGGCGGCTCTGGCGATCTTCTCCTCTCCCCTGCGTAGCCTCCTTTCGTGTTCCTGGTCTATGAGGACGGTCGGATGGAGCTCTGTCGGACGACCAGAGTCGGGGACAAGATGACCGGCGTGGGAGCCGGTGCGGCGGTGCCTGTCCACTGGAATCCGATCATCCGGATCACTTCCTCCACGGCGATCTTTCCCAGTGCATGTTGGTCCTGCTCGATCGTCGTGAGAGGTGGCCAGTAGTACGCGGACTCGGAAATGTTGTCGAAACCGACAACGCCCAGGTCCCGCGGGATGCTGATACCCCTCTGACAGGCCGCTTGCATGACGCTCAGCGCCATCTGGTCGTTGGCGACGAAGACCGCATCCATCGTCGGGTACTGTCTGGAAGAGCCGCTCGATGGCCTCGGCGCCGCTGGCAGAAGACCAGTTCCCCTCGACCGAAGCCTTCCGCTTCTGGCTCCAGGCCAGCTTCCCTGAGGGTGTCCTCCCAGGCGGCTTTACGCTGTCGGGCCTCCCACCAATCCAGCGGTCCTGAGATGTGGCCGATTTGCCGGTAGCCCTGATCGAGCAAATGGGCGACGGCCAGGCGGGCGCCAGCGTAGTTGTCGATCGAGACCGCCTTGAGGTTCTTGCGAGGCTCCATCGTCAAGGAGACGATCGGGACCTCTGAATCCAACGTCAGCCGATCGACGAACTCCCGGTTCGCACCGATCTCGGGGATGGCCCAGATGACGCCGTCGACATGGCGCGAGTGGAGCGTCTGGAAGATCGGCAAGACGTCGTTCGAGTTGAACTGGGGAAGCTCCTTCAGAGAAGCGAGTAGCCCAAACCTCGGCTGCGCCAGCGATGCCGTCAAGGAGGGCGTACGATATCGCCGTGGACGTCGTCCAGGCCGGGCCGGGCGATACGGTGCTGGTGATCGACGAAGGCAACGGCGCGCGCCAGATCCTTCAGCTCGACCCGGGCGCCATCCGGGCGGTGATCGTCGGCGTGGTCGACGAGGTGGCGCTGGGGATGTAGCAACTCGCAGCTAGCGACTAGCGGCTGTCAGCTATCAGCGGTCAGCCAACAGCCAAAGGCAAGCGGCAAGTCGCAGGTGGCCTGGAGCTCGGAGGCGCAGGTAGGGCCAGGCAAGGAACGGGAGGGGAATTGGCGGGGCCAGCTGAGCTGGCCCCGATGGTTACCGCGGATCCCCGACGTCGGGCTAGCGATTGCCGGACGCCTCGACCGCACGCCTCACCAGGTCGACAAAGTCGGGCTTGAGGCTCGCTCCCCCCACCAGCGCCCCGTCGATCTCCGGCATCGCCATGAACTCGGCGATGTTGTCGGCCGTCACGCTCCCCCCATACTGGACGCGGACTGCCTGAGCGACCTCCTCACCGAAGCGGTCGGTGATCGGTCCCCGGATCGAGAAGGCGATGACCCGGTTGGCATCCGCCGGCGTCGCTGCCTTGCCTGTACCGATGGCCCAGATGGGTTCGTAGGCGATCACACTTCGCGCTACCTGAGCGGCGTCAACGCCCTCGAAGGCGCCGGCGACCTGGCCGCTGACCCAGGCGTGTGTTTCCCCGGCCTCCATCTGCTCCAGGTTCTCCCCGACACACACGATGGGCGTCAGATCCCTGGCGACCGCCGCCCGCACCTTGCGGTTGATGGCAGTGTCGGTCTCGAGGGCCCCGCCGGCGGCACGGCGCTCGGAATGGCCGAGGATGACGTAGCGGCACACGCCGGCCAGCATCGCCGCCGAAATATCTCCCGTATGCGCGCCCTTGTCCTCGAAGTGCATGTTCTGCGCGCCCACGGCAATCGACGTCGCCGCCAGCGCCTCGGCCACCACGGCCAGGACCGTGAACGGCGGGCACAGGACGCGATCCGCGCCCTCGATCTCCGAGAGCGGAAACCGGATCCGGCGCACGAACTCAAGGGCTTCGTCCGTGCGCCCGAGGTTCATCTTCCAATTGGCCGCCAGGACGGGTCGACGCATGCTACTTGGACTCATGCCATAGGATGGTGACATTCACAGCGATGCGACTCCTTCTCAAGTGCGTGCCCTCGATCGGGCCGTGCTCCCGAGGCGGCGAGTTCCGCCGGCAGTCCCCTTCCTTGCGGGAGCGATTGTACCCCTGCCTGTTTGGAATCAAGAAGACAGGCTGACACACTTGCCCACGTCCCGCCCACCCTTCCTCCTGCGCGGTGTCCGCCTTGGGCATCGTGTAATCATGTCGCTACCGGAAACAGCTCGCGGCCAGGTGAGGGAGGACGATCTTGAGCGGGCGTCTCATCCCGGCCTCGCCCGGATCTCGAGGGAGAGTTGAGACGGTGATCCTGGGCTACTCCTACAAGTCACCGATAATAGACCTTCATTGTCTGGACACGCTTAGGTTCGCGATGTAGAATGACGGACCTTCGCTCAAGAAGCCGATCGGCTGGACGAGGATCTACCCGCTTTGCGCCACATTTCCATTCAGGCCAACGCTCTGACGCGCACCTATCGCCGGGGCTCCGAAGACGTGCATGCCCTAATGGATGTGACGCTTGCGATCCCGCCGTCCGCCTTTGCCGTCGTCCTCGGGCCCAGCGGCAGCGGCAAGTCCACGCTGCTCAATCTCATGGGGGGTATCGACCGGCCGACGAGCGGGCACCTGAGGGTCGATGGCCTCGAGCTCCACACCTTGACCGAGCGGCAACTCGACGGCTACCGCCGGGACTACGTCGGCTTCGTCTTCCAGTTCAACAACCTGCTCCCCAACCTGGACGCGCTGGAGAATGTTGCCTTGCCGCTGATCGCCCAGGGACGCAGTTGGGCCCAAGCGAGGGATGAGGCCAGGACGCAGCTGGCGGCGCTCGGCCTGGGCAGCCGGGCAAGCCATCGGCCGGAGGAGCTTTCGGGGGGCGAGCAGCAGCGCGTGGCCCTGGCTCGGGCTGTTGTTTCCAGGCCGGCCCTGGTCCTGGCGGATGAGCCGACCGGCGACCTTGACCTCGAATTGGCCGAGATCGTGCTCGACCTGATGTCGTCCCTCAATCGTGATCTGGGCGCGACCTTCGTGATCGCCACCCACAATCCGCGGCTGGTGTCGCGTGCGACGCAAGTGATCGAACTCACCAATGGACGGATGACTCCCCCGGCGACGCAGGCATGATCCATCTGGCGCTTCAGGACCTCCGCCACGACCTGCTCACCTTCGGGTTCAGTGTGCTTGGCACCGGGGTCCTGGTCTTCGCCTTCCTGCTCCTGATCCCGCTTTCTCTGGCGGTCACCCGCATCGGCGAGGCGGGGGGCCTGCCCCAGAATCTGATCCTCATTGAACGGGATGCCCTGCAGCCCGAGCAAAGCAGGATCGCTCCCAGCCTGGCGGAGAGCGTGTCTGCCATCCTCGGCGACCGCCTGGACCGCGTCGACCCGGTGATCTTCCGCATCATGCGCGTGGAGGAGCCATCCGATCCAGCTGCGCGGCGTCGCCTTCGAGTCGTGGGTGACTACGTTTCGCCTGCGGCTCCTCGAAGGAGCATGGCCATCCAGCTCCTCTGAAGTCGTGGTCGGTCAGCTGGCAGCCCAGGGCGGCGGCTGGCAGACCGGAAGCGAAATCAGCATCTATGGCCGGCGCTTTCGAGTCGCCGGCATTGCCGACGGGCCGGGGACCAAGACGCAGACGATCTGGATGTCTTACTCGGCCGCCAGCGCGCTCTTCGGCCGGGAGAAGGGCGCCCAACTCCTCGTGGCCCATCTGCAACCGTCGGCGGATCCGCTTGTTTCCAGGCAAGACCTGGAGGATGGGCTCCGGTCGATCGGAGCCGAGTACGATGCTTACTTCGAAGACGCCCTCCTGCGCGAGTATGGCGCGGCGCTGAACGATCTCCGTTCGCTGGCGCTCTTGACGGCGGTCATCGCCATCGCCGCGGTGACTGTCGGATCGCACAATCTGGCCTGGCTCGCGGCCGAGGAGAGGATGCGCTTGCTCGGCGTTCTGCGTGCGGTTGGATTCGACCGCCGAGCCGTCGGCCGATACCTCCTCTTCCGCGCCGGAGTGATCTCCGTGGCCTCGTACCTCCTTGCTCTGGCAGCGGCGATCCTCTTCATCCGGTTGGGGGCTGGGCCGAAGGACCTCGCCATCGGAGGAACCCAGACCGACTTGAGTTCGAGTTCGGCCATGGCCGTGCTGGGTCTGCTTCTAGCGTGCGCCGCAAGCCTTGCGGGGACCTGGCTGTCGGCACGCCATATCCTGAGAGCCTCTCCGGCATCCTTGCTAGGGAGAGGACCGGGGAGCAGCTTCGCGTGAGCGTAGCCGCGTGGCTTGCGCTGCGTGATCTCTCCGTCCACCGGCGCCAGGCCATCGCGCTGGGGATGGTGTTCGCGATGGCCGTCACGGCCTTCGTAGCACTGGGCAGCTACCGGCTGACGCTCTTGAGGGATTATCGGCCGGCGCGGGAAGACCAACTCGTGATCCAGGAGACCCAGTCGTTCGCCGAGTTCTACGGCAGCCGGCTCTCCCCCGAGATCGCGGTCGTGCTCGAAGACCTCGGTTTTCCCGGGGCCGTGGCGGAGATCCACGCCATCGTGGGGACATCGTTGGAGAATGCCGTGCTTCTCAAGGGTGTCGACCTGGCGCGCTACCCAGAACTGGACTCCTATGTCATCCGCGCCGGCCGAGGACTCGAACCTGGCGATCCTCCACGTCGAGCGATGATCGGTACACGTCTGGCAGAACGGCTGGAGGCCGCGCCGGGGGACACGATCCAGTTGCGCGGGCGGCCCTTCGAAGTGATCGGCGTTTTCGAGACCGACTCGTACACGGAGAACGAGGCCTGGGTTCCGCTGGCTGGGGCGCAAGAGCTGCTCGGTTGGGGTCAGGACGTCTCCCTGTATGTCGTCACGGACGATGGCCGGTTGACACCGGGGCAACAACTCCTCGACGGCGTGTCGGTCGTCCGCCGGGGTGAGTTGTGGTCGACGTTCCCGCGGCAGTGGGATGGTCTGATGGCCCTGATCGGCACCGTGACGCAGGCGATCGGGCTGGCGGCCGCCTTCTCCCTCGCCGCCATGTTGTGGAGGCTCGCCTGGAGGAGGAGGCGGCAGATCGCCGTCCTGCGCAGCCTGGGTTTCAGCCGGACCGTCTTTGCGATCTACCTGGCCGTGCAAGGCGCTTCGGTCGCATTCACTGGTGGGGCGTGCGGCGTCCTGGCTGCGCTGGCGCTTCTTCGGTGGGTGCGACCCACGCTGGCGGGCGTCAGTCTCCGCCCGCACCTCACGCCAGATCTGTTGATATCGACCGGTGTCTGGTTGGGATTTCTAACCCTGCTGAGCGTCGTGGTCCCCGTCTGGGCGTTGGGCCGCAGACGCGTTGCCGAGCTCATGATCGGCGAATGAGGGGGCTCCCCCCTCTGCTCTCTGACTCTATGGAGGAACGATGATGTCGAGAAGAAGTATTGTCGGTCTCGGGCTGCTCGTATTGATCGTGGGGAGCGCCTGTGGGATCAGTTCACAGGGCGGCACGCCGGCCGCAGGGGAGGGTGAAACACCGACCGCGGAGCCAACGACCGAGGCGCCCATGTTGCCGGTCTCCATCAATGAAGGCCTCGCCAGCCTTGACAGCTACCGCATGACCTACACCACCGATGCGTTCGATTCGGTCACTCAGGAACGGAGCGTGATCACCTTCGTGGTGGCCCGCGACGCCAATGCGGACGCCAGCTACAACCGCACGGAGACGCGGGTGACGGGCGAGGCAGACGAAGTCGTTTCCGACGACGTCCAGGAGCAGTACATGATCGGCAATCAGGTGTGCCAGGTCGCAGGCGGTGAAGCGGAATTGACGACGATGAGCGACCCGGCCCGGGTGATGTCGGACCTGATGTCCCGGGTCGTCGTCTTCAAACCCCTGATCGAGAACCCGGTGTACGTCGGACAGGATGTTCTCAGCGGGGTGCCCGTTCGCACTTACACCTTCGAGGTGCGGAGCCTGGGTGTCGACTCGGGGGTGGAGGTGGCCCGCGCCGATGGCGAGTATGCCGTCGCCGCCGATGGCAATTACCTGGTGCACTACAGGCTGGATATGGAGCTGCGCACGGCCGCCGAGGGAGATCCCGAGGCCGAGTTCGAACGTCTTTTCCATCGAGGCTTCCCTCGAGGAGATCAACCAGCCCGTGGAAATCACGTTCCCTCCAAACTGCCAGGCGGCCGAATCCTCCGGGGGGTGATGTCGGTCCGGATCGAATCGCGGCGGGCGCGCCGTCCTCGGTCGTGACCGGCCGATCTCGGCTGCGGATCACTGTTCTGACGCTGGGTTCCCGCGGGGACGTGGAGCCGTATCTCGGCCTGGGGGTCGCCCTGGTGCGGGCCGGCCACCAGATAACCGTGGCCGCACCGGCCGCTTTCGAGGCGCTCATTCGGCGGGCGGAGGGCCGCCTCCCAATCCCGCGTGGCTCCCTGCCTTCGGAGCGGCCGGTTCCGGCGATCGATGAGGCGCTGAACGATTCGAGAATCGCCGAACGGGCGGCCTTGCTAGGGTCTCAAATTCGCGCCGAGACAGGCTTGTCGACGGCTGTCCGCCTGATCGAGGCCACCAGCCTGTCATGATTCATGCTGGGATCCGCTCGGCCCGACCCCCGAAAGGCCGAGAGGCGGTGGGCCCCCGGCGGGGTTATAAGTAGTCGTCAGGCATGATGAGCAGTACCGAAAGCGAGGCCCGATGAGCGAGAGAGTGGACGCAGAAGACGCTAAGCCTCAGGCAGCTCCTTTCTTCGAGCAGCCCCGCGTCGAACAGGCGATCATCCCCGTTGGCCAGGGGATTGCGATCGGGCTGGAGCGCGTGTCCAGCCGCGAGTTGGGGATCGGGGGGGCGTACGGCACGTGGGGCACCGGCTACGACAACCTGGCCTTGCGAAGCTTCATCGAGAAGCGCCTCGGCGAGACGATGAGAGACGACGAAGTCCTCAATCTGGCGGAGCTGGGTTTCGTCGGCCGGTATCACCTGCCCGACCTCTCGGACGCGGACCACCTCGAGGTGGAGCTCGAGGTCGGCGCCCGCCTGCTGCGCGAGGCCGCCCGAAGCAGCGGCTGGAACCCGTCCGAGGTGGAGGGGGTGCTGATCGGGATGAGCGGGCCCGTCGCAGTTGACTACGTCGCCCAGATCGCCCAGCGGGCCGGCATCCCGGACGCTGCCCTCAAGGTCAGCGTCCACAAGGCCTGCGACGGATCGATGGGCGCCCTGCACCTGGCGCTCAACCCGAATCTGGCCGTACCCGGACATCGGAACATCGCCCGCGAACTTCAAGGCAAGAAGGTCCTGGTCGGCGGGATCGAAGGGTTGAGCCGGTTCACCAGCCACGCTCGGGACAAGAACGCGCTGCAGTTGTTCGGCAACGGCGCCGGCGTGATCGGGGTGATCCCCGGGAAGACGATGACCTTCCTGGTGGGCAAGAGCCATGAGGCGTTCGACACGGAGGGCCTGCTCGAGGTGCGGATGTACTACCCCTACTCCGGCCCCAAGGAAACGGGGCAGTCGCGGGTGGAGGTGTCGGAGCCGGCGCCCGATCAAGTGCGCGTCGCCGGGATGATGCACGAGCCCGAGGACGGCAGTCCGGTGGTGATGGCCGGATTGATGGGCATGGTCAAGCTGTTCGTGCGCAACGGCGTCCAGGTGGTGTCGGACGTCGTGCGCGAGTACCAGGAATTGATGCGCAGCCGCGGCACGCCCGACAAGTCGATCGCCGTGGCCATCGTGCACCACGCCAATTACAAGATCAACCTGCTCAAGCAGAAGCACCTGAACAAGGAAGGCATCCGCTTCCCGATGCCGTGGCTGCTCAGCGAGTTCGGCAACGTCAGCGCCGCCTCGAACATGATCGCTTTCCTTCGCCAGCTCCCTAAGATCCATTCGGGCGACCATGTGCTTTTCGATGGCTTCGGCGCCGGGACATACTACGACGTGCTGGCCGTGGCCATGGGGACCTAGCCGCAAGTTCCATTGCGACCCGCGGGCTGGATGAAACGAGAACGCCGGAGGTTGATCTCCGGCGTTCCGATTCGTTTGGTCCCACGGATGGAGCCCCGCAGCCGGTCGGCCTGCGCGGGCTGTTGCCGGAGCCGCGAAAGGGATCCGCTACATCGACGGTACTGGGGCGTCCGCCTGCTCCGAGCGGGTGGCTGCTTCCAGCGGCAGGGAGGACAGCAATCCCTTCAGCCTTGGATGATCGGCGTAGGCTCCGTGGCGCTCGGGAGGCAGCAGCGCCGCGATCCGGCACATGATCTCGTCGTCATACGCGGCGAGCTGCGCGGCCTGGTCGAGCCCGGGGCTGGCCGTGAGCCGGAACGGCTTGCCAAAGCGTACGACGACGTTCACGCGTTGCAGTCTGCGCAGCCGGGCTTTTACGGCTGCGTCCTCCGTGCCGAGGATCGCCGTCGGCACGATGGGGGCCCCGGACTTGGCGGCCAGAAAGCCGGCGCCCGACCTCGCCTTCATCAGCGCCCCACTTGGACTGCGCGTCCCCTCCGGTGCAATCACCAGCGCTCCGCCTTGTTTCAACCGGCGGAGGCAGGTCCGGATCGCCGTCAGGTCGGCGCCAAAGCGGTCGACCCACACGCCATCCAGTGCCGCGGTCAGCCAACGGAAGATCGCCACTTCGCGGTACTTCTCGGCCACGAGCATGATGATGTCGTCGCGGTCGACCAGACAGTACACCAGCCCGGGGTCCAGGCGCCCGATGTGATTGGTCACGGCGACGATTCCGCCCGCCGGTGGGATGTTGTCTTCGCCGATCACCTGGATGCGGGTGAGCAGCTGGTAGAGCAGGCGGATCACAAACCGGGCGATCTTGAAGGTCATCAACCTCACCCCGGGCCGCGGGCACGCCTATCTGGCGGGTAAGTCTAGTCGAGAGTCTGCGCTCCGGCAGCGCGCCCGTCGTGCCTCGATTGTACCTGGCGTCCACCGGTCCAAAGGCGTAAACTCTTCTTCTTGGGTCTCTTTAGTCATGGAGCCACCGGGCCCGCATGGCTTTGGTGGAGGGCGAAGATGAGCATCGCGAACAGCGCTCTGGCGGCGTCGCTAGCCTTCGCGTCCTTCTTCACGTCGGCCGCACCGCTGCCTGCTCCCGTCTCGGCCGCACAGCTCCTGGTCCTCGGCGAGGGCGGAATGCCCCTGACCCGACTGACGGACGGCGACGTGGTTCAGCTCCAACTGACGCTTCCGGAACCGTCGAGCCAGGCCGTCCCGGTCGTCTTCTCGCTCGAAGGCAGCGACCAACCCCTGGTGGGATGCACGATCCTCCAAGGCTCTCCGGCCTGCATGTCCGAGCCGTTCGCGACCCTGGGTTGGTACTGGCGGCCAGACGGGGCTCCCTCCCCCCGCCGTTCGATCGTCGCCGGGCTGACCTCCGGCGGTGACGTACTCGCCGCAGCCACGATTGAGATTGCCCCCCGCCCGGTCGTCATGGTCCACGGCTTCTCGTCCACGTGGGAGGCCTGGGTTAACTACCTCGGGCCCTCGGGCTTTCTGGCCGCCGATGGACTCTCCGGCTTCGCCGTCGGGGACGGTCAGGTGCCGGGCAGCATGAACACGGGTAACCTGGCCGCTCCTGCCGAGCGCACCAACACGATCGCCGAGAACGCCGCCATCCTCGGCGAGTATATCGACGGCGTCCGGCGGGCGACCGGCGCCCGATCCGTGGACCTGATGGCCCACAGCATGGGCGGGCTGATCTCGCGCTACTACATCGACCGCGTGATGACGGACGGTGAGGTGTCGCAGCTGATCATGCTCGGCTCGCCGATGGCCGGCACGGACTGCGCCAACCTGCCTGCAGCACTTGGTCTCTACCTCCCGGCGACGCTCGAGCTCCGCCCGAGTTACGTGCGCCAGGTGTTCGACCCACAGATCCGCCAACGCCACGGCGTGCCGTTTCGAGCGCTGGCCGGCGTCCCGATCGTCGAGGGCTTCAAGTCCCCTTGCACGTCGGTGCCCAGCGACCTGGCCGTCTCGCTCGAGAGCGTGACGGCTATTCCAGTTCAATCGAGGCAGTTGGCGGTCCTGCATATGAACCTGAACCTCTCGGCACAGGTCTACCAGGAGTTCGTCCGGCCGCTGTTGCAGACTCCCTTCGGCGGGTTCACGCCGGAAGCCGATCCACCTCCTGCGGCCGAGTCGGGTGGGACGCTGCAGTTCTCCCGCGTCTACACGGGCCACGTCGAGAGCGGGGCAAGCCAGGTGGTCACCATTCCACTCGATCCCGGGCTGACCGTCGCCAGCTTCGCCCTGTACGACACGACCCGCTCGCTGGCCGTGGCCGTCACCGGAGCCAGCGGGAAGACGATCGACTTGAGCGCCGAGGCGAACGGGTTGATCGTGGTGGATGATCCGACCGCGCTGCTCTACTTGGGGTACGGCTTCGAGAATCCCAAGCCGGGGTTGTGGCGCGTCGAGCTGCGATCGTCCGAGCGGACCCCCGCGCAGGGCGCCGACTATGCTCTGGCCGCTCGCTTCGCCGGCGGCGCAGAGCTGGCCGCGTCGCTTAGCTCGCTGCTTCCGCAGATCGGGGACACGGTCGGCCTGACCGCC
This sequence comes from uncultured Chloroflexia bacterium, assembly GCA_963777165.1. GTDB lineage: Bacteria > Chloroflexota > Anaerolineae > Anaerolineales > E44-bin32 > DYJB01. The sequence continues at coordinate 80,625 of CAVZPO010000027.1, forward strand.
GGCCTCAGTCTGCAGGGAGCCGATCTTGGTCTGTCCGGCGCGCAGGCGTCGGTACGGGCGCCGGACGGGCAGATGCAGATCCTTGATCTGTCCGTCACCGGCGGTCAAGCCCATGGAGAGCTGCAGGCGACGATGGCCGGCCTGTACGGAATCGATCTGAGCGTGATGGGTACGGCCGCCGACGGCACGCCCGTCGAACGGACTTCGTTCCTGGCCTTCGAAGCGCAGCCAAAGGGCGGCGCCGCACGCGCGCCGGCAGGCTGGATGGGAGTAGGCCTCGGGGCCACCGTCTTCCTGGCACTGATCCTCGTGGCGGTTGCCCGGCGACGGCGTAAGGCCAAGGCGGCTTAGCTTCTTCAAACCCGGGTGAAAGCCCGCTCGGCGAGTCTCCGGCGTGCCGCGAGCAGCTTCGGGCCATCCCGGGTTCGAGTCTAGCGGCGCCTCGGGCCGGGCGTCCGCACCCCCGGCACGCCCCTCCACTCTACGATCTCCCTAACGCGGACGAACGCAATCGTCGAGCGCCCCCCGACCACCTCGATCAGGGACTGCGGACTTAGGGCGATGCGTCGGAGCAGCCGCACCCAAAGGGAACGAAAGCCATCAGGGTCGCGGCGGCCGCCGCGACCCTGAATTCAGGTTTGTGGGAGGAAGTACGGTAGGGACGCGCCTGGCGTCAGGACTTCTTGCGCACCAGCCAGGCCTTGTAACCAAAGTACCAGATCGCGCACAGCGCGGCCGTGATGCCCCAGATGGGGAACCCCAGCTGGATGGCCTGCAGCCAGTTGCGGCTGGTGAACAGACCGATGTAGAGCGTGATCGCCGCCCATACGATGATGAACGTCCCCACCAGCCAGAAGCGCATCAACTTGAGCAGTTTCTCTTTCTCCGGCGTCATGGCGAACTCCCTTCGCTGATCTGAGTGCCTCGTCCAGGTGCGGCCGGCGCATGGGGTCATCATGCGATCCCCCCGTTGCCGCGGCGCGAGCCGACGATCCGTCTGCGGCCGCGCACCGCTCCATGAGCATAGGCGATTGCGGGCCTTCGTGCAAGTTCGATGCCGGAGGCGCGCGTCCCTGGCAAGCCAGCATTCGCCAAACACGGGAATTCCATGCCGCCGCGATGGCTGCTCAGGGCGAGTCATCCCCCGAACCGACCCCCGACCCCTTGACACGTGGCTGCTTTCATCGTAGAATTACGATGAACCCTCGTGACCAAGTCGCCCGATCTCTCTCCCGACGAACGCCGCCTGGCCCGAATGCTCAAAGCGCTCGGGAGCCCCGTGCGCATGCAGTTGATCACCTACATGGCCGAGCACCCGACGTGCATGACGCGCCAGATCGTCGCCTCGACCCCGCTGGCGCAGTCGACGGTCAGCCAGCACCTCAAAGTCCTGCTCGATGCCGGGCTGATCCAGGGCGAGATCGAAGGCCCGGCAACCTGCTACTGCCTCGACCCAGACGGCTTCCACTGGCTCGACCAGCACCTGCAAGCCTGGATCCGGCGCCACGACCCCACCTTCGTGGTCTTCGAAACCACACCCCGCGCCGGCCAAAGGCGCTGAGCATGTCCAACCCCCCGCCTTGCGGCTCAGGAGACCCTGCATGACCACCACCTACCCGTCCGCAGAATACTTCGACCAGGTCGCCGATCGCTGGGACTCCCTGCGCTCCGGCTACTTCACCGAGGCGGTGCGCGAGGCCGCCATCCACAAGGCCTACCTGCATCCGGAGATGATCGTCGCCGACGTCGGCGCCGGCACCGGGTTCATGACCGCCGGACTGGCGCCCCTCGTCCGCCGCGTCCACGTGATCGACGGCGCCGAAGCGATGCTCGACGTGGCGCGCAAGAACCTGGCCGCCTTCGCCAATCTCGAGTTCCACCACGCCGACGGCCTGTCGCTGCCCCTGCCCGATGGAGGCCTCGATGCCGCCTTTGCCAACATGTACCTGCATCACTGCCCCGATCCACTGCCGGCGATCCAGGAGATGGTCCGCACGCTGCGGCCCGGCGGCCGACTGGTCCTGACCGACATGGATTCCCACGACCACGAGTGGCTCAAGGCCGAGATGGCCGACGTGTGGCTGGGCTTCGACCGCACCCGGATCCGCGCCTGGTTCGAGCAAGCCGGGTTGGTCAACGTGATCGTCGACTGTACCGGCGAATCTTGCCACGCCGAGCGCGAGTCCGACGGCAAGGCGGCCACCAGCATCGGCATCTTCGTCGCCACCGGGACGAAGCGCATCCGCGCTCGAGAGGCGGTCCAGGCGTCGTACGCCGCCCGGGCGCTCAACGCCGAGTGCGGCTGCAGTGACACAGCCTGCTGCACGCCGGGGACGATCACCCTGGACGAGATCCAACCGACCAGCGTGCACTTCGACGGCGGTTACTCGCCGGCGGAGAAAGCCGCCATCCCGACCGAAGCGGCCGAGATCTCACTTGGCTGCGGGAACCCAACGGCGATGGCCAATCTGAAGCCGGGCGAGGTCGTGCTCGACATCGGCAGCGGCGGGGGGATCGACGCCTTCCTGGCCGCCCAGCGCGTCGGCCCCGAAGGCCGTGTGATCGGCGTCGACATGACACCGCCCATGCTTCAGCGTGCCCGCCGCGCCGCCGAGCAGGGCGGGTACGCCAACGTCAGCTTCCGCCACGGCCTGGCCGAGGCGCTGCCGGCCGACGATGCCTCGGTGGACGTGATCATCTCCAACTGTGTGATCAATCTGACCGAGGACAAGGCGAAGGTCTTCGCCGAGGCATTCCGCGTGCTCAGGCCCGGCGGCCGGCTGGAAGTCAACGATATGGTCTTCGGCGGCGCGGTGCTGCCATCGATGCGCGTGTCGGCGACCGGTTGGTCGGAGTGCATCTCCGGCGCGCTGCCCGAGGCCGAGTATGTCGACCTGGTGCGGCAGGCAGGCTTCGGCGACATTCACGTACGCCGCTCCACGAGTTCCGGGGAGGCCACCGGCGTTGCGGTCTATAGCGTGCAGCTCTCGGCGCGCAAGGCCTGAGGCGCGGCATCTGGCGACTAGCGGGGAGCGACAAGCCACGAGTATTCGGAGGGTGGGCACGCAAGACCCATGAGGCAGCCTGCCCAGTCGGCCATGTGGGATACGGCCGACTCTCCCCCACGCCTAACATCGCGCAGCCCATGGTCACCGTCCTCCCCTAAATTGGTGAGCGGGTTGGGGGTTTTCCCCATCCGCTTAAGGGGAGCGGGAAGTCGGCTCGGGATTCCCGGGTCCGAGGTCGTTTCGCGGGGAGGCATGGGGGAACCGAGCGGCCGGGCAGGGCCGGCGATGGCGGGGATTGAGGGAGCTGGCCGGCGATCGAAGAGGGGGTTAGCCAGCTACGGGCGACTCGCCGACTGGGGCAACATCCCGCAAGATCTGCTTGAGGCTGCCGGAGGCGAGCACCTCGCGCCGGGCTCGCCGGCCGACTTCAAGCCAGCGCACGAGCCGGATGCGGTCGGCGGCGATCTCGATCGCGGTCATGCTGCCATCACTGAAGGAACAGCACCCCGTGTTGATGAAGCACGGCTGCTCCTGGGACCGGGCGAAGGCCAGGTCGGCCTCAATCCGCTCCAGCACTTCGCTCTCGTAGGCCTCCGGCTGGTTGCGCAGCTCGTCATAGGTGGCGGTGAGCTGCTCAAAACGCGCTGCTGACGGGAAGATCGGGTGATGCGTGTGGCCAGCAACGACCAAGACTCCGGGTTGACTGACTGCCCATTCATACATGGCAAGCTCATGCTTTCGCGCCAGGCGCCAATCGGTGGCCGGGGTCGTCCTCCTGATTTTCGTCAGACGTTGGATTGGTCGCCAAAAGTAGTGCACTGCCCAGTGACTCAGCCAACCGTACCGATCGCCCCACGCCGTACCCTGGTGTCCATGAACCAGGAAGACTTCGCCGAGACGCTTATTGCGGTCCATCACCTCAAGACGCAGTGCCTCCAGGACGCCCACGCTGCCTAGCAGCGGATTGAGGTACCGTTCGACTTCGGCTTGCAGATGCCAGTCCTCGTCATGGTTGCCAAGGAACCGCCAGTAGCGGCCAACGTCCAGGAAGGGCTTCTCCGCCCGGATCGAGTCCGCGTGCTCGGCAACCACCTCGGACGGACGGCACTCCCACAGGTCCTCAACGTCGCCGAGGACGGCCAGGACACAGCCGGCCGCCTGATAGTGCTCGAGCGCAGCGCGGTAGACTGCTTTGCAGGCAAGGAAGTCGTCAGCGCCATCGCCGGATCCGCGATGGAGGTCCGAAACTACGGCGAGGCGCAGGTTGCTGAGCTCGAACGGCACCAAGGGCGCCTGGGCGTAGGCGCGATCGAGCCCGGCGTTGATGTTCTGCTGGTAATTCATCGTCCTCCAGACCGGGCGTGCGGCAGGGAAAGTACCCGATGGCCGGTATCCTACCAAGAAAAGAGGACGGGCGCCGCACACCAACACGCGTGCCCTGCCCGTCTCGCAATCTCGGGGACGGCAGCCGCGGCAGAGTGTCCCAGCAGCGGATATCGTCCCGAGGAGCCCCGCGCTCTGTGTGGGACGACGGGATAATCCCGGAAGCTGTGCGAGGCAATGGCCGCTCGCGGGGACAAACCCCCGCCCTTCCCTCCCTCCTTTTGCTGCGCCTCGGGCACCTTCGGCGGTCCCAGGGGAGGGAATCGGGGCGCGGATCACCCTAGACAGATCCACGGGCCTGTGGTATTCTTGCCCGCAAGGTAGCATGCTGGTTGTGTCTGGACGTCGTAGCGTTTCGACCTGAGCAGCAAGTGCTCAGGTCGTTTCGGTTAACTCCGGGTCCCCGGACAACCCGACCTCCTGAAGAACACCACAGGCGCCTCAACACTTTTTGCCTGAGGAGGCAAACACAATGACAGAACGTATCCAGGGTACCGTGAAGTGGTTCAACGCCGGCAAGGGCTTCGGCTTCATCTCCCGCGAGGGCGGGGACGATGTCTTTGTCCACCACTCGGCGATCCTCGCCGAGGGCTATCGCAGCCTCGAGGAAGGCCAGCGCGTCGAGTTCACCGTCGTGCAGGGCCCCAAGGGCCTGCAGGCCGCGTCGGTTACCGTCCTCTAGACGGCCAAACCATCGTACCCAACAAGCAGCCCCCATCCGGGGGCTGCTTCCTTTTCCCCTGCTTTCCCCCTGGCCCGCGTCCAAGGCCGCCCCTCCCGCCGAGGGCATGCGGCCCCCACATGGGGGCCGCGATGGCCGAGGCGGGCCAGAGTTTGAATCCGCCAACACGCGCCTCGCCCGCGCCCTGAAAGGGTTGTAGTATGGGAGAGAGGCGCCCGCTCGACGCCGGCGCCCTCGCCCCCTCCCCTATGACGAACCCCATGCCCGCCGCCTCCGCGCCGACCGTGACCGTCGCCGGGTTGTCGTTCCGCTACCGCGACCGCGAGTCGCCGGCGATCGAGGGACTGTCGTTCGAGGTGCCGGCGGGCGAGGTGCTGCTGATCGCCGGCGCCAGCGGCTGCGGCAAGACGACGCTGATCCGCTGCATCAACGGATTGATCCCACGTTCCTACAAGGGCGAGCTGCAGGGTCGCATCGAGCTGCTCGGCCAGGACACCGCCGGGCTGCCGCTGGCGCGCATCTCCCAGATGGTCGGCACGGTGCTGCAGGATCCGGAGCGGCAGATCCTCGGCACGCGCGTCCTGCACGAAGTGGCTTTCGGGCTCGAGAATCTCGGGCTTCCGCGTGAAGAGATTCGCGAGCGCGCCGAGCAGGCGCTGGCCTACCTGAAAATCGGCGGACTGCGCGACCGGGAGACGTTCCACCTGTCGGGCGGCGAGAAGCAGAAGGTGGCGCTGGCCGGCGTGCTGGCCATGCGGCCGCGCATCCTGATCCTGGATGAGCCGCTGGCCAGCCTCGACCCCGCCAGCGCGCACGAGACGCTCGACTTCGTGCGGCAGCTGGCCGACGAGGGGATGACGGTGCTGATGGTCGAGCACCGCGTCGAGGACGTGCTGCGCATCCGGCCCGACCGGGTGCTGTACATGGCCGAGGGGCGCGTTCGCTACCTGGGCGTGCCCGAGGCGATGGCCGAAGCGATCGACTACCGCGAGGTCAAGCTCCCCGCCCCGCAGATCGTTGCCCGCGCTCGGCGTGAGCCGCCGGCGCCGCGGGTGCAGCCGATCCTGCAGCCGGCCGACCCGCCCAGCGACCCGATCGTGCGCTTCGAGCACGCCTCGTTCGCCTACGAGCCGGGGCGGCCGGTGCTGCACGACGTCTCGCTCGACATCCACCGCGGCGACATCATCGCCGTCCTCGGCCCGAACGGCGCCGGCAAGACGACGCTGATCAAGCACGCCATCGGGCTGCTCAAGCCGACCGAGGGGCGCGTGCTGGTGGACGGGCGCGACACGCACGCGCTGAGCGTGGCGCAGATCGCCGCCACGCTGGGCTACGTCTTCCAGAGCCCCAGCCACATGCTGTTCGCGCCGACGGTCCACGACGAGCTGGCCTTCGGGCCGCGCAACCTGCGCCACGATCCTGCGCAGATCGAGAAGGAGGTGATCCACGCCCTGGACGTCGTCAATCTCCCTGGCCGGGAGAACGATCCACCGCTGGCGCTGTCGTTCGGCCAGCAGAAGCGCGTCAGCATCGCCGCCGTCCTGGCCATGCGCTCGCGCGTGCTGGTGATGGACGAGCCGACAGCCGGACAGGACTACCGCAATGTGCTCGACTTCATGGATGCCATCGTGCAGATGCCCGGCTTCGAGGCGATCCTGTTCATCACGCATGACGTCGACCTGGCGGTGATCTACGCCAACCGCGTGCTGCTAGTCAGCGACGGGCGTCTGGCCGCCGACGGCGACCCGCGTGCCGTGCTGGCCGACGCCGATCGGCTGCGGCGCTGCCGCATCGTGCCGACGTCGCTGCTGGAGCTCAACCTGCAGCGGCCCCATTCATCCGGGCGGTTCCTGCGAGCCGAGGAGCTTGCTCACGCCGCCTGACCCGCGGCGCTCATTCGTTTCGAGGAGGATCATCATGGATCGCAAGACGTTGTCCGTACTTCTGGCCCTGGCCGCCGTCCTCGTCTTCTTCCTGGCCATCATCTGGATCGGCGGCATGCTCAATCCCAGCCTGCAGCTCGATGAGACCGCACTGCTGCGCTTCGTCTTCGTCGCCGTCGGGCTGGTGATCGTGTTCATCCTCTACTGGCTGACCAAGTCCAGCGGTATCTGGCAGGTGGGGACGCGCGAGGTGGTCTATATGGCCATCGGCGCGGCGCTGTACGCCGTGTTCTCCTACCTGTTCAACGGCACCGTGTTCGTCGTCCCATCGGTGAGCCAGGTGGCGCTGCGGCCGGCGATCGTGATCCCGATGTTCTTCGGCTACACCTTCGGGCCGGTAGTCGGTTTCTTCAGCGGCGCGGTGGGCAACATGTTCGGCGATGCGCTGACCGGATTCGGCCTGTCGCCGCAGTGGAGCATCGGCAACGGGCTGGTGGGCCTGGTCGCCGGCCTGGCGCTGTTGTACCCGGACAAGAAGAAGAGCCTGAACAACGTGCTGATCGCCAGCGGCGTGCTGACTCTGCTGGCGACGGTCATCTACTTCGTCGGCAAGAGCACGCCGAATATGCTGTTCTTCGACGTGCCGAACAACGTCTTCGGCGACCAGCCGATCACGGTGATCGCCGGCCTGTCGCTGCTGATCGGCTTCATCCTGGTGGTGTTGGCACGATACCTGTTCGGGGCCAACATCGACATCGCCGCCGCGGTCACCTGGTCGATGCTCGGCAACCTGATCGGCATCGGCTTCGCCGCCATTTCCGACATCTGGATCAACGGCTACCCGCCGGTGGCGGCGGTCGTGGGAGAGTTCATCCCCGCCGCCGGGCCGAACTTGATCTTCGCCGCGGTCCTGATCCCGCTGCTGGTCGGCGCCTACGCCGCCATGCGGCGGCAGACCGGGCGCTAAGATCACCCTGCATTCCTCGCGGCGGAGCGCCTGACCGGCTCCGCCGCGAGGATGCCCCTGGCCAGCCACCATGCTCGTCACCTGGCGCTACCGGACGCGTCCGAATTCCGTCGTCCAGAACCTCGATCCCCGGGCCTGGATGATCTTCTTCGCCTGCTTCCTGGTGGCGACGGTGATGACCTGGGACCTGCGCCTGCTGCTGCCGCTGCTGGCCATCGCCTTGTTCTTCATCCTGACCTCGCGCCTGACGTGGCGCGAGACGCGCCGGGCCTGGCTGTTCATCACCGCCTTCGTCGTCTTCTTCTCCGGCCTGACGCTGCTGACCGGCCGCGGGGGCATGGAGCACTACACCGTCGAACATGTCTTCGCCACCGCCCGGGCGCCCTTCTCGCTCCTCGGCTGGACTCCTACGCTGACCTTCTCCTCCGAGCGGCTGATGTTCGCCCTGAGCATGCTGGTGCGCGTCTTCAGCCTGGCATCGATGACCGTGCTGATCCCGTACTGCATCAACCCCGCCCTGTACGGCATCACCTTCCGCGGGCTGGGGCTGCCGGACAAGTTCGCCTACGCCATGGACCTGACGATGCGCTTCATCCCGACCTTCGGCCGCGATTTCCAGCTGACGATGGACGCACAGCGGGCCCGAGGCTACGAACTGGAGAAGCTCGAGGGCGGCCTGCTGGCGCAAGTGCGCAAGCTGGCCCCGCTGCTCGTCCCGGTGACGATCCACGCCATCGCCGGGAGCGAAGATATCATCGACGCCATGGACCTGCGCGCCTTCGGCGTGCAGCCCCGGACCTGGCTGATCGAGCTGGTTTATCGCCGCCGCGACCGCATCTTGATCGCCTGCGGCGTGCTGCTGATGGTCGCCTACATCGCCCTGTCGCTGATCGGCCTTGGGCGGCTGTGGGTGCCGGAGACGTTGCAGGCGTTTCCCATCCTCTCGTCCTGACGCGGCCCGAGCCGTCGCACGTGATGATTCCGGTGTAGTACGCTCCGACGATCTGAGGCAGCGGCCCGATCCCGGGCCGCCGTGCATCAGCCGGGAGCAAGGCGCGGCATGGACCTGGACGAACTTGAAGCGTATGTCATTGAACGGCTGGGCGCCGGGGTCGCGCCGGCGGATGTTGTTTTCGAGGTCACGCAGCGCGGCGCACTGACCTGGCCGGAGGCCGAAGACCTGGTCGGCCGGACGGCCGTCCTTCAGAGCCACGCCGTGGCGCACCGCCAGTTCCCGATCCTGGCCCTGATCGCTGGGGCAGTGATGATCGGCGGCGTCGCGCTGGTCGTGGCCTGTGCCGTCTCGTTCTCGGACGCCCTGCTGCTGATGGAGCCCGTGCGGGGCGATGCCGATCGAGGCAGGCTGGCAGCCCTGCTGATGGCCCTGGTGGCCAACAGCCCAAACATCGGCCTATTGCCCCTCGGCGCGGGGATGATCCTTGGCGGGTTCCTGGGCCTCCGACAGGCACTCCAGGCCATCGCCGAGCCGGACTAGCGGACCCCTCGGAGAGCCCGTGCGCCCCCTCGCGCCAACCCCGATCGCGGAGCGCGTACTCGCGACCACAGTCTCCGGCGTGAGGTTTCTCTCCCGGGATTACAGCACCTCGCGATCCGCAGCGCTCGGGCCAAAGCGCTGGACGCAGGGCGCGTCCATTGTTGCGGTAACATCTCACCTAGTATGCGCGCCGGGACCGGTCATTCGATGAGAGAGCGTCTTCCCCTGATCGCGACCTGCCTCGCGGCACTGGCGGTCTCGATGCTGGCCTGCAACGCGCCAACGCAAGGCATCACGCCGCCCACGCCTGAGCCCATCCCACCCAGCGCAACGGTTGAGCCCGCACCGCCGACGCTCACTCCATCGTCGCCGGAACCCACCGCACCCAGTCTCCCCAGTTCCACACCCTGGCCTATCGAACCCGGCTTTCCGATCACAGAGCCTCCTGGCGTGCAGTTCCTTTATGCGACGCGCTCCGGCGACACGCTGCCGGCGTTGGCTCTGCGCTTCGGCGTCGAGGCCTCGCAGATCCTGGCGGACACGCCCCTCACGCCGACGGGCTACCTCCCTAGCGGCCTGGCCTTGCGGATCCCCAACGTCTTGGAAACGATGACCCCGGGCGGTGAGCTGCTGCCGGACAGCGAGGTGGTCTACTCGCCGGCTGCAGCGGACTTCGATGTGACCGCCTTCGTCGCGTCTGCCGGCGGATTCCTGAGCCGCTTCAGCGAGACGCTGGAGGACGGGACCGAGCTCAGCGGCGCGGAAGTCGTCCAGCGGGTCGCCGAGGAGAACTCGATCAACCCGCGGCTGCTGCTGGCATTGCTCGAGTTCCGCGCCGGGTGGGTGTACGGCATCCCGCAGGACGCCGACGCTCGGACCTACCCGCTCGGCTTCAGCATCCCCGATCGCCCCGGGCTGTACCAGGAATTGTCGGTCGCTTGCTCGCAGCTGGCCCGCGGCTACTACGGGTGGAGGCAAGGGAACCTGACCGAGACGCGGCCCGATGACGGCGGGACGGTGCGTTGGAACCCGACGCTCAATGCCGGATCGGTGGCGGTGCTGCACGTGTTTGCCCTGCTGTCCGGAACGAACCGCTGGTTGGACCAGGTGGTGGGACCGCAGGCCTTCCCTGTCCTTTACACCACCATGTTCGGCGAGGCGCGCGCCCGGGTGATCGATCCGCTGCTGCCGCCCGACCTGGCGCAGCCGACGCTCGAGCTGCCCTTCACCGCCGGCGAAGGCTGGAGTTCTGACGGCCGGCCCGCACCCCGCCTGGACGGCCGGCACGCCGCGCGCCGCACTTGATCTCTCGCCCATCACCAGCGAGGGCCCGTGTGCTGTCTCCGCGCGCTGGGTGATCGCCTCCGCGCCGGGCATCATCGCCCGCGCCCGCGACCACGCCGTCGTGCTCGACCTGGACGGCGACGACCGCGAGTCCACCGGCTGGGTGCTGCTGTACTACCACTTGGCCGAGGCGGGCATGATCGCCCCCGGCACGCGCGTGGCTGCCGGCGACCGGCTCGGCCATCCGTCGTGCGAGGGCGGCCGATCGACCGGCAAGCACGTCCATGTGGCGCGTAGATACAACGGCGAGTGGCTGGCAGCCGACGGTCCCGTGCCATTCGTCCTAAGCGGCTGGCGCGCCGTGGCCGACGCTCGCAACTACTACGGATCCCTCGTCCGCGGCGATGAACGGGTCACTTCCGATTCCAGCGGGCAGCAGGGATCGACGATCTGGAGATAGTTGACGGAGCGATCGATCGCTACGGCAAGCCCTGCGTGGGCCGGTCGTTGCCAGCCCTCTGAGGGCGTCGCGATTTCCCCAGGTGCAGGTGCAGGGGCCGGCGCACCACAGGAGGTGGAATCGGCCCCCGCACAAGGCGCGGGGCGCCTGGCATATGCGCCCGGCATAAAGTCAGCGCTGTTCGGCAGCCGGCCGGGAGCGCGGCGTCATCGATCGACTTCCGGACCGGTAGCAGAGGTGACCCGGTTGTCTCATCGGTCCCTACCCCATTGGCGCTCGACCCGTTCGCCGGCGCGAGGCCACCAGCAGGGCTGACGGGATGACGATCATGGCCGCCGATCCACAGGGCAAGCGGGAGCCGGTGTCGGGTTTTGTCTCTGGCGTTGGCGACGACACCGGCGAAACCGGCGGCGAGGTTGGCGGGACAGCTGTGGCAATCAGCATCGGCGCAGGCTCTGGGGTCTCGGTGGAGGCAGGCGCGGTGGGCGTCGCCGTCAACCACAGGAACTTGTATCCGTCGTCGGCCGGCTGAATGGCGTCTGGGAATGTGAAATAGATCTGCTCGGCGATCGCCTGGACCTTAGGGTCTCGAGGCGAGAGGCTCAACGCAGTCTGGATTTCCCGCATGGCGCGCAGAGCCTCGGGGCGAGTGTCCAATCCCTCCCAGGCAGTCCAGTACGCGTGGGTGGCCAGCAGGTCGGCGAAGCCGGCGTGCCACAGCGCGTCCGCGGGGAGAAGCGCAAGCGCGGTCTCATATGCCTCGACGCTCAACTCATAGAGCTCGAGCCCGCCGGCGTCCTCGCGCAAGCCCTTGCGCATCACGATGACATCCTTGAAGTCCCTGCCCAGCCGTCCCCAAGCCTCCCCATCGTTGGGGTTCGCGGCGACGTTCTCCCTCTCGGTGAGTACGCCCAGCCAATACGACGGCCGGACCAAGGAGACCTCCAGATTGTGCTCGCGAACTGGTTCGAAGTCCTCATGGTGCCAACGGATCTCACGGCCGGAGATCACGCCGCCCGGCGTGGTGGTCGACCAGCCGGTCCCATAGTCCAGGATGACGTTGTACGGGCTGGCCTCGTAGGGCAGCCGCACGACGAGGTCGGCACTGCCGATGGTGTCTTTCCAGCCCGCTCCGGTCTCAAGGATGTAGTAGAAGGAGGCATAGGCGAGCTCGCCGGAACCGTCCAGCGTGTAGGTCACGCGCACTTGAACATCCTGGCCCGGCGGGAAGGTCACGTTGAACTCGGCCCACGGAGCGGTCGCGTCGCCGGAGTTCGGGTCTGCGCCCTCCGTCCGGCGCGTGCCGACCGTCCTGCCGTCCACCTTCACTTGCAGGTCTTTGATCTCCGGGTAGTTGCCGGAGCCGTCATTGCTGCCGATCGGGAAGCGTGCGGCCATCGACTCGGTTTCCGCCCCCAGGTTCCGCATGCTGAAGTCGGCCGTGACAAGGGCGCGCGCCAGGCTGCCGGACGGAGTGTTCCTGAGCACCTCGATCAGGACGGTCTCGGCCATCATCCGCACCTGAGTGGTTTCGCTCCCCGGGCCGGGGTTGGCGCCAGGCGGGTTCATGGGCGGGGCGATGTCCGCATGGGCTGCTGAAGGAGAGGCCAGAAGGAGCAAGACCAGGGTTACCCAGAGGATGCGTTTCATCGCGGACTCCGTTCGTGGTGCGTAAGCCGGATCTGGCCTGGGGGCGGAGGCGCCCCTCCCTATCAAGACACCGCCTTCTCGCCGATGCCTGTCAGCCGGCGCGGCAGCGATTTCTTGGCCTCGAGATCTGCCAGGCGGCCGAGCATGATCCTCTGCGCCTGCGGCGAGTCGGCAACCCCACAGGTCCCCCATCCGTGTTCTGTCCGGCGATCAGACCGAGGAGGGTGTCATTGACCCCTGTTTCCCACGCGGCCGACCAGTGGGTCTTGTCGTGTGCGAAGGAATGCGCTGTCTGGCTTTCCAGCTGCGACGCCTCAGGCTTCGTGCCACGGGCGCGCCGGCGTGCTTGAAGGCGATCGCCAGGCACGCAGAACCACCCATGCTCGTTCTGAGAGACAGGCACAGCCTCTGGTCCTCGCAGTTGGTTCAGAGTTCGAGTCCCTGGTCGGTCACTTGAGTACGCTCGGAGGAGTGCGTTCGTCATTTGATGGGGCGAGATAGGGGCCGTCAGATGGGACCGACTGGAAGATGGCAGCGCGGATGCGCCATTGGGCCTCGACGTTCACAGGGGATAGACTACAGGCTTGCCACCATCATCTGCATAACGAATCACGGCCTTGTCGCTCTTGAAATCCACCCTGAGCTGACATCTGCTTCGCCCCCTCTCCCAAGCCAGTTCCAGGACTGAATCATCCGAGTCCAGGATCTGAAACGCCCCATCGAAGGCGTCGTACTCATTGCGGAAGCGAATCAGCTTCAACAAACGTTGGACAACCGGGCGCTGCAGGTCCCGTTCCACCTCCTGCATCGAATAGTTGTGCCGATTGACTTCCCGGCCATCGCCCGTTCGTTCCGCCGCGGATTGATCATTCATCCCTGCCAGTAGGCCAACATAGTAGACTTGTGGAACGCCGGGCGTGAAGAATTGAATAGCCCTCGCCGCCAGATAGGCATCGTCATTGCAGTCCAGCAGAGAATAGAAGGCCCCCCGGATCTGATGGACATCAAAACCATCCGGATCCCTATGCCTGGCAGAGAATACCGTGCTGAGGTTGGCGCCCCTCTTCAGGCAGATGCCAACCACCTTGCGAGCGTCCTCACTTCTGTACAAGCCATTCAAGTCCGGTAGGATCGGCACCCCATCGTGACAATCAAGCATGGTGAATTGCCGGTGCGGTCGGCTTCTCATGTACTCTTTCAGCCTTGTGCCAGTCCTACTCAACAACGCGTCGAGTACCGCAAACGGCAGGATGAAGTCATAGATCCAATACCCTCTCTCGGCCAACTTGAACTGGGTCGTGTAGTCCGCATGGACTTCCGGTAGCACTTCGATCCCAAGGGCATTGGCAAGTCCAGAGATCCACTCCAAGAAGCGATAGATCTCCGGTTCCACGAAGAAACACGTGGTTCCTCGCTTCTTGGTCACAAAGCCGACTGCATCCAGCCGGACAATGCTGACGCCGTTCTCGCTGAATTTGGTCAAGAACTCCGCGAGCAGGCGGCGAGCGCTCTTGGAATTCACGTCGATGTCGATTTGCCCTGAGGGTGTCGTCTTGCCGAAGGTTGTCCAGACCCGCACCACTTCACCCGTTTCCTTCAACGTGAAGTCGGAGAATGGGTCCTTTCGGCGCAGGAACATCGTCTCGATCTCGTCGCGTGGAGGCTCTCCAGCGGGCCAAATCCTATTGGCGGGAATGAACAGGTCGGCATACTCGGACTCGCGCCCGTTCTTCAGGAAGTCCTGAAAGTAGGTTGATTCCGAGGATAGGTGATTGACCATTAGGTCCAGCAGGATCGGGCTCTCGCTGCCAATACGTCGGATATCTTCCCAAGTGCCGAATTCCGGCGCGATGTCAAAGTAGGTCACGGGAGCAAAACCGCGGTCGCCGGAAGATGGAAAGGGTGGCAGAATGTGGATCCCGCCTCCAAAGAGACCGGGGAAATGCGTCTGCAAGATACGGTCAAGTGCTCTTAGATTCCCCCCGAGCGAATCCGGATAGGTAATCAGCTGAACTTCGTTCTTGACCGTCATAGGGTCCCGCTATGCAACAACGACGATCTCATAGTCCTTTGTGATCACAAGATCAGCCAGTTGCTTGTGGCCAGCAATGACCTTGTGTTCCGTGCTTAGCACTTGCTCCGTGAACGGATCGCCCGTTTCTTTGCCCCGGTTTCTCTTCTGGCGGTCTTCCAGGGTGTCCAACCAATCCCTGGCGATGAAGATCCTGGTATCGACGTGCTTGAGCAGAGACGTGTATGTGCCCTCCGCAATCACGACGCCAATCCCCTCCAAACTGACGGTCTCCTCCTGGATTGTGTTGGAGTTGTAGTCCACCAGTGGTTTGGTGATTGCTCTCTTGCCCTGCGTAGCCGACGCCAGATTCTGTTCCATCAGATCAAGCCTCACTTCTACATGAGGCCCAAGCCAATGTGGGTCCCGCCTCCTTTCCATGTCATTCGATCTGGGCGGGAGGACGAAGTAATCATCCTGTCCCAGCACGACAGATCGGATGCCGTACTTCTCCAGTTCGTCTGCAAGGGCCCTGCCGGTGGCGGACTTGCCGCTGCCAGATTCCCCCGCGATCGTGATCGTGTACCTCGTGCTCTTCCGTCTGATCGCATCAATAATGCGTGGAACAATCTCGCCCGCCGCTCGTCTATGGCATTCCTGGACCACAACGATATCGCCTCTCATAGTGGTCTCCCAAGTCCTGCATTGGCGGGTCGCTCTTCAGAGCGAATGAGGGCTTGGAGGCCCCGCCCGATGCGCCGGCGTGGAAGCTGCCCGGCCGTCGCCACCATCGCGCTCAGAAGTTTCGTACTGCCGCCTTCGGTGGCGCGTTCTGGGGACAAACCGCTACTCACCATTGGTCGGCTGAAGCCAGAGAAAGGAGTAGGGTGCGAGTTCCCGTTCCTGCCCCAGGGAAACGACGGAGGATGAGAGCAGGTCGAGGTAATTCTTCCGATACTGCGGCGGGACAACGACGGACTGCACGTCAGAGCTCAGATTGCTGAGCACGAGCACGCCATCATCCCCGTTCTGGCGCAGGTAGGCCGCCACCGTCGGATTGCCCATCTCCACCCACTCCATGCTGCTGCCGCCAAATGCGGCGTGTCGTTTTCGCACGGCGACCATCTTCTGGACGGTATGGAACAGCGAGCGGGCATCTCTCAACTGGGCAGCCACATTGACATTCTGAAACGCCAGATCTCCTTTGACGAGTTGCGTGTATGGGGATCCGGTGGTGAAGCCCGCGTTGGGGGAAGAGTCCCATTGCATGGGCGTCCGGACCCCGTTTCGGTCGGACAGGTCAAGGTTATCGCCCATACCGATCTCATCGCCGTAGTAGAGGATGGGCGCACCGGGCAGGGTGAAGAGGAGCGACTTCGCCAATTCGATCTTGCGGCGGTCGTTATCCAGTAGGGGCGCAAGGCGCCGGCGGATGCCCAGGTTCAAACGCATGCGGGGCTCGGGCGCATACTCCTGCCACATCCACTCGCGCTCCTCTTCGGTGACCATCTCGAGGGTGAGCTCGTCGTGATTCCTCAAGAACGTACACCATTGGCAGTCCCGCGGGATCGATGCGGTCTGCTGCATCACCCATCGGATGGGTCCGACTTCGCCGCGGCGCAGAGCCATGAAGATGCGCGGCATGAGCGGGAAGTGGAACGCCATGTGGAACTCATCGCCCTCCCCGAAGTAGGGCCGCACATCTTCGGGCCATTGGTTCGCCTCGCAAAGGAGGATACGCCCCGGGTAATGTACGTCTATGAAGGACCGCAACCGCTTCACATAGGCGTGCGTCTCCGGGAGGTTCTCGCAGATTGTGCCCTCGCGCTCAAAGAGGTACGGCACTGCGTCCACACGGAAGCCGTCCATGCCAAGGTCCAGCCAGAAGCGGGCCACGCTGAGCATTTCGTCCTGGACTTTCGGATTGTCGAAGTTCAGGTCAGGCTGGCTGGAATAGAAGCGATGCCAGTAGTACTGCCCGGCTTGCTCGTCCCACGTCCAATTCGAGGATTCGGAGTCGACGAAAACAATTCGCGCGTCTTTGTACTTCTGGTCCGTATCGCTCCAGACGTAGTACTCGCGGTAAGGCGAACTCCTGCTGGAACGGGCGGCCCGGAACCAGGGATGTTCATCAGAAGTGTGATTCAGCACCAGATCCATGATGATGCGGATACCGTGCGAATGGGCTGCTTCGACCAGTTGCTTCAGATCGTTCAGTGATCCGTAGGTGCGGTCCACGCCGTAGTAGTCAGCCACGTCATAGCCGTCATCCTTGAGCGGGGAGGGATTGATGGGCATGATCCAAACGCAGTCCACACCGAGGGTCTGCAGGTATTCAATCTTCTCGGCGATCCCGCGCAGGTCGCCGCGTCCGTCGCCATTGCTGTCCTTGAATGCGCGGACCGCAACTTCGTAGAAGACCGCGTTCTTGTACCAGAGGTCATTGCTCATGCATCGGGTTCCACGGTCCCTCCCCGAAGAGAAGGCCGAGTCCTTCGTCATCCATTCCAGATCGCATTCGGCTTGATGACTTCGCCGTATCAGCGGGCAACGATTGTCATACTGTGGGGTTGGGATCGCGAGAACCGTAGCGCTTGAGAAACCGGTACGGATAAGGATCGTCCGGTTCGCTCGCCTGGCTCAAACGCGCGAGTTCCTCTTCCGAGAGAGATAGCTGACCCGCAGCCAGGTTGTCATCCAACTGGGCCGGTGTGCGCGCCCCGATGATGACCGAGCAGACCGCCGGTTGATGGAGCAACCAGGCCAGGGCAACTTGGGAGTGGGTCGCTTGGTGGGGGCGGGCGACCTCATCCACAACCTGAAGGATCGACCAGTTGCGTTCCTTTGACCGCCGCAGCCAGGATTCTTCGGTCTCGTCTGGCATCATCGCCAGACGACCCTCCTGAGGTTTCTCACCAGGCCGATACTTGCCGCTGAGGAATCCGCCGCCCAGCGGCCCCCAGGGGGTCAACCCCAGGCCTTCGTGCAAACAGAGCTCGCTGATCTCATGTTCGATGTTGCGCTCCACCAGGCTGTACTGATACTGGGCGGCGGTAAAACGCGACCAGCCGTGCGCGTCGCTCAGCGCCAGCGCCTTCATCAGCTGCCAGGCTTTGAAGTTCGAAACGCCGATGTAACGCACTTTGCCCGAGGCAACCAGATCATCGAAGGCGCGCAGCGTCTCTTCCAACGGGGTCAGCGGGTCCCAGGCGTGCGCAATCAGCAGGTCGATCACATCGGTCTGCAGCCGCCGCAGGCTGGCGTCCACGCTTCGAATCATGTGATAGCGAGATAGGCCCTGATCGTTCAGGTTCTCGCCGGTCTTGTGGCGGACCTTGGTGGCCAGCACGACTCGGTCGCGGCGATCCTTGATCGCCGCCCCCACGATCTCCTCAGATCTGCCACCGGCATACACGTTGGCCGTGTCGAGATGGTTCCCGCCCGCATCAAGGAAGCCGTGAATGAGGCGGGTCGCCATCTCCTGGTCGGCGCCTCTCCGACCCTCTTCCCCAAACACCATCGTCCCAAGGCAAAGGTTGGAAACCAGCAGCCCGCTCTTGCCCAACGGTTTGTACTGCAAAGGAAATCCTTATGCGAAAGCGAGATCCGATGGTCCAGATCAGGGGCTGCGCAGCCCGCTTGAGATCAGGCTGCCCGCGTACCGGCCCGGGTCCGAGGCAGGTCCGATCCGGGCCGCCCAAACCGCATCCAGGGCAAACCACGGACTCCCTGGGTCTTCTGCATGCAAGTCGTCATCCTTTGACGGATCCCGACAGCAAGCCTCGCAAGAAGTATCGCTGGAGTGCAAAGAACACCGTCAAGGGCAATACCATTGACACAAATGCACCTGCGGTCAGCAGGTGCCAATCCTGGCCGCGCGCACCGACAATCGCCGCCATGCGCTGCGTCACCAGCTCAAACTCCGGATTCCCGCCCAGGAAGATGAGTGCTACCAGGTAGTCATTCCAAACCCAGTTGAACTGGAAGATCGCAAACGAGGCCAGAGCCGGCACCGACAGGGGCAGGACCAGCTGGGTGAACGCCGTGAAATGTGAGGCGCCATCGATGAAGGCCGATTCGAGGATCTCCCGCGGCAGGCTGCTGATGTAGTTGTAGAGCAGGTAGGTTGCCAGCGCCAGCCCGAAACCCGTGTGCGCCAGCCAGATGCCCAGGAAGGTTCCGTTGAGATTCAACGCCTTGTAGTCCCTGAGGATGGGGACCAGGGCAATTTGCAGCGGGACCACCTGCAGCGCAACGACCATGATGAACAGCTCGCGCCGTCCCGAAAACTTCATCCAGGCAAATGCATAGGCGGCGAAGGCGGCGATCAGAATAGGAATGACGGTCGATGGAACGGCCACCGACAGGCTGTTCACGAATGCCCCGATCATGTTGTCGCCGGGAACCACTTCCAAGGTGCCGTCTGTGTGTGTGAACGTAAAGTCCTGCCCCCCCAATACCTGTTCGTAGTTGTCGAGCGAGAAATCCCACGATGTAGTCCAGACCTCTTCCTGGATTTCCAGTCTTCCCAGGCGCTTGTTGCCGATCCAGGTCACACGCTTGCCGTCCGGGGTTTCGACTCCCGCCCGGAATTCCTCGAACGTTCCCGTGACCCCTTCAATTTCCATCACTTGATTGGGATCTAAGCCCAGCGCCTTGAGGTCGATCACTCTGACCGACTGCCATTCCCGGTGGGGAAGTACCTTCCACCATCCCGAGGTGGCAATATCGTCCCGGTTGCGGAAGGAGGAGATGAAGATCCCCAGGGTGGGGATGCTCCACAGGACGACCAAGAGAAGCAGGGTTCCATTGACCAGCAGGCGGCTGAGCTGCTTCTGGCGCTTTCCGCTCTTCATCTCAGAACGCCTCCCGCTGCCGGAATTGCCGCAGGTTGTAGATCATGACGGGCACCACGGCCAGCAACAACACAATGGCGATCGCGGAACCAAAGCCCGAGTTGCGGTTGGTAAAGGTTTGGCGATAGAACTGCGTGGCAATCACATGCGTGCCAAATTGGCCCCCGGTCATCACCCACACCACGTCGAAGATCTTCAGCGTGAAGATGACGATGGTCGTCCAGACCGAGACGATGGTTCCGCTCATGTAAGGCAGCATGACGCGGAAGAAGATCTGGAACTCGTTGGCGCCGTCCATGCGGCTTGCCTCCAGCAGTTCCACGGGGATGCCTTTCAGCGCCGCCGAGAAAAGCACCATGGCGAACCCGGCCTGGAGCCAGATCACGATGACGATCAGGAACAGATTGTTCCAGGGCGCGATCCCGACCCATTGCGGGTAGGCTTGCGGTGTCCCGCCCAACCCGACGACGATCTCGTTCAACAAACCAATCTGCGCTTGCCCGGCAGGTCGGTATTCATAGATGAAATTCCAGATGATGCCCGCACCCACGAAGGAAATAGCCATGGGCAGGAAGATGAATGATTTCGCAACCCTCTCGAAGCTGCTGCGGTCCGCCAGCACCGCGATCAGCAGTCCAAGGACGACCGAGGAGGTGCTGCCAAAGATGATCCACATCAGGTTGTTCCGAAACGATTGCAGCATCAGCTGTTCGGTAAAAACGGCGACATAGTTCCGCAGGCCCACGAAGCTCTCGCTGGCCAATAGCTGGAAGAACCCCAGCCCTGGCTGAGGGCCGTCTCGGCTGAACAGACTGATCCAGAACGTGCGCAAGGCCGGGATGGTGAGGTACCAGGCAAGGATCGCGATCGCGGGGCCGACGAAGACGAAAGGAAGGAGACGAGTCCTCAACGCATCGGGGAGCCTCTCAACCAGGCCGTTGAAAACCCAGAACAGGAAAGCAACCCCACCCACGCCCCACACGATCGCCACCAAGGCAATGATGCTCCGCGGCGCATCGCTGTCGCGCAGGAACATGAAGCCCACATAGAGGACATAGAAAGCAATGAGGGGAATGCCGGCGGCCAACAGAACTCGACCGACCAACGAAAGGGCTCTGATCCAGATCGATTGGCTCTGCGATTTCGCGCCGCGCGAAGCGTCCATGGCTCGTTCCTCGGTCACTGGAAAGCAGGAGGCGGCTGGGACGGGTGTGCTTCTACGAAGACTGGATCCCGAAGGCTAAGTATAAAAGAGTTGGGGTGGACCGCCAGTTGGCGGTCCACCCCAGGAAACAAGCCGAACGCTACTTGGGCCAGGTGGCGTCGATCGCCTTCATGGCCGTATCCAGGTCTTCCGAGCCGGCAACGTAGCTGGTGATGTGCTCCCAGAACGAGCCAGCACCAACCTCGCCGGGCATCAGGTCGGACCCGTCGAACCGGAAGCTGGTGGCCCCTTGCACCAGTTCGGCGATGCCGCGTTCCAGATCAACGCCGTACATCTCAGGCGTAGCGGTCTGATGCGCGGCCAGAGCGCCGCCGCCCTCAAGCCAGCCGAGCGCCGATTCGGGCACGGTGAAGTATTCCATCAACGCCCGCACTTCCGGCCGGTCGTTGAACATCACCATGACGTCGCCAGCGACAAGGAACGGCTTTCCGTAGGCGGGATCCACGGGCGGGAAGTAGAAGAAGCCGTAGTCCACGCCCGCGACCTTCCCCTCCGGGAAGAAACCGGTGATGAAGTTGCCCTGCTTGTGCATCCAGCACTTGGGCGGATCGTCGAACATGGGGCCGGGGGCGTCGCCGAAGAAGGTTGAGACGATGGAGGAGCGACCGCCGTTGACGTAGGCGTCGTTGAACCAAAGCTCACTCCAGGTCTCGACGGCCTTCTTGACCTCGGGGGAGTCGAAGGGCAGTGTGCCGGCCACCCAGGCGTCGTAGTTTTCCAGTGACGTCGTGCGCAGCATCATCTCTTCGGTCCAGTCGGTCGCAGTCCAACCGGTTGCGGCGCCGGACTCGATGCCGATGCACCAGGCGGTATCGCCGTCATCAGCGATCTGCTGGTTGAGGGCCATCATCTCATCCCAGGTCTCGGGGATTTGATAGCCGGCCGCGTCCCATGCCTTCTTGGGATACCAGACCAGGCTCTTTCCGTTGAAGCGGTGGAACACACCGGCCTCCACACCGTCGAGGGTGGCCATGTCCCGCCAGCTCTGGTTGTACTGCTGGGCCAGCCAATCCTCGGGAATGAAGGTCGTCACGTCCACCACTTTGCCAGCCTGAACGAACTGGGCGGCTTTGCCCGGCTGCGGGAAGTCCGCGATATCGGGTGCATCGCCGGCATCCACGCGTACGGAGATGGTGGCCTCGAACTCCTTGTTGCCGATGTAGTTGACGTCAATGCCGGTGGCCTCTTCAAAGGCAGCCACCGATCGGTCCATCTTCACGCCGTCGGGATCGTTACCTTCAAAGGCGCCGTCCACGGTGACGGTGGTTCCAGTATACGTGCCCTTCAGCGCCTCTTCCAAGGCGCCGCCGGCCCGGTAAGGAAAGGACACCTCGGGCATGGCCGGTGCCTCGGTGGGCGCCGGAGCCTCGGTGGGGGCGGGCACCACAGGCTCAACGGGAGCTGCGGTAGGCGCCGGTGCCGGTGCGCAGGCTGCGAGGACCACGGCTGCGATGAGCAACATGCCCATGGATCGCCAAATCGTCTTTCTCATTTCTCACTCCTTGTTTTTGGGGGGAACTACTTGAGTCAAACGGCGGTCGGGGAATGGAAGGCGGTATCTCTGGCAGCTCACCTCCTAGGGTCCAACGGTGATGACTCCCTGCTGTCCAGATCAGGTGAACGAGCTTCTATGAAAGCACTTTCACTGGAAAGTATAACACAGCTGCGCTGGGTGTCAATACAGACAAGGTATCTCTTCATTCGGGCAGCGAAGGACAGGCTACCTAGGCGGTCTGTCGTTCGATCAGAGTGAGCGGCAGGTTGATGTGCTGGAGGCTTCGACCAGGTTCTGTCCATCTTGGAGAGCAGGATATCGGCCGCCAGCCGTCCGGATTCATCCAGGTTCTGACGGATGGTCGTCAGATCCATGAACTCGGCGAGGTCGATGTCGTCGAAACCCACGATGGCGAGATCCTCTGGGATCCTCAGATGGGCCTGGCGAGCCACCTTCATGATGCTGACCGCCTGGATGTCGGACGCGGCAAAGATGGCGGTGGGCGGCCGTGGAAGTGCCAACAACGCACGTACAGCTTGCTGTGGGCCGGCCTGGGTATAGGGAGCTCGCACGATATAGCGGCGCGGCAAAGACAGGCCCGCCTCTTCGAGCGCCCTCTTGAAGCCGGTCAGCCGGGTCTTGACCGGATGGATGGCAAACCGTTCCGGCGGCTCGATATCGCCGAGGAAACCGATTCGCGTGTGTCCTTTGTCGATCAGGTGTTTCGCCGCGAGCATCCCGCCCCGCAGATCGTCGATGCAGATGCAATTCAGTTGGGCGTGCCAGGATTCAATCAGCACGGTCTCGATGCCATTGTCGTGGAGGCGCTGGGCGTCCCTTTCTTCGATGGCCAGCGAGATGATGATCAATCCATCCAGGTTCTGCATGATGGGGATGGAGGCGATATACCCCTGCAAGTGCTCCACCGAGTCGACGGTATAGATCACAAGTTCGCAATTCGTTCGCGACAGCGCGCCGGCCGCGCCGCGCAGCCTCTGAACGAAGGAGGGCGCGGTAAAGAACGGAGTCAGCACGCCGATGCGGTTCGTGCTGCGCCTTGCGCGCGCACGCGCTTCCGCACGGGGGACAAAGCCCAACCGGTCGATGGCCGACATCACGCGTTCGCGTGTCTTGGCATTGACCTTATCGGGGGAGTTGAGCACGCGGGAGATCGTTGAGATGCTGACACCGGAACTCTTGGCGACATCGTAGATGGTGGGCTTCTTGGAGGCCATCGCCTGACTTATGAAAGAATGGCTGAAAGCACTTTCAGTCTAGCACATCCGCGCTTGAAGAGTCAATGCCGGTGGACTGATCGGAGCGACACCGCACAGGCTTGAACGAGGTCGCGCTCGCAGTCGATGCACGCCCCAGTCCATGGCGCGCTCGTGCCACTCCCCAAGCCAGGCGCGGCGAAGGTCCGTGTCCTTCGCCGGCCGCAGGGCGCCGGCTCCACCGCCGCTGCTTGGCTCAGGGAGGCGTCCGAATTCTGAGGTCTGCGAATCGATCTGGTTCTGCTGCGAGCCTGGGGGGCTACGCAGGCCAAGAGGGTCTTCCGCGGACGCCGAGCCGCCATCGTCGTCGACGACCCCGGCCGAGTCGGCCGCGGTGTTGCAGAGATACGCCTCGACGGGGAACTTCTCCCCACCAACCTCATCGCCGCCGATCTGCCCGGTGAGCGGCATTCGGTCGAGGTGGTCCCAGCCCCCAGGTGACACCGATCACGCCAGGTGCCGTCAGGGATGGCAGCCACCCCCACCACGATCAGTGAACGGGTCCCACTCCACCGGGACATACTCCCACTCGCAGCGGTTCTTACATAGGGTCAGCACGGGCACCCCGAAGGTCGCCGCCTCGCGGACCTCGCTGTTCGGCAATGGAGCGCCGAACATGCAGATGCTTCCGCTCCCGGTCCCCACGGTGAATCGACGGAGCCCACGCTTCGGATCGGGTTGGCCCTGGGCGTCCTGCGACCCGAATCGCGCGTAGACGTGGTCGTGGCCGACGAGAACGATCGCGGCGCCAGATGGCAGCTGCCCCACCCACCTGGCGACCCCACCGCCGTTGGCCCGCCCATAATTGGGGGCCTCCTGAACGCTCCCTCCGATCAGCCCTGGTGCCCACGCGACCCCCCGGCAATGCCGTTCGTCGAGGTCCTTTTCTTCCACCGAGGTCACGCGCGCCCTGGCGGGCATCGTCCCGAGCGGGCCCGCCCCGCCTTGCCTGTTTGACATGCCTCATCCAGTCGAACCGATCGACCCGGGCGCCGTCCCGCGAATCGAGGTGCCTACGCAGTCGGTCGTCCAGTACGCCATCCCGTGAGTATCGTCGGTATAATCCGTCGAGAGTTCCCCATCTTGGCACCGAGCCGGATCTGAGGCGCCCATGCGATACGGCCACTTTGATGACACACAACGCGAGTATGTGATCGAGCGGCCCGACACGCCGTTGCCTTGGATCAACTACCTCGGGTCGGAGGATTATCTGGCGCTTGTCTCCAACACCGCCGGCGGTTATTCCTTCTACCGCGACGCGCGTCTGCGTCGCCTCACCCGCTATCGCTACAACAACGTGCCTCCGGATTCGGGAGGGCGCCTGCTCTACATTCGCGACGATGGCGCCGCATCGTCAGGGTCCGGCGCCTACTGGTCGCCGACATGGCAGCCCGTCCGCCGCCCGCTGGACACCTACGAGTGCCGCCACGGACTGGGCTACACCACCATCCGCTCCAGCCTGGCCGGCCTGGCAGCACAGATCCGCTACTTCGTGCCGCTGGGCGAGACCCTCGAGATCTGGGAACTGACCCTCACCAATCAACGGGCCCAGATGGCCAGTCTCTCGGTGTTCTCGGCAATCGAGTTCTGCCTTTGGGACGCTTTGGACGACCTCACCAACTTCCAGCGCAATCTCTCCATCGGCGAAGTCGAGGTGGACGACGACGTGATTTATCACACGACCGAATATCGAGAGCGCCGCGATCACTTCGCCTATTTCGCCTGCTCCGAGCCGCTGGCGGGGTTTGACACGCAGCGCGAGGCCTTTCTGGGGCCGTACCGGGGTTGGGACTCGCCGGCGGGCGTGGAGGCAGGTCGGCTCTCCGGATCGATCGCCCATGGCTGGCAGCCGATCGGGGCCCATCACATTCGGCTCGAACTCGCCCCCGGCGAAGAGCGGAAGGTCATCTTCCTGCAGGGGTACGCCGAGAATCCCATCCTGGAGAAGTTCGATCCTCCCGGCTCACAGATCCTCAATAAGCGCCGGGTGAAGGCAATCATCACCCGCTATCGGAAGGCCGACGAGGTGGAGAGGGCCTTTCAGTCGCTGCGCGCATCCTGGGACGAACTGCTAGGCAAGTTTACGGTCACCACCCCGGATGATCACACCAACCGCATGGTGAACATCTGGAATGCCTACCAGATGATGGTCACTTTCAACGTCTCACGTTCCGCGTCTTCCTTTGAAAGCGGGATCAGCCGAGGCATCGGCTTCCGCGACTCCAACCAGGATCTGCTCGGCTTCGTTCACCTGGCACCGGAGCGAGCTCGCCAACGCATTTTGGACCTGGCTGCCACGCAACTCGCCACCGGCGGCGCCTATCACCAATATCAGCCTCTGACCAAGCGCGGCAACTCCGCCATCGGCGCTGGTTTCAACGACGACCCGCTGTGGCTCGTGCTGGCGGCGGCGGCCTACATCAAAGAAACGGGCGACGGGGCCATCCTCGACGAGATGGCACCGTACGAGAATCAGCCCGGTAGTGAAAAACCGCTGTATGACCACCTGCAGCGCGCCCTGCGCTACACGCTGGAGCGCCTTGGGCCGCACGGGCTGCCCCTCATCGGCCGCGCCGATTGGAACGATTGCCTCAACCTGAACTGCTTCTCCGAAACGCCGGGCGAATCCTTTCAAACCACAGCCAACAAGGACGGCCGGACCGCGGAGAGCGTTCTGATCGCCGGCTTGTTTGTCCTGGCGGCGCAAGAGATGGCCGGGATGGCCGGCCGTGCCTCTCGTCAGCAGGACGTGGCCGCCTGGCGTCAGGCAGCCCAGCAACTCGAACAGGCTATCTGGACCGCCGGCTGGGACGGCGATTGGTTCCGGCGCGCCTACGACGATTCCGGCCAGCCGATCGGCTCTCGGGAGTGCCGCGAAGGGCAGATCTTCATCGAGCCGCAGGGGATCTGCGTCATGGCGGGGCTGGGGCTCCAGGACGGCCGAGCCCAGCAGGCACTCGACTCGGTGGCCACGCGGCTGGCGACAGTGCACGGGATCGTCCTGCTCCAGCCGGCGTACAGCCACTACTACCTGAATCTCGGCGAGATCTCGACCTATCCGCCCGGTTACAAGGAGAACGCAGGGATCTTCTGTCAGACGAATCCGTGGATCATGATCGCCGAAGCCAGGCTCGGCCGCGGCGATGTCGCCTATGACTACTACCTGCGCATCAACCCCTCCGCACGCGAAAGCCTGAGCGAGGTCCACCGCTGCGAGCCGTATGTCTACGCCCAGATGATCGCCGGGCGTGATGCGCCCACCCATGGCGAGGCCAAGAACTCCTGGCTGACCGGTGCGGCGGCGTGGGACTTCGTTGCCATTACGCAGTGGATCCTTGGCATCCGTCCCGAGTACGAGGGCTTGCGCGTCGATCCCTGCATTCCCTCCACCTGGGATGGGTACTCCGTGATGCGCCGCTTCCGAGGCCGGAGTTTCCAGATCCGCGTCCACAATCCTAAGCACGTCTGCCGCGGAGTCTCCCTGATGAAGTTGGACGGGAAAGACTTCTCCGGCGCCTGCATTCCACCAGACCTGCCTGGCGAGGAACACACGGTGGACGTCTGGCTCGGATGAGGCAGTGAGGCCGATGGCGACGTCCCTGTGTGAGATCGTGGATTGTGGGCCGGCGGGCTACCGCCGCTGGTCGACCACGGGTCATGGCGCATGGCCAGCCTGCGCCCGGTCTTCCCTCTGCCTCCCGAACAGCTCGAGGTCGTCGAACGACATTCTGAGAGCGATGAAATCTTCGTGCCCCTCGAAGGCAAGGTGGTCCCGGTGATTGCCGGGCATGGGCCGGAGCCGGGATCGATCCAGCCTTGGTGATGTAGGCGGGGAAGGCTTACAACGTGCAGCGCGACACTTGGCACACGGCGCTGTTCGGCCGTGATTCTATGCTGCTCGTCGTGGAGAATCGCGACACGGGCGCCGCCAACACGCCGCGGGTGCGACTCTCCGCGAGCCAACGGTCCGGCGTGCCCGAGATCCGGGGGCCCAGGGGCCAATCGAATCGGCGAGCCCTGAGCCGGATCATCAGGGCGAGACCGGCGTCAATTCGTCATTACGATCCCCGCACTCATCCGTCATTGCAAGCTCCGCAGGGGCGCGGCAATCTCCGCGGACGCGGAGCGCCGGTGTCCGAGGCCGAGATTGGCACGGCCCCGCTCCGCGGTGCCTCGCAATGACGCCCAACGGAGAAGCGGGCGTCGTCAGCTGCGGCCAGCCTCATCGTGAGGTGTCATTGCAAGCCCCGCAGGGGCGAAGCAGTCTCCATGGCTGCAGACACCCGTCCAACGGGAGATTGCCACGTCGGCCTGCGGCCTCCTCGCGATGACAACCCAGGAGGTCGAAACCGCGCCTCCCCGCCGAGAGCATGCGCCCCGCGTGAGCGGGGCGGATGATCGAGGCGGGCCAATGTCTAAGTGCAGGGGACTGTGACTCGAGATTGACGAGCCATCCCCACCCCCTCACCCCCACCCTCTTGCCCCCAGTGCAGGGGCACCTACGGCCCGATGGGAGAGGGGGCCGGTCACGTGCGAAGGAGCCCGGCGTCGTCCACGCCGAAGCGCCTCAGCACGGCACGCACTTCGTCACGCGTCGGCACGTTGCGCCCGGTGCCGAGTTTCTGCACCTTGGCCGCACCGACGGCGTTGGCCAGTGTGCCGAGGGAAGCGAGCGGCAGCCGCCGCAGGAAGCCGTCGATCACCGCCGCATCCAGGCTGTCGCCGGCGCCGGTCGCATCGCGCGCCTCCACGGGCAGCCCGGCCTCCATATGCACCTCATCTTTGCGCACCAAGAAGCAGCCGGCGACGCCGCGCTTGATGACCACCAATTCGGGTCCGAGGGCCAGAAGTGCCCGGGCGGAATCGAGTGGATCGGAATGGCCGCTGATGCGCCGCGCCTCGTCCTCGGTCGCCAGCACGATGGCCGACCGCCGGCAGGCCTCGCCGTGCCAGGCGCTGTCCAGCGCCGGGTTGCCGGGCCCCGGGTCGAAGAAGGACGGCACACCCGCGCCGCGGGCGATCTTCAATCCCTCCAGGATCAGGTCCGCCTGGCGCGTGTGATCCACCCAGCCGTCGACGAACAGCGCTTCGGCTTCCTGGATGCGCTCGGACCACTCCGCCGGCAGCGAGGGCAGGTACTGACGTCCCGGATAGCCAAGATAGGCCGGCTCGCCGAGGGTGTCGACGATCACACCGGCGACCGGCGTCGTTGCTTGCCCCCCGGCGATCACCCCGCTGACGTCGATGCCCTCGGCCCTCAGGTCCTCCAGGATCCAGCGACCGGCGCGGTCGTCGCCGATCTCGCCCAGTTGCCCGACAGCCAGCCCAAGGCGCGCGGCGGCGATGGCGGTGTTGGCCGCACCGCCGGGACCGAGCTCGAAGTACGAAACGCGCTGCATCCCCCCGGCTTGCACCGGAAAGGACTCAATGCGCAGGCTGAGATCGGCCAGCAGGTCACCCAGGATAAGGATCATGGCGGAGCCATCCTTTCACGTCCGGTGGTCGGCCAACATTACCGCGAACTCGTCCGGCGTGCGCGGCATCGTCTCCCAGCCCAGCCCGAGCGCCAGCTGCACCAACTCCGGCGGTTCGACCTGCGCCTGTCGCAGCCGCTCGACGTCCTTCAGCACTTCGGGCGCCGGCCCGTCGGCCAGGATCCGGCCCCCGGCCATGACCACCACGCGCTCGAAATGCTCGAGGCAGAAGTCGAGGTCGTGCGTGATGGCGATCAGCGTCCGGCTTTCGGCGTGCAGGCGGTCAACCAGCGCGCCGAGCCGCTCTACGCCGTCTGCGTCCTGCCCGATCGTCGGCTCGTCGAGGATCAGCACCGGCGTATGCATCGCCAGCGCCGCCGCCAGCGCCACACGCTTGCGCTCCGGCGGACTCAGGTCGTAGGGATGCCGGTCGATCGCCGAACGCAGCCCAACGTCGTCCAGCGCGCGGTCGACCCGCGTCCGGACTTCGTCGGCGGACACTCGGAGGTTGCGCGGCCCAAAGGCGACCTCATCGCGGACGGTCCGGGCGAACAGCTGATCGTCCGGGTTCTGAAAGACGAAGCCGACGCGCCGCGAGAGCTGCGCCGGCGTGTGCCGTCGCGTGTCGTCCTCGCCAACCAGCACGGTGCCGGAGGTCGGTCGCAGCAGGCCGTTCAGAAGCTTAGCCAGCGTCGTCTTGCCGGCGCCGTTCTCGCCGATCAGCGCTACCGCCTCGCCTGCTCCGATGTTCAGGCTCACGCCAGCGAGCGCCAAGACGCCGGTCGGGTATCGGAAGCGGACGTCGCGCAGCTCGAGTTTCACCGCAGCACCTCGAGCGCCTGTTCGAGCGTCACCGGCAGGGGCGTCCCGGCCGCCAGCCGCCCGCGCCGCCTGGCAGCCTGCGCGGCCTGCGTGTAGCGCGTCGCCCCGACGCCCCAGGCGTGTTCGACCGCTTCGGCCAGCACATCACGCGGCGTTCCGTCGGCCACCAGCTGCCCGGCATGCAGCACGACGAGTCGATCTACGAACGCCGCCAGCCAGCCCAGCTTGTGCTCGGTCAGCACGATTGTCGTCCGACCGTCACGCGCCAGGCGGCGCAACACCTCGAAGATGGCACGCGTCCCGGCCGGATCGAGCTGCGACGTCGGCTCGTCCAGCACCAGAACCTTTGGCTGCATGGCCATCACGGCAGCGATCGCCAGGCGCTGCTGCTCGCCGCCGGAGAGCGTGTACGGCGATCGATCGGCCAAGTCGTCGAGCCCGGTGGCGTGCAGCGCCTGCATCGAGCGCGGCCGCAGCAAGGCCTGCTCCACCCCAAGGTTCTCGAGGCCAAAGGCAACCTCCTCCAGGACGGTAGTGCGCGCCCCGCTGATCTGGTTGAATGGATTGTGGAACACCAGGCCGATGTCGGCCGCCAGTTGGCTGACCGGCGTGCGCGTGACGTCATGTCCGGCGACGCTGACCAAACCCTGCAGCGTCCCGCTGAAGAAATGCGGCACGTAGCCGGTCAGCGCGTAGCACAGCGTTGATTTGCCGGCGCCATTCGCCCCGGCCACTCCGACCAACTCACCCTCCCCGATCGACAGGTCGATACCTTGGAGCGCCTCCTGTCCGGTTCCGGCGTAGCGAAAGCGCAGGCCGGAGACGGCGATCACGGCGCCCTCCAGACGGTGAAGCGCGAGACGATCAGCGCCAGCCCGGCCAGCAGCATCAGCCCGCGCGCCAGCGCTTGCAGGCGCGAGTCCTTGAGTGTCACCAGGCTTGTGCGCCGCCCCGGCCGGTTGAACGCCCGCGCCTCGAGAGCGATGGCGCGCTCCTCGATCTCCATCAGGCTGCTCAGGATCAACGGGCCGACCAGCGGGGCGAACGCCCGCAAGCGAACGGGCAACGGCCCCTCGGTCTCCAGCCCGCGCGAACGCTGCGCGTCCAGGATGGCGTGCGCCCGGGCCTGGAAGGTCGGCACGATCTGCAGCGTGGTGACGACGATGTAGGCGATCTGGTTGGGCAGGCCGCGTTCGACTAGAGCGCGCATCAGCGCGTCCGGCCGGGTGATCATCAGCAGCAGCGTCGCCGCGCCCAGGCCAACCAGCAGGCGAGCGCTGAAGAGCAGCGCCACCTCGAGGCCTTCCTTGGTGTAATCAAACGGCCCGAGGCGAAACAGGACCGACGGACCGGGGGTGAAGAATCCCTGAATGAGCACCAGCGAGACGACGAACGGCCACAAGATGCGTGCGCAGGAGCGCAGGAATGCTCCCAGCCGGCGAGCCAGCGCGGCCAGCGGGACGAGGAGCGCGAGGAAGACAGTCAGGACCAGCAGCGCGGAGGGCAGCGAAGCACTGGCCACCAGGGCCAACAGGCTGAAGCCCAGCGAAGTGAGCGGGTGAAGGCGCAACGCCGCGTCCGAGCGGGTGGATCCCTCGCCGGTCATTGTGGAGTGCCGGATGAGCACATGGCGTGGAAGGGAGCAGCCCGGTGCGCTCCGTGCCCCGGGCTATTAATGGATTCGGGTCGGCTAGACCGTGCGTCCGGCCAGGTTGGTGAAGCGGGCCAGAAAGCGCAGCGGCAGTGCGCGCAGCACCAGGTAGACGACTAGATACGTCGCCATCTTGTCCATCGGGTCGGAGAATGTCCCCTGGGCGATGTTGGCGCCCAGCGAGTCCAGCCCGATGGAGCGTGCCATGGCGACGATGACGTCGGTGCCACTGCCCATCACGCCGCCAAAGACATAGGTGGCGATAGGCGCCGAGAGGATGGCGGCGGTCAGGCCGGTGATCAGGCCCGCCAGGATCGCCTTCCACCACACATTGGGCCATCCGGCTCGCCCGAAGACGCCGGCCAGCGCACCGATGATCGCTGCCACGCCGGCGAAGGCGAAGGCGGGTATGTACCACCCGGCCAGCGTCCAGATGGCGTTGGACAGGAAGCCGGTCAGCGCCCCGGCCCACGGGCCGGCAAGCACGCCCACCAGGATGGTGCCGATCGAGTCCAGATACAGCGGCACTTTGATCAGCAGCGCCAGCTGCCCGACGGCGATGTTGATGGCGATGGCCACCGGGATCATCACCAGCGTCATCGTGCTGAATTCGCGCTTGAACCCGTTCATGCCTTCCCACCTCCTAGTCATCCGAGCCCGTCGCTACTATACGGCAAAGGCAGAGGCAAGTAAAGCTGGACCCCTTTTGCGGCGCGCTTCACAAGCATCTCGGCCTTAACGGTCCTGCAGCTCTAGGTTGATGGCCGCATGCGACGACGGGTTCGACGCCAGATGGATGGGCACGCGCATGCAAAGCCCCCGCCCGAGGGGCCCCGGGCGGGGTTCTCAACGAGGAGGAAGATGCGGTGGACGGGAGGTTAAGCCGAGACCGGAAGAACGTCCCAGCCTCGCCGGGATCATCCGGCTCAGCTCCTGGGCGTCCTCCATCCCGCGACGAACCGCTCGGTGCGCACGCCGCACATCGCGCATTTCGCCGTCCTCAAGACGCCGGAGGGCAGGTCCACGAAGCTCATCGTGTAGCCGTCTTCATCGCAGTATGGACACACTGCGGCGGCAGGCTGGGGGATCCCGATCAGGGCGATCCCTGACGGCCGTCGCCATGCGTCAACGCGCAGCGGCCCGGCGGAGAATGCCGCCATGGCCATCGCGGTCTGCTGATCGCCAAGGCGATGATCGGCCACCCGGATGCGGCCTGCCAGTGACATCCCGGATGCCCAACTTGTGATCGACTGTGTGGTTAGGGAAGTTGTGTTCATCTTGCCTGCAGGATACTCTGCTACGGTTAAGCTTGCCGCCAGGCGGCGTTAAGCTTCATTAACGCCGGGGGACTCTAAGATCTTGCATCTTGAATCGCACGATCTTCCGACCAGGCCCGGCGCGCAATGGATTGCCCGGGCGGTCACCCTTCGGAGCGCGCTCAGCCCCCCGCCGGATTCGTTCGCGGGGACGCATGGGCCGGTGTTCGTGGTTGAGGTGCCGGGGCATGCGGCAATGGATCCGGTCGGTGGCGATCCCAAGCCGCGCGACTTATGGCACCAGCGGGGTCAACCGGGCAGGCGCGTCAGGGTAGTAGTCGTACGCCGGTCGATCGGCATACGTCTGCGCCAGGCGTAGGTCCTGGTCCGTGCCGCGCGTGTAGGCTAGCAGCAACTCGCCGTCGGCAAACGGCGGGGTCAGCGTCAGCAGCGAACCGTATTCGGTCCACGACATGGCTGGATGGACGATCACCAGCGCCCTCTCCGGTGCGGCCGACTCCAGGCGAGCGCGAGCGGCGACCGTCATCCCGTAGAGTCCGGTCATCTGCTGCAGGCGTGCCGGCAGGTAATACAGGACGTTCAGCGACAGAAGGGCCAGCACCAGCGTACTGATGCTCAGCGAGCGCAGGCGCGTCGTGCCTCGCTCTCCCAGCCATCCAGCAAGCGCCGCGATCCCGGCCGCGCTCAAGACCGAGAACGCACCCAGCGCCTCGACGTAGTAGCGCGGGCCGTAGACCCACGCGCCCACCCAGTAGGCGGCGTAAGCCACGATGAGCGACGGGAGCAGTCCGGCCAGCAGCCATGCCTCCACCCGCCGCCGCAGGGCCAGCAGGCCAATCGGGGCGAAGATCCACGACAGGTACGGCCATCCGAACAGATCGTGCTGTCCGACGCGCAGGCTGAACTTTGTGTTGATGCGTGCCTGGTTCAACGTGTGGCCGGCCTCGGTCACACCGTGTCCCGGTCCGAATCCGATCCGGTCATACGGCCACCACAGGACGTAGGGATTGCGCAGCGGATCGCCTGTCAGGGCCCACTGCCAGATCAGCAGCACGCCGGCGACGGCCAGCGCCAGCAGGCCCACGCCCAGGGCGGCGCGCTTCGCCTCGCGCTCGCCGCGCAGCAGCAACCAAACGCCATGAACCCCGAAGGGCAGCCCCACCCCCACCGCCGTCAGCGGCCGGGTCAGCGCCAGCAGTCCGAGCGAAAGACCCGCAACGGCCACTGGCAGCGCGCGAGGCATTCGACGGCGATCCGGCGCGCCGGCGACTCCGTCCAGCCAACCCAGGGTTAGCGCCAGCGTTAGGAACACGCTGAGCGCGTGCGACATCATCGAGGCGGAGAGCAGCAGGAACATCGGCGAGCTGGCCGCCAATAACGCCGCCAGCAGTCCGACGCCCTGCCCGCCGACCCGCGATCCCAGGCGGTACGCCAGCCATGTCGCCGCGCCGGCCAGCAGCGCGTTCACCAGCCACGGCGCCCCCAGCCGGATCCCGAACGAAAGCGCCGCCGGCCATCCGGGCGGGTACTTGCCGAAGCGCTGACCTTCGGAGTCCACGACGAAGGGGACCATGAACGACCGCGGGAATGGAGGCGAAGGCTGGCTGATTTCACCGCGCGCCATGATCTCCGCTTCCCATAAGTTGGCGAATTCGTCTTCGAGATGCGGGATGCGTTCGAACACGGCCTGCGAAGCCCACGCCGCCGCCAGGCACGTGCCCAGCGCGATCAGTGCCGCCAGGATTCCCGGCAGCCGTTTCACGCCGGCGACTCGCCGAGGGCAGCCCGGACGGCGCCCAGCGCCGCCTCGTGGAGCCGACCGTTGGAGATCAGGATGCCGCGATTGTGACGCAGCTCCCGACCCGCCATCAGATCCAGAACATGCCCATCGAGGTCCGTGGCGCGCCCGCCGGCCTCTTCGACCGCCAGCAGCCCGGCGGCCACGTCCCAGAGTTTCTCCTTGTAGAAAGAGCGGTCGGGCGGCGGGAAGCGGATCAGCAGCTCCGCCTGTCCGCCGGCGATCGCCAGGTGCTTGGCCTGGCTGTCCATGCGAATCGGCTCCGCCTTCAGCCTGAGGCGATGGGTGAGGCGCACCAGTTGCTCAGGATCGGTGTGCGCATTCTCTACCGACGACAGCAGACGGGCGTCTGAGGGCGACCGACATCCGGAGACCTCGATACGGCGGCCATCACCGCCCTCGAGAGGCGCCACCCAGGTCCCGTCACCCC
Source organism: uncultured Chloroflexia bacterium (assembly GCA_963777165.1). Taxonomy (GTDB): domain Bacteria; phylum Chloroflexota; class Anaerolineae; order Anaerolineales; family E44-bin32; genus DYJB01. The sequence goes on from CAVZPO010000027.1 coordinate 115,750, forward strand.
GCACGACGATGACGATGCAGCCGTCGGTCGATGGGCGCGGTCGCAGGTCGAGCCCCAGGGACGGCGCCGCCAGTGCGGCGACGACGACAATGCCGCCTTCGATCAGCGCCAATGCAATCACGTACTGGTCACCGCGCAGGAAGCCCTTGGTGCCGTCGATCGGATCGAGCGTCCAGAAGCGGTCTCCCACCTGTCCGCCGCCGCGATCGATCCATGCCCGCACACGTCCGGCGTCCACTTTGGGGCGCAGCGTCCGCAGCCGTTCGACGACCTGCGCCAGTGTCGCCGGATCCGACTCGAGTGTCCGGCTGTCCTCCTCGGCGACCAGCGGGTCGTCCGGGAAGGCCTCGGCCAGCTCTCCGGCAATCAACGCCTGAGAGGCGAAGTCGGCCACGGTCACGGGCGAGGTGTCCGCCTTGCGCAAGGAGCTGCCGCCGGCGTCGCGGCGCACGGCCTGGCACACCCCTGCGGCGGTGCGGACGGCCTGCAGGGCGAACTCGGCTTCCCGAGAATGATGGCTCCAGATCATCGGCACCTCTTCGATACAATTCTAACCACTCAGGCGGAGGTGTCACTATGCTGCGCTGGTTGATGCTCACCCTGGTACTGGGCCTCGTGGCCTGCGCCGGGCTTTCGCAGGTACCGCCCGAATCGATCGAACCGACGGCTGCGGCCTCGCCGGCGAGCCTGCCGACGGAGACCGTCGTTCCCACTCCCCCCGTCCCGCCTTCCCCGTCCCCTACCCCGGTGCAGACGCTGCCGGACGCCTCGACCGCCGCCTGGACCGCTGTGGTCGGCGGACTGCGCCAGCCGGTCGACCTGAAGCACGCCGGCGACGGGCGCCTGTTCGTCGTCGAGAAGCAAGGCGTGATCCGCATCGTGCGCGACGACGTCCTGCTCCCCGACCCCTTCCTTGATTTGCGCGACCGGGTTGGCTCCGGGGCGAGCGAGCAGGGGCTGCTCGGTCTGGCATTTCATCCGCGCTTCGCCGAGAACGGCCGGCTGTTCGTCAACTACACCGATGTCGCCGGTGATACGGTTGTCGCCCGCTATCTGGCCTCCGGCGATCGCGCCGACCCCGCCTCGGAGGTGATCCTGCTGCACATCCCGCAGCCGTTCGCCAATCACAACGGCGGCTCGCTGGCTTTCGGTCCGGACGGTTACCTGTATATCGGAACCGGGGACGGCGGATCGGGCGGCGATCCCCACGGCAACGGTCAGTCGCTCAATACGCTCTTGGGAAAGATCTTGCGGCTGGACGTGGACGGCGGCGAGCCGTATGCCGTTCCGGCGGACAATCCGTTTGCGGGCGGCGGCGGAGGAGCGCCGGAGATCTGGGCCTACGGACTGCGCAACCCGTGGCGCATCGCATTCGATCGGCCGACCGGCGACCTGTATATCGGCGACGTCGGCCAGAACAGCTGGGAGGAGATCGACGTGGTCCCTGCCGGCGCACCGGGCGGCGCCAACTTCGGCTGGAACGTCCGCGAAGGACTGCACGCGTACCTCGGCGACTCGACCGCCGGGCTGGTCGAACCGGCGGCCGAGTACAGTCACGACCTCGGCTGCTCGGTGACCGGCGGCCTGGTCGTCCGCGACCCGGCCCTGCCCGCCTGGGATGGGACGTATCTGTACGGGGACTACTGTTCCGGCCGCGTGTGGGGCCTGCGCCGCTCCGCCGATGGCGTGTGGCTCAACGGGCCGCTGTTTGAGACTGGCGTCTCGATCAGCTCCTTCGGCGAGGGCTCCGACGGCCGGGTCTATCTGATCGACTATGCCGGTACAATCTATCGCCTGGCGGCCGCCGGGTAACAGAGCGGTCCGTTCCGCCGACAAGTTGTGGAGGTTTCAATGAGGATCTATGTCAGCAGCGTATTGGTGGACGATCAGGAGAAGGCCCTTCAGTTCTACACGAACGTACTCGGCTTCGTGAAGAAGCTTGATCTCCCGCTTGGGGAATTTCGTTGGTTGACCATGGTCTCGCCGGATGCGCCCGACGGCGTGCAACTGTTGCTCGAGCCCAACGTCAACCCGGCGGCCAGGACGTTTCAGCAGGCTATCTTCCAGCAGGGGATTCCGTTGACGAGCTTCGCCGTCGATGATCTGCGGAAGGAATACGAGCGCATGAAGGCGCTGGGCGTCGCCTTCCACGGCGCGCCGGAAACGTCCGGCCCGGTGATGACCGTCGTGTTCGAGGACACCTGCGGAAACCTGATCCAGCTGGCACAGGTCTAGCGGTGGAAACCCCTGGAGCGGCGCGGGCTATGGGCGCCATGCCTTGCCGGGGAGAGGCGGTCGCAGATCGGAGCCCGATCTCCACCTCGGGGGACCCGCATCCGCAGCTGCCGGATTCGATCGTCCGTCACGTCGTCTAGGTGATGCCCTTGCCGGGGAACTTACGTTCGATGCCGATGCGATGACGTCCGACACACCCCGTCCGCCACTCGAACTGTTCGACCGCCGCCTGTGGCGGAGGCATTACTTCATCCCCACCGAGCACGGTGCCTGGATTTGGTGGATTGGCCCGTTTCTGATCGGGGCGGCCGCGGGCGGCAAGCTCGGCCTTGACGCGCTGGTGCTTCTCCTGGCCGTCGCGGCGGCGTTCTTCATGCGCCACCCGACGGCGATCGCCGTCAAGGCCCTGAGCGGCCGGCGACCGCGCAGCGACCTGGCGCCCGGGCTGTTCTGGACCGCTGCTTACGCGCTGGTTGCTTTGGTGGCCGTGCTGATTCTCGTCCGGTCCGGCCATGCACAGCTCCTGTGGCTCGCAATCCCAGGAGTCCTGGTGTTCGCCTGGCACCTGTGGTTGGTCAGTCGACGCGAGGAACGCGGACAGCGCGGCGTCGAGCTCGTGGCGGCCGGCGTCCTGGCCCTGGCCGCCCCCGCCGCCTACTGGGTGGCTGGAGGCCCCGGCGCGCTGACCGCCTGGCTGCTGTGGCTGCTCACCTGGCTGCAGTCGGCCGCCTCAATCGTCTTCGTCTACCTGCGCCTGGGGCAGCGGCGCCTGCCGGCGATGCCTGCGCCGAGCGAGCGCTGGAACATGGGCGCCCGCACGCTTGTCTATCACGTGTTCAACCTCGCCTTCGCCGCAGGCCTCGCTGTCTTCGGTCGTGTGCCCGTCCTGGTGCCGATCGCGTTTGGCCTGATGCTTGCGGATGCGCTCCAGGGCGTGGCGCAACCACCCGTCGGGGCCCGTCCGGCCGCCATCGGGCTGCGACAGCTCGGATCGAGCGCTGTGTTCGTTGTCGTGATGATCGCAGCCTATCTGGCCTGGTGACCTGCATCCCGGGAACGCACAGCCTCTCCTCGCTGCCACACGCCGCCAACCACTGCGCAGCTGTCCGAGCCGAAGCTCTCTTCCTGGAAAGGGCGAGGCGTCATGCTCGGTCGGACCGCCTCGTTCAAGCGGGGCGGGCGTTCATCCGGCGGATGACCAAGCTAGAGAGAACGACCCATGGAAGGATGATGAGGTGCATGGGGACGAGCAGGGTCAGAGCGAACAGAAGCTCCTGCGCTTTGAGGGCCCAACCCCCCGTGGCACCGTCGACGACCGCCATGGAGACCCCGGCGATGGAGGCAGCGATCAGGAAGGCAAGTGCCAGAGCTGTGGGCAGCAGCCCGGCGTAGATCGGCAGGGCGAGACGGATCCAGCTCGTGGCGCTGCTCGCAGTCCGCGCCGCCAGGAATGCGCACAGCGGTGGAAGGAGGGTGATCAAGGAAAGGGCCACGACATCTGGGAGGCCGGCTGCGACTCCGGTTGCGGCCGAAGGCCTGCTGGCGAAGAGCACGGCCAACACGAGCGGAACCAGCATCGCGTACAAGAGCAAGAGCCCCGGGCCAAAGGCGATCGCCCCAAGGGCAAGCAGGCTTGGTCGGGATGTCCGTTCAGACGCCATGGGATCCCTCGCTGAATCGTCTGACGACCTACTGCCTCCCCCAGCGAAGAAGGCGAGCGTCAGGGGCCGGAGGCTGGGGCAAGGTTCCTGGGTCTCTGGGGCAAGCCGGCCGAGAACCATCGTCGGCGATCGGCCCGATTACCCTCCCATGAATTCATATCCCGCGCGGAGGCCGTGCCAAACGGCGGCAAACGAAAGAGTGATGAGCATGTGCAGCACGACAACTCCCCACCACCTGGGACGCTTGGGGATCACGACGAGAATGAGAAGCACCAGAATGGCCGGATAGATGAGCAGCAACAGCAGAGATCCCAGATCCGTCGATTGGGGCTGCATCACAAGACTCAGGACTCCCCCAAAGAGCGCCAGAGGCCATCCCACGATCCCCATTCCCTGCCAGAGGAGCACTTCAATCAGGTCGCCCGGAGGATAGGCACGGAAGGGAGGGATGACGAAAGGCAGGATCGTCCAGGAAAGCAGAACATTGACGACCAACGATGCTGCTACCGCTATCCGCTCCTTCGAGTCGAAGATCGACCTGAGCATGACTCACCACGCGCCGTTGAGAATCGGTGCCGCGCGGGTCCAGCCCCCCATCACGCGTCCCCACCGAGACGGCGGATCCTTTCCACGCCTCTATGGATACCCGCCGCGGAGCATCGATTCCTCTCACGTGCCCGCCAACGGGTCTCAATTTGCGCCGCCAGACAATGCCCGGTTAGGGTCCGGATTCGGGAGGTAGGCAGGCCTTCCGAGGCCGGGAGGGCTCCCACCTTGCGGAGCGAGCCTCGCCTGCCCCAGAACCGCCTGGTCCGCCGAAGGCTGCCGAAGGCCGCCGGAGGTCCCGCGAACTGGGCGGGATTCGCCCCGGATGACCTGACCGGGGCCCCGCCGCAGGTCCCGCGTTACTGGCTGGACGTTCTTGGCGGGGCGTTCTTGGCGGGATTCGTCCCGGATGGCTCTACCGGGAGCATGCCGTCGCCCTCGCCGCAGTCCGCCGCCACAGGCCCCGCGTTCTTGGCGGGGCGTTCTTGGCGGGATTCTCCCCCGGGTGTCCTGACTGAAATCCCGCCACACCGCAGTGGGCGGGGATGGCCACCCCCCGGCTTTCGGCGGCAGGTTCGGCACCAGGGAAGAGATCCTTGCTAGCGCACTCGCACGGCTAGGCCATTCCCTCGTACGCGCGTCTCAGCATTTCGATATCGAACTTCTTCATCTGGAGCATCGCCGCGGTAGCACGCTGGGATTTGACGTGGTCCGGGTCTTGGAGCATCTCCAACAACGCGACCGGTACCACCTGCCATGAAACACCGTACTTGTCTTTGAGCCAGCCGCACTGCTGCGCCTCGTCATCTCCGCCTTCGGACAATCTCTCCCAGTAGTAATCCACGTCATTCTGTGAGTCGCATCGAACCTGCAGCGAGATCGCCTCATTGAAGTTGAAGACGGGGCCGCCGTTGAGCGCGATGAAGTCCTGCCCGTCCAGCTGGAAGGTGATGGTCATCACCGATCCGGCCATCCCGCCATGGATCTCGTGTCCGGCTTCGCCGTAGCGAACGACCTCGACGATCTTTGAGTTCTTGAAGATGGACCTATAGAAGTCCACCGCCTCTTCGGCCTGGTCATCGAACCACAAGCACGGGGTGATCCTCTGAAGGATTTGCATGTCACCTCTCCCGATAGGGACTCGTCAGCGAGCTCGCTACCAACCATCCCCATTGACCCCAAAGCATAACCCGAGATTGGGGTCCTTGGGTTGGCGGCCCAAGCGCCCCATCCTTACGCCCAGCCCGCCCTGTCAGCCGAGGGCCCTGGTGACGCTCCAGGGTCGAAGACCGCCGGAGGCCGCCGGAGGTCCCGCGAACTGGGCGGGATTCGCCCCGGATGACCTGACCGGGGTCCCGCCGCAGGCCCCGCCGCAGGTCCCGCCGCAGGTCCCGCGTTCTTGGCGGGACGTTCTTGGCGGGACGTTCTTGGCGGGACGTTCATGGCGGGATTCGTCACGAATGTCCTCATCGCGATCCTGTCGTCGCCCCGCCGCAGGCCCCGCCGCAGGCCCCGCGTTCTTGGCGGGGCGTTCTTGGCGGGATTCGCCCCGGATGCCCATTGCGTGGCGTTGTCGGCGGGACATCTCTCTCGGTCGCGGATGCGTTTCCAAAGCATCGGCCCGGTGTTGGGCCGCACCAGTAGGCTGGCTCCCCGAAACGGCGGACCGCGTTCGATCTGGCCTTAGACAATGAGGTTGGCGAGGGAGAGGGCCGCCTGCTCTATCTGAGCCACCAGGTGAGCTCGCTCGCTCGGTTCGTTTGCCTCCAGCAGTCGCATGGCGTCTTGCCATACGGTTTCCCGCCAATGCGAGATGAGATGAGAGACCATCATCTCATCCACCGGCCCAAGCACCTCATCGATGATCGCCATGAAGGGCATCACGGGGTCCAATACTTGATCTTGCACAGCATCAATCGTGCGGCCGATGACGGCATTCACATGGCAGTGGTCGTTATACCGCGCGGAGCGCTGGTCATCCGCCAGGGCATCCCATTCGGGGCCGAGCATGTCGACCAGGCTTAGGACCAGGTCGAAGTTGATATGGGCATTGACCCCGACCAGCAGTTTCTGAAGGGCAAGGAGGTTGGGAGCACGCGTGCTGTTATGCGCAATCTGCCAGACAGCGGGAGCCGACGCGGGTTCCTTCTCGTAGGCCTCGAGTGCCAGGAAGTAGTAGTCGGCAAAGCGCTCCATGAGGCTGTTGACCCAGACTGAGTCGTGGAACTCGCGCTGTTCAATCGCGGAGAGGATGTTGCGGGTCATGAGGAGATAGCAGCTGAGGAACACCGAGCGTTGGTCGGCCACACTCTCCCATTCGCGAATCTGTGTCGCCATGCGGCTGACGACTGAGACTTCCGGCGTTGGCAATCCCCCTCCTAATGAGAGCGACTGTCCTTGATCATAATCGACCGGGAAGGTGCAGCTCACCGGTGGCGCCAAGCTGCTCGTCCGCCCGGCCAGCGGCCCACCAATTCTCGCGCATCCCGGCGGCCGGGCCTTGCCAACTTATCCGCCAGCCCGCCGGGTCTGCCGCAGGCCGCCGGAGGTCCCGCGAACTGGGCGGGATTCGCCCCGGATGACCTTATCGGGGTCCCGCCGTAGGCGTCGTTGGGGGGGGCGTAGTTGGCGGGGCGCCTTGGGGCAGGGGTGGTTTGCCAGGGCCGAAGGTCCTGGTGCTTTTCCAGGGCTCCAGCGAGTGGTTAGGCGCCCCCCGCGAACTCGACGATCAACTCCGGCCCTTCGCCGTACCTTTCACCTGCATACCCGCCGCACTTGTTCAGGACTCGAAACCCATGGGCCGCAATGAGTTTCAGCAATTCCTCCGGATAGTAACAGCGCATGGCGATCTTAAGCACCGCCTCATCAACCAGTTCATCGTCCCGATAACGCCGGTAGATCAGCTCAGGATAGAGAACCAGCCTCTCCCGATCCATCCTGGACCTGCGATCGTGTTGGGTGACTCGCCCTCCCTCGAACGGAACTTCCCATCGGAGCTGTTCGACCCCTGTGACCCATTCGTTTCTGATCCGATCGCGGTCTAGTTTCGGCCGAAACACATTCAGGATCGCCGTGCCTTCCTCCGTTAGATGAGTCCGAATAGTCCTGAAGAAACCGCTGACTTCACGATCTGTCTCCAAGGTCTGGAACACCCGGAAGGGCGCAAGGATCAGGTCAAACCTCTTCCCCACTTCTAAGTCCGTGATGTCCCCTTGCTGGACTTCCGCTCTGGTGGTCGGAATTCCCTTCTCTGCCAGCTTCTGACGGCAGACCGAGAGCATGGCCTCGGAGATATCGACACCGAGGATATAGCTGCTTTTCTCGGCCAGCGGAATCAGGACGCGACCGGTTCCGCAGCCCAACTCGAGAATGCGCGCCTCCGAAGAAGGGATCTTCTGCGCATACAAAGGGATATCGTCCGGGTGCTCCGGACTGAGGTCGTAGTAACGTGCCGCATTCTCACGGATGTCTGTTCGCATCATTCCTACGAGGGGCCCAACGGCCCCGAACTACGAAGCCCCACCGAAGGTCCCGCCGCAGGCCCCGCGTTGTTGGCGGGGCGTTCTTGGCGGGATGTTCTTCTTGGGAAGCTTCCCGGCGGAAGGGGCTGACCCACCAGGATTCTGCGCCTCGCCAGCGGGCAGTGCAAGCCACACCGAAAGCGCCGCCCGCCGGCCGAAGGTCCCCGGCGTTCTTCCCGGGGGGTCAGTCGAAGATCCTGCCAAGGACCACGCCGGAGGTCCCGCCGCAGGCCGTTCGCCCCGGATGTTCTGACCGGGGTCCCGCGTTATTGGTGGGACGTTCTTGGCGGGGCGTTGTGGGCGGGGGTGATTTGCCAGGGCCGAAGGTCCTGGTGCCTTTCCAGGGCTTCAGCGAGTTGTTAGGCGGGCCAACGGTGTACTTGGGGCCGGGAGAGCCGACATGAACATCCTCGGAGGCTCAAAGTTCAACTCCCGCTACCGACCGCTGAACAATGCGTCGAACTCAGAGAGTAGGATGGTAAGGCGCGCCGCTCTCGGCTCAGTGTCAAATTCGCGAACAGCCTGTGTGCCGACAGCGCTGGATGATGGGAACTCATTGGTGGCGATAGCCTCTCGAACGCGAGGAACGAAGATGAATTGGAGCCATTGGGAGAACGCCATCTTGTCGAGGCCGAACGCGCCTGGGTTCTCGAGCTGGTCGGGAGGAAGCTGTGAGGCCTGCCAGAAGCCGATTGTGTGCATCTCGGCCTCGATTTCCTCCAGTTTGGCTGCAACGAGCGCGGAAAGGTGCGATGACGTCAAGTCGCCACTCCCTGTGGCACGCCCAACATCTGACTCGACGCTTGCGTTCCCGTCGTCAACCCTGGCGGGCGCGGCGCGGGACGCGTCGAGGGATCAGCCGCGGGATGCGCCGGTGCTGCTCGGCCACCCAGGCGACGCGAGAGCGCAGCTCGCGGTCGTCGAATTCCTGAAGAACGCAGACCAGCACGGCGGCCAGGATCAGGCACGCCCAGGCGGCGAGTGTCCCGGCCAGCAGCGTGGCGCCGAACAATGCCAGCCCACAACCCAACGTCAGCGGTCGCCGGATCACACGGTAGGGCGCCCACTCCGCCAGCCGATCCGGCGAGCGCCCATAGGTGCCGTTGCGCAGGCGCGCCATCAGGGCCCACATGGCCAGCGCCAATCCGCCGAAGATCAGCAGCCCACTCCCGACCGTCCACGCCAGCACCGCCGGCGTCAGATTCGTGCGGGCGAGCGCTGCCGGGGAGTAGGTGCCCATCGAGGTGATCACCCCGGAGGGTCCAACACTCGGCCCCAGCGTCCATGCCCACACAAACGAAGCCAGAATGCTGGCCAAGCCGAGAGAGCGCAGGACGGCTGACGGCCAGCCGGGCACACGGTCGTCCATGGCCAGCACCAGGCCTCGGCGCAGAAGCAGCGCGCAGGCATAGGCGACGGCGCCGGCCATCAAACTGAGGACGAAGGGAAACTCGGCGATCCAGTCGGCCATCTGCATTTCATCCCACCTAACGAAGCAGCAGGTAGACCACCACCACGGTCACCCCCACCGCCATCATGCTGCTGGCCGCCAGGGCGGCAATAAAGGCCCAGGTTGACCATGTCCGTCGGCCCGCAGTCTGCTGCATGATCGGCGCTTCACCTGTGCCTCCGAGTGTCGCTTCCGCCGCACGTGGGCGCGCCAGGTACAGCGACGCCAGCACGACCAGAGCGACGAGCACCGCCGGGCCGAAGACCAGGCCCAACTTGACGAAGGCGGTGACGCCGAGCTTGGCGACCAGCCGGTCGCCCCATTCCGGCTGGGCATAGAACAGGAACAATCCGCCCAGCGTCAGGCCGAGCAGCGGCAGGGCGGCCAGCAGGATCAGGCGCACCGACCAGCGTGTCACGTCCGGCAAGTGCAGGGGGCGACGCGTGGACCCGCCCGCCAACGCCAGCGCCGCGCCGGCGCTGATGGCCAGGAAGACGAACGGCGCGTACGGCAGCACCGCCTGTAACAGCACCGTCCCCGGCAGGGGCTCGACGAGTAATTCGAAACGGCCGGGGGCGACAAACGATAACACCCACCCGGCGGCTGAAAGCAAGAGCAAGGGCAGCGAAACGGCCAGCGCCGCCGAGGCTAGCAGGCGAGCCAGCGGCGCGCCGGGGCGAGGCAGGGTAGGTTCTTGCACCGGCCGCGGTCCCGCCGGTTCGAGGGCGTATAGCGCGGCCAGCAGCACGACGCCGAACAGTGTCGCCGGCGAGAAGATCAGCGCTACCCGCAGGAATTCAGTTCCCGGCAGGCGTTCGAGCAGTGTCGTGAAGCGCTCGGGCGCCAGGTAAAACGCCGCCAACGCCAGTACCGAGAGGAGCAACGCCGGGATCGCCGGCACGAGCACGAACAGCGCCACGGCGCGGCTGGCGCGCTTGGTCGGACGCGTGTTGCCGGAGGAAGGCCGGGAGGAGCTCATCGCACGCCGCCTCATCCGCCGCGCCTTAAGGCGCCAGGTCGATCTCGACACTGCTGCGGTGGATGTCACCGCCGTGCGCCGGGCTGATGTCGCGCACGACCACGCGCCCCGGCCCGGCCGCCGTCAGTGTGTAGGTCACATCGGCCGCGAATGGCCCCGGCAGGCCGAAGTCGGGCGCCTGCACCAGCACCGGCTGCAGCCCGATCACCGCGCCGTAAGCGTCCACCACCTCGATCAATAGCGTCTGTTCGAAGCTCGCCACGCCGATGCCCTCGACGTGCACCACGCCGCCGCGAATTGTATCCCCCGCGGCCGGCAGGCTGATCTGCAGCCGCTCCGCCTCCTCCCCCGCCGCCGGGCGGACGTCGGCGGCGCCACCTGGCATGACCGTCACGACGATGGATGCCAGATGGGTCACGCCACCGTCGCGCGGACTGACCAGGTAGGCCTGGAGAAACGCCGGCCGCTCCTCGGTTGCACTGAAGCTCAACGTCGCGTCGAAGGCCAGAGCTCCGCCCTCGATCTCTGAGCCAATCACCGCCTGCGGCGGGACCAGGTCGGTGCCGTCATCCAGCAGCACGCGCAGCGTGAGCGTGTTCTCGAAGGCCGGCAGTGTCGTCGTCACATGCACGCTCATCGGGCTTACCAGCCGCGAGCTCTGGCCTGGTGCGGTGATGCGGATCGCCTCAGCCGGCTCGGTCGAGGCGGGCGTTTCGCTCGGAACCGGGCCGATCGTGGGGATCGGCGCCGGTACGGCGGAAGGCGTGGCGCCGGAGCCCAGCGAGCAGGCAAACATCATCGGCAGGGCGGCAAGCAGCAGGCGAACCAGCGAACGCATGGGGGCCTCCGTGGCCGATTGCAGTTTAACTGGAGGGCTGGGAATTGACATCAGAACATTTGTTCGATATACTCGTGCTGCCCAAAGGAGGCCGACGTGTGGTCCCGCCAAGCTCCCGGCTGGCCTGATTCTCCCCCCTTGCCCGGCCCGCGCCTGGTGCTCGAGGTGGACGGCGCTCTCGCCGACCAGCTCCTGCGCGCGGCTCAGGCTCAGGACCTGCCGGCCGAGATCCTGGCCAACGACTTGCTGACGCAGGCTGTCGAGCAGGAGAGCCTGCGCTTGCGGGCCGAGGCGGCGCTCACCCGCCTGACGCCGCGCGAGCGCGAGGTCGCCCGTTGGGTCGTGCTTGGTCACACCAATCAGCGGATCGCCGCCACGCTCGTCGTCTCGCCCGAAACGGTCAAGACGCACATCCGCCACACGCTGGAGAAGCTGGGCGTGCGCAGCAAAGCCGAGCTGCGCCTGCGGCTGAGCGAGATGGGCGTTCGCCGCTGGCCCGACCCCGCGCCGGAAGCGCTCCCTGCCCGCCTGCCATTCGATCTCAATCTCCCCTTGCGTTAGCCGCTCGCAACCGGCTCGCCCTCAACTCCCTCATTCAGTCTGTATCTAGACAAAACCTGTGCATTTTGGTATAGTAGTCGTCATCACTTGGGGAACGGGATCGTGGTGTCGACAGCCAGCAAAGCGCGAGAAGTCCTGGAAGAGCTACGCATGGTCGTACTCGGCCGGGGCACAATACTTGATGCCATCCTGCCCCCTCTGGCCTTCCTTATCATCAGCGCCCTGAAAGACGCCCGGACCGCCATGCTCGCCGCGCTGCTCACCGCCGGGGCCCTCACAGGCCTGCGCGCTATTCGCCGTCAGCCAACAACCTACGCCTTGCTCGGCCTGGGTGGATCGCTGCTGGCGTTTCTCGCCGCGCAGGTGCTCCAGCGCGCCGAGTTGTTCTTCCTGCCCGATCTGATCACCAATGCCTTGCTGTTCGCCGCCAGCCTGGCATCCATCGTCGTGCACCGCCCGCTGGTCGCCTGGACCAGTCACCTGGTCCGTCGCTGGCCGCGCGCCTGGTATTGGCACCCGCGCGTCCGGCCGGCCTACACCGAAGTCACCCTCGCCTGGGCATTGTTCTTCCTGCTGCAGGGCAGCCTCCAGTGGGCCGCCTTCCAGCAGCAGAACCCTGCGCTCCAGGCCGCCGTCGGATTGATCAGCGGATGGCCCGCAACCCTCGCACTGTTGATCCTGACCTACCTGTTCGGCACCTGGCGCCTGGCGCGCCTGGTCGGCCCAAGCGTGGCCGAGTTTCGCACCCAGGCACCGCCGCCCTGGACCGGACAGCGGCGCGGCTTCTGACCGCGCCACATCACAAAGGAGAATCCCTTGAACGTGCTTCAGATCCTGCAGATCGTCGCCGCCCTGGCCACCGCCGCCACCGGCCTGTTCTCGCTGCTTGCCCCCACCAAGATCACCGGCTTCACCGGCCTGCAGCCCGTCGGCGGGCGCGGCATCACCGAGCTGCGCGCCGTCCTCGGCGGCCTGTTCATCGCCCTGGGCCTAGCGCCGCTGTTCCTCGGCCCGGTCGCTTACCTGATGCTAGGCATCGGGTACCTGGCGATCGGCGCAGTGCGCGCTGTGTCGATGTTCGTCGATCGCTCGGTCGTCCAATCCAACGTCATCAGCCTGATCACCGAGATCGTGCTGGGCGTGATCCTGGTTCTGTGAACCGGCGAAAGCACCCCTGAGGGAGAACTGCTGAAAATGGAATTCTGGGAGCTCTGCCTGCTAGTCGGGGCCGCCATCTTCGGCCTGATGCTCATGCTCTGGCTGTTCAGCCTGGCGCTGCGCAACTCCAGCATCGTCGACATCTTCTGGGGCACCGGGTTCGTCATCGTCGCCTGGGCCGCTTTCCTGCTCACCCCCGACGGCTTCCTGCCGCGTAAGCTGCTGCTGGCGGCGCTGGTCACGATCTGGGGTCTGCGCCTTTCGATCCACATCTTGCGCCGCAACTGGGGCAAGCCGGAGGATTTCCGCTACGCCAAATGGCGTGAGGAAAGCGGCCGAAGCTGGTGGTGGCACAGCTTCTTCAAAGTCTTCCTGCTGCAGGGGATCCTGCTGTGGATCATCAGCGCGCCACTGATCGCAGTTCAGCTCAGCCCGACGCCGCAGCGCCTGGGCCCGCTCGACGCCCTGGGCGTCCTCGTCTGGGCCTTCGGCTTCTACTTCGAGGCCGCCGGCGACGCGCAGCTCGAGCGCTTCAAGAGCGACCCAGCCAACAAAGGCAAGCTGCTCACGACCGGCGTCTGGCGCTACACCCGTCACCCGAACTACTTCGGCGACGCGGCGCAGTGGTGGGGCTATTTTCTGATCGCCGCCTCGGCGGGCGCCTGGTGGACGATCTTCAGCCCGGTTCTGATGACGCTGCTCCTGGTGCGCGTCTCCGGCGTTGCCTTGCTGGAGAAGACGCTCATCAAGACCAAACCCGGCTACCGCGAGTACGCCGAAACGACCAGCGCCTTCGTCCCCTGGTTCCCGCGCCGTCCGGGCCGCTCGGCCTAAGTCTTCACGGAGACTACCATGCGACTTGCCAAAGGGATCGCACTGCTCGGCGTGCTGGCTATGACCGGCGTACTGATCTACGGCTTTTCCATCGGCGACTTCGCCGCCGAGGGTCGTCAGCTCCTGGCGATGCCATGGGGGATCGTTTCCCTCGTCGATCTGTACGTCGGCTTCACGCTGTTCTCCGCCTGGATCGTGTTCCGCGAGCGCTCCTGGCCGCGCTCGCTCGTGTGGGTTATCCTGATGATGGTGCTCGGCTTCTTCACTGCCAGCCTGTACACCTTCCTGGCGCTCCAATCCAGCCGGGGCGAATGGAAGCGCTTCTGGCTTGGCCGGCGGATTGAGGTCTCAAGTCCGGCCCCGGCCTCCTGATCCACCGGCCTGCCCTACGATCGTGACCGGTATCTCCTTGGAGGGAATCTCGTGAACAAGTACTCGCCCTTACTCGCAATGTTCCTCGCCGCGGCCCTCCTGGCCTCGTGTGCGACCGCACCGGTCGCCGCCCCGCCCACCGCCGCTCCCACACAGCCGGCGGTGCCTGCGCCGACCCTCACGCCCGTCCCGCCCACCGAGCCGGTGGCTACCGCAGCCGCGGACGCTCCTGTCGGGGTACTCCGCCTGGTCGTCGCCCCGGAGGGCAACGAAGCCCGCTTCCGGGTGCGCGAACAGTTGGTCAGCCTGACGCTGCCCAGCGATGCCGTCGGGACGACCACCGGCCTGAGCGGTGCGATCATCATTCAGCCCGACGGTCAGATCGTCGCCGCCGAGTCGCGCTTCGCCGTCGACCTGACGACGCTGGCCACCGACAGCAGCCGGCGCGATGGATACATCCAGCGCAATACGCTGGAGACCGGCACCTATCCCGAGGCGGTCTTCATGCCCACAGTGGTCACGGGCTTACCCTCGCCACTGCCCAAGTCCGGCTCGGTCGCCTTCCAGCTTACCGGCGATCTGACGGTGCACGGCGCCACCCACCCGGTCACCTGGGACGTCACAGCCCAGATCGATGGCCGGACGCTGCGCGGAGCCGCCACCACGAGCATTACCTTCACCGAATTCGGGATGACACTGCCGCGCGTCGGCCCGGTGCTCAGCGTGGAAGACCTGATCGCATTGGAGCTCGATTTCACGCTGAACGTCGAGTAGCTGCGGGTTATCGAACCGCCGTGGAGGCGAGGCCGGCTGAGATGGCTTCGCCCCCACGGCATGCTTTGCGCGCACCCCGCCGCTCGACGCGGCTCCGAGTTAGGCGTGACGAGCGACACCTGACCGGCCAGGCAGTTGTTGTTTCGCGCCTGGTTCTCCGCCGCGCGATCTCAATCCGTGATTGGCGGCGCCACTCTCCCTGCTCACCCATCGACTTCCGGGTTGGAAGCGCTCGTTTCTTCGGCCCTCGACTTTCGCATGACTCCCTCTTGGGGTAAGCTCCATCCATTGCGTTGGGTCCATGGACTCTTACGTCATGGACAGCCCATCCATGGAGACTCGCGTGATGGTGCGCTTTGATCCGAACGGTACGCTTCGTGACCTCCGCTTGCTCCGTCTCGAGAACGATCAGGTGCGTGTCGAACTTCTCCCGGAGGTCGGCGCCAAGATCTGGAACTTCGTCCACCGGCCAAGCGACCACAATCTGCTTTGGCACAATCCCCACCTGCCTCCGGCCCGGCAGGCATTTGGCGCCAGCTTCGATGACAACTGGTCGGGCGGCTGGGACGAACTTCTCCCCAACGACCTGCCGCGCCCGGCACCGGAAGGCGACCTGCTGCCCGACCACGGTGAATTCTGGTCGCAAGAAGCCGAATGGGAGATCCTCGAAGACCATCCCCGGCGTTGCGCGGCGCGCTTCACAACCTACGGCAGGGTCCTGCCCACACGATTCGAAAAAGTGATCAGCCTGGAGGGCAATGACCCTTTCGTGCGTCTGCATTACACCTACACCAACCATGCGCCCTACCCGATCGACTTCCTGTGGAACATCCATCCAGCGCTGGCGGTTTCCGAGCATACGCGGCTGGAGGTCCCGGCAGACCGCGGGATCACCGATCCCTGGAGGGAAGACCGCTTCGAGGGCAACGCCGCCTTCACGTGGCCGCATGCCATCGACCGCGACGGCCGCAAGGTCGACTTGCGCCGCGTGGATCCTCCCGACGCCGGCGTCGCGGATATGCACTACCTCATCGACGTCCGGGAGGGCTGGTACGCGGCCACCGAGCAGGCCGCCGGCATCGGCTTCGCACTTGCCTTCCCGCGTGCGATCTTCCCTCACGTATGGCTCTTCCGCGCGCTCGGGGGATGGCGCGGGCTGTACACCCTCATCCTGGAGGCCTCCACCGGCTATCCGTATGATCTCGAGGTCGCCAGACAGCGCGGCACCTGCGGGCACCTCGAGCCTGGTGCCTCGATCGAGGCGGAGGTCTTGGCCATCGCCTACTCGGGCATCTCGGCCGTCGCCGAGGTCCGTCCGGATGGCCAGGTCCTGCCCAGGCGGTAGACTCCGTACGAGCACACCGGGTTGTTCCGAGCAGGCCTACGACCACCTCGCCGGCGTTCACCTCCTCCGAGCGCAGGTGCGTCATCCAGCAAGATGGTGAAAGAAAGAGGAGAGAGACGTGAGTGAAACGCGATCGATTGAACAAGCGCCTGAGCCGCGCACGCGCCTCAGCCTGGCGTCCGACCTTCGCCGGCTTGGGGTGCGCGCCGGAGACACGCTTCTGGTTCACTCGTCGTTGAGTTCTCTGGGTTGGGTATGCGGCGGGCCCACGGCTGTCCTCCAGGCGCTGCAGGACGTGCTTACAGAGGACGGCACACTCGTCATGCCGGCCCACTCCGGCGATCTCTCCGACCCCGGGTACTGGCAGCACCCGCCGGTGCCGCAGGACTGGTGGCCGGTCATCCGCGAGACGATGCCGGCCTTCGATCCGGCACGCACGCCGACGCGTGGGATGGGGCGTATCGCCGAGCTGTTCCGCACCTGGCCGGGCGTCCTGCGCAGCGATCACCCGGCCGATTCGTTCGCCGCGTGGGGCAAGCACGCCCGGACCGTCACCTCGGGCCACAGCCTCGAAGACAGCCTGGGCGAAGCCTCTCCCCTGCAGCGCCTCGTCGATCTCGACGCACAGGTCCTCTTGCTTGGGGTTGGCTTCGACAGCAACACCTGTTTCCACCTGGCCGAGTCACGCTCGGGCCGCTACGACTTCATCCTTCAAGGCGCCCCTCTGCTGGTCGAAGGCCGCCGGATGTGGAAGACGTATCGTAATGTCGACTACCAGTCGGATGACTTCCCCGCCTGCGGTCTGGCGTTCGAGGCGACCGGGAGCGTGCACCATGGCCTGGTCGGCTCCGGCACGACGCGGCTCTTCTCCATCCGCGCCGCCACCGACTTCGCCCTTGGCTGGTTCCTCGACCATCGTCCCTCGGGCAACTAGGCGGGCTCGACCGTCGCGCCGATAACCCAGTGCGCCTTCCTTACGGAAGGCGCACTGGGTTGGTGCGGGAAGATCCGCCTCGATCAACGTAGCTGGAACTGGGTCAACGCTCCCGCGCCGGCAGCGAAGATTCCGAGCATCATACTGGCCGCAACGTACAAGAACAGGCCCAGAACTGCGGTCACCACCGCCTTGAGCGTGTCGAAGCTCATCGTCTCACGCAGCGCGATCACCCCGGCTACGAGCGTCAGGAGCCAGGCCGCGAAACGGAAGATCCACCCGACACACGGGATGAAGCCGAGCAGCAGCAGGAAGCGCGGCGCCCCGGCGAAAGCCAGCGACCGGGTCATCCCGCTGAGTGTCCCCACCCCACCGAGCGCCCGTCCGACAACGTAGGCGATGACCGCCCACAACAGCCAACCGAGGAGCAGGTTGCTCGCCAGCTCCAGGAAGAATGCCACCACTGGCCGTCCGCCCGACAGGGCGCCCAACCCCTGGCCGAGAGCTGCAAGGAGAGCGACCAGCACGGCGAGAATGACGGCCTCGCCGTTGTACCGGGCGTCGCCTGCCACCTCTTTGAAGACGGCGGCCTCGAGACGCATGGCACGAATGATCCGGTCCAACATGGCGTTCCTCCCGGCCCGACTCACAGATCGCGAATGAAGACGCGGTGGTTCTTGTAGGGGACACCGCCCAGGTTGACCAGGTCGTGCCGCATCTGCACGGCCGTCTCCGCCACCTGCGTCAGGTCGGCATGGCGAAAGCCCGCCTCTCGCACGGTCTTTTCCATCTCCGAGTACAGCAAGGCGTTGCCGCCGCGGCCCTGGAACTCGGGCAGGATGCCCGCCCCGTTGAGCGCCACCCACTTTGTGCGCTTGAACTCGAGCAGCAGATCGACGATCCCGAACGGCAGCAGCCGGCCGCCGTTGCGTTGGATGGCAGCCGAGACGTCGGGGAAGGCGAACAGGAACCCGACGACGCGCTCGCCGTGCGCGATCAGCTTGATCAGCTTCGGGTCGGCGACCGTCAGCACGTTATCGAGCACAAACTGGATCTCGCGATCGCTGAGCGGGAAGTACTCCCAGTTGTTGACAAAGGCCTGGTTGTAAGCCAGGCCGATGCGCGGCGCCCAGGCGCGCAGCTCCTTCTTCGTCTGGAAGCGGACCACCCGCAGCCCGCTGTGCGCCGCCGCCCGCGCGGCGATGCGGTGGATGCGCTCGTCGAGCTTGAATTTCTCCGGCGTCAGGTAGCAGGAGATGAAATCGACTTCCTTGCGGAACCCCAGCGCCTCGGCGAACTTCGGATAGTACGGCGGGTTGTAGTTCATCATCGTCATCGCCGGGCGGAACTCGAAACCCTCCACCAGCATGCCGTAGCCGTCGAGCGCCCCGAAACCCTTCGGCCCGACGAGCTGGTTCAGACCGCGGGCGCGGGCGCGCTCGGCCCCCCGGTCGAACAGAGCCCGCGCCACCTCGAGATCCTCGACGCATTCGAACAGGTAGAACTGCGCCGTGTGTTTCTTGTGATAGCGGTTGTAGGGTTTGTTCTCGAGCAGCCCGATGCGCCCAACGACCTCGCCGTCGCGCGCGGCGACGAAGAACTCGGCGTCCGAGTGCTCGTAGAAGGGGTGCTTCTTGGGATTGAGCATCGCCGCCGCATCGATGCGGATGGGCGGCACCCACAACGGTTGACCGCGGTACAAGCGGAAGGGCAGGTCTAGAAAGCGTCTCACCTGCCCCTTGTCATTGAGATCGACCGGCTCGACCTGGATCATGCGCCACCCCGTCGCTTCGGGCGGATTGTAGCACCGGTGGAATCCGCCTACAATCGAGTCGATCTCCGGGCGGGAACTCCATGATCGCACGCTTCCTTCATTGGGTCATCCGCGGGCTGGTGGGCATCCTGGTGAATGTGCGCACCGAGGGGTTCGAGCACCGGCCGGCACAGGGTCCGTGCATCATCGTCGCCAACCACCTGGCCTTCTGGGACGCGCCGATCCTGTACGCGCTGATCGGCGGGCCGCAGCTCAGCGGCTGGGCGGCGGAGAAGTACCGCTTCAACCCGATCTGGGGCACGATCTTGCGTATGGGCAGCGGCATCTTCATCCAGCGCGGGCAGGTCGACCGCGACGCCCTGGGCGGCGCCGTAGCCTGGCTGAAGCAAGGCAAAGTGTTCGCCCTGGCCCCGGAGGGGACGCGCACCAAGACCGGAGGCCTGGCGCGGGGCAAGAGCGGTGTGGCCTACATCGCCCAACAGAGCGGCGCGCCGATCCTGCCCATGGCCCACTTTGGGACCGAGAAGGTCGCCCGCACCTGGCTGCGGCTGCGGCGCCCGGAGGTCACGGTGCGCATGGGCCCACTCTTCACGCTGCCTCCGCTTCCGGGCGACGAGCGCAGCGCCGCCCTGCGCGAGCAAACCGACTTGGTCATGTGTCACATCGCCGCCCTGTTGCCCCCCGAGTATCGCGGCGTGTACGCCGATCACCCGGCGTTGAAGACGTTGCTGGCAGAAGCCGCCGTGGCCTGACGCTGGGTGACTGAAACGGAACGGGAGGATTATGCCGAAGCATGATCCTCCCGTTTGCGTATTCGTCTCAAGTGAAGTCGGACAGCTACCCGCGCAGCGACAGGAGCATCCCGACCACATACGGCAGCCAGGCAAGCGCCGCCAGTGCCGGGTGTCCCCTCCGGGTGGTGTTCTTGCTGTCCCAGCTGAACAAGAAGACGGCCAGGCCGAAGGCCATCGCCCCGCCCGCCAGCAGGATCCCCACGGATTGCCAAGCATGTGCACCCGCCATCTGCCCCATCGCCAACCCGGCGAAGGCGTCCATGGCGTACGTCGTCGGCAGCACCAACGCCACCTTGGCCATCGCCGGCGGGAGCATGCTGAACGGCAGCATCAGCCCTCCCAGGATCATCGAGGGAAGGAACACCAACTGGGAGAACAGGACGGTCATGCGCGTACTGGTGGAGATCACGCCGATCAGCGCGCCAATCCCGGCGCAGGCGAAGGCAGCCACCAGGAACACCAGGAAGAAACCCGCCCAGTTCACCGGCGCCGTGCCGTGGAATACCGCCGGCGCGGTGAGGGCGATGATCACCGTCACCAGCAGCGCGTGCAGCATGCTGGTCAGCACGGGGATGGCCAGGATCGAGAGGGCCGGCACGCCGTTGATCTTGTACGACCTGAAGATGCCGGCCTCGCGCGCGCTCACCAGCGTGTCGGGCATGCCCAGCAGTGCCCCGCTGAGGACGGCGAAAACCGACATCGCCGGCACGATCGTTTGCAGGAAGCCGGGGTTGATCGATCCCAACAACGCCCCGAACATGACGTAGCAGCCGAGCGGGAACAGGTAGTTCATCAGCATCAGCGCCTTGTTGCGGATGCCGACACGGAATTCGAAGCCGAAATGGTAGGCGAAGGCATTCATCGGGCGGTACCTTTCGTCGTGATCTCGAGGAACCGGTCCTCCAGCGTCGGGCGTTCCACCCTCAAATCCACCAGCGTATCGCCCTGGGCCTGGATGTAGTTGATCAGCGCCGAGATGGTGGGGCCGACGTCGGTGGTGAAGTAGATGAAATAGCTCTCCTGGCGCTGCGCCTGACGGACGGCCGGGAAGGCAGCGTCCGCCCTGGCCAGGCAGTCGGCCTCGGTGTGCACCGAGATCTTGGTCAGCCCGGCGCCGGTGGCGGTCAGTTCCATCGGCGTGCCGAGGGCGGCGATCTTGCCGCGCAGCAGGATGGCGACGCGCGTCGCCATCTCGGACGCCTCGGCCATGTCGTGCGTGGCCAGCAGGATGGTCGTGCCGCCCACTTGAAGCTCGCGCATCAGTTCGTGCAGCATCGCCCGCGAGGCTACGTCCAGTCCCGCGGTGGGCTCGTCCAGGAAGACGACCGGCGGCCTGTGCGCCACCGCCAGCGCCAGCGCCAACCGACGCTGCTGCCCGCCGGAGAGTTGGTGGTATTGGGTCGCCCGCTTGTCGTTCAGCCCGACGCGGTCGATCAGATCGTCGCGGGTGGCGACACCGTGGTAGGCGCAGAAGAATCGCATCGCCTCATCCACCCGGAAGCTGTCTGGCAGGCCTGAGATCTGGAGTTGGACACCGATCACGGCGCGAAGCTGGCGCGCCTGCCGGTTCGGATCGATGCCGGCGACGCGCAGCGTCCCTCCGTCCGGCCGGCGCAGACCCTCCAGGCTCTCGAGCGTGCTGGTCTTTCCGGCGCCGTTGGGCCCAAGCAGTCCGAAGATTTCACCGCGCTGGACCTCGAAGCTGATCCCATCGACGGCGACGAACGAGCCGTACGTCTTGCGGAAGTCTTTGACCTGGAGGATGGATTCGTTCATCGGCTTGACCTCAAGTCCGGCGTCGGGATTCCGAATCCCCGCCGGCTTGTTTGTATCCGCCGGGCGCGGCGACAGCAATCATACCCGGATCAACGTGATAGCTCGGCCCTGATTCGTTCGAACTCAAGCCGCTTCCCCTCCGCCTCGGACCATCGTCGTATCTCCCTAAGGTTGACCTTGTGATCCCTGGAGACCAGGATCGCCTGAGCCAGGCACTGTCGGTCCCCGAAGTGGTAGTACCAGGCAAGACGGTCTTTGACGCAATCCGTGGGCGTTATCAATCGGAGGACCCCGGTCTCGCAACTGAGCTCATGCGCTTCGGTCACCTGCTCGCCGCCGAAGGCCAGGGGTCCCGGGGGGAATTCGACGAAGAAATCGGTGTCGGGATGCATGAAGTGCCGATCCACCTCCTGGAAGCCCAGTTGTTCCATGACATCCCTGATCGCCGCTCGCTTCGCCAGATATTGATTGACAAAGTCAAGGTCGCGCGAAACGTACTTGCCAGAGGTGTAGATCGCAACGGCCGCCCCGCCCGAGAGGATGACCTCGATTCCCGCAGCCCGCAGGTGGGACTGAACGTGGGCCCCAAGTTCCGCCTGGGACATTTCGCCGACTGGTTTCACGCCGGCTTGCCGCGGCGTCTCGGCCGCCGCCTGTTCATGGTCAGTAGGTCCCGCTCCGAGTCGGGATAGAAAGATAGGGCCTTGCTCAGCAATGCGTTCAGCTCTGATCGGAAGGGGTAGCGCGGATTGAACTCGTAGAGCACGGTCCGGCCGGCCGGCCTCGTGATCAGCACCCCGCCTGCCTCGAACTTGACCAGTTGCTTCTGCACCGAATCTGGATCGACATTGAAGAACCTGGCGATTTCGCGCGCGTAGCCTTGCCCCCTGGCAAGGATGTAGATCAGGACTCTTTCCGAATTGGCGGAGCCCAGGATCGGCTTTAGCACGAATGCACCCTCTGCCAGCCCGCGTCTGACTGCTTGACTATATGTCAGATTCATTCTGACATTTGCCTGATTATCTCTGACATGATAGCACAGCTTCGACTACCCGGATTGCAGCCAACCGTTGGCTGCCCGTGGATTCGGCCACATCCCCCTCGCGGGGGATGCCACTTCCCCCAAGCATCTCAACCTCTAGTGGGATGTCCGGTCGCTCTGGTTGAGGTAGAAATAGAACAAACGTTCTGATGCCAGCAGACGCCGTCGCCGCATCTCACCTGAGCGAGGTAGCCGTGTCGCATCAACTGCTCGCCTATGCACCCTCCGATCTTCCGATCCCGGCCGCCGACCCGGCGCTGGTCGAGGCCCTCGTCCAGCCGCGCCTGTCGCTGTTCTGGGGCGCCGAGACCACCGCCCGAACGCTGCTGGCCGTCGCCACGGCGCTCGCCGGCCGCGGTCAGCCGGTGTGCATTTTCGACGGCGGCAATCGCTTCGACGGCTACTACGTCGCCCGCCTGGCGCGGCAGCTCGCCGGCAGCCTGCACCCGCGCCTGCCGGCCGATCCGCACGCGCTGCTCGGACGCATTCGCCTGTCACGCGCCTTCACCTGTTTCCAGCTCGCCGAGCTGATCGAGAACGCTCCGGCCAGCCCCGAGCCGCTGTTCGTCCTCGAGCTGCTGGCCACGTTCTACGACGAGAGCGTCCCCCTGGCCAACTCGGAGCGCCTGCTCACCGTCACCCTCGCCCACCTCAAGCGCCTGGCTGCTGCGGGCCCGGTGATCGTCGGCGCCCGCGAGCCGCAGACGCTGGTCAAGGATCGTTGGGCGCTGCTCGACCGCCTGCAGGCGGCCGCCGATGCCGCCTGGCTGCTCCGGCCGCCGCAGTCGCCGGCCGTCACCCAGCCCGGCCTGCCGTGGGCGTAAGCCGCCATGGGACGCACCCTCCCTTCCATTACTCAGGCGTTCCTCGCCGAGCAGGAATCGCTCGGCCGTTTCCGCCGCGCCCTGCGCCGCGAGGATCAGCTCGCCCTGGACGACCTGCTGGCCGCCGCGCGCCACCACCTGGCCGCCGCCGCCTACGCCTCCCACCTGCTGCCCTTCGAAACGCTGCTGCTCGCCATGCTGGTCGAGGAACACAAACGCGTCCTCGACCTGCAGCGTCAGCTCGAGGCTTGGATCGCCGACTCACAGGACCCGCCGGTGCCCGTGTAGGGGCGATGCATGCCGTCTCGCACCCCATCCGGGCCGTCGTAGGGGCGAAGCATGCCGTCTCGCACCCCGTTCGTGCCGCCGTAGGGGCGATGCATGCATCGCCCCTACCGCACCTGGTGCTCGCCCGCGCAGGTGAGGCGTGATCACGCTCTACGCCTGGCTGTTTGACGCCTATCCGTCCGACGCCGGCATGACCACCTGGTGGATCGACGCCGACGGCCGGGCTCACGCGCTGGCCGACGACCTGACGCCCGCGTTCTACGTTCGCGGCCCGCGCTCCGACCTGCACGCCCTGTGCGTCTGGCTGCGCACCCAGGCATTCCCCCCGATCGCGCTGCGCCGCACCGAGCGCACCGACCTGTTCCTCGATCGCGCCATCGAGGTGCTCGAGGTCGGCGTGAGCCGGCCGGCGGCCTTCACGCGCATCTTCCGCCAGACGGCCGACGCTTTTCCCCACCTGACCTACTACGACGCCGACATCCCGCTGCCGCAGCGCTACGTGCTGACGCGCAGCATCTTCCCGCTGGCCTACTGCGCCATCGAACATCAGGCCGGGCGGATCGTCGACCTGCAGCCGCTCGATACCCCCTGGGAGCCCGAGTACCGGCTGCCGCCGCTGAAGGTCATGGCGCTGCGCCTGGCCGGCGAGCTGCGCGATCCGTCGCGCGGCCACCGCGGCGACCTGCTGGTCGAGATCGACGGTCGCCAGCATATCTTTCCCCGCCGCCACAGCCGCCAGCTCGTCCTCGGCGTGCGTCATCTGCTCGAGCAGCACGATCCCGACCTGCTCGTTACCGCCTACGGCGATTCGTATCTGCTGCCCCGCCTGCTGGCGCTCTCGGAACACTTTCATATCCCGCTGCCGCTCAACCGCGATCTCCGACAGACGGTGGCGCACAAGGCGGCGCATTCGTACTTCTCCTACGGACGCATCGTCTTCCGCAACGAGCAGCACCTGCTCTACGGACGCTGGCACATCGACCGTCAGAACGCCTTCCTGGCCGACGACTACGGCCTGGAGGGCTCGCTCGAGATCGCCCGCCTCACCGGCCTGCCGGTGCAGACCGTGGCCCGCGTCTCCACCGGCACCGGCATCAGCGCCATGCAGGTCAACACCGCCTGGCGCCGCGGCGTGCTCGTCCCGTGGCAGAAACGCCAGCCCGAGTCGCTCAAGACCGTCGGCGACCTGCTCGTCGCCGACAAGGGCGGGCTGGTCTACAACCCGATCGTCGGGCTGCACCAGCACGTCGCCGAACTGGATTTCTCGGCCATGTACCCGAGCATCATGGTGCGTTTCAACCTGTCGCCCGAGACGGTCGGCGCGACGTGCTGCGAGGGGACGCCGGTGCCCGAGATCGGCACGCCGGTGTGCTCCCATCGCCAGGGGCTGGTGCCCGAGACGCTCGCCCCGCTGCTCGAGAAGCGCTTCCATTACAAGGCGCTCATCCGCCAGCTGCCCGAGGACGACCCGCGCAAGGAGATCTACCGCCGGCGCTACTCGGCCCACAAGTGGCTGCTGGTCACCTGCTTCGGCTACCTGGGCTACAAGAACGCCCGCTTCGGCCGGATCGAGGCGCACGAAGCGGTGACGGCCTACGGGCGCGAGGTGCTGCTGCGCGCCAAAGAACTGGTCGAGGAGCGCGGCTTCCGCGTCCTGCACCTGTACGTCGACGGGCTGTGGATCGAAAAACCCGGGGCGCATCTGCGGCCGGATTACGACGCGCTGCTGGAGGACATCCACCAGCGCACCGGGCTGCACATCGGCCTGGAGGGCGTTTACCGCTGGGTGGCCTTTCTGCCGTCGCGGGTCGAGCCGCGCATCTCGGTCGCCAACCGCTACTTCGGCGCCTTCGACGACGGGTCGGTCAAGGTGCGCGGCATCGAGGCCCGCCGCCACGATACGCCGCGCTTCATCCGCGAGACGCAGCTCGGCATGCTCGACATCCTGGCCGAGGGCCGCGACGTCGCCGGGTTCCGCCAGACGGTGCCCGACGCCATCCGTTACGTGCGCCGCCGCCTGCACTCCCTGCGCACCGGTCAGGTGGCGTTGAACGACCTGATCGTCACCCACCGACTGGCCCGCGAGCCGTCCGAGTTCGTCGTGCGCACCGCCGCCGCCCGCGTCGCTCAGCAGCTCACCCAGGCCGGCGTCAGGCTCAGCCCCGGCGAGAGCCTGCGTTTCGTGTACGTCCCCGGGCCGGAGAAGGCGCGCGCCTGGGAGTTAGTCGAAGGCAGCCCGCCCTACGACCCGCAGGCCTACACCGAGCTGCTGCTGCGCGCCGTCGAAAGCCTGCTGCTGCCGGTGGGCGTCGACCGGCGCATGCTCGATCTGTGGTTGATCGGCGATGCCGGCTACTGGGGACCTCCGGGGACGCTGCCGCCGCCGGGCGTCGATGGCCATGCACCGCTGCTGGCATCTGCCGTGCGGGCGGCCATTTGCGGCCAGCCCTTCGGGCTCCGGTGGCACCAGCGCAGGCCACGCCCGCGCCGCGGCCGATCGCCAAAAGGCCCTCCCCCGTCCTCGCCGCGTGACTTCCTCGTCATTCTCCCCGACACGTCGCCGGCTCACCGTCAGGGCGCCCGCGCGCACCGCAGTTGACAACCCGGCAGGGAATGCTAGAATCCGTCTATCCCGCCTGTCCCCTCGGGGGCAGGCCGCGAGACCGTGCTCGCAAGAGTGCGGTCTCTGCTTGCTGGGAGGGGCCGATGCCGCCCAGGACCCACGTCTACATCGACGGCTTCAACCTCTACTACGGAGCCATGAAGGGTACGGCGCTCAAGTGGCTGAATGTCCGGCGGCTCTGTGAACTGCTGCTCCCGGGCCACCGGATCGACAAAGTCAAGTACTTCACCGCCAGGGTCAGCGCCCGTCCCGACGACCCCGACAAGCCAACCCGACAACAGATCTACCTGAGGGCGCTTCGCACACTCCCGGACGTGGAGATCATCTACGGCAGTTTCCTGTCCCACGATGTGCCCATGCCGTTGGCCGAGCCAGTTCCAGGAGGGTCGCGGTTCGCCAGGGTCATCAAGACCGAAGAGAAGGGCTCCGACGTGAATATCGCCGCCCATCTCATCCATGACGCGCACCAGGGGTTATTCGACGTCGCCGTGCTGGTTACGAACGACTCCGATCTGACGGAACCGATCAAGATCGTACGGCGCGACCTCGGCCTCCAGGTTGGAATCCTCAATCCCCATGAGCAGACGCCCAGCCAGATGCTCCTCAAACACGCTTCCTTCGTGAAGCAGATCCGGCACGGCGTTCTCGCCGCCAGTCAATTCCCCGCGGTGCTCAAGGACCGGAAGGGTTCCTTCCACATGCCCGAGACATGGGGCTAGGAGCGATCCACGGCTCCGGATCCCTGAGGCGATCGCAAACTCCCGCCCGCGGGGGACCCCGAACCGATCGAGCCGCTCGCTCAAGCCCCCTTCGAAGGCGTGTCGTTTCAAAACTGCGGCGGGCAGGAAACCCTGCCCGCCGACGCGCTCCCACTTTCACGCCACCGCGGTTACCGCTCGGCGATCACCACCGGCACAGCGGCCCGCTCAGGCGCGCCCACCGACCGCCGTGGCTTGCAGCCGGTTAACCCCAACTGCCGCAGCGCGACGTGAACGATCCACTTCCAGTGCACCAGCAAGTGGATCCCCACCCCGGCGATCATCGCCAGGCCAAACCAGTCGTGCAGCGAGCGCCAGGCATCCCGGCTCAGCAGCCACGCCTCGGCGGCGTTGCCGTGTCCTGCCAGCCCGAAGAAGAAGACCAGCCCGCTCGCCGCCGTGATCAAGAAGGCGAAGGCGATCAGCGCGTCCAGCGCCAAGTTCCATTTCGGTTTGATCGACATGGCCGTTTCCTTAGAGCACTGGCGCCGGGCCGGCGCCCCCGCCGCGACGACCGCCGGCCCACATCGGGCGCCCGCTCTCGTCTCGGAGCACGACCGTCTGGCCGGTGGCTGCCAGCGTCAGCGAGCGCGCCTCGAGCGACGCCTCGTCTTCATAGAAGCCCTCGACCACGACGGCATCCCCCGGTGCCAGGCTGACACTCTGCGCTTCCCAATACCCGGGCTGACCCAGGGTCACTTCGATCAGCTCGCCAGCTCCGGTCCCCAGGGTTAGCACTGTCCCGTCGAGGCTCTGCACGACACCGTTTACCGTGATCCACTCCTCTGCCGGCACTTGCGGGTCGTTGGCCCCATTTCCCTCGGCCGACCAGCGCCCACCGGCGCTCTCGGCCGAGGTAGTTTGCCAGCGGCCCCCGGAGCCCTCTCCGGTCCTTTCATCGCTGCTCGTTCCCACCACTGCGTAGGCGACACCGGCCACCATCAAGCCCAGGACGGCCCCCACACCCAAGCCGATCAGAATCTTGTTCACCATACGAACCTCCTTGCGCCCAGAGTCGTGCGGCGCGTTGTGGCATCAGCCTATCGGGAGGTCGTGGAGATCGCGTGAAGGTGGGGTGAAATCGCCGTCGCTGATGATCCTCTCACCTGCGACGGCGAAGGACCTACAGGAGGCTCGATGCAAGAGGGGATCAGCGGCCGCCGGCCAACTATCACGATCGCTGTCAGGATCGTTTTTGGGCGGGAGCACGGATGTCTCCGTGCCGGGTTAGCCGTATTGCCGAAGTCCCCTAGTCACCATCTCCTCCTCGCCCGCCGGGATGGCAATCCAGACAGCTCCCCAGGGAGAAGCCGGAGACCTCCTTGTGCTTGTCCTGCATCCTGGATTCGTTGTGCTCGTGGCAGTTGGTGCAGGTGAAGGAGGTCAGCGACGAGGGGTGGCAGGTGGAACAGCTGCTTCCGGCGCCCCCGTGGTTCATCGGGAAGGAGTGCGGCCCGTTGTAGCCTGCCGGCAGCCAGCCGGAGGTCGAATG
The DNA here is from genome assembly GCA_963777165.1 of uncultured Chloroflexia bacterium. GTDB lineage: Bacteria > Chloroflexota > Anaerolineae > Anaerolineales > E44-bin32 > DYJB01. Next base: position 144,329 of record CAVZPO010000027.1, read on the forward strand.
GCAGTCGCCGCAGCTGGTGCCGAAGCGGCCGGCGTGCACGCCGGGTTCGGCATGGCAGTTGACACAAGCGCGCGGCGTCCCCTGGAAGGTTCCGCCCGCATGGCACTGCGAGCACGCCGCGCCGCGGTGTGCCCCGGTGAGCGGGAAGCGCGATCGATTGTGATCGAAGGTCGCGTCACTCCAACGCGTCACACGGTGACACGCAGCGCAGTCGGTCCCATACTGACCGCCGTGCTTGTCGTCCTCCCGGTGACAGCCGACGCAGGTCTTCGGCGTTCCTCGATAGTGCCCGCCGGCATGACAGGCGGAGCAGGCGACCTGCTGGTGAGAACCCACGAGGGGAAACGCCGACTTGTCGTGGTCGAAGGTCACGTCGTCCCAGCGCGTCGCCCGGTGGCAGGCGGCACAATCGCTGCCTAGCTCGCCGGCATGCTGATCATCGTCCCGGTGGCAGCCCACGCAATCGCGAGGCGTGCCGACGTATTTCCCGCCCGCGTGACACGCCGCACATGTCGCCGGCCGGTGCGCTCCGGTCAGTGGGAAGCGGGACTTCGAGTGGTCGAAGGTCAGTTCGCTCCAACGGGTGGTCTGGTGGCATTCGCCGCAACCGACCTTGAACTGCCCGCCGTGCGGGTCGTCCTTCGTGTGACAGTCGGTGCATTCCGTGGGGATGCCGCGCCACTTGCGGTCGACATGACACCCCTGGCAATCGGCCAGCAGGTGACTGCCGGTCAGTACGAACCCCGAGCGCGCATGATCGAAGGTTGCCTCCTGCCATGTGGCGGGGTTATGGCATTCGCCGCACGCCAGCCCAAGGCGGCGCTGGTGGACATCATCCTGCGCGTGGCAGTCAGCGCATTCAGCCGGGGTCTGCTGCAGGGCGAGCACGCTGGTCGCACCGGCGTGGCAGCTCCCGCAGGTGAGGGCCGCGTGCTTCCCCATCAAGGGAAAGGCCGCCAATTGATGGTCGAAGTCTCGGCCGTAGCGGTCGATGCCGTCATGACACGCCACGCACCCGTCGCCGAAGACGGATTCGTGCTCCGACAGGTAGGCGGCGTCCAGGAGTTGATGGCACCCGCGGCAGCTGGTGGCATCGAAGGATTGCAGGCTGACGCTGTGGCAGTCGGTGCACAGAAAGGTGCCGCCTTCGCTGACGAGCGGATGTGTTTGCAGCGAGAATCCGACCCGATCGTGCGGGAACCCAGTCATGTCGGCGCGGGTCAGCGACGCCTCGGGGCCCTGATGTTCGGTGTGGCAATCGCGGCAGTTGCCCGAATGGGCGAACCCGAAATGCAGGCTGGCCCGCTCCTCCATCTCGGCGCGAACATCGTCGTGGCAGTCCAGGCACCGATCGCCCATGCGCTCGCCGCCCCAGGCGGGCACGTGGCAGCTGGAACAGCGCTGCGCCAGCTCGGCATGAGATCGTACGCCGCCGAGGGCCGTCTGGCCGACCGTGCCGTTCAATTCTCCGGAGCTGAAGATTGCATTGCCGCTGAACGCCGCTGCGCCGACCACCGTCACGGCGGTAATCACCGCCGCCAGCAGGCCCGTTGCCGTCATGCACCCGAGTGGTCGCCGCACCCGATCCTCCTTAGCGAAGCAGCGTGGCGTAGTACAACGCCGCGCCGGCATGGGCGAAGGCTGCCACGAACAGCGCCATTCCCAATGGGATGTGGACGGTGTGCCAGACTGCCAGCAGCCGCCGCGCCGTGGCGAGGGATGCCAGCTGACGTCTCAGATCTCGCAGCCGGCGCTGCGCCATGGCCTTGCGGCTGGCCTGCTCGCGCGCTACTTCGTCCAGCCGTCGATTGGCCGACCATTCCCGCCACCGCTCGCGCAGATCCTGAAGCCCGCGGCCGAGCACCAGCGACGCGCCGGTGCCGAGGGCTTGCCCGCCCACGACGGCCTCCTCCACCTGCAACCCCTTCAAGTCCGCTTCCGCCTGCCGCAGCGCCCGCTCGATCGCCTCCGCTTCCAGCACCAGGCCGTCGGCCGTCCGCGGCACGGCGGTGTAGATATACCGACCCACAAATCCGCTGGCGACGACTACGGCCGTCATCAGCAGCACAATCCCGGCGAGCCCTCGGTAGGCCCAGGCGCTGTGCAGGAAGACCATGTAGGGACCGACGATCCCGGTGAAGATATGGAACTGCAGCCAGTCGCTCATCCGTCCCGGGACGCGCCGGGTGGCGCGTTTTCGGATCGAGTACAGCGTCTCGGTGGCAATCATCAACGTGAATCCCAGGATGCCCAGACTGTGGCCAAACAGCCCGCGTGCCTCCGGCACACCCAGCCGAATGCTGACGCCGAAATACAGTCCCGTGATAGAAATCACGGCGACCAACGACAGCCACAGCTCGCGCCTAGAGGACACGGCCGCCTCGCTTCCACGCTGCCCAGGATTCTTCGATCACGGGGAACAGTCCCTCCCGGTCAGAAAGCAGCCGATCGCGCACGGCGGTAACGTCAACCCGATTCGAGATCAAGTCCTGCAGCGGGCGCGAGGCCCGCTGGTTCCCCATCACCACACCGCCGAGGATGTGCTGGCGGCCCACCAGAACGCGCAGCCGGCTGGAGTCGTCGTCGGCCTCCACCGAGGCGGCATCCGGCTGGCGACGCCAGGCTTCGCTGTCACCGCGGGCGATCCCGATTAGGTCATCATCTGGCGTGGGCTGCCCGACGCAGCCGAGGATGGTCGTGGTCAGGCCGCCGATGCGGGTGACGTTGAAAGGGGTACCTTTCCGGTAGGCGGTGCGTGCGCCGGCCATGTTCGTCCCGGCCGCCTTGCCCTGTTCGATCGCCAGCCACCAGAGCGAGTCAAGCACATACTCCCCGGTGACCGGATCGAGCACTTCGGCCACGTCGCCGGCGGCGAAGACCCCATCGGCCGAAGCCGCCAGGTGCGGATCCACGACGATGCCGCGTCTCACCTGCAGTCCGGCCGCCTTCGCCAGCTCGATGCGCGGCTCAATTCCAACGGCGACGGCCACGATGTCGCAGGCGATCTTGCCCCCCGGCGCCAGGTCGACGCCGACGACGCGCCCGCGGCGCCCAAGGATCTCCGTCAGGTTGGTGTTGTGGTGCAGGCGGATGCCTTCCTCCTCGAGATGCGCCTCGACCAGCTCCGACTCATCCGGGTCGAGCACGTTCGACCAGTAGCGGTCGCGCCGCAGCAGGTAGTGCGTCTCGACGCCCCGGGCCGCCAGACCCTCGGCCAGTTCGAGGGCCGTGATCCCTCCGCCGACGACCACGGCTCGACGCGCCCGGCGCGCCAGGGCCACAATGTGCCGCGCATCCTCGAGCGTGTCCAGCGTGACCACGCCTTGCAGATCGATGCCCGTCACGTTGGGACGTACGGCACGCGCCCCGACGGCCAGAAGCACGGTGTCGTAAGAGAGGCTTCGGCCGTCCTGCAGCAGCACGCGGTGCTCGAGCGGCTGCAGCCCGATGGCCCTGGCTGTCTGCCGCCGCACGCCGATCCGCCGGTACTCCTCGTCCGGCCGCGAATACAACTGTGACTGGGGAATGTGGCCCGCAAGGTAATACGCCAACCCGGGTCGCGAGTAGAAGGCATGCGGCTCGTCGCCGAGAATCGTGATCTCCGCCTGTACGTCGCACAGTCGGATCGCCTCCGCCGCCGCCAGGCTCGCCGGTCCATTCCCGACCAGGACGAATTGCCGCGGCATGTCAGGCGCCGCCTTCCGGGGGAACGAACAGCGAACTCGATTCGAACCGCAGCACTCCTCGCGGGCAGCGGGCAACACACTCGCCGCAGGTCAGGCAGTGGTCATCGACCACCGGCTTCCCGGCCACGGCATGCCCGCGCACATCGATCCCCAGCGGGCAGTTGTAGGAGCACAACCCGCATTGCACGCAGCGCACCGCATCCGGCTGCACATAGGCGGAGACGAGTGCTCGGCGCACGGCGGCGTCGCGTCGGAGGAGTTGTCGGAACATCGCCGGTCTTCTCCCCGCCTTCCCTTAGGCACTCCATGCTATGGGCGAGTGGGCGTATTCCACAACCCCCGCTTCCGACCCAGTAAGACCCTCATTCACCATGATTTGGCTGCCTTTCTGGTCTGCCCAGCGAGCGAACGGCTGGAGGGCAACTTCCCGCTGGATTGCGGCATCACTTGGCTTCCGCCCTGGCCGCGCCCGGGCCGGAGACTGCCCTTGGCTGCCCGCCAGCCCTTCGACGGAGGCCGCGACCTACGCCGGGCGATCGTCCGCCCAGCGACCGGTTGGTCCCACCGTTCGGGGCCGCGTCACCCCGAACCGGCCCGGTTCCCCGAGCCGGCAGCGTGGGCTCCTCTGTTGGTCGGTTTCGCCGCCGCAAAGTTACGCCCGTCTCCCCGGGCCAAGTGCCCAATTCGACCGGACTGCCAGGGGTGCTCCCGTGCCCCACAAGAACGCTCCCCCGCCCAAAGCCCTGGGGGTGTTTGGTTGACGCCCGGATTGGACCCGTGGTAACATGGCGGGACGTGCCGCACCGGCATTCGGCGGCACAGCTTGATTCGATCAGGAGGAGCGGGACATCAGCGCTTCAGACCTACGCGTTAACGATGACATTCGGGTCCGCGAAGTGCGCCTCATCGGACCCGACGGCCAGAATCTAGGGGTCGTATCCACGCGCGAAGCGATGCAGATCGCGCAGCAGGCAGGCCTCGACCTGGTGGAAGTCGCCCCGAACGTCGAACCTCCCGTCTGCCGGGTTCTCGACTACGGGAAGTTCCTGTACGAGAAGGCCAAGAAGGAACGCGAGGCGCGCAAGGCGCAGACCAAGATCGAGATCAAGGAGATCCGTCTGCGCCCCAAGACCTCCGACCATCACCGCTCGTTCAAGATCCGCGATGCCCGGCGGTGGTTGACGGAGGGTAAGAAGGTCCGAGTGCGCATTCGCTTCCGGGGCCGCGAGATCACCTATCCGGAGATCGCCCTGGAAGACCTGCGGGCCGTGGCCGCCGACCTGGCCGACGTGGCGGGCATCGAGCAGGCGCCGATGATGGAAGGGCGGACGATGCTGATGACCCTCGCACCGGGGAAGCCGGCCAAGGCCGCCACCTGAGCCGAACGAACGTCAGTGCATGAGACCGTCCGCGGACGCACGGGGGTCCGCGGTGTTGTCTGCCGCTGGGAGGCGGCGAATCCAGGGAAGGAGTAGGACTGTGCCTCGCAAGTCGACCAAGACGGGAAAGTACAAGCTCAAGACGCACAAGGCAACGGCCAAGCGGTTCCGGGTGACCGGTTCCGGCAAACTCGTTCGCACCAAGGGCGGCAAGAGCCACCTGCGTCGCCGCCGATCCCCTCGCGCCAAGCGATTGCTCAGCGAGATGGTGGAGGTCAAGGGACCCGGCATAAAGAAACGCGTACGTCGTCTGGCCCCCTATCTCCACCTGTACAAGGCGAACCCGAGCGCCGATCGGGGCGGCAAGTCGAAGTAGTCCGTTCCAGGCTGGCGGCCGTTGGGTGCATCCAACAGGCGTCCTGTGCGACGCCGGCGCCCAGGGGACCGCAGGAGAGTGAAGCATGGCACGTGTGAAAGCCGCGATGGTCAGCCGCCACCGGCACAAGAAGGTCCTGCGCCAGACGAGCGGCATGTACGGCTCGCGGCATTTGCTCTTCCGCCGCGCCAACGAGGCGCTGATGAAGAGCCTTTGGTATGCTTACCGCGATCGGCGGACGCGCAAACGCGACCTTCGCCGATTGTGGATCGCCCGCATCAATGCCGGCGCCCACCTGCACGGCACGTCCTACAGCCGGCTCATGCATGGCCTGAAAGTGGCCAACATCGACCTCAACCGGAAGATGCTGGCCGACCTGGCCGTGCGTGATCCCGGCGCCTTCGCCGCCATCGTCGCTGCCTCCCGCAGCTAGACATTCCTTTCCCGCCTCCCACAGAACGGGCTCCCCGAAGGGAGCCCGTTGCTTTCTCGGCGCGCCACACTCCGGCCGATGGCAATCCTTCCGCTCACCAGCGCGCGTGATGCTCTTCTGCGAAACCAATCAGGTCTTGCACCTCGAGAAGTTGGCCGTCATCCAGCACGACGCGCCCGCTGTAGCGCCCGAACATTTGGTGAACCTCGCTAAAGATGATCCCCAGATTGGTCTGCGCCGTGCGGTCCTTGAACGGGGTGAAGTTCAGGTCCAATCGCCCCTCGTCGTCGGTCAGGCGCCAGGGCTGCATGTAATCCCCGGCGGCGTAGTCGAATCGCACGGCGCCGAGCTTGTGGATGCGCCCTTGGACGAGGACGCAGTTCTCCGTGGCGTTGCTCAAGTCTCCGAACCCACATCCGAGATTCAACCCGAGCGTGCGACCGTCGGGCGGTGGGAGGCAACCGGAAGCGCTTGCCCAGTTCCAGTAGCTGCGATACTCCCAGACGCCGCGTCCCCAGTCCAGCGAGCCCAGGCATGTCTCCGGCCGCAGTTCCTCGCGTACCTCGCCGTATACAAGGGTGCCTTCCGCCGGTAGGCAGTTGATCTTGGTATTGTCGTAGAAGCGCCGCCGGCCGATGGGGATGACGATGCTCATCGATTCATGCTTCGGCGGACAGGCCAGTGCGATCTCGGCCCGGAGGCCGCGACCTGCATGGAACCCCGGCCAGTCCACGCTCACCCGCCGTTCTTGCGGCCCGGCCTCGAACCGCAGGGAGACCTTGGAGCTGACGAACGACGCCTCTCCCGTCGTGCAATTGCGTTCCAACTGGATGCCGCGCCCCAACGGAATCACCAGCCCCTCTTCGTGCAACTCCCCGCTATCGAAGTCCAGCGTGTAGACGAAGATATTGCCGGCGTAGCCCAGGTCGGCGATGGTCGCCGAGAAGAAGCGGCGCGGCGTGAAAACGGCGTAGTAGTCCCAGCGCTTGAGGCGGAATCGCTGCAGCGGCCGCAGCGCGTAGAACCGTGCTTGCTCGAGATTGCAGTCCAGCAGCGGTCGGCGCGACCAGCCGACCTGCGTCAGGCGGCCGTGCGCATCCAACAGCGGGCCGGGTTGGGTCAGTTCAGTCTGCAAGGGTGATCTGCCTTTCTTACGGCACGTGCCGCCCGCCGATCGGAGGCTTCAGCCAGGTGGGTGATTGCAGAAGGGTAGCACCCGGGATTCTCCCGATGGCTCACGGCAGGGAGACTCTGGCGCATTCGGTCCGGCAAACTCAGCTCCCATCGGCCATAGGGGGGCGAGGCGAGAACGCATCTCGCAGCATCAGGATTCCACCTACCCCCATCAGCACCACCGACACGACATAGACGACCAGCGAGAGGACCACGATCGCCCACCCGAAGCCGACCGGCTCAGCCTCCCCCGAGGCCAGTCCCGTAAGGACGGCCAGCGCCTGACCACCCACCAGCATGCACACGGCGGTGGCGAGAGACCAGCCGATCAGGCGCCGGTTCGATCGCGCTCGGACTGCCGCCCAGAGCAACAACCCTCCGCCAACCAGTGCGGATGGGAAGAGCTCAGCCGGCATCAGATAGTCGAACCGAAACCAGCCCCTGGCGACCCGGAAGACCACTGAAAGCCCGATCGGCGCCAAAATTGGAATCCAGACCAGCGTCGTCCCTGCCACGGCCAGGGCCTTCGTCCCAGCTTCCTTCTTCAGCATTGCATCACCCCGCGGGATCGCCGGCCATCCCTGGAGAATCGAGCGCGGTCGCCTACCGACAGGCTGGTCCGAGCACCGAGACTCTAGGGCGAAGACTTGAGTCGTGCAAGCCTTCCCGGGCGGTGTGCCTGCCTGATGGCCACTGGGCAAATCGGCGACGCAATCCACAAGCCGGCGCCGACCTGCACGGCTGCGTGCCCCCGGAATCCCCGGTCCTGAGAGTTGAACCGGGATTGGTCAAGAAGGCCGAGCCTGGATGTGTGCCGTCTTCTGCCGCGCCTCAGCCGGTGCTCCCTCTCGGAGCGGCCCCGAGGGCCCGCAGGCGCGCCGCCACTTCGGTCCGGCCCTGCTGGTCGGCCAGGTCGACCGGCGTGGCGCCTTCGGTATTACGAGACTCTGGAGCCGCGCCCCATTCGAGCAGGAGATCGACCAACTCTGCATAGCCGCCGTGCGCCGCAAGATGGAGCGGCGTCCACCCGCCTGCAGTGCGTCCGTCTACTTCGGATCCGTGCTTCAGGAGCATGGTCACCGCGTCCACACGCCGCGCCGCCGTCGCCGCATGCAGAGGCAGGTTCGCCTGCTCATTGCGCGCCAGCAGGTTGTCCGCCGCGCCGGCTGCCAGCAGCAATCCCACCGTCGCCGTCCGACCGAAGAAAGCCGCCAGGTGCAGCGGCGTCCAGCCATCGAAGGAGAAGGCATTCACCGCCTGTGGCTGCAGCGCCAGATGCGCGGCCACTCGGTCGCTCAACCCGAGCGCGGCTGCCTCATGCAGGTCGATCGGCGCGCCTGCGTCCGCCAACCAATGCGCCACCTCGTCCTGCCCGTGGTAGATCGCCAGAAGCACGGCCGATTCGCCGGAGGGCGCGTGCGCCGCCTTCAAGCCGGGATCCTCCATGACCAGTCCCCGCACACGTGCCGTGTTGCCGGTTCGTACCGCCTCGGCCAGCGCCTCCCAACCCGCACCGTCTTCCATTTCTGTCCTCTCCTTGCCCCGCCCCTCTCCGCACCCGCAGGCGTTGCCGGGATTGTAACCGGCGACGCTCGCGGTTCCCGGTGATAGAATCGCATCCATCCTCACCGGGCAGTGTGCATGCCGCAGCTCGTTGCCGAACGCCGCTGGCCGACCGGCCAGGTCCTGCAGTTGATCCACGGGGACCTGACGGAGGAAGACGTGGACGCTATCGTCAACGCCGCCAATGCGTACCTCGAGCACGGCGGCGGCGTGGCGGGCGACATCGTGCGTCGGGGCGGGAGTGTGATCCAGCATGAGAGCGATGCCTGGGTGCGGGCCCACGGGCCAGTGAACCACGACACCCCGGCGTTGACCGGCGCCGGGCGACTTGCCTGCCGACACGTCATCCACGCCGTCGGGCCGGTGTGGGGCGAAGGGGACGAAGACGCCAAACTCCACGCCGCGGTCAGCGGGGCGCTGCGCCTGGCGGACGAACAGGGTTACTCCAGCCTTGCTCTCCCCGCCATCTCGACCGGCGTGTTCGGTTTTCCCAAGGCCCGCGGCGCCCGGATCCTGACCGACGCCATCGCGGAATTCCTCGAAGCCCATCCTACCGGAGCCTTGACCCAGGTTCACATCACCTTGATCGACGAGCCGAGCGTCCAGGTCTTCACGTCCGAGTTCCGTGGTCGCTGGCCGACGAGCGTGCTCCCGGCATGATCACCTCGACGCAGAACCCGCGCGTCAAATCCGTTCGGGGGCTGCTGGCCCGCAAGCGCGCCCGCGAACAGGAGCAGGCTTTCGTCATCGAAGGGCTGCACCTGGCGCGAGAGGCGGTGGCGGCAGGGGCTGCGGCTCGTCTGGTGCTGTACACCGAGGATCTCGACGCCCGCGGCCGGGGTCTGGTGAACAGCCTGGCGAAGTTGGGGGCGGAGACTGAGGCGGTGTCGCCGGCCGTCATGGCCGCCTGCTCCGGAACCGAGACGCCCCCGGGGCTCGTCGCCGTCGTCCGGCTTCCCGAACTTCGGCCGCCTTCCCCCCTCGGCCTGGCGCTGGTCCTCGACGGGCTCTCCGATCCCGGAAACCTGGGGACGATGCTGCGCACGGCGCTGGCCGCCGGAGTGCAACTGGTCCTGCTCACCGGCGGCACGGTCGATCCCTTCAATCCCAAAGTGGTCCGCGCCGCCGCCGGCGCCCACTTTCACTTGCCGCTCCAGACGGTGGGCCCCGGCGACCTTCCGGCAGCCGTCGAAGGCCTCGACCTGTGGCTGGCCGAGGCCAGGGCCGGAACCCCTCACGCCCGCGTCGATTGGCGCCCGCCGTGCGCGCTGATCATCGGCAGTGAGGCCCACGGCCCGAGCGACGCTATCCGTGCACTCTCGGCGCGCCGCGTCCACATTCCCTCCGCCCCACAGAGCGAGTCGCTCAACGCTTCCGCCGCCGCCGCCGTCATTTTGTTCGAGATCGCCCGCCAGAGAGGTCTGCCATGAATGTGCGCGCCCTGACCGGTTTCCTCGATCCCGGTTGGCCGATCGATCCCCGCCGCGTCGGCCTGCTGGCCGAGGCGCTGCAATCGGCGCGCAAGGCACTTCAGGATGCAGGCTATGTCGTCCAGACCCTCCGGGTGGCCACGCCGCCGCCGTCCGAGATGGAACGGCCGGTGGCTCCGGCCGATCGCCCTGAATTGGCGCGCCAGCTCGAAGCCCAATGTTTCATGCACGGCATCGACTACGCTGCCGTTGGCCCGGCTCTTCCCGATGAGCTCCCGGGCTACGCCGTCATTCCTGATCTGCTGGCGGCAACAGAGAACGTCTTCGCCTCCGCCTTGATCGCCAGCCCGGATGCGGGCCTGTCGCTCCCCGCAGCCCATGCCGCCGCCGAGGTCATCCACCGCGCCTCGTCCCTCACCCCGGATGGATTTGCCAACCTGCGCTTCGCCGCGCTGGCCTGCGTGGCGCCGGGGTCGCCGTTCTTCCCGGCCGCCTACGCCGACCGCGGCTCCCCGGCCATCGCGGTGGCAACCGAGGCGGCCGAGCTCGCCGTGGACGCCATGCGCGAGGTGACCTCCCCGGCCAAGGCACGCCGCCGGTTGGTGAGCATGATCGAGGCCCATGGCGCGGCCTTCACGCGGCTGCTGCAGCCCGTCCTGACCCAAGCGGATGTTCGTTTCCTGGGCATCGACTTCTCGCTGGCGCCGTACCCTGAGCCGGTGCGCTCTCTCGGGACGGCGATCGAAGCCTTCGGGCCGTCGGCCGTCGGCGCCTTCGGATCGGCCGCCGCCGCCGCCTTTCTGGCGGACTGCCTCGACCGGGCGGAATTTCGCCGTACGGGCTTCTGCGGCCTGTTCCTGCCGGTCCTGGAGGACTCGATCCTCGCCGCTCGCGCCGCCTCAGGGCAGTTGACGGTGACGGATCTCCTCCTGTATTCGACCTTGTGCGGCACTGGCCTGGATGTCCTCCCGCTTCCGGGCGATGCATCGCCGGCGGCACTGGCCTCCGTCCTGATCGACGTCGCCGCGATCAGCTTGCGTCACGCCAAACAGCTGACGGCGCGCCTGATGCCGCTCCCCGGGAAGTCTGCCGGCGACGAGGTCCACTTCGATTTCCCCTACTTCGCCGACAGCCGGGTGATGGCGCTCCCGAACGATGCGCTCGGCGGCCTGCTCGCCGGCACAGGGACGCTCGACATCGCCCCGCGGCCGTAGAGGTAGCAGTCAGCGGTCAGCAATTAGCTATTAGCAGTCAGCGGCCAGCGACTAGCAGCTAGCCGCTAGTCGCTGATTGCGAGCAGCCCCGTCCCGGTTGGTTCGCACCGTCCGCCCCTCGCTCCCCCTTCCGATGTTAGAATCCATCCGCCCATGGACCTGCTCGAAGGCCTGAATCCCCAACAACGCCAGGCGGTCACCGCGCCGCCCGGGCCGATCCTCGTCCTTGCCGGACCCGGGTCCGGAAAGACGCGCGTCCTCACACACCGGATTGCCTATCTGGTGCAGGATCTCAACGTCCCCCCGTCCCACATCATGGCAGTCACGTTTACCAACAAAGCCGCCCGTGCCATGCGCGCCCGGCTCGAGGTCCTGGTCACTCCGGCGTCCGGACGCGAGGCGGTCAGCCTGGGCACCTTCCACGCCCTGTGCGCCCGCATGCTGCGCCGCGAGTCGGAACGGCTCCCCTTTGGCCGCGATTTCGTCATCTTCGACGACGCCGACCAGCTCTCGCTCATCCGCCAAAGCCTCAAGGAGATGAACCTCGACCCGAAGCGGGTCTCCCCGGGCCAGGTGCTGGCGCTGATCTCTCGGGCCAAGAACGAGTTGATCGAACCGGAGGACTTCGCCGCCAGCAGCTACATCGGTGAAGTGGCCAAGCGCGCCTATCAGCGCTACCAGCAGTTGCTGCTTCAGAACAACGCCCTCGACTTCGACGACCTACTCCTGTGCGCCGTGCGCCTGCTGCGCGACCATGAGGACGTGCGCCTCGCCTACCGGCGCCGCTTCCCGCATTTGCTCGTCGACGAGTTCCAGGACACCAACACGGTACAGTATCAGTGGCTGCGGCACCTGGCAGGGGATCAGCCCGACCTGTACGCGGTCGGCGATGCCGATCAGTCGATCTACCGTTGGCGCGGCGCCGACGTTCGCAACGTGCGCCGCTTCCAGGAGGACTACCCGCACGCTCAAGTCTTCCTGCTCGAGCAGAACTACCGCTCGACGCAGACCATCCTGGATGCCGCCATGGGGGTGATCGACCGGCAGCCGGGACGGCCGCGTAAGCGGCTGTTCACCGATCGCGGCCAGGGCGAGCTCGTCTCCATCCACGAGGCGTACGACGAAGCGGATGAGGCGCAGTACGTCATCGAGACGCTCGTCACCGGCGTCGCGGCGGGGGACTGGGGCCTGGGCGATGTGGCCGTCATGTACCGCACCAACGCCCAATCTCGCTCGCTGGAGGAGGCGTTCCTCCGCCACAATCTCGCCTACCGCCTGGTCGGCGCCCAGCGGTTCTACGGCCGGCGCGAGATCAAGGACCTGATCGCCTACCTGCGCTTGATCCACAATCCCCCCGATCAGGTGAGCCTGCTGCGCGTGCTCAACACCCCGCCGCGCGGCCTGGGGGCCAAGACGATCGAGACGATGCTGGCGCTCGCCGAGCAGCACCGCCGCAGCGCCGCCTCGATCCTGCAGGACCTGTCCGGACGCGACTCCGTCTACCGCCAGGCGTTCGGCACGCGCCCGGCCTCCGCGCTGGCCGAGTTTGGTCAGCGGCTGGAGGCGTGGCGCGGCCTGGCCGCCAGCGCACCCGTGGCGACGCTGCTGGAGAGCGTGCTGCGCGATGTGCGCTACCGCGAGTTTATCGACGACGGGACGGAGGAAGGCGAAGACCGCTGGGCAAACGTCGAGGAATTCCTTGCCCTGGCCCAGGAAGATCCGGCCCTCAGCCTGGAGATCTTCCTCGAGAACGTGGCCCTGGTCTCGGATCAGGACACGCTGACCAACTCGCAGAATGCCCCCACGCTGCTGACCTTACACGCCGCCAAGGGCCTCGAGTTCCCGGTGGTCTTCATTGTCGGGTTGGACGATGGGCTGCTGCCTCACCAGCGTTCGTACGACGACCCGGAGGCGATGGCCGAGGAACGGCGGCTGTTCTACGTCGGATTGACCCGGGCCATGAACCGTCTCTTCCTGGTCCGCGCCTTCCGCCGCCACGCCGCCGGGAGCTCGTCCCTCACCGAAGCGTCGCGCTTCCTCGGCGACCTGCCGGCGGATCGGATCGACGGCGACGCGCCGACACGGCTGACCCGCTCCCAGGCCGTGTATGAACGTCAGACGCGCTGGGAAGGTCGGGCACCGACGCCGATCGAAGCCCGCTACCGCGCCGGCATGCGCGTGCTGCATCCCTCGTTTGGCGAGGGTATGGTGCTTGAATCCCGGATGGCGGACGGGGAGGAAGAGCTGACCGTCCAATTCGAGCTCGGGGGCCTGAAGTGGCTGGCCGCATCCCTGGCCCATCTCGAGGTCCTGGATGGATAGCCGGCACATTTCACGCGACACTTCCGTCATGCGGGACTGGCAGGCCGGGCCGCATCGCCCGGCTCGGGGGTAGACATGCACATCTTTCTGACCGGCGGCGCCGGGTACATCGGATCGTCCGCCGCCCAGCGGCTGCTTGACACCGGCCATGAGGTTACCGTCTACGATTCGCTGGTCACTGGCCACCGGGCCGCGATCCCCGGGAAGGTGCGCTTCGTGCACGCCGATCTGGCCAACGTCGATCTGCTCCGCAGAACGTTGGCGGACCCTCCGGTCGACGCGGTCATGCACTTTGCCGCGTTCATCGAAGCCGGTGAGAGCATGCAGGACCCCGGCAAGTACTTTCGCAACAACCTGAGCCTGTCGCTCGGGTTGATCGAGGCGGCGGTGCAGGCGGGCGTGCGGCGGTTCGTGTTGTCGTCCACCGCCGCCGTGTACGCCTCCAGCCAGGCGCCGTTGTCGGAGGACTCGCCTCTCGGTCCGGCGAACGTGTACGGCCATTCCAAGCTCATGATCGAACAGGCGCTCGAGTGGTACCGGCAAATCCATGGCCTGCGCTTCGCCGCGCTGCGCTATTTCAACGCCGCCGGTTCGCTCCCCGAACGCGGCGAGGATCATCGGCCGGAGAGCCACCTGATCCCGCTCGTCCTGCAAGTCGCGCTCGGGAAACGCCCCGAAGTCCGCATCTTCGGGACGGACTATGACACACCAGATGGAACGTGCATCCGCGACTACATCCACATCTCGGATCTGATCGACGCACATCTACTGGCGATGCAGGCGCTCGAAACGCGCGATCGTCTGATCTTCAACTTGGGGAACGGCGAGGGGTACTCGGTCCGCCGGGTGATCGAGGCCGCGCGCCAGGTGACCGGCCACCCGATCCCGGCGTTGGAGGTTGCGCGCCGGCCGGGGGACGCGCCTCGGCTGGTTGCTTCGGCCGAGCGCATTCGGGCGGAATTGGGTTGGCAGCCGCGATTCCCCGACCTCGAAGCGATCATCGCCAGCGCCTGGGAATGGCATCGTTCCCATCCTGACGGATACGCGCGGCATCTCTAGCGCCCCCGGTCCTGGGGAGATCGGAGCCACTCGCGCTGGATGGCAGCAATAGACGGCCCCGAAGATGGCGGTTGAGTCTCGGGCGCGCGAAATCTCAGGTGCTATAATCCCCCACGCGGACCTTCTTCCTCTGCTCTATCCCGCCTGGTAGTTGGAGTCTGTTGATGGCCTACACCTACGCCCACGTGCCCTCCGGTGGGCAGCGGATCAGCCTGCGTGACGGCAAGCTCGACGTGCCCGATGTCCCGATCCTTCCTTTCATCGAGGGCGACGGGACCGGCCGTGACATCTGGCGCGCCTCCGTGCGCGTCTTCGATGCCGCCGTGCGCAAGGCCTATGGCGATCGCCGACGCGTCGAATGGATGGAAGTCTTCGCCGGCGAGAAGTCGTTCCAGCAGTTCCAGTCCTGGCTTCCAGACGAAACGGTTGCTGCCTTTCAGGAGTTTCGGGTGGGCATCAAGGGCCCTCTCACCACGCCGATCGGGGGAGGCATTCGCTCGCTCAATGTCGCCCTGCGCAAGGCGCTCGACCTGTACGTCTGCCTGCGTCCGATCCGCCACATCGAAGGCGTCCCGTCGCCGGTCCGCCGGCCGCAATACGTCGACATGGTCATCTTCCGTGAGAACACCGAAGACCTGTACTCCGGCATCGAGTTCGAGGCCGGCAGCCCGGCCAATGCGCAGTTCGCCTCACTGTTTCGGCAGCACTTCCCCGAGGAATACGCCAAGATCCGCTTCCCCGAGACCGCCAGCTACGGGCTGAAGCCGATCTCGCGCCAGGGGACCGACCGGCTCATCCGAGCGGCGATCCAATGGGCCCTCGACAACCGGCGGCGATCGGTGACCCTGGTGCACAAGGGCAATATCATGAAGTTCACCGAGGGCGCTTTCCGCAACTGGGGGTACGAACTGGCCGAGCGCGAGTTCGGCGATCGCGTCTACACCTGGGCGACCTGGGAACGGGCTCGCCAGGCCCACGGCGAACCGGCTGCCAACCAGGAGCAGGACGAAGCCGTGCGCGCCGGGCGAATCCTGATCAAGGACGTCATTGCCGACATTGCCTTCCAGCAGACGATCACCCGGGCGCGCGAGTTCGACGTCATCGCCACGATGAATCTGAACGGGGACTATCTGTCCGACGCCCTGGCCGCCCAGGTGGGCGGGATCGGCATCGCTCCGGGGGGCAACATCAACTACGAGACCGGCCATGCCGTGTTCGAGGCGACCCACGGCACGGCGCCCAAGTACGCCGACAAGGATGTGGTCAATCCCGGCTCGGTGATCCTCAGCGGCGAAATGATGTTCCGCTTCCTGGGCTGGCCGGAGGCCGCCGATCTGATCCTGCACGGCATCGAGGGCGCCATCGGCTCACGCCGGGTGACCTATGACTTCCATCGCCTGATGGAGAACGCCACGCTGCTTCGCTGTTCTGAATTCGGCGATGCGGTCATCGAGCATATGGTCTAGGAGCCGCCGGACGAACCCGGACGGCACCTCGTTGCTCGCGCTGGGTCCGTCGTGATTGAGCGTAGGCCGCGGGGAGCTTCGCGCGGCCTCCAGCCCCGGGGCGCCCGTCCCCGCCGCCGTCATTCCACAGGTCCCCGGCGGATGAACGTCAATTGACACTCACCCCGCGCGCGCCTACCCTCAGGATTGGTGAGGCAGCAGGCCGGCCAACAGGGCGCCTGCTGTTTCCCGTGTCTGGTTCCCGGCGGCGGATGCCTGCTGTGCTATCATGGCCTCGTTCGTCCACCATGAACACCGGCTGTCCATCCGCAAGGAAACCCACCCCCCAAGGAGAGGCCGACCATGCCTGACATTTCCGAGTTCTTTGTCCCATGGCTCAAGGGCCAGAAAATGTACTACTCACCCCACATCGACCTGGCCTGGAAGCGTCCTGAGCTCCACCGAATGATGTCGAACGAGAACCCCAATCCACCATCTGACAAGGTGCTCGAGGCCATCATGAAGTACGCCAAGATGGCCAACCGCTACGCCGACCAGGGCTTTGCGGTCCGCGGCAAGCTGGCCGAAATGAACGGCCTGCCCGGCTTTGAGAACGTGCTGCTCGGCAACGGCTCGAGCGAAGTCTACGACATGATCCTGCGCAGCTTCGTCCAGCCCGGTGACGAAGTCATTCAGCACACGCCGTGCTTCGGCATCTACAAGCTGCGGACGCTCATCGCCGGCGGCAAGGCCGTCAGCGTCCCGATGGTCTACAAGTGGGGCGATGAGCACATGCAGTATGACCCGGACGCCATCCTGAAGGCCGTCACACCCAAGACCAAGGTCATCATCGTCGCCAATCCCAACAACCCTACGGGCAACTTCATGGACCCGGCCGGGTTCGCCCGGATCGCCGAGCTGGGAATCCCCTTCATCATCGACGAGGCCTACGTCGAGTACGCCGGCGTCAAGGAGAAGTCCCAGGTCGGCCTGATCAAGTCGCACAAGAATGTCTTGATCACCCGCACGCTCTCCAAGGCCTACGGCTTGGCGGGCATGCGCTTCGGGTATGCGTTGGGCGATAAGGACGTGATCATGCAGATCGCCGCCACGCTCATCCCGTGGAACCAGAGCACCATCGCCATGTGGGCCGGCCTGGCCGCCCTCGAAGACCTCGAGGGGCTCAAGAAGCGCATCGACTTCAACAACGGCGAGCTCGACCGCATCATGCGCGAGGTCAACAAGATCCCGAACGTCAAGGCCTTCCCGACCCGCGGCAACTACATGCTGTTCAACTCGAAGGTCCCGGGCAAGTCCGGGGAGGGCATGATCAAGCTTGCCGAGTCCAAGGGAATGATCCTGCGCGGCCAGGAACCGATGTACGGCAGCGACGGCTGGTTCCGGCTGACCATCGGCACCAAGGAAGAGAACGACATGTTCATCTCGGCCGTGAAGGAGTACTTCCTCAAGTAATCTGCGCCGAGACGTGAAGGCCCGAGAGGCAGGGACGGCTCCCTGCCTCTCTGTGTTTCCGTTCCCACTATGCCCAGGCCGGCTACACGCCGGCCCCCAGTGCCTCAAGCAGCCCCGGCAGACCGGCGATCGAGTCGAGCACATGGACGGGGCTCCACGTCGAGCGCGCCAGGTCGTCGCGCTGCGCCACGCCGGTCAGTACCAGCACCGACGCCATGCCGTGCTCACACGCAAAGCGCACGTCCGTGTCCAGGCTGTCTCCGACGACGAGGATCTCCGACGCCAAACGTCCGAGCCGGCTCTGTACGCGCTCCGCCGCCAAATGAGATGGCTTCCCCGCCACCAGCTCCACTTTGCGCTTGGTGCTCGCCTCCAGCGCGCCGATAACCGCCGCGGCATGCGGCACTTCCAGGCCATCCGGCGCCATGCAGAAAGGGTCGGCGTTGGTCGCCAGGAACCTCGCCCCGCGCCGCAGGGCGCGAAAGGCGACCGTCAGGCCGCCATAGTCGAGGGCGGTCGGTGAGCTGGCGATCACCACGTCGATTTCCGCCGGATCTTCGCTCAGGCGGAAATTCGGCTCGAGCTGGGCGCGCACATCCGGGTCCGCCAGAACGTACACGTTGGCACCCGGCGCCGTTTCCCTCAAGTGCTCCTGGAGAATGCTCGAGGCCGTGATCACTTCGTCCGGGGAGGTCGGCACGCCCCCGGCGCTTAGCCGCGCGGCGTAGGCCTCCGGGCGCACCGGGTTGTTGGTCAGGTACACGACCGGATACCCGGCAACCCGCAGCCAGTGCAGGCATTCGAGCGCACCGGGAATCATCCGCCCATCGACCCAGATCGTGCCGTCCAGATCGAGCACCACGCCCGGGAGGCGCGGTGCACCGTTGCTGTGCTCCGGCAGATTGGGCATCATCCGACGCGATTCCCTGGCCGCCGTGCGGCATGCCCATCGCTGGTGCGCAGCGTTGATTCCAGGACCTGCAACAGCCGGCGGCAGTCGTCTGGCAGGATCCAACCCATGTTGGCGATCTGGAAGCAATTCTGTTCGAGCAGCGGCCCCTTGCCGGGGTAGAGGACGTAACCCTGCGCGTCCAAGGCTTCGATGAACTCGTCCACCCGCCGGCTGCTCGGCAGGAAGGCCGTCGTCACCGTGTTGGAGCGATGCTCTGGTGGAAGCAGCAGGCGCAATCCGAGTCGTTCGAGGCCCACACGCAGGATCCCGGCGCATTCGCGGTAGCGCTCGATGCGCGCCTCCAGGCCTTCGGCCAGCAGCTCCTGCAGCGCGGCATCCAGTGCCACGAACATTTGCACCGACGGGGTGTTGGGCGTCTGCTCGGACCGATCCGACCACTCGATATGCTTCTGCAGGTTGAGGTAGACATTGCGCCGGGGCATCGCCTCCCCGAGTTCAGGGACACTGCTGCGTCGGGCGACCACGAACGATACGCCGGGCAGCCCGGCGATCGCCTTGTTCGGCACGCCGGTGCAGACGTCGATCTGGTCGCGCACGACATCCAACGGTTCACCGCCAATGGCGCTGACGCAGTCCACGAACAACTTGCGCCCGGCGCCTGCCGTCAGGGCGCCGACGGCGCCGACGGGATTGCGCATCCCGGTGCTGGTCTCGTGGTAGACCATGCACACCCACCCGATCCCCGGTTGGTCGGCCAGCGTCTTGCGGATCGCCTCCAGGTCGTACGGCATCGCCCACCCGAAGTCGAGAACGTGCAGAGGAAAGGCATACACCTCGAGGATGCCGCGCAGCCGCTCCCCGAACTCGCCGTTGGTCAGCAGCAGCACCGCCTCGCCCGGGCGCACGATGGAGGAGAGCGCCGTCTCGTTGGCCGCCGTCCCCGACCCGCTGACGACGACGGCGGTCGTGCCGTCGTCGGCGCCTGACAGCCGCAGCAAGGACTCACGGATGCGGCGCACATACTGCTCGAAGACCGGCTGGCGGTGCGGGATGTCCGGCTGCAGCAGGACGGCCTTCACCGCCTCCGACGTCATCACCGGCCCGGGCGTGAACAGCATCTTCTTCTCGATCATGGTTTGTCGCTCACTGGCCGCGCGGCGGGATCGGGAGAGGTGAGAACTCGCCAATCGGCGCCGGCAGCGCATGGACCAGGGGCGCACCGCACGGTGCGCCCCTATCTGGATCGTACGGCGGGAGGCGGCGCGTTCCTACGCCACCTTCATGCCGGCCTTCTCCATCCGGCCCTTGCAGAAATCCTCCACCCCCTGGACGGCCTTGGAGAACTCCCCCACGGTGAAGATCGTCGAAGGGTGCGTGTTGAACTGGTCGAGCGACAGCCCGTTCGGCTCGTAGGCCTGCATGGTGAAAGGCATCTGGTAGATCTTCTCCAGCGTCGACTCCGGGATCTCCTCCTCGATGGCCGTCTCGCGGAACTCCAGCGCGTCGCCGAGCTGGAACAACGGCTCGAGCGCGCTCGGCGGCAGCGTGTAGACGATGTCGCCGCCGGAGATTTCCTCGACATCCCAGTAGCGCATCTTGCCGTTCACCAGCGGGCCGGTGCGCACCGAGCACATCAGCATCTTGCTCGGATAGGCACCTTCCTTGAGCATGCGATACGCCCGGCGGAAGACGCCGATGCCGAACCACTTGCGGTCGGCCTCGGTCCAGTTGACGCCGTAGTAGGCGGCCTGCTCGGGGAGGATCGGGCGCTCGGTCAGCCGGCCGAGCATATGCGTGATGACCGCGCGCCAGCCGGAAATATCGGTCTTGGCCTTGGCCGCATCCGCCAGGCCTTCCTGTGCCGCCCGCGCCACGGCCATGATCTGCGGCAGCGTGAAGCAGGTGGTCACATTCGTCGAGATGCCCTTGGAGGTCAGGTGGCGCACGACGTCCACGCCCTGCTGGCTGGCCGGCACCTTGATCATCACGTTCTTCGAGAGAGCACGGAGCTCATCCGCCTGCCCGTACATGATTTCCTTCTCGGTAAACAAGCGCGGGTCCAGCTGGCCGGAGACCCAGCCATAGCGGCCGCCCGAGGCCTCGAACAGCGGAAGCAGCTTCTGCGCCCCGCGCTTGACGATCTCCTTGTAGGTCATCCACCACAGGTCCTTGAGCTGGATCCCGGGGTTGGCCTTGATCGTGTCGTCGACCCACTTCTCCCACATCGGTGGGTCGGTCTTGATCGCCGTCAGCGACAGAGGCGGGTTGGTCGTGCAGCCGCGGAAGACGCTCTTGCCCATGTCGTCCCAGACGAACAGGCGCTTGAGCTGGGCCTCCAGCTCCTTCTTCTGCCCTGCCGCCGCGGCGTCGACGTTCTTCTTCACCCAGCCGTCGAAGACCAACGGGGACGAGTCCCACCAGATCTCGGCGTCCGGATTGGCTCTCTGCAGTCGCTCCAATACACTCTCGGCCATCGGTTGTCCTCCTGCGAACGATGCTAGGGTCTCCCCTGTCTTGGTTTGTGAAAACGTGCCGGGCCTGCCGCCCGTCCCTCAATCCTAACACCGGACGATGGGGCCGCCTCCGTCCCCAAACTCACCTTACGAGGCTGACGCTTGTCCGGCATCCGCTGGCAGAAAGGGCCCGGGGCCCTGAGGCGGGCGACTCCGGGCCCTTGGTCCTGCCTGCGGCCGAGCGGCAGCTAGGACTTGATGCGTTCGCCCTTCGGGTCGTACAGCGGATCGGCTTCCACCTTGAGCGCGATCCGCTCCCCAAACCAGTCGGTGTGAAACTCGTTGCCCAACTTGGCGTCCTCGATCGGCAGGTAGCCGAAGGCGATGCTCTTCTTGACGCTGTAACCGTAGCCGCCCGACGTGATCCAGCCGATGACCTTGTCGCCCTTCAGGATCGGTTCGTTGCCCAGGGCGATCACCGTCGGATCGGAAAGCGAGAAGCAGCACAGCTTCTGCTTGATGCCTTCGGCCTTCTGCTTCACCAGCGCGGCCTTGCCCAGGAAGTCGCTCTTGTTCAGTTTGACTGCGAAGCCCATCCCCGTCTCGTAGGGCGAGTAGTCGGGGGAGATGTCGGCTCCCCAGTAGCGATAGCCCTTCTCCAGGCGCAGCGTGTCGATCGCCTTGTAACCGGCCGCGACCATTCCCTCCGGTTCGCCGGCCGCCCACAGCGTGTCCCACAGGCGCGCACCGTACTCCATCGGGAAGTAGAACTCCCACCCAAGTTCCCCGACGTAGGTCACGCGCACTGCCAGCACCGGGACGGTGCCGACGCTGATGCGCCTGGCCGTCATGTAGGGGAAGCCGGCGTTGGAGATGTCGTCCTGGGTGACCTTGGCCAGGATCTCGCGTGCCTTGGGGCCCCACAGTCCAAAGCAGCCGTAGGAGGAAGTGACATCGTCGACCGACACCGAGCCGTCGGTGGGCATGTGCAGCCGGATCCATGACAGGTCGTGCTGGCCGAAGGCGGTGCCGGTGATGATCAGGAAGCGGTCGGCCGCCGTGCGCGTCACGGTGAAGTCGCACTCGATCCCGCCGCGGGCGTTGAGCATCGAGGTGTAGATGCAGCTGCCGACCGGCTTGTCGATGTCGTTGTCGCACAAGTATTGCAGCAGCTTGAGCGCTCCCGGCCCGCGCACCTCGATCTTGCTGAAGGACGATTCGTCGAACAGCCCGGCGACGGCGCGAGTTTGCAGGTGCTCATATCCGACGGCCGGCGACCAGTGGATGCCCGGCCAGCCGCGCGGCTTGTAGCCGTGCTTGGCAGCCTGCTCATACGGCGTGTACCAGTTGGGACGCTCCCAGCCGAACTTCTCGCCGAAGTGCGCCCCCAGGTCCTTCTCCCGGCCGTAGGCCGGCCCGAGGCGGAACTGCCGTTCCGACTCGCGCTCCTCGCCGGGCAGGTGGATGTCATAGTATTTGGTGTTGCTCTCGTAGGTCCGGTTCCAGATGAACTGCGGGCTGGCGTAGTGCGGACCGAAGCGGCGCACGTCCAGCCGCCAGCAGTCCCATTCCGGCGTGCCCTCGATGATCCACTCGGCCATGGCCTTGCCGAGCCCGCCGGCGCCCGCCAGGCCGTGGGCGCAGAAGGCGCACGCCACCCAGAAGCCGCGCACGTCCGTCGGGCCGAGCAGGAACTCGCCGTCGGGCGTGAAGCCCTCCGGCCCGTTCAGCAGCTGGATGATCTCGGCCTTCTCGACCGCCGGCACACGCAGGATGGAGTTCTCCATCAGAGGCGTGAATCGCTCCCAGTCCGGCGGGAACAACTTGTACTTGAACTCCCCGGCGATGTCGCTCATCTGCAGAGCGCGCGGGTTCTTTTCGTAGCCCCCGGTGATGAAGCCGCCGACCTCCTCGCGCCAGTAGACCAGGTGGTCCGGGTCGCGCATCGTCGGCGCGTTGTGGTCCAGGCCTTCCACCGGCTTGGTGATCAGGTACAAATGGGCGAAGGGCACGATCGGCAGCGTGATGCCGACCATCTTGGAGATGACGCCGCCCCACTGCCCGGCGCAGTTGACCACGATCTCGGTCTTGATCCGCCCCTGATTGGTGATGACCTCGTCCACCTGGCCGTTCTTGGTGGTGATGCCGGTGACCTCGGTGTCGAGGAAGATGCGGGCGCCGCGGCTCTTGGCGCCCGCTGCGAGTGCCATGGTCAGCCCCGTCGGATCGATGCTGCCGTCCGTCGGGGTCAACACCGCCCCCAGCACGCCCTCGTCGTTCATCAGCGGGAACATCTTCTTGGCCTGGGCCGTGCTGATCATTTCCAGCGGCATGCCAAACGAGCGGGCGAACCCCACCTGCCGTTTGAGCTCCTCCATCCGCTGCGGGGTCGATGCCAAACGCAAGCCGCCAACCTCGCGCCAGCCCGTGTCCTGTCCGGTTTCTTCCTTGAGCCGCCGGTACAGGTCGGTGCTGTACTTCATCATGCGCGTCAGGTTGAAGTCGGAACGCAGCTGGCCCACCAGGCCAGCCGAATGCCAGGTCGAGCCGCAGGTGAGTTCCCCGCGCTCGAGCAGCACGACGTCCTTCCACCCCATCTGGGTGAGGTGATAGGCGACGGAGGTGCCGCCGACGCCGCCTCCGATGATGACGACTCGCGCTTGAGTAGGCAGATTGGTCATTTCTTCGCTACGTCCTTTAGCCACTGAGGCCAGCGGGGATCGATCATGGCTTCCCGCGTGCGGGCAAACCATAGATCGGCATAACCCTGGAAGTCTTCGTCCAGCGTGGAGATCCCCGTCTGCGTCGTCCCCCACATCGCCTCGTGGATGGTCGACATCGGCCACATCAGCTTGAGGTGGGCAAACACCTTGGGGGTCACCTCGCCGAAGTACTCCTGGAGCAGCACCTGCACCAATTCATCGCTGAAGCGATGGTGGTGGCAGAAGTTGCCCAGGTCGAAGAAGATGTCGCCCATGCCGGCATATTCCCAGTCGAGGATCTTGATCTCGCCGATCTCGCCGGGGGTTTCCTCGTCGAGGAAATTCAGGTTGAGCAGGTCGCAGTGGCAGGGCGTCGGCACATACGGGTCCTTGAGCAGCGCCTCTTCGACCCCGTGCATCATCTGCATGATCCAGTCGAAGTCGAAGGGGAACTTGCTGTTGTGTTCCTTGGAGATCTTGATCAGGTGCTCGACGCGGCGGAAGACGTTGAACTCGCCCTTCACCTCGGGGGCCCGCGTGTGGTACATGCGCAGCTTGCGGATCACGCGCCGGATGTTGTAGGGCGTGGCCATTTCCGCCGGCGGGATGACCTTGCCCTTGATGAAGCGCGTCACCAGGTAGCCTTCCGGCTCGATGAAGTAGTACACCTCGGGCGCGATCCCCAGCTCGCCGGCGGCCTTGTTCGAGGCATACTCGACGTCGCGCTTGATCCCCAGCAGGCCCGTGGTCTCACCGGTGACCCGCAGGACGTACGCCTTGCCGCCCAATTCGATCTTGTAGTTCAGGTTGGTGATCCCGCCCTTGAGTTCCGTCGTCTTGATGTCCTTGGCGTCCTTGAGGAACGGGACCCTTGCGATGGCTTGTTCGAGTGTCAGTCCCATTGGATTGCTCCTGGCGTCAGCCGGTTGAGGGTGGGGCCGGCCCCATGGGAGCGGGCCGGCCCCTGGCGTTCAGCGATGGCTAGTCGCCGCCCTTGGCCGCAGCAGCGAACTCGGCCTCGATGCGGCGCAGATCCGCTTCCGCCGCCGCCTTGGGCCCCTTGAAGTTCTTACGGGCCCAGGCGAACCAGTAGACGACGAGGATCACCGCAAAGCCCACCAAAGTCCAGAGCACAAGCTCGTTCGGTGGCAGCAGCAGGACGATGCAGATGAAGATGGTGTACACGACGGCGATCACGTTCAGGAGCGGGCCCCAAGCCTTCAGGCTCCACGGGGCATTCTCCTTGGTCGTGAAGGTGCCCTTCTTCATCATCTTGTTGCGCACGTTCAGGAAGATCGGGATGTTGTAGGCGACGTAGAGCGTGATGGTCGAGATCGACGTCACCACGAAATAGGCCGCCGAGTAGGCGGTCAGCAGCACGGCCAGGATCGAGGTGATGATGATCGACTTGGTCGGCGTGCGCAGCGTCGGGTGGATGAAGCGGAAGGACGACGAGAACGGCATGCCGTCATCGCGGGCGAAGGCGAAGAACATCCGGGACATGCTGGTGACGGTCGCCAGACCGCACAGCCACATGCCGCCGAAGACGATGATGGCGATCAGGTCGGCGAAGAACTTACTCAGGCCCTGGTACGCAATGTACAGGACCGGGTACGGGTCAGCCGCGGTGGCGGCGATGTCGGGGATATTGAAGGTGAACGCCATCAGGACGATATAGCCGACGACGGCCGAGACGGCCACCGACAGGAACACGCCCCAGGCGCTGTTCAGGCGGGCCAGCACCGTTTCCTCAGCCACGTGCGCCGAGGCATCGTAGCCGGTGTAGGTCCACTGCGCCTGCAGGAAGGCCAGCGGGAAGACCAGGACGAACGGCGCCACCTTGTACAGGTTCACCAACCCGGGGAACAGGGCGAAGAGCGGCGACTTGACCACCAGCGCGCCCAGGAAGAGGGCCGGTCCGGAGGTCCCGTCGGCGAACGTCCCCGAGGAGGCGTCCAGCGGGCTGACGGTGTTCACGTACTGCGTGACGAACGAGAACGGCTGATGGTTCTTGCCGAAGATCGTGAGCAGCAGGGCGATCACCAGCACGCCGATGATGTGCCAGTAGACGCTGAAGTCGTTGAGCTTGGCCGTCAGCTTGATGCCGTAGATGTTGATCAACACCTGCGGGATCATGACGATGACCATGATGAACAGATAGAATCCCCACGAGGTCAGCGTCCAGCCGAACATGCCGCCCAGCACCGGCATGGCCGGGTCGAGGCCGAACATCCGGGTGATCATGCCGACGAAGTAGATCGCGACGGCGATGTCGATCCCGGCGGTGATCGTCACCTGGCCGACCATGTTGAACCAGGCGGTCACCCAGCCCCAGCCGACGCCGCCCAGCTTGGTGGCCCAGAAGTACAGGCCGCCGGCGGTCGGG
Organism: uncultured Chloroflexia bacterium; assembly: GCA_963777165.1. Taxonomy (GTDB): domain Bacteria; phylum Chloroflexota; class Anaerolineae; order Anaerolineales; family E44-bin32; genus DYJB01. The sequence continues at coordinate 170,336 of CAVZPO010000027.1, forward strand.
TAGGCCGAGGCGATCTCGGCCATCGAGGCGGCGATGATCATGGTAAAGATACTGACCAGCGGCCAGCCGATGGTGTTGATCATCGGGCCGGCGAACTTCAGGCCGTACCCGTAGAGCAGCATGGCGCCGGTCAAAATGGAGATGATCGAGAAGGAGATGGCGAAGTTGGAGAACCCGCCCATTTCGCGGAACAGCTGCTGGGCGTAGCCGAGCTTGTGCAATTCTTTGACGTCGGCCGCAATAACCTCTTCGCGGGTCTTGCCCTTCATGTCAGCCATGAGCTTTTCTCCTCAGTGTTGGAAGGTCCGGCATACACCCGGGGCCGCGCCATACGGTGCTCCCGGGAGGGTGGGGGTTGGGCCAGATAATGCGAAGACAGGATGATGACTGGTTCCCAGACCCCCGCGCGATTCTCAGAGCAGGCGAGTGTGGTGGCCACCTCCTTTCGTAAGTTGTCCCACGCGTGGCACCCCCAAACTGCGTGACGCGCGTTATCCCGAACACGACATAGCCCGCAGCCCCCGGGAGGGGGCCTGCGGCAGGTCTGACCGGCTCTGGCTCAACCTACTGCCGCCCTACGAACCGGTCAAGTGATGAGTGTCACAAGGCGCGTGACGGCCGGCACGTGGGCCGGCGCACGGGCCTCACGGCTGCCAGACCGACCCCACCTGCGCCATCTCGGCCACAATATCGAAGCTCGAGATCACCCCCAGCGGGATGCTGTCCGGCGCCTTCGGATCGACGACCACCAGTCGGTGGTGGTGCTTCTCGATCATCGTCGTGGCCGCCTGGCGCAGGCTGGCCGACGGAGCGATGGTCAGGGCATCGTGCATCGCCTGGACCACGGGAACGTTGTGGCAGCCTTCCTCGCTGCAGAAGGACAGCAGGTCGAGCCCGCTGGCCACACCGATCGGCTTGCCGCCGTCCTCCACCACGATCACCGAACGGAAGTGGGCGCTGGTCATCACCCGGGCCACATCCACGATCGGGGTTTCCTGCCGGGTGATGAGCATGGCGCGCGACATCACATCCTCGACCGTGCCGCGCTTCACCGTCTGCGTCTCGGACAGATGGGCGACGAAATCGGAGATCGACACCACACCGACCGGCTTGTCCTTCTCGGTGACCAGCAGGCGGCTGATGCCCTCATCGACCATGCGGTGGGCGGCGAGGTGCGCCGGGACGTCGGCCTCGACCATGTCGATCGGGGTGGTCATCAGATCGCCGGCGGTCAGGGCACGCATGGTCGCCAGGCTGGCCTCATCGGTGGACAGCCATTCCCCGGCCAGCAGGTCGAAGTCGCTGATCACGCCCACCGGCCGGCCGTCACGGTCGGTGACGATCAGGGCGTGCACGTGGTGTTCGGTCAACAGTGTGGCCACCTGGCCCAGCGTGGTGGTGGTCTTGCAGGTGATCAGGCCCCGGTGCATCAAGTCGCGTGCGGTCTTCTTCATCGCGGGTCTCCCCGGCCTGGCGCCGGTCGCAGGGCGCCTACATGACTTCGTCGACGTCCTTGTACCATTTCACCCGATCCCCGACCCGGGCGCGCATGCGCCAGGCCATCGACTTGGGCGAGGCTTCGAGATGCGCCAGCGCCCCATCGATCTGGATCGCCACGTCATTCTTCTGTTGTTCGGTGAGTTGGGGGTAGCCGGCGGCCAGCTGGCGCACTTTCTTCAGGTTCATCGTCACCGTGCGCCACAGCCCCCATTCTTCCGAGCAAAGCTTGGCGACGCGGTTCATGTTGATCGTTTCGCGGTCGTGATCTCCCAGGGGATGCTCGAGCAGGAGCATGATCGTGTCGATCACGTCCTTCTCGTTGATCTGCACGATCTGCATCTTCTCCAGGAGCATCTCGGCCAGCGGCAGGGTGGGCGAGTCCATCTCCAGGCGTCCGGCCCAGGGGATGACGTGGCTGAAATCCAGCTTCTCGTAGAACACGTCGACGTGCAGCTTGAGCCCGGGATGGTTGAAGATCGCCCGGCTGCCTTCGGAGACCACCCACACTTCCTTGTCTTCCGAGTAGCCCAGGCCGGCCATCAGGGCGCGCACGTTCTTGGATTCCCGCCCGTAGCCGGCGAAGTCGATATCGGTGTAGGCGCGGCCCATCTTCTCTTGCAGCGATCCCATGGCCGGGCAGTGGAATTGGAAGGCGAGGGACCCGAGCAGGCGCAGGGTGACCCCGGCTGCCGTTCCGGCCTCGACGATGCGGCGCACCTCGCTCTCAAAGCGCTCGCGTTCTGCCCGGTCCTGCTGCCCCATCCCGACGGCGGATTCTGGCATCGCGTTCACCCTTGGAGGAAGGTGACCTGCAAACGGTTGCGAACGACGTCATTATAGCCGAAAGCGCAGGCTGGCACAAACCCTTCCAAAATCAGTCATCAGCCTTCACTCGTGATGATCACCATTCGGTTCCCCCAAATGCCTGCCGCTCAAAGCGCCGGTATTGCGGTCCTACCCACACATGGAAGGTATCACCCCTCGGGGCTGTCCATGCCTCAAGATTGACTGATTTCCCGACGCTGCTTGCAAATCTCGTCAGAATCCCTCATAATGGGCCTGCACCCGTCCGTCGGTCGAAGTTCGTCCAGCGTGCGTCTCTGTAATCGTTTACAGGGAAACGATGCCCAAGACGCTGATTCCGGCCCAACGCCACCGGATGATCCGGGAGTACCTGGAGATCCACCAGATCGTGCGATCGTCGGTGCTCTCGGAAATGCTCGGCGCATCCGAAGCGACCATCCGCCGCGACCTGGAATGGCTCGAGCGCCAGGGGGTCGTCGAGCGTGCCTACGGCGGCGCGATCCTCAGCCAACGCATGCCCCTCGAGCCGGCCTATTCGCACTCAGCCCTGGCCCACCCGGACGAAAAACGCTGGATCGGCCGAGCGGCCGCGGCGCTGGTCAAGGACGGGGACACCGTCCTGCTCAACTCCGGCACGACAACCACGGAAGTCCTGCGGGCCTTGCGCGCCCGAACCGACCTCAGCAACCTGATCCTGGTAACCAACAACATCACGGCCGCCACCGACGCGCGCGAGACCCCCTTCGAGGTTCTCCTGCTTGGCGGCTCGTTCCGTCCCCGGGCGGTGTCAACCGTCGGGCGTTTCGCCAACGACCAGCTGCGGCAGTTCTGTGCCGGCGTGGCGTTCATCGGCGTGGACGGAATCAGCCTGAAGTTCGGCTGCACCACGCCGTCGAGCGTCGAGGCCGAGATCGCCCAGACGATGGTCGACCGCACCCGCGGGCCGGTGGTGATCGTCGCCGACCACAGCAAATGGGGCGTGGTCTCCAATTTCGAGATCGCCTCGCTCGACCAGATCCACACCCTGGTGGTCGACACCGGGCTGTCCCCCGAATCGCGCGCCGAGCTCAAGGCGCGCTCGGTCAATGTCGTGCTGGCGGGCCCCGAAGCAGGCGACAACGGCCACGAGATCGCGGAACCGTAACCCCAGGAGACGGGCATGCCACTCATCGGGAAGAAGGACTCCGGCAAGTCCACCCGCCTGTTTTTCGCCACCGACGTGCATGGCTCGGAGCGCACCTACCGCAAGTTTCTGAACGCCGGCAAGTTCTACGACGCCCAAGTGCTGGTCATGGGCGGCGACATCATCGGCAAGATGGCCGTCCCGATCATCCAGGAAGGCGCCGGCCGCTACCGCGCCACGCTGCAAGGGACGACCGAGTTGATCGAGTCCGAGGAGGCGCTCAAAGGGTTGATGGAACGCCTCGGCATGCTCGGCTTCTACGCCAAGATCATGTCCGAGGAGGAGTTCCGCAGCCTTTCGGCCGACCCGGCGGCGGTCGATGCCCTCTTCCACACGCTGGCGCGCCAGCGCCTGGAGTCGTGGATCGAACTGGCCGAGTCGCGGCTGGCCGGGACGGGCATCAAGTGCTACGTGACCGGCGGCAATGACGACTACCCGGACGTGCTGGAGGCGATCAAGGCCTCCGGTGCTCAGTCGTTCATCGACTGCGAAGGCATCGTCGTCCCGGTCGACGACCTGCACGCCATGATCAGTGTCGGCAACAGCACCCCCACGCCGTGGAAGACACCGCGCGAGGTCACCGACGACGAGCTGGGGCGGATCATCGACGGCATGATCGCCAAAGTGACCGACATGCAGAACTGCGTGTTCAACTTCCACGATCCCCCCAAGGACTCGACCCTCGACACCTGTCCCGAGCTGGATTGGAACACCGATCCGCCGGCACCGATCGTCAAGGCCGGCCAGCTCGTCATGCACGGCGCCGGCAGTCAATCGGTGCGCAAGGCGATCGAGACGCACCAGCCCCTCCTCGGCCTGCACGGCCACATCCATGAATCCGCCGCCGCGGCTCGCATCGGCCGCACGCTGTGTGTTAACCCCGGGAGTGAGTACGGCGAGGGCCGTCTCCGGGGCGTCCTGGCCAATCTTTCGGATGGAAAGGTCGACGGCTACCAGATGACATCCGGGTAGACCCTCGCCTGCCCGCAGTGCCAAGGAGGTGCGTGAGAGGCTCAATCCTGCGTGTCCGTGGTTTCGAGGATCGCCAGATCATTTAGAGGAGATGCAATGGCAACTGCGACCGCAACCCCTGAGGTCTTTACCCGCAAAGCCTCCGGCCTTGTGCGGGTCATGTCTCCATACTCTGCCTTCGTCTACAACATCCTGACTATGGGCCTGATCTTCCCCTGGACCTACCTGTGGGCGCCCGGCGCGCTCCCGGGCGGCCGGCTGGTCTGGGGCATCCTGCTGGCCATGCTGATCGAGATCCCGATCGCGTTCGCCTACGTTTGGCTCTCGACGGCCCTGCCCCGCTCCGGCGGTGACTACGTGTTCGAGAGCCGCGTCTTCGGCGGCGGCACGGCCTTCACCGTGGTGATGTCCGGCTACGTGATCTGGATCCTGCAATGGGTAGCCCTGTCCGGCTGGCTGCTCTCCTACCTGGGCTTCGCCCCGCTGTTCCTGGGGCTGGGGGCGACGTTGCAGAGCCCCGGCCTCTCCAACCTCGGCGTGTGGTTCACCCAGTCGACCGGGATCATCATCACCAGCATCGTCAATGCCCTGGTCGCCCTGGTGATCCTGTGCTCCGGCTTCAAGAACTACGTCCGTCTGCAGTGGGTGATGTGGTATGTCGTACTGATCGCCTTTGGCGTGATGTTCGCCGTGCTGTTCTTCACCCCGCCGGCGCAGTTCGTCGAACGGCTGAACGCCTTCGCCGTCGCGTCCGGTGGCGGCGCCAATTTCTACCAGACGGCGGTCGACGCCGTCGCTGCCGCCGGGATCGACCTTAACCCGCCGCCCTCCTTACTCGCCACGCTCCTCGTGGCCCCCATCGCCTGGACCTCACTCCAGTGGGCCACCTACTCGGCCCAGCAGAACGGTGAGATCAAGGATGCCCGCTCGTTCAAGAACCAGTCGATCATCATCGTCGGTTCGCTGATCGTCACCGGCATCCTTCTGGCCCTGATCGCCGCCGGGCTCGAGCGCCTGGCCGGGCCGCAGTTCTTGTATGTTGCCGGCGCCGGGTACTGGTCGCTGATTCCCGAGGCGACGGTGGGCGGCTTCTACCTGTGGCCGAACATCATCGCCGTGGCGGTCACCGCCAGCCCGATCGTCGTCCTGCTCATCGGTCTGGGCTACATCCTCAACTCGCACCAGATCGTGCACAACTGCTATATCGGCATGACCCGCGTCATGGTGGCGATGAGCCTCGACCGCCTGCTGCCCGAGTGGGTCAGCAAGGTCAACGAGCGCTACCACACGCCGGTCAACGCCCACGTGGCCTACTTCCTGGCCAGCATCCCGGTCATCCTGGCTTACAACCTGGTGCATGGATGGGTCGGGCTGACCCTGGGCGTGACCTTCGCCTGCGGCTATGTGTTCGTCATCACCTGCCTGGCCGGCGCCCTGCTGCCCTACCGGGCCAAGGACGTCTACGAAGCTTCGCCCGGATCCAAGTACACGGTCAATGGTCTGGTCGCCCTGCTCTTCACCCTGCTCGGCGTGGTGGCCTTCATCTGGACCGCGTGGGTGCTCGCTCCGCAGGCCTTCGCCAGCGCCGTCCTGATCTGGGTCGTACGCCTGGGTGCGATCGCCGCAGTCGTCGTCTTCCTGTACCCGATGCGCGACCACCTGGCTGCCTGGATGCGCGGGGATAAGGCACCGTGGCTCTCGGCGCTGGGCATGATCGGCGGCGGCTTCGGCATGGCCATGGTCGTCGCCTTCCTTCTCGCCCCGGCCCTGGGCGTGCTCGGCAACTGGAACTTCGCCGACTTCCCGAAGGGCTTGTGGGCGCAGATCATCGCCTTCGGGATCATCGTCCTGTCGCTCGTCTGGTACCTGATCGTCAAGAACCAGCAGAAGACGCGCGGCATCAACGTCGACTTTGCCTTCAAGGAGATCCCGCCCGAGTAAGCTGCTCACGCTCACGCATTACCGGAGGGCCGGCTCGCCGGCCCTCCGGCCTCTGCGAGGCCCCGCCGCCTTCGCCAGCGACGAGGTGCCGCAGGGGTGTTCCCAGATGCGTCCGCCACAAACTTCTTCCGTTTGGAGGTCGGCATGAAGGATCAAGCCAGGGTCGTCGTGATCGGCGGCGGCATCATGGGCGTCAGTGTTGCGTATCATCTGGCCAAGCTGGGGTGGAAGGACGTGATGCTGCTGGAGAAGGGCGAGATCGCCAGCGGCGAGTCGGGCTGGGCCGCCGGGTTGGTCACTCAGTTCCACACCTCGCCCACGTTGATGCAGATCCGCAAGTACAGCATCGATCTCTTCAGCGAACTCGGACTGATCCAGCACGTCGGAAGTCTGCGGCTGGCCTCGAGCGAGGCGCAGCTGAAGGAACTGCAGCGCAACATCAGCCAGGCCAAGGCCATCGGCCTCGAATGCGAGGTCATCTCCCCCGACGAGACTCTCAAGCTGTTCCCGTCACTGTCCAAGGACAGCCTGTACGGTGCCATCTACCTGCCGCGCGACGGCCACCTCGATCCGTACCTGACAACCACCGACCTCGCCCGCCGTGTGCGCGAGATGGGCGTGTCGGTCCATACCGACACGCGCGTCACCGGCTTCGAAATTTCCCCGCAGGGCGAGATCCGCAAGGTGCGCACGACCCAGGGCGACGTTCGAACCGAGATTGTGGTGAATGCTGCCGGGCTGTGGGGACCGCAGGTGGCGGCGATGGCCGGCCTGCACATTCCCACCACGCCGGTCGATCACCAGCACATTGCCCTCAAGGCCGTCCCGGGCAAGGAGCTCCCGCATCAGACACCGTGCGTGCGCGATCCCGACAACCTGGTGTATCTGCGCGAGGAGTCGGGCGGCATCGTCGTCGGCGGTTACGAGCTCAACCCGGTCGCGCGCTGGGTCGACGGCGTGCCCTGGGAGCACGGCGGCAAGGCGCTGCCGGGCGACTACGATCAGTTCGAGCCTCTGCTCGAGGGCACCATCCGGCGCCTCCCGTTCCTTGATCAGGCCGAGATCGTCACCATCGTGCGGCACCCCGGGGCCTACACGCCCGACAGCCGGCCTCTGCTAGGGCCGCTGCCCGGCGTGCGCGGTTTCTGGTGCGCGGCGGGACTGTCCCTCAACGGATACGGCGGCGCGGGCGGCATGGGAAAGGTTCTGGCCGAGTGGATCGTCGAGGGCGAACCGTCGCTGGATGTCTTCGGCTTCCACGCCTGGCGCTTCGGCCGCTACTACTCCGACCCATCCTATGCCGCCGAGCGCACGCGCGAGGGCGTCAAGTACTACTACCTGCTCCGGTATCCGAATGACGAGAATGAGTGGGCACGACCACACCGGTTAAGTCCGGTCCACAACCGGCTGCAGGAACTCGGGGCGGTCTTCGGCGAGAAGAATGGCTGGGAGCGGGTGAACTACTTCCAGCCCGGCAAGCCGACGCGGCGCATGGGCGCCGAGCAGCGCGAGTGGGGCTGGACGCGGCCGCCGTACTTCGAGCGCGCCCGACAGGAGCACACAGCCTGCCGCGAGCGCGTGGCGATCTTCGACATGTCGTCGTTCGGCAAGATCGACCTGCGCGGACCCGGCGCCCTGCCCCTGCTGCAGCGCCTGGCCGACAGCCAGATGGATGTTCCGGTCGGACGGGCGGTCTACACTCAGTTCCTCAACACCAAGGGCAATGTCGAGGCCGACGTGACCATCACCCGCCTGGCGGCGGATCACTTCCGCCTGGTCACCGGCTCCAACTTCATCGGCAACGACCTGGGGTTCGTGCGCATGGGCGTCCGCCCCGACGATCCGCCGGTGGAGATCCGCGACGTCACCGAGGAGTTGGCGACGATCGGTTTGTGGGGCCCGAAGGCGCGCGCCGTGCTGCAGGCGGTCACCAAGAGCGACGTCTCCAATCAGGCAATTCCCTACATGAGCTCGGCCGCGATTGACATCCTGGGCGTTCCGGTGCTTGCCCAGCGCGTTACCTACGTCGGCGAGCTCGGCTGGGAGTTCTATGTGCCCATCGAGCGCGCCTTGCACGTCTGGGACGCGCTCTACGCCGCCGGCGAGAAGCACGGTATCGAGCCGGGAGGCTACAAAGTCCTGGACTCGCTTCGCCTCGAGAAGGGGTATCGCTACTACAGCATGGACGTGACCATGACCGAGAACCCCTACAGCGCCGGGCTGGGATTTTGCGTGCGGATGAACAAGGGTGAGTTCGTCGGGCGCACTGCCCTGGCGAAGATCAAGGAACAGGGGATCACGCAGAGACTGTGCACCTTGCTCATCGGTGGCGAGGACTACTTGACGATCTACGGCGGCGAGGCAGTCCTGCTTGGATCCGAGGTTCTAGGCCGGTTGCGCAGCGCCGGTTATGGCTTCACGGTCAAGCGCAACATTGCCTATGCCTACCTGCCTGTGGCACAGGCCAAGGCCGGCACGAAGCTCGAGGTGGAGGTCTTTGGGAAGCGCCTCGCGGCGGAGGTGGCCGACGACGTGCAGTACGATCCGAAGGGCGATCGCCTGCGGGTATAGGCGGGCTTGCCAGTCGCGGCTTCGCATGGAGGGGCGACCCATGGGTCGCCCCTACCGGTCCGGCAGTCACCCCACGTTCAGGAGTTTGGTATGACCATCTCGATCGACGAGGTCATCGCCCGCATCCCGGCCTGGGAGGGCCGGGCCGTCTCGGCCCAGCCGCTGTCGGGCGGGCTGACGAACACCAACTTCCGCGTGGAGGTCGACGGCACGCCGTACTTCGTCCGCATCCCGGGCGCCAGCACCGAGCTTCTGGCCGTCGATCGTAAGAACGAATACCACAACACACGGGCGTCGGCCGAGGCAGGCGTCGGGCCCCAGGTGGTTCATTACCTGCCGGACCAGGATGTGATGGTCCTTGAGTTCATCCCGGGCAGGACGATGTCGAACGAGAGCCTGCAGGCGCCCGGGATGCCGTCGCGCATCGCCCGTTCTCTCCTCCGCCTGCATGCCGGCCCGCGCTTTCTGAAAGACTTCAACATGTTTCGCCTGATCGAGTTCTACCTGCAAATGGTGCGCGAGCATGAGGTGCGTATCCCGACAACCTATTTCGAACGCCTGCCCACGGTGGCGCGCATCGAGCAAGCCGTCTGCGCCTACGCGCTGCCGACCGTCCCCTGCAACAATGACCTGCTGGCCGAGAACTACATCGACGATGGGACGATGCTGCGGCTGATCGACTTCGAGTACAGCGGCAACAACGACCCGTGCTTCGAGCTCGGCAACACATGCCAGGAGCTCCAGTACGACGAGCCGCGCTACGCCGAGCTGTGCCGGGCTTACTTCGGGCAGCCGGCCCGCCACCTGCTGGCGCGCATGCGCCTGTACGCTCTGATGTCCGATGTCGGCTGGACGTTATGGGGCGCCATTCAGGCCAAGGTCTCGAAGCTGGACTACGATTTCTGGGGCTATGCCAGCGGGCGGTGGGAGCGGGCGGAGGGTATCCTGGCGTCGGCGGATTTCTCCCGCTGGTTGGAGGACGCGGCTCGTCCCGATTGAGCGGCGTTTCGGACGCAGACAACACCGCCCGGCCAGATCCGCCGGGCGGTCTTCCTTCCCGAGCGCGGCTAGCCCGCCGCTTCGCCTCGTCGTCGTTCCCGCCGCGAAGCGCGCTCGGCCTCCGCGCCGCCCTCGGCCCTGGCCGCCTCGCGCGCCGCCTTCAGCCAGCGCATGCAGTTCTCGTCATGACCCATCATCACGTTGGCCGCCAGGACCAGCTTGCGGATGCTCTCCTCCAGCGGGTTGGTGATGGCACTGGTCAGCCCGCTGGCAATCGCCATGGTCAAAAAGGCGCCATTAAGCGTCACCCGATCCGGCAGCCCGAAGGACACGTTCGAGGCGCCGCAGACCGTGTTGACTCCCAGTTCGTCGCGCAAGCGACGCAGCAGCCGAAAGGCCGCCGCGCCGGCCGTGCCCACCGCACCCACGGGCAGAACCAGCGGATCGATCAACACGTCCTGACGCGGGATGCCGGCCCTCTCGGCCCGTTCGACGATCCGACGCGCCACCTCGAAGCGCACGTCCGGGTCCTGTGAGATCCCGGTCTCATCGTTCGACACACCAATGATCGCCGCTCCGTAGCGCTTCGCCAGCGGCAGGACCGCCTCCAGGCGTTCTTCCTCCCCTGTCACCGAGTTGATCAGCGCCTTGCCCTTCACCGCCGCCAGCCCGGACTCGAGCGCCTTGATAATCGACGAGTCGATGCTGATCGGCACGTCGGTCGCCGCCTGCACGATGCGGATGGCCTCCGCCAGAATGGCCGGCTCGTCCGCCATCGGGATGCCGGCGTTCACATCGAGCACCTGCGCCCCGGCCTGCACCTGGGCCAGGGCATCGGCCAGCACGCGGTCGAAGTTACCGGCGGCCATTTCGACCGCCAGCTTCGAGCGGCCCGTGGGATTGATCCGTTCGCCGATGATCACGAAGGGATGGTCGGGGCCAATGAGCACTTCCTTGGTGGGTGAGCGCAGGCTGGTATCCATCAGATGGCAATCTCCTTGGGTCCTTGCGGGCTGAACTTGCCGGCCGAAGGCACGCCCCTGGGCAGCAAGCCGGCGGCTTCGATGATCTCTGCCACCAGCTCTTCCTGACGATAGGCCATCACGTGCACGCCGCACACGCCGGGCACGTCACGGACCTGACGAATGATCTCCACGCACAGTTCGCGTCCCTCTCGGCGCTGGCGGTCGGCGGGGACGCCGGCCAAACGCCGCAGGATCTCGTCGGGGATGTGAACGCCGGGGACGTGCGTCCGCATCCACTCCGCGGCCTTGGCCGAGCGCAGCGGCCCTACGCCCACCAGGACGCCGACCTTTCCATGCAATCCCAGGTCTTCGACCTGGGCCATGAATGCTCGCAGGCGCGGCAGATCGAAGCAGTACTGAGTTTGGATGAACTGCGCCCCGGCGCTCACCTTCTTGGCCAGCTGGACGGCGCGCACGTCATACGGGGGGGAAAACGGGTTGGCGGCCGCCCCCAGGAAGAACTCCGGCCGGGAATCGAGTCTGCGCCCGCTCAGGAAGCGGCCCTGGTCACGCAGCATGCGGGCCGTGCGCAGCAGCGAGGTCGCGTCCAGGTCGAAGACCGGCTTGGCCTCCGGCTGATCGCCGGCCTGGACACCGTCCCCGGTCAGGCACAGCACGTTACGCACGCCCATCGCGGCCGCACCCAGCAGATCACCCTGGATGGCGATTCGGTTCCGGTCGCGGCAGGACACCTGGAGCACCGGCTCATACCCGGCTCGCGTGAGCAGGGCGCACACACCGACGCTCGACATGTGCACGTTGGCGCCGGAGGCATCGGTGGCGTTGATTGCATCGCACACCGTCGCAAGCACCAGGGCCCGGTCGTAGACCGCCATCGGATCGGCGCTGTCCGGCGGGTTGAGCTCGGCGGTCACCGCGAACCGACCCGAACGCAGGACGCGCTCCAGGCGCGACGGCTCGGTCATGCGCCCCATCCCGGAGGCATCCGCGCACCCTCGCCGGTGGCCTCATTGATCCAGGCTGAGGTGCCCTCCAACCGGCGGTCGACCGGCGGCTGCAGACGGAGGATCTCGTCCCCAAAGGCCGGCATCTGTTTTGAGCGCTCCCAGGCCTGGAGCCAGACGCAGGGCATCTCGGGCTTGACCTCGCAGTTCCCGTCGGGCCGCACGCCGCCACAGGGTCCGTTGCGCATCGTCTTGGGGCAGGTCATCGGGCAGGTCATGCCGGTGCTGTGCAGGATGCACTGCCCACACATCCGGCAATCGAAGATCGGGCCCTTGGTGGCCATCTCGCCGACGATGAACAGGCGCTCGATAACACCGCCGCGGCGCAGCCAGCGACGGAACGGCTGCAGCGCAGCTTGCGCGCCGCGGTAGGAAAGCTCGAGGACTCTCGGGTGATTCTGGATCCAGGACATGACCCTCACCCCGACCCTCTCCCTTTCAGGGAGAGGGGGTGGGCCTAGCCCTCCTTGCCGCCGCTGGTGGCGAGTTTCGAGAGACGCTCGGGCGTATACGTGCGTTCCAATTCGGCGGCTAGAATCTCGGCCGCCTGTTCAGGCGGCTCGTCGCGATCGGGCACCGGGCGCGACTTCCACTCCGCTAGATAGTCGTCGGTCCCGCTCATCCCGGAGTGCATCGCGGCCACGTCGATCGCCTGCTGGAATCGTTCGCTCAGCTGCCGTGCGGCGCGTTGCCGCCCCGCCCGCGTCTTCACCTGCGCCGGGATGTCGCGCCAGAACAGGATTTCACACGTGGTCGTCATCGTCCCATCACCTCCACCAGCCTCGATTCCAACGCGCCGTATCCAACCTGCTCCACCGTCAAGGGCAGCCCCAGCCGATCGGCCGCTGCCCGCGCGGCGGCGCGCAGTCCTGGCTCATCGCGTTGAGCCAGGTACACCACACGGGTGTAGTTGGCGAAGTAGTCCTGGGCCAACTCTGGATGGCGATCCAGACCCAGGCGCTTGATGACCAGAGGCTCGAACGAGCCCACCAGGTAGTCGGTCAGGAAGAACGTGCCGAGCGCTTCGGTCATCAACCGCTCAAACCTCCCGTTGGCAAACATCTCGTAGCAATGCGGGCCGGCGATGCGCTCGACGCCTTCAGCCGCAAGCAGTCGATCGAGTTCGCCGCCGGTTCCACAGTCGCCGTAGACGACGATCACCCGGGCGTAGCGCTCCCGAGCCTGTCGGATCCGCGCCTGCACTGCCGCCGGGATGCGGTCGGGGTGGTTATGCAGCAGTGAGGGCACGGCCAGGACGTCGGCGCGCCAGCCATGTTTCTGGCGCAAGGCCAGGACCTCGCGCGCCAGCGCGCCGCACGCGATCAGCGCAGTCCGCGCCTCGCTGTCAGGTGCGGGTGTTGTCAGGATGCCAGCCTCCCCTTCAGGGCGGCCGCCATGGCCTCCAGGTGCCGGGGAGTGCTGCCGCAGCATGCCCCGATGATCCGCGCGCCGGCATCGGCGACGGACGTGGCGTAGCGCGCCATCTCCTCCGGCCCGGCGCCGTACACGGCGCGGCCCTTCTCCAATTTCGGTATGCCGGCGTTCGCCTTGGCCACCAGCACGGCCTGTGGCGCGACGGCGTGCATCTTGGTGATGACACCCAGAATCTCCTCCGGGCCGTTGCCGCAGTTGGCACCGAATGCCGCAAGCCCCCAGGACGAGAGCTCCTGCACGGCCTGCTCGGGTGTGACGCCCATCATCGTCCTGCCACGCGTGTCGAACGTCATCGTCGCCACGATCGGGATGTCCTGCGACGCCTGACGCGCCCCGTCCACCGCCGCCCGCATCTCCTCCAGGCTGGAGAGCGTTTCGATCCAGAGGACGTCCACCCCGCCCTGGATCAGGCCGCCCGCCTGCTCGGCGAATGCCTCCACCGCCTGCGCCGGCTCCAACTCACCCAGCGGCGCCAGGATGCCGCCGCTGGGACCGATATCGCCGGCGACCACCACCGAACCACCCGCCGCCTCGACCTCCTGGCGCACCAGCCCTGCCGCAGCCCGGTTGAGTTCGACGACGCGGTCCTGCAAGTTGTGCAGGCCAAGCCGAAGGCGATTGCAGCCGAAGGTGTTCGTCAGCACAATGCGCGACCCGGCCTGGACGTACCCGCGGTGCACCTGCCGCACCCGATCCGGGTGCTCCACGTTCCACAGCTCGGGCGACGCGCCAAACTGGAGCCCGAGCTCCATCAGCATCGTCCCCATCCCCCCATCCGCCAGGATCAACCCCGGCCGGGCGAGCAGCGCCTCCCAGACTCCCATCGGACACCCCTTCTGCTAACTGCGTCGGATGGCGATCAGCTTCTTGGCCGTCTCGACGGCGACGGCCGCGTCGCGGCAATAGGCATCGGCTTCGATCTCCTCGGCAAAGGCCGCGTTCAGCGGCGCGCCCCCCACCAGGACGATCGAGTCGTTGCGCAGCCCGGCCTCCTGCATCGCCTTGATCACTACGGCCATGTAGGGCATGGTCGTCGTCAACAATGCGCTCATGCCCACGATCGCCGGCTTATGTTCGCGGATCGCGGCCAGGAACTTATCGGCGTCGACGTTGATTCCGAGGTTGACCACCTGGAATCCGGCGCCTTCCATCATCATCGCCACCAGGTTCTTGCCGATGTCGTGGATGTCGCCTTTGACCGTACCGATGACCATCGTGCCGATCTGCGGCGCGCCGGTCTCGGCCAGTTTCGGGCGCAGGATTTCCATCCCGGCCTTCATCGATTTGGCCGCCATCAGCACTTCAGGGACGAACAGCACGCCGTCGCGGAAATCCACGCCCACGACGTCCATCCCGGCCACCAGCACCTTGGTCAAAACGTCATAGGGCGTCATGTTCCGCCGCAGCAGTTCGTTCACCCCGGCGACGACCTGATCGGCCAGGCCGTCGTACAGGTCGTCCTTCATCTGGTCCATCAGCTCCGGCGTTTCCAGTTTGGTCACATCCAGTTCGTCGCTCATGGTCTCCCTCAAGAGAGTGATCTCGATGCCCGGCGGCGGCCGGCCGCGCCCGAGGCGGCAATCCGGCTATCCGGCGGTCTGGAGGGCAGGACCCCCTCCAGATGTGGGAACTCGTCGCTTGCATGTGGGAACGCGATGGCCCCCACGAACTCTTCCTGGAAGTTAGGCTCGGTGGCCGTCTGGACGTGCTGCACCCAGCGTGCCAGCCGCGCCGCCTCGGCGCGTTGCCCCAGATTCAGCAGGGCGATCCTGGCGCCATCCCCGGCGGCATTACCGACGGCCTGCACCCGTTCCAGCGGACAGTCCGGGATCATCCCCAGGATCATGGCATGCCGCGGGTCGATGTACGAGCCGAACGCGCCGGCAAGGGTGATAGCGTCGACGTGTGCGATCGCCTGGTGCTGCATCAGCAGCTTGATGCCGGCATACAGCGCCGCCTTGGCCAGCTGAATGGCGCGTACATCGTTCTGCGTCACGACGATCGGCGTGCCGCCGGCCGTGTGCCCCGCCTCGGCCAGAAGGTATTCGCCCGAGCGGCCCGCGAAACGCACGCGCGGCGAGCGCTCCGCCGCTGTCTCCTCGAACCGACCGTCGGGCCGCACGACGCCCGCCAGAAACAGCTCCGCCACCACCTCGATGATGCCACTGCCGCAGATGCCCGTCGCCTTGGCCGAGTCCGGTAGGTCCGCATCCGGCCCGCCTTCGATCCACGCCTCATGACCGATCACGCGCGTGCGGGGCTCCAAGGTGATCGGATCGATGCGCACGCGCTCGATCGCCCCCGGCGCGGCCCTTTGCCCGTGCGTGATCTGTGCGCCCTCGAATGCCGGGCCGGTGGGGCTGGAGGCGCACAGCACCTTCTCCCTCCCGCCCAAGGACATCTCGGCGTTCGTCCCGACGTCGATCACCAGCCTCTGTTCGTCCTGCTGGTGCGGCGCCTCCGCCAGCAACACCGCCACATGATCGGCTCCGACGTGTCCGGCGATGCAGGGCAGGATGTGGACGCGAGCCGCCGGGTGGAACTCCAGCCCCAGGTCGCGCGCCGCAAGATCGATCGGATCGGAAGTCGCCAGGGCAAAGGGCGTCCCGCCGAGCTCGACGGGGTCGATTCCCAGCAGCAGGTGCTGCATGACGGTGTTGCCCACCAGCACGGCGTCGAGGATCGCCGCCGGCGTGAGCCCGACACGGCGCGTCGCCTGTTCGGCCAGCTCGTTCACGGCGCGCACGATCGCGCGATGCATGCGTTCGACGCCCTGCGGCTCGGACATGCCGTAGCTCACCCGGCTCATCAGGTCCTCGCCGTAGCGCACCTGCGGGTTCATCATCGACTCGGTCGCCAGCACGGCTCCCGTGCGCAAGTCGCACAGGTGCGCCACGACGGTCGTCGAGCCGACGTCGACCGCCAGGCCGTGGATGCCCTCCACGTAGCCGGGCTCGACGCGCTGGACGAGGCGATCCTTCCACAGCGTGACCGTCACCGCCCAGCGCCCCTTGCGCAGCGCGCGCTGGAGGTTTCGGAGCGGCTCCATTTCAATACGCAGGTCGTTCAGCTTCCACTGCTCGGAAAGCGCCGCCTGCAGCCTCTGCCAATCGCCGCGCGGGTCGTCGATCTGCGCCGGCGCCACCTCGACGTAGACCTGCCGCACGGCCGGATCGACGGTGATCACCCGGTCGGTGGCAGCCTTGGCGATGATCTGTTTGCGTGCCTGGCTCTCCTCCGGCACGCTGACCAGCAGATCACCGGTCACCTGCGCCGCGCACGCCAGCCGCCGATCGCGAATCCCGTGCACCTCACAATACTCGCGCTCGACTTCCCCGACGGCGGAGAGATGATCCTCGCTCGAGTCGATCCCGTGCTTCGGAAAGCGGCCGGTCTCAACGACCACCTGGCACTTGCCGCAGGTCTGCCGGCCGCCGCAGATCGACTCGATTTCGACCCCCAGCCCGCGCGCCGCCTCCAGCAGGCTGGCGCCGGTGGGAACCCGGCCGCGCCTGCCGGATGGCAACAACACCAGCTGCGGATCGTCGCGTTCGGCGCTCATAGTCGCTCAGACTCTTCTCCAGCGCCGCGTCTGCGCGGCGCACAGCGTCGATCGGCTCCCGGCCCGTCATCCCAACAATCCGATGGTAGCGATCCCCGCGGCCACCAGCGCCGCGCCCAGCAAGCGCATCGGACCGCTGCTTTCCTTCAACACCAGCACGCCGTAGGCCGCTCCCAGCACGACGCTGAACTCGCGAATCGCGCCGGCATACGACGCCGGCGTCCCGCGCGCCATGGCGAACAACACCAACGCATAGGCGCTCAGCGAGGTAAAGCCGGCCACCACCGTCCAACCTCTGGAGTAGCGCCATTCGGCGCGGAGTCCGCTCCACCCCACCTCGCGCAACGTGAATGGCGTGAGCATCACCACGCTCCACCACAGTGCCAGGTAGGTGTAGAGCAGCGGCGTGACGTAGCCGATGCCGACCTTGTCGATGATCGTATAGAAGGAGATGCACGCTCCGGCGCCCAGCGCCCAGCGCGACGAAGGCAGGCGCAGGGAGCGCAGCGGCTCTTTCCAACCGCCCAGATGCGGCAGGTTGACGACGTAAAGACCCAGGACGATCGTCAGCACACCCAGCGCCCCGCCCCAGGTGAGCGGCTCGCGCAGCAGCAAGACCGACCAAATCAGCAGCAGCGCCGGGCCGGCGCCGCGCGACAGTGGGTAGACGATCGACAGATCGGCGCCGTGGTAGGCCTTGGCGATGGCGTAGTAGTAGCCGGCCTCGAACACGGCGCTTCCGATCAGCAGCGCCCAGCCCTGCCAGGGGATCGGCTGCCAGGCGAAGATCAGCACCGGCGCGAACAGCACGCCGCTGAACAACAGCATCCACCAGACGAAGGCCGTCCGGTCGCGACTGCGCTTGAGCGCGATGTGGGTCACGACGTGAATGAACGCCGAACCCAACAGGATCAGCAGACCGGCGAGCGTCATGCGCCATTCGCCTCACGTCCCGGCCGCCGCCTGTCGTCGAAGGGGAGCCTCATGCCTCACCCTCCGTCGCCCGGCGCCGGCGCTCGCCGCGCTCACGCCGCCCGGCCGCCGGTGCGGGGCGCGTCCAACCTGCCGGCGGCACCGAGTCGCCGCGGACCAGGCCGGGGAAGGCGGCATGCACGCGGGCATCCACCTCGGGCGAGAAGACGGCCGGATTGTCCTGGGTCAGCAAGTCGCGGGCGCGCCGCATCGCGTGCGCCTGCGAATCCAGGCTGCCCTTCTCGATCCACTGCTGCCGCCCCTCGCGGTCGGCGACGTCCGGCAGGAGGGCGGCGGTCTTCATCCGTTCGAGCGTATGCGGGTGATCCATGAACATTCCGCCCGGCCCCACCTGGGCGATCAGGTCGAGGGCCAGGTTGGACTCGCTGAACTCCAAGCCGCGCTGGATGCGCTTGAGCATCAACGCGATCTCGTCGTCGATCACCGCCTTGGCGAAATCAAATGCCATCAGCGAGTCGAGCAGCCCGGTGATGTTGAACATCTGCACCCCGCCGAGCAGCCCGGCCACGGCCGACATCCCCGTCTCGTATCCCGACTGGGCGTCGTTGACCTTGGCGTTGGTCAGGCCGATGTAGCCGCCGTTGGGGACGTTGTAGTACATCGCCATCTGGGCGAAGGCGATGAACAGGATGCCGGTCTCGATCCCCCCGGGCGCATAGGCCCCGGTGCGCATGTCACCGACCGTCGGCAGGGTGGCATAGATCGTCGGCTTGCCGCGGCGGACCATTTGCTCCAACACTGCCGCCGCCAGAAACTCGGCGTTGCCCTGCGCCAGCGTTCCGGCCAGCGTGATCGGCGAGGTCAGGCCGGCGTTGGGAACGATGGTCGGATAGCACGGCAGGTCGCGCTCGGTGTAGAAGATCAGCGCCGCCACCGAGTCGAAGTCCATCGTCAACGGCGATACCACCGGGCAGTAGTGATGGGTCACAAAGGGCTGCTGGCGGTAGGCGGCCTCGCTCCCGGCGATGGTGAAGAGCAGCTTGAGGATCCTCTCGAAATCCTCCGGCGGTCCGCTCCCCCGCACCGGCTTGACGGTGTTCTTCAGCGCGGCGTAGAAGCGCGTCACGCTGAACAGTCCCGGCGGGGCATCCTCGGCCAGGGTCGAGATCGAGAAGACGTCGTGACCGGGAAGGGCGTTCACCAGGTGGGCGATGCGCGCCAGGTCCTCGGACGTCGCCCTCCGCTCCTGGCCGTTCAGCGGGTCGAGGATGTTGGGAGCCGAACTGCCGGTGACGATGACCGGCGTGTCCCCCGGCAGCGTCTTGTCGAGTTTCGGATCGCGGGCGTAGAAGGTGAAGGTCGGAGGGATCGAGGCGCGGAAGTCCTCCACCACGTCGCGCGGGAAACGGACGATCAGCGTCGCCTCGTCCACGGCGCAGCCGCCGCGGCCGAGGATCTGGCGCGCCTGCGGGTTGCGCACCAGCAAACCCACCTTCTCGAGGATCTCCAGCGACGCCTGGTGCACACGGATCACCTGCTCCGGGGTGAGGACGGTTGCGAAGTTCTGCATGGTTCGACCTCGTGCGAAGGTGTCGGGCCCCTGGCCGTGCCGTGTGCGCCGCCGGGCCCCGCGGCCGCGGCGCAGCCTGTTGCCCCTCAGGCTTCGAGGGGGGCGATTTCCGTCACAAAGCGAAACCGGTCGCCGCGATACAGATCGCGCCCGTGCTCCACCGGCTGGTCGTCCTGGTCGTACGCCAGTCGGCGTTCCAGCATCAGCGGCGCCCCCGGGTTGACGCCCAATAGCTCGGCCTCGAACTCGCTGGCGATCACCGGTTCGAGCGATTGTCTCGCCCGGCGGATGCTCACGCCATACTCGGTTTCCATCACCTCGTACATTGAGCGGTGGTCAAGGTCGAACCGGCGCAGATCCGGAAACCGGCGCACCGACATCACGTAGTGCTCCAGCATCACCGGGATGTCGTTCAGCAGACGCAGGCGCAGCAGGTCGTACACCGGCGCCTGGAGCGGCAGGTGCAGCACCGCGGCCAGCGAGGCCTCCACCGGACGTTCTTCCGCACGGACAAGGCGCGCACCCGGCGAGAAGCCGCGGCGCTCCATGCCCCGCGTGAAGGAGATCAGCCGTCCAGCCTGGCGCTCGATCTTCGGGTCGGCCACGAATGTCCCGCTGCCCTGACGCCGGATCAACAGCCCCTGCGACTCGAGCACTCGCAGCGCACGGCGCAGCGTCAACCGGTTGACGCCCAGCCCTTCACTGAGTTCACGCTCGGGGGGCAGGCGGTCTCCAGCCTGCAATCGCCCGGACTCAATCCGATCGAGCAGGCTCTCGGCGATTTGGACATAGAGGGGGACATCAGTCGTCTGCCGATCGATCGGCCGGTCGATTGGCAGCGTCAGAATGCGATCAGGGGAGACACTCATACCGCAAGCTCTGGCCTAGGCACGAATGGTGTATACCATTAGTATACCACACCTCTGGCTGGCCAGTCAAACGCCCTGAGCGAAGGCAATGGAGGTGAGGAGACACCGCACAGGCTGAAGCCTGCGGCTGACCGGCGTCTGAGTCGGGTTTCTCACACACGGGGAGTGGGGGTCGCGGGGCACGACACCGTGGCCCTAAGGCTACACCCCGTCTCAACCGACAAATCACTTCCCCGCCGCCGGATACCGGCGGCGGGGACGGTGAATGTCACAAGCCCCTCGACTCGGGAGGGCGCCGGTCAGCCCATGACCCAGCAGCCGTGCGGGGGGAATGATACGGTCAGGTTCTCTCCAACCTTGGGCAGGACCAGCTTGCGCTCGTTGAGCGCATCGAGCGTCACCACGGACTCCCCCAGCTTGAGATGCACGCGGACGACCGATCCCAGGAAGGCGACCGACTCGACCTTGCCGGTCAGGCTGTTGTCGCCCTCGCGGACCCCCATGTGCAGTTCCTCCGGCCGCAGCATGACCAGGGCCTCGGTCGCCCCGGGCTTCACCAGCGCACTGGTCTTGAACTGCTGGTCGCCCAGCGCCAGCTTGCCCGCGCCGGCGTCCACCACCCGGCATCGCATCTGATTGAGGGTTCCGACGAACGAAGCGACGAAGGCCGTCTTGGGGTAGTTGTAGATCTCGAACGGGGAGCCGATCTGCTCGATGTGCCCGGCGCTCATCACCACCACGCGGTCGGAGAGCGTCAGCGCCTCCTCCTGATCGTGGGTGACGTAGATCGTGGTGATCCTGAGTTGTTGCTGGATGCGACGGATCTCGTAGCGCAGCTCGACGCGGATCTTGGCATCCAGTGCCGAGAGCGGCTCGTCGAGCAGGAGCACCTGCGGCGCGATCGCCAGCGCCCGGGCCAGAGCGACGCGCTGCTGCTGGCCGCCGGAGAGTTGGTAGGGAAAGCGGTCGCCAAGCTCCGGCATCCGGATCAGCCCAAGCATCTCCTTGATCCGCGCCGTGATCTCGTCCTTGGGTTTCTTGGCGATCTTCAAGCCGAAGCCGATGTTGTCCCCCACGGTCATATTGGGGAACAGTGCGTATGCCTGGAAGACCATGCCCACGTCGCGCTGGCTGGGCGCCTTCTCGGTGATGTCCTGCCCGTTCAGCACGATCCTGCCCGTGGTGGGCACCTCGAAGCCGGCGACCATGCGCAGTGTGGTCGTCTTGCCGCACCCGCTTGGGCCCAGGAAAGAGACCAGCTCGCCCTTTTCGATGTGCAGGTCGAAGTCCTGTACCGCCGCCGCGCCGGCGAAGGTCTTACTTGCATGGTTGATGTCCAGGAATGCCATCGTTGCCTCGTTGTCCTAACGTGCGCCGCCGACTTGGATTTGCTGCCCGCGGGCGCCGCGGCCAACCCACTGGATCAGCATGATCGAGCCCCAGGTGATCAGGAAGCTCATCACCGACACCGCCTGTGGGGTGTAGGCGCGCATGGCGCCGATCTCCTCGATGTACGGGCCAAAGGCCGGCCAGCCCATCAGGGCGGCGAAAGTAAACTCGCCCATCACAATGGCGAAGGTCAGGAAGATGCCGCTCAGGAGCGCCACGCGCAGGTTGGGAAAGATCACGTCCTTGAGGATCGTGCCCCACCCGGCGCCCAGGCTCTGGGCTGCCTCGGTCAGAGTGCGGATGTCGACGGCGCGCAACCCGCTGTCAACCGACCGGTACATGTAGGGCAGCGACAGCACCACGTAGCCCACAATCAGCGCCGCCGGGGTCGTGGTCAGAATCAGGGGTGGCCGCCCGTAGAGCCGGACCAGCCCGAATGTCAGGACGACGGCCGGCACAACGAACGGCATCAGCGTGACGAACTCGACATACGGCCGGGCCTTGGGCAGCTTGAGCTGCACCCAGTAGGCGGTGGGCACGACCAGCAGAAGGCTGATGACAATCGTTACGACCGCCCACAGGAGCGAGTAGCCGAACGACTGGTAGAAACGCGGGTCCTGGAAGGCGACCCGGTAAGCTTCGAAGGTGTAGCGGCCCTTGATCATCCGCAGGCTGAATTCGAAGGTGGACAACAGCGGGATAAAGAAATACAGCATGCCCAGGATGAACCAGAACCAGGACCAGAGGGGGAACCGTCTCATCGCACCCACCTCGCCGCCCGCCGCTGGGACCAGATGTAGATCACCATTGAGAAGGACATGATCACGATCATGCCCAGCGCCATGGCGTTGCCCAGGCCGGGGTTGTAGAGCACATCGCCCTGGATCTGGGCGCCGATCACGATGGTCACCAGGTTGAGGAAGCTGCCGGTAAAGGCGTAGGCGGTGGCATAGGCGCCAAAGGAATTGCCGAAGAGCAAGATGGCGGTGCCCAGCAGCGTCGGCATCAGAATCGGCAGCGCCACATAGCGCCAGTAGTGAAAGGTGTTGCCTCCCAGGTTCTCGCACGCCTCGCGCCATTCACGCTTCAGCCCATCCAGCGCCGGCGCCATGATCAACACCATCAGCGGGAACTGGAAGTACATGTAGACGATGCTCAGACCCCAGAAGTTGTAGATCGTGAAGCCGCCAGCGTGAATGTCGACGCCGGTCGCGGTTTCAATGATCCGCGTCACCAGCCCGGCGTTGCCCATCGTGGCCACGAAGGCGAAGGCCAGCGGGACGCCGGCGAAGTTCGAGGCCACGCCGGAGAAGGTCAACATGAACGAGCGGACCGCCTTGGGGAGACCGCCCATGGTCACGGCGTAGGCCAGCAGGAAGCCGAAGAAAGCCCCACCGAGCGCCGTTACCAGGCTGACTTGCAGGCTGAGCTTGTAGGCGTTCCGAATGTCGCTCTTCTGAAAGATGTCGAGGATGTTCTGGAACGTGAACGTGTGGTCGAGGCTCTCGAAGCTCCGCAGGAAGATGGAGACCGAGGGCAGAAACAGGAACAGGAAGGCGAACAGGAAGAAGGGTGCAACCCCGACCCACGCCCACGAGAGAGGTTTGCGAGGGGGACGCGCCGGTGGCGCGTCCCCCTGGTCCTGTCGTGGGCCTGCGTCGGCGCGAGGGGCGCGCTCGACAGCCACGATACGCTTCTCCTTGGACCTACTCGCCGTACACGACCTTGCGCCAGTTTTCAGTGATGGTCGTCTTGACCGCGCTGATCTGGTCGAGGGTCAGGAAGACGGCATTGGCGACGTCCTCGGCCGGCGGCAGCTTGGCGGCCAAGTCGGCGGGGACGAGCCCGCGGGCAGCGATGTCGTTGTAGCGGATCGGGTAGGCATAGCCCTTGAGGTACAGGAGCTGGCCCTCATCGCCCATCACATGCTCCCACCACAGGCGAGCGGCATACGGATGCGGCGCGTAGGCGCTGATGCCTCCAGCGTACGGGCCGGCGAGCACACCGGTCTTCGGGACCACGATATCGAGGTCCGGATTGCCCGCCAGGGCGTCGCGATTGGCCAGCGACAGATACTGCCACTCGACCGTCAGGGGGGTTTCGCCCGCTGCGATCTTGCCCTGGTCGGCGATCACCGGCAGGAAGTTGCCGGCTTCGTTCATTTCCTTCCAGAACTGCAGGCCGGCCTCGGCCGCCGCGTTGGCCAATTCGACCGTGCCGTCGACTCCGCCGACGCGCGAGATGCCGGCGGCCATGACGGTCATCACGGCCTCGTTCGACTTGAGCACGTCACCGGCCATGGCGACCTTGCCCTTGTACTCCGGCTTGAGCAGGTCTGCCCAGTCCGCCGGCGTGGGGACGGCGTCCTTGATGACCTCGAAGGTCAGGATGCCATAGTACTCAGCCCACCAGTAGCCATCGGCGTCCTTGAGCGGAATTGTGTCCCAGGTCGAGACCTTGTACTTGGCAAACAGACCCTCGTCCTTGGCCGTCGGGCCGTAGGCCAGGCCCACGTCCACCACGTCCGGCGCCTGCGGGCCCTTGCTGTCCTTGTTGGCGCGGATCGCCTCGATCTCGTCTGCCGAGCCGGCGTCCGGGTTGAGCTCGTTGATCGTCAGGCCGTACTTGGTCTTGAAGGTCGACAGGATCTCGCCGTAGTTTGCCCAGTCGTGCGGCAGGGCGATGGTCGTCAGCTGGCCTTCGGTCTTGGCCGCTGCGACCAGGGCGTCCATCGGGATGGCTTCACCCGTGGTCAGATCGGGCATGGCGGCCGGAGCCTCGGTGGCGGCTCCACCACACGAAGCCAGAACGGCGCTGGCGCCGGCGGCGGCGCTGACCTTGAGGAAATCTCGGCGGTTCAGCTTGGACATGTTCTTTCTCCTCCCAGTGGGACTTGCATTGGCTTGGAACTGGATTGGGGACCCTGAAGGGGTAGGTGCCACAAGCGTTCAGGGCCGGAAATGGGGCACTGCATGGCTCGGCTCAGGTGTCGGAGACCTCCTCTCGCCACATCGATGGGCCTGTGGCCTCGACACGGCGCACCCGGTAGTCCCTTTGGTTGTAGCACGTCCCGCGCAGGAGTCAATGCCCGTCGAACGCATACGGCGTCGTTGACATGCGGCGCTTGACGGAAGTTCCCTGGGCGGCTTGCGCCGCCCAGGGAAACACGGCCACGTACCGGGGTCTACTCGACCGGGATTTCCTTGTAGACCTTGTCGACGTCGATGCCCTGGCGCTTGCGGTAGGAACTGAACCCGAAGAAGATCGCCGCCGCCAGTGCGTACATGATGATCATGAACAGCATCGAGGTGCTGTTCTGCCATCCGATCCCGTACAGGTAGCCGGGGTCAAAGAACCACTCGATCAACAGCCAGTCCAGGAAGCCGAAGAACACCAGCCCGGATAGCGTGACGAGCGGCATCTGCCCGCCGGCCGTCATCTTGCGGACGACGAAGTACGCCACCCACGCCAGCAGGACGACGTTCAGGACCCCCAGCACGATGACCACCAGCATCATCAGGTGCGTCAGCAGCGTCTGATCCGCCCACTGCGCGAACACGGCCAGCGTGTGGTTGTAGCTCAAGAAGACCAGGTAGGCGGCTGCGGCGAGATACAGCACCGTCACTACCCAACCCAGCCAGGGTGCCGTCTTGTACTTGGAGATCGGCGAGCCATCGTAGATAGCCTTCTGCTTCCACGGGAAGATGATCCCGGCCACCGCCGTCCCGAAGAAGGTAATGGCGATGACCAGCGTGGCATCGAGCACGATCGACTGCATCTTCACGATGTTGAAGGCGTACATGATCGAGATGATCACCGACGGGATCACCATCAGCAGCAGGGCGTTGATCGGCGTCTTGGTGCGCGTCTCGATCTTCGACACCCACTCCGGCAGCATCCGGTCGAGGGCGGCGGCGAAGATCACACGCGTCGAAGACAGGAAGACCGTCCCCGACCAGCCGATCCACCAGAAGGCCACGGCGAAGATGACCAGGAACTGCAGTGCCCGGCTGCCGGTCAGGAAGGTGGCGAACTGGATTGGATACGGCCAGACCGGGATGGCGACGTCGGTGCCATAGAAGATGTTGCTCCAGAAGGCGCCGTTGGCGTTCATGTAGAACTCCCAGCCCATGGTCTTGTTGATGAGCAGGAAGAACACGATTGCCAGGCCGGCGGTGACGATGATGGCGGACGCCATGCCCCAGAAGTTGCGCTTGTAGTCCGAGGCGCCGCGCACCTCGCCGTAGAGCGTTGAGCCCCAGTTCGGCCACAGGCTGTAGAAGACCAGCATCGGGATCAGGGCGAAGCTGGCGCCGAACAACCCGACCACCGCGCCGAACTCGCCGAAGGTCGTGCCGGCCGCCGTCCCCAGGTCGATGGTGGCCTGGTAGTAGTCCGTCCCGGCGGGCACGCCATATAGCGTCGGGAGGTTGGCATTCAGCCCGGCGACGAACGACTCGCGCGAGCCGAAGAGCAGCAGGCCGAAGACGACCAGCAGGCCGGCCATCCCGACGTAGAAGCTGAACTTCTGGATCCGGGCGTACCACTTCATGCCGATGCCGATGTAGACGAAAACGATCAGGCACACCAGCAACATGCTGGTCAGCGGTCCCCACGGGTAGGTGGTGAACCACAATGCCGCCTGCTGCAACCCGAGCGTGGCGGCCAGCGGCGTGAGCACCTCGTAGGCCAGCATCTGGCCGTAGAGCGGCACCCACAGCCACAGGATGAACCACCAGCCCGTGACCGTCAGCAGGAAACCGATGCCGCGGCCGAGGATGCGGCTCTGCCAGACGTAGTCGCCGCCGGCGCGAGGCATGGCCGAGATCATGCTGGCGTACAGGATGACCTCGAAGATGGTGAAGACGGCGCCGATGATCACGGCCGTGATCATGTTGCCGCCGAAGTACCAGCAGTAGGAGAAGATGAACAGACCGAGGGTGATCAGGTTGATCGAGAAAGTCGCATAGATGAAGGCATCGAGGACGGACCACGAACGTACCAGGCCGCTTGCTCGACGTACGAAGAGTGTTGCTTCAGACATCGAGAATTCCTCCTCCGTGGATATACGCGTCAGCCCGGATACTCCTGGGGACGACGCTTTCCGCCGGAACCACGAGCGTCATGGTTCATGCTTCACGCTCACAAGCAGTGTCGACCTTCCGGATTCCCCTCCTTTCCGTCACCCCGGGGAGACGTGCGGGCCGAGTGCGGGTCTCACCCGGTGGTCAGAACGTAGTTGCCGACCTTCTTGAGCTCCAGGTCGACCAGTGCCCCGTGCAGGATCCCCTGCTCGTACATGCTGCCCGGGTTGATGCACAGCGTACGCCCATACTTGCGCGTGCCCTTGCCCTCGTGGATGTGCCCATGCAGCCCGAGCAGGGGCTTGTACTTCTCGATGACCTCCGCCACGGCCTTGCTGCCCACCGGGATCAGCGAGCGCCCGGCGTAGGCAGGCCGCATGTCCTTGGTCAGCTCCGGCGCTTCGTCCAGCCCGCTGCCGTACGGCGGCGCGTGCAGGTTGAACACGGCGTTGGGCATGTCCGTGATCTGGGGCAGCATCGGCTCAATTCGCCGGCGCAGCGCCTCGTCCGGCTCCTCGCGATGGGTCTTCCAGGGTGTCGGGTTGGACCAGCCGGTGCTGAGCATCTCGTGGTGATCGTCGAGCCGGATCACCTGACCCTCGACGGTGTGGACGTACTTGGAGGCGGCGATCGCCTTGTCGATCTCGAACATATCGTCATTGCCCGGGCAGACGTAGCACGTCATGCCGGACCCCTCGAGCCGGGCGTCGGCATACTGCATCCAGCGGTCGATAGTGCTCAGTACCTTGTCGAGGAAGATGACATCCGAGCGCCCCGGTGTGGCCGAGATCTCGGCCACTTCGTCCGGGTCGGTCACGAACGGGTAGTAACCCCGGTCCTGGATGGTGGCGGACATCTTGTCGACTTCGGCCTGCCCGTCCAGGATGCTTTCCTGGTCCAGCAGGGTCACCTTGTACTTGCCGCTGCCCTGGGCGATGATCGGGATGATGGCCTTCCCCGTCATGTCGCCACCCAGGATCAGGATCGTGGCCTCGTAGAACTTGCCGGCATTGATGAACTTCTTCCAGCAGATCTCCGAGCCGTGCACATCGGTGGCGAAGAACAGGCGCGTCACGGACCCTCCTGGGGCGCGAGAGGTCTCTGCGTCGGGGGTGGGTAGCGCGCCCCGGCCGGGGAAAGCAAAACGCGCCCAACCAGGCGCGCGACACGAACGTTAGGAACTGGGTACCACAGCCAGTGAGCGAGGGAGTCGTTGCTAGTCATGATGAGGTCGAGCAGGATACCGCTGCCGTCCTCACGGGGCTGTCGTCCAGCCGCCGTCTGGGCTGTCATCGTGTCGGACGCACCACGACAGGCCACCAGGTGGGATGCGAAAACGCGGCCATCGAGCCCGCGTTCCCCGGTCGTACGCCCGGGTACGGGCGTCCTCTGCGGAACTGTAACCCCCGCCAGGGTCCTACTCACTCGCAAGGTGAGTATAGCAGTGTTCCCTCAAAGGTCAAACCGGTTCAGGATTGCACAAATGTCGTCACGAACCCCTTGCTCCAATGGCGGCTTTCGGTCAACTTCCATTCCCGCCGGGAGTCCGGCCCACTTGCTATAATGCTACTGTGAAGTCGTTTCGCCCGCGCGCGCTGGCCGTGCACCGCCGGCTGTTGGGAGCCTACGGCGAACCGCGCTGGAGGCACCCTCTCCCCCCGGTCGACGAGTTGATCTCCACCATCCTGTCGCAGAACACGAACGACTTGAACCGCGACCGGGCGTTCCATGCGCTCCGGGCAGCCTTCCCCACCTGGGAGGCCGTGCGCGACGCCCCGACCCGTGCGGTCGTCCAGGCGATTCGTTCTGCCGGCCTGGCCAATCTGAAGGGGCCGCGCATCCGGGCCGTGCTTCAGGCCATCACCAAGGAGAAGGGAAGCCTCGACCTGCGCTTTCTGCGCCGCATGCCTCCGGAAGAAGCCATGGCGTGGCTGATGCGTTTCAAAGGTGTCGGGCGCAAGACGGCCTCGATCGTCCTCCTCTTCTCCCTGGGAATGCCGGCCTTCCCGGTCGACACGCACATCTACCGCCTGAGCGGTAGATTGGGTCTGCGTCCGGAGAAGGCCAGCCTCGACCAGACACACGCTCTGCTCGCTCGCGCCTTTCCACCCGAGACCTACTACGCCGCGCACCTCAATCTGATCCGACATGGACGTGAGGTTTGCCACGCCCGCAACCCCGCCTGCCCGGAGTGTGTCCTTCGGCGCCTGTGTCCCTACGGCCGCCTTCGGCTTGCGCTTCCGCCGACGCGCCAGGCTGCCCATGGGTGAGCCTTCCTCCGCTCTGCGGGCTTCCGGCAACGGCGAACAGGAGCGATTGTCGGCCCTGTACCGCGTCTCCAGCGTCCTGGGTTCGTCGCTGCAGCTCGCCGAAGTCCTCAACCAGGTCATGGATGCGGTCATTCAGCTCACCGGCGCGGAGCGCGGCTTCCTGATTCTCGGCGACGGCGCCGGCGGCGAGCTCAGGCTGCAGGCCGCCCGCAACCTGGAGGGCAAATCGCTCGAGCAGGACGACATGCAGATCAGTCGCACGCTGGTCCAGCAGGTGCTTCGAACCGGCGAGGGCGTAGTCACCACCAACGCCCAGAGCGACTCCCGCTTCTCGAACCAGCAGTCGGTCATGCTCTACGCTCTGCGCTCGATCCTGTGCGTGCCTCTTCGCGCCCGGGGCCAGGTGACCGGCGCGATCTACGTCGACAACAAGATCAAGGCTGGCGTGTTCAACGATCAAGATCTCGAGATGATGGCGGCCTTCGCCGCGCAGGCGGCGGTGGCGATCGAGAACGCCCGCCTGTACACACAGACCGATGCCGCCCTGGCCGAACGCGTCGCCGAACTCGAAACGCTGCAGCGTATCGATCAGCAGCTGAACACCGGGCTCGACCTCGACCGCGTCCTTGACCTGACCCTTGACTGGGGGCTGCGAGGCACGCAGGCCGAGTCAGGTTGGATCGCCCTGCGCGCGGACGACCGGTCTCCGCTGGTCATCGTCGCCGGCGATGGCAAGGGTGCCAGCCTCAAGCCGGACTCGCCGGATATCGCCCCGGCCATACAGGACGGCGAGTTCGTGACGCGGCGTGCCAGCCCAGACGGTCGGCCGCACCGGTTGATTGCCCCTCTGCGGAGGGAGACGCAGACGATTGCCTTGATCGGCGTTCAGCGGCGATCCCAGCCGTTCACGCCCGAGGCCGAGGCCTTCCTGCTGCGCCTGGCGGAGCATTCCTCGCTGGCCATCGAGAACACACGCCTGTACCAGGCGGTCCAGTCGGCCAACCTGGCCAAGTCCCAGTACGTCTCGCTGGTGTCCCACGAGCTTAAGAGCCCCATGACCTCGATCCGCGGTTTCGCAGATCTGATTCGCCAGGGGATGACCGGCGCGGTCAGCGCCCAGGCACGCGAGTTCCTCGACACCATTGTCGACAACGTCGACCAGATGGCGGCGCTGGTGTCGGACCTGTCCGACATCTCCCGCATCGAGACCGGCCGCCTGCGGCTGCAGCTGGCGGCCATCCCGCTAGCTCGCTATGTGCAGGAAACGGTCGCCGCCATGCGGCCTCAAATCGACGCCCGCCGCCATTCCCTGACCCTGGACCTGCCTCCCGACTTGCCGGACGCGTATGCTGATCGCACGCGTCTGGTCCAGATTGTCACCAACCTGCTCAGCAATGCCTGCAAATACACGCCGGAAGGCGGCCGGGTTTCGATCGCCGCACGCTCCGAGCGGGCGCGGATTCGCGTGGCGATCAATGACAGCGGGATCGGCATGAGCCAGGAGGATCTGGGACGCCTGTTCACTCAGTTCTTCCGGTCGGAGAATCCGGCGGTGCGAGAACAGACTGGGTGGGGGCTCGGATTGAACGTGACGCGCAGGCTGGTCGAACTGCAAGGGGGAGAGATGGGCGTGTCGAGTGAGCTCGGCCGCGGCAGCACGTTCTGGTTCACGCTTCCGACAGCGCCGCAAGGGCAGGCCTAGGATGGACGCCGGAGACCGTTTCCCGCTGCTCCTCTATCAGCGCACCATAGCGCCTCACCGCCGCGCTTCCGCCGCCCTGGCCGTCTTGTTGCTTGGGTTGTGGTACCCGGTAAGCATGCGAATGATCGCCTGGCCGCAGCCGCCAGCCGACCACTGGCTGCTGGCGGGCGGGGTCGTCGCTCTGGCCTTCACCCTGTTCACGACGTTCTCCCCGCGCTTCGCCTACGTTCAGCCCATGCGCGATCATCTGCGTCTGTCCACGCCGATCCTCCGTCTGGCGGTTTCTTACCGACGGATCGAGTCGACCCGCCCGGTGGATGTCGCCCGGGCGTTCCCGCTCGCCGTCCTGCGAACCGGCGAGCGCCGCTTGCTGGCGCCCTTCGCCGGCCGAACGGCGCTGGGTGTCGACCTGTACGCACTTCCGATCCGACCCTTTGTCGTCCGCCTGTTCTTCCACCGCCTGATGCTCAGCCCGGACAAGACCGGGTTCATTTTCATCGTCTCCGACTGGATCGAACTCAGCCATCAGCTTTCCAGCCGGCTGGATGCCTGGCGCGGCAGCCAGCAATCGCGCCCGCGCCAGCCCGGCCTCGGCGCATCCGACATCCTGCGCGAAGACGCCAGCGACTCCCGAAGTTCCTGAGACTTCGTCGGTCACTGGTCCTGCCCTATACTGGACTCAGCCCTTCTCCCGGAGGCTCCCATGGCGACGACGCTTACCTGGCTTGGGCATGCCGCGTTTGCCCTCGACGTAGCCGGTCATCACGTGCTGGTCGATCCCTTTCTGGCCGACAATCCGCAGGCGACCGTGAAACCCGACGCCCTGCCGGCCGATTTCATCCTGGTGTCCCACGGGCACGGGGATCACGTCGGCGACGCACTGGCGATCGCCAGGCGCACGGGTGCAACACTGATCAGCAACGCCGAGATCGCCGGCTGGTTCTCCAAGCAAGGCGTCAAGACCCACGCCCAGCATCTGGGCGGAGGTCATCAACACCCCTTCGGTTATCTCAAGCTCACCCTCGCCCTGCACGGTTCGGGTCTGCCGGACGGCTCGTACGGCGGTAACCCGGCCGGCTTCCTGCTCACGCTGCCGGAGGGGAAGCGCATCTACCTGGCGGGTGACACGGGGCTGTTCGGCGACATGGCGTTGATCGGCGATGAAGGGGTCGAGGTCGCCGCACTGCCCATTGGGGACAACTTCACCATGGGGCCGGACGACGCGCTGCGCGCGGTCAAACTCCTGCGGCCGGTGCGCGTTATCCCGATCCACTACAACACATGGGGTCTGATTGCGCAGGACCCGGAAGCCTGGGCGGCACGTATCCGAGCCGAGACCTCGACGACCCCGATTGTCCTCAAACCCGGGGAGACCGTGACGATCTGATCCTGGCCGGAGCGACTCAGCCTGCAGGACGCCGCGGCGGCAGCGGGTCCCGGCCAGCGAGCTTCTACACACCGGCCGTACCGAGTGCCTCGAGAGGCATGCATGCAAGTCCGGCCCACCACAGCTCTCCCCTGGTATCGCCTGGCCGCCGTGACGCTGTTCTCGCTTGCCCTCGGTGTCGTGTCGAATACGCTCGAGCCGGCGGTGCTGGGCCACAAGGTGCTCGAGCTGGTCCCCGAGCAGAAGAACACCGCCCTTGGGTTTGTCACCTTCGCCGGGCTGATCGTCGCCGTCGCCTGGCAGCCGATCGTCGGCGCGTGGTCCGACCGCACGCGTAGTCCCTGGGGACGACGGGCGCCTTACTTCATCGCCGGCACCGTGCTGGTCGCCGGCTGCCTGTATGCCATCGCGCTGGCGCCCTCATTTGGCGTGGTCGTCGCCGGCGTGTTGCTCATTCAGCTGGCATCCAACACGGTGCAGGGGCCATGGCAGGCCTTGATCCCCGATCAGGTTCCGGCCGGTCAGCGTGGCGCCGCCTCCGGGCTGAAGGCGGCCTTTGATATCCTGGCGTTTGTCGTGGGAAGGCAGGTCTCGGGCCGGCTGGTGGCCGCCGGGAGTGTGGTCGGTGCGGTGAGCGCCGCCTCCGGATTGTTTGTCGTTGCGCTCGTGCTCACGCTGGCAGCGGCACGCGAGCGGCCGGCCGGCCTGCCGCCTGCGCCGCATCAGCCGGCCATCGGTACCCTGGCGCGCAGCTTCTCGGTCGACTGGAAGGCGCACCCGGCATTCGCCTGGTGGTTTGTCAACCGGTTCCTGTTTTGGGGCGGCTTCATCGCTCTGAATACCTTCCTACTCTTCTATATGATCGACGTCGTCCAGATGGGCGAGGCGGAGGCGCAGCGATTCGTCGGCAACATGTCGACGGTGATCGGCCTGGTGCTGTTGGTGGTCACGCTGCCGTCCGGATGGCTCGCCGATCGCGTGGGGCGCAGGCCCCTGGTGGCCCTGGCCGGGCTGATCGCGGCGGCCGGGACCGGGATGGTGCTCGTCGTCCGCACCCCCGGACTGATCACCGCCGCCGGAGCGATCATCGGACTGGGGGTGGGCATCTTCCTGAGCGCCAATTGGGCGCTGGTCACAGATCTGGTGCCGGAAGCTGAGGCGGCGCGCTATCTAGGAATCGCCAACATCGCCACCGCCGGGGGAAGCGCCGTCGCCCGGCTCCTGGGCGGAGCGTTGATCGATCCGATCAACCGGGTGATGGGGAGTACGTCCGCCGGTTATCTCAGTTTGTACGGGCTGACGTTGGTTGCGTTCCTCTTGGGAACGGTCGCCATCCTGCGCCTGCCGTCCAGGGCGGCGGAAGCGGTCAATCCAAGGGGATTGCCAGGGTAAACGTGGTGCCGCTGCCGACGCCGGGCGATTCGGCCCATGCCCGGCCGTGATGCGCTTCGGCAATGCCGCGCACGATCGGCAGCCCCAGGCCGAGCCCCTCGTGCCGGCGCGTCATGTGATCCTCCACCTGGTAAAACGGGTCGAAGACGCGCTTCAGCTCATCGGCCGCCAGCCCAATGCCCTGATCACGCACACGGAACCAAGCCTCGTGACCGCGGTGAACCAGTTCGGCCTCGATGCGCGCCTGCGGCGCATTGAAGCGAATGGCATTGCTCAGAAGGTTGGCCAGTGCCAGTTCGAGGCGCGGCGCATCCACCGACGCCGGCATGGGTTCGTCCGGCAGCCGGAGATCCAGGGTAGATTCGCTCGCCGTCAGCATCTCGCCGACCGAGGCGCAGGCGCGCTCGAGCACGTTCCTCAAGTCCGACTTCTCCAACCTCAGGCTTTCGGTCGCCACGCCCATCAGGTGCAGGTGCGTCATGTCCTCGATCAGCGCTCGGAGCCGCAGGGCGGAGCTAAGGACCGCCTCGGCGTGGTCTGAGCTCTCCCCTCCCGCCTCCTCGCGCAGGATGCCTGCATAGCCCAGGATGACCCCCAGAGGTGTGCGTAGTTCGTGGGAGGCGACGGCGATGAAATCGCTCTTGAGCTTGTCCAGGCGGCCGAGCTCAAGGTTGGCCTGCTGCAGATCGTGCAGCAGGCGGGCGTTGTGAATCGCCACGGCCGCCTGGGAGGCGATGATGGCCAGAGTGCGCGCATCGGCCTCATCGAAGTCCCCGCTGTGCTTGTTGGCCACTTCCAGGACGCCGACGGCCTCGTCCCGGCTGTACACCGGAACAGCCAGCAGGCTGCGCACGGTTTCCCGGGCGAGTTCCGGCATTCGACCGAGGGCACCCTGCCCCGCGTCGACTTCGTTCAGGATCATTGCCCGCCGCTCGCGCAGGACGGTCCCGGCGATCGAGCCCTCTTGCGGGATGATGGTCCCCGTCGCCGGTTGAGAGCGGACGCCGGCCGAGGCGTTAGCCGAGGCGCTAGCCGAGGTGCTGGCCGAGGCCACGGCCTGCAGCGCCCGCGTGTCGGGGTCCACGAGCAGGATCACCGCCGTCTCCGCCTCCAGCACATCCGAGGCGGAGAGGGCGATGAAGCGCAGCAAACCTTCCTGATCGACGGTGGAGTTCAGTGTGACGCTGATCTCCACCAGCCGGGAGAGCTGCACCACCATGCGCCGCAAGTCGGCCGTCTCATACTGCACGCCGCTCATGCTCCAAGTGTAGCCCAGACGGCCCTCCGCGGCGCGGTCTCGCGATGGGCTACGCATCCTGGCCGCGCGCCGGCACGCTTCCTGCAGTCACGCGACCGGCATGCCTGCGCTTCACCTTCCGTTGTATACTTCGGCTATCGACTCTCACCGAGGACTTTCCCGATGAAAGTCTCCTGTCTGCAAGAGAATCTGGCGCGCGGCCTAAGCCTGGTCGCCCGTGCGGTGGCCACCCGCAGCACCCTGCCCGTCCTGGGCAATGTGCTCCTGGCCACCGATCACGGCCGTCTGCGGCTTTCGGCCACCAACCTGGAGCTGGGAATCTCGTGCTGGATCGGCGCCAAGGTCGACGATGACGGCGCCATCACCGTCCCAGCGCGCACTTTCGTCGACCTGGTCAACACGCTGCCCAATGACACGGTCAGCATGGACCTGGCCGTGCGCACCCTGACGCTCAACGTGCGCTGCGGCGCGTTCAACAACGACATCAAGTGCATCGACGCGCAGGATTTCCCGCCGTTCCCCAGCGTCGAGGCCGACTCCGGGCTGACGCTCAACGTCGAGGACCTGCGGCAGATGATCGGGCAGGTGGTGCTGGCGGCGTCGACCGATGACGCCCGTCCGGTGCTGACCGGTGTCCTGATCGAGATCACGGGGGACACGATGACCCTGGCGGCGGCCGACGGGTTCCGCCTGTCGGTGCGCAGCGCCCAGTTGGGCGAGAAGGTCTCCGGCACCACCAAAGCCATCATCCCCGCCCGGGCCCTGGCCGAGTTGGGCCGGATCCTGTCCGACGGCGAGGAGACCGTGACCATGACGCTGCCGCCCAATCGCGGCCAGGTCATCTTCCGCTCCAAGAACGTCGAGCTCGTGTCGCAGCTGATCGACGGCACGTTCCCCGACTATCGCAGCATCATCCCGACCAGCTACACCACGCGCAGCGTCATGTCGACCAACGCCCTGCTCAAGGCCTGCAAAGCGGCCGACATCTTCGCCCGCGAGGCGGCGCATTCCGCCCGCCTGCACATCAGCCCCGGCTCGCAGCTCGAGCCCGGCAAGGTCGAGATCACCGCCACCGCCGCGGAGACTGGATCGAACGAGACCATCGTCGACGCCACGGTCGACGGCGGGGCGGTCGAGATCGCCTTCAATGTACGCTTCCTGGTCGAGGTGCTCAACGTCATTGACACGCCCAACGTGGCGCTCGAGACCAGCAGCACCTCGTCTCCCGGTGTCATCAAGCCGGTCGGCCGCGAGGACTTCCTGCACGTTGTCATGCCGATGCATCTCGGCCGCTAGCCATCCAGATCGGGACGAATCCATCGCGCCGCTCAACCGAGCGGCGCGTTTCGCTATCCCCTGCTCCTGAGGCCGGCAGGACCTCCTAGCCGAAGGTCCAGCCCTCGCCGGCGGCGGTCGCCTCGTTCCACCCCTGCTCCCCGATCAGCGGCACAAAGGCCACCTGTGCGATCCGCTCGCGGTGGAAATCATCCCCGTGGCGCGTCCAGCGTTCGAGCATCTGTCCGTCGCGCGACCCGACCGGAAGCACCAGCCGGCCCCCTTCGGCTAGCTGTTGGCGCAGAGGATCAGGGACGCGCGGCGCGCCGGCAGTTACCAGGATCCCGGCGTACGGCGCCCCGTCCGGGTGGCCGCCTGTGCCGTCGCCTTCGACGACCTCGACGTTGCTCACCCCGAGCTCGGACAGAATGCGCCTGGCCTCGGCCGCCAGTTCCGGAATGCGCTCGACCGAGATGACCTGCCGCACGAGCCGCGCCACGATGGCCGCCTGATACCCAGACCCGGTGCCGATCTCGAGGATCTGATCGTCCGGGTGAGGCTCGAGCCATTGGGTCATCAGGGCCACGATGTACGGCTGCGAAATGGTTTGGTGCATCCCGATGGGCAGCGGGGAATCGGCGTAGGCCAGATGCCGGTCCGCGGCTCGGATGAATCGATGGCGGGGAACCTGGCGCATGGCCGCCAGCACACGCAGGTCGGTGATGTCCCGCCGGCGCAGCTGATCCGTCCACCATGCGATCGCGCTCGAGGGCGAAGACGTCGTCGTCCATCCGGGTCTCGATTCGATTATAGGCTCGCGACCGGCCAGGCGCGCAACCGCCTGCCCTCTGGGCAGGCGGTTTCAAGTGCCATCGCCTGGTCGCGGCTACCAGCCGCCGGTCGTGCGCTGTTCCTTCCAGATGTCTGCCTCGTTGTGGTAGCCCGCTTGTTCCCAGAACCCCAGACGGTCGTTGGCCATGAACTCCAGCCCGCGCACCCACTTGCCGCCCTTCCACAGGTATGGCGTCATCAGATCGGCGCGCCCCGGCAGGTTGCCCACCACGCCGCGCAGCGGGAAGCCGTGGTCGGGAGAGAGCGGCTCGCCGTCGAAGTGCGTTGCCAGCAGGAAGTTGTCGGCCAGCGCCACCTCGAGCGGCAGGTTGACGGTGAAACCGAACTCGCAGTGCTGCATCAGGAACCGAGCGCCGGGCTTGGGCTGAAGGATTCCCTCCCGCACCAATTGCCCGAGAGAGACGCCCTCCCAAAGCGTGTCGAACTTGCTCCAGCGCGTTACACAGTGGATGTCCATCTGGATGCGGGCGCGCGGCAGGCGCTGGAACTCTTCCCACGTCCAACGCAGCTCGCGCTCCACTTCACCCCACACGCGCAGGTCCCAGCGGGTCGGATCAAACCCCGGGACGGGCCCATAGTGCAGCACGGGGAACTTCTGCGTCAGCGATTGGCCCGGCGGCAGGCGCCCCTCCTGACGCACGCGTTCCTCGTCGTTCCGGCGTCCGAAGATCCCTGGTGACATCACCCGCCTCCAATTCGGAGCGATTATATCAGGTCGACTTTCAGAAGGCTCCGCTGTGCGGAACCGTTGGCTGGGCGTCGGCGTCTCTTCCGTAGACCTGTCGTGCGGAGGACGTAATGAGCACCTGGCTTTCGACTCACCTGCGCAAACTGTTGTTCCTGGCGGCGCCCATGATCGTGTTGTCGGTGGCCTGCAGCGGATTGGGGACCGTCGCCCCGACCCCCACCCCGGCCGCCGAGGCGTCCTCTCCCGGTGTGGCCCTGACGGTGTACAACCAGGGAACGGCGCTGGTGCGAGACCGGCGGCAGTTCACGTTGACCGAGGGGCTGAACGAGATCGCCTTCAGCGACGTGGCGGCCTCGATCGACCCGACCAGCGTGCTCTTCCGCTCGATCAGCCATCCGCAGGGCACCAGCGTTCTGGAGCAGAACTTCGAATTCGATCTGGTCGGCGCCCAGGCCCTGCTGGAGAAGTACCTCGACCAGGAGATCAAAGTCCTGACCAAGGATGGCCACGAGTATCGCGGCACGCTGCTCAGCGGCCGTGGGGACATCATCCTGCAGGACGCCGCCGGCGGCGTAGTTGTGGTTAAGATCGACAACGTGCAGGACTTCTCGTTCCCCGAACTGCCGGAGGGCTTGCGCACACGCCCGACGCTCGTCTGGCAGCTGCAGACGGATCAAACCGGTGCGCAGGACGTCGAGGTCACCTACCTGACCGGCGGCGTGGCCTGGCAAGCCGACTACGTCCTGCTGCTCTCGCCGGACGAGACACACCTCGATCTGGACGGGTGGATCACGCTCAGCAACACCAGCGGTGCTTCGTTCCGCGATGCCCACTTGAAGCTCGTGGCCGGCGACTTGAACCGGATTACCGAAGCCGGCTTCGCGGCGGACAAGATCGCGCTGGAGCAGGCCGCCGCCCCCACGGCAACGCCGGTGCAGCAGCGCGAGTTCTTCGAGTACCACCTGTACGACGTGCCGCGGCCGGTGACGGTGCGCGACAACGAGACCAAGCAGATCGAGTTCGTGTCCGCCGCCGACGTCCCTGCCGCCAAGTTCTTCGTCTACGACGGCGCACAGTGCTACTCCAACCCGTGGTACTGCGGCTTCTACGGCTACCCGCAGACCGACCCGTCCTACGGCATCGCCTCCAACCCCAAGGTGATGGTCATGGTGGAATTCGACACCGAGGAGGTGGACGCCGACCTGCCGAAGGGCCGTGTGCGGGTCTACCAGCAGGATATCGATGAGGCCGCCCTGCTGATCGGGGAGAACAGCATCGACCATACGCCCAAGGGCGAGCAGGTCCGGCTGTACGTCGGGGACGCGTTCGATATCGTCGGCGAACGGATCCAGACCGACTTCCGCACGCCCAACGATCACACCCTCGAAGAGACCTTCAAGATTACGCTCCGCAATCACAAGGACGAGGCGGTCGACGTGCGCGTCGTCGAGCACCTGTTCCGCTGGAGCGAATGGCGCATCCTCGAGTTGAATGCCGACTACACCAAGATGGACTCCTCGACGATTGAGTTCCAGGCGCACGTGGCGGCCAATGGAGAGAAGACCCTGACCTATACCGTACGCTACACCTGGCCGTAGGCCTTCGAGGCAGAGGAAGCCGGGCCTCCCCGCTTCAGTCGGTGGAGGCCCGGTCTGTTTTCAAGCGGCCGATGCGCCGGACGCAGGGATGGCCCCAGACCTCCACCCCGTGCGGTGCTTCGGTGAATTCCTGCGTCAGTTCCTGGCCGGGGAAGTGCTGGCCCTCGTGCAGTCCGCGGCGCCAGCGGTCACACTGGCTGACATCGTAGACAATGCCGTCCACCGCCACCCACATCGGCGCGCCGCGTTCGCCTGTGCTGCGGCGCAGCTCGTGCATGCTCACCCAGCGTTCGGGTTCCATGCGCTGCGGGTCAGGACTTGAACAGCGGCAAGTGGCCCAGGGCGGTGATGTGGGCCCACTCTGCCGGATCACCCTCGGTGAAGACCGCCGCCTGCGCCACGATCTGTGCGCCGGCCAGCTCCATGACTTTGCGCATCCCCTCCAGCGTCGAACCGGTGCTGATGACGTCGTCCACCAGCGCGACGCGCTTGCCGCGCACGGCGACGCGATCCTTCTCGTCCAGGTACAGCGTCTGCGGCTTGCCGGTGGTGATCGACAGCGTCTCGGCCTGCAGGGTCTCGCCCATATACGGCTTGTAAGCCTTGCGCAGGACGATGTACGGCCTGGCCATGACGACCGACAGGGCATGGGCCAGCGGTATGCTCTTGGCCTCCGCCGTCACGATCAGATCGAAGGCCTCGGACCGCAGTCGCTCGCCAAGCGCCACCGCGCAGGCCTGGACCAACTCGGTGTCGCCGAGGATGTTCAGTACGGCGATGCGCAGCCCGGGCGCCACCTGGAACAGGGGCAAGTTGCGCTTCAGGCCGGCGATCTCGACTGGATGGGTTTCGCGCTGTGGGAGCATGGAGGCCCTCTGTCGTTGATCGAGCCGGCCGCGGCGGCCGGCGCCGATCCGGTGCGATGGGTCCCGGCCGGGCCGGGTCGCAGGCATTATAGCCGACGGCCGGGGTCAGGCCGGCGATTCGCGGAAGTCATAGATGCCGTCGCGGCGCGGCCAGACGCGATGACAGCTCGCGCATGACAGCCCGTCCGACTGGTCGTGCAATTCGAGTCCGGCGCACGCCGGGCAGCGCCACAAGGCACCGGTGGGCGCCGGCTCATCGACACCGGTGGCGCGGGCGCGGACGAACACGCTGGGCGTCAGCTGCCACAATTCGCCGGTCCACTGCGCCATCGAGTCCAATCTCACCAGGGCCGAAAGCGGCAGCAGCCGTTTGAACAGCGGCAGCCGGAAATGGGACACGCTCAGACGCCGCTCGATGCGGAAGTCGGCGGCCCGCAGCCAGTCCGCCACAGCCTGCGGATGGAAGTCGAAGTTGAGCTCGGCGAATTCGACCGGCGCCCGGTCGAACGGGCTCCACGTCTGGCGGCGGAGCACCCAGCGGGCAATCGACTTGAGGTTGCGCTTGTTGGCGAACTCGAGCACGAACGCTCCGCCCGCGGCCAGGCTGCGGCGGACCTGGCGCAGCGCAACCCGAGGCTCGACCATATGGTGCAGTGTGCGGATCATTGTGGCGACGGGGAAAGCCGACGGGGCGAAGGGCAGGCGGTAGATATCGGCGGCGACATAGATGTAGCGCCTGCCGGTGCCCAGCCGCTGCTGCGCTTGCTCGAGCTGCGTTCGCGAGTAATCGACCAGCACAACCTGCTCGAAGCCGGTGTAGCGCGGCGTGTTGCGTCCGGCCCCGGCGCCCAGCTCCAGCAAACGAGTCCCGCCCGCCGGGAGCAACCGCCGCAGCGCGATGGCCTCGACCCGGTCCTCGTAGGCGCGGTCGCCCTGGTCCCAGAATTGCTCCTGGTAGTCGGACCCTTCATAGGAACAGACCGGCGGCGTGGTCATCTGGGGGGATTGTACTCGGGGGATGGGAATGGCGATTGGCGTGTAGCAGTCAGCAATTAGCAATTGGCAATTGGCAATTGGTGGTTGGCGAATAGCAGTTCTCGAAAGGCAGTCGGAGAGAGCGACTTGGGGGTTGCGCAGCGTGCTTGGAAATCGGAGCTGGGTAACCAGCGGCTAGTTGCTAGTTGCTCATTGCTGGTCGCCAGGCGCTACCGTCCTCTCACCTCTCGTACCGCGAGTCGTCCAGCAGCTCTTTGAGATGATCCCGTTCGCTCTGCGGTTGGAGCTCGCCGCGCTGGCTGTCGTCTTGCCAGCGCGCTTCCGCCTGTCGGAGAGCGGAGATCGAAGCGGCGGTGACGATCGACAGCTTGCCGCAGTGCGGGCAGCGCTCCAGCTTTCCCAGCACCAGATTGGGAGTCATGAAATGCCGCGAGAAGGGCATCCCGCACCGCGAGCAGACCGCCCCTCCGGCGGCGCCGTACACGCCCAGGCGGAATGTGGTCTTGCGCCCCAGCAGCATCGGCACGAAGGCGCCCAGGAGCGAGATGGCCAGGACGACCCCCACGATCGGCAGGGCGATCTTGCCCGCCATTTGCCACCCGGCCTCCGGCGAGACGAATTCCAGTGTCTTGCTCGGCGAACGGATCTCTTTCCCCGCCGTCGTCGTCCCCACGGCCACGAAGGTGTGCCGTCCCAGGGTGTGATCGCCGGTGTTGAAGCTGATCTTGAACGGCGGGACGTCGGCGCGGCCGAGCAGTTGATCATCCAGGTAGTAGTCGACCCGCACCAGGTCGTCCGGCCCCTGCGCCGTCAGCGAGAACGCTCCCTGGATCTCGCCCCCGGCAGCGTAGCCGAAGTCGCGGTTGAAGTGCAGCGTCAGTGCTTCGTCGGCTTGCTGGGCGATCGCCGGGAAGGCGGCCAGAAGCAGGAGCAGGAGCAGGAGAAGGATTCCGGAGTGCAGGATACGTCGCGTCACGCCCGCCTCACTTCCAGCGCGTCAGGATGCTTTCGCGCTGGAATAACTGGACGGCGAAGGCCAACAACCCGGCGTCCAGCACCAGAAGCCCGAGCGCCAACCACAGTACCAGCGACGAGTTCAACAGGATCAAGCCGGAGATCTGTCCAAAGAAGAGCGCCATCAAGGGCAGAACTACCAGCCCGGAGAGTTGCTCGGCAACGCGCGGCTCATTGACGCGTGACGAGATCATCACGGCGAAACTGACCGAAGCGACCGCCAGCAGCGGACCGACGAGGAAGATCGCCGTCAGCCACATCGGGTCCACGAGCTTGGCCAGCAGCCCGGCCCC
Source organism: uncultured Chloroflexia bacterium (assembly GCA_963777165.1). Lineage (GTDB taxonomy): Bacteria > Chloroflexota > Anaerolineae > Anaerolineales > E44-bin32 > DYJB01. The sequence goes on from CAVZPO010000027.1 coordinate 212,728, forward strand.
GACGCCGAGCAGGCGCGCGCCGACGGCGAAGACGGCGAACGATAGCCAGGTGGCGGCGATCGCCGGCAACGCCGCGGCCAGGCCCTTCCCCGCCAGCAGTTCGACGGTGGTGATCGGCGTCGCCAGAAGCGGCTCGAGCGTGCGGGTGCTCTTCTCGCCGACGATGCTGTAGGCGGCGATGGTGACCGGGATCATCAGCGGCATCAGCATATACAAGATCAGGAACTCGGTCACGAAGAAGTACTGCCCACACTCGCTGCCGCTCAACCCTTCGCACAGCCGCGCGAACGACGCCGGCATGTCCGACGTCGCCACGTCTCCCAGCCCGCCCCCGGAGCCCGTGACGCCCAGCAGCACCAGCGGCAGCGCCGTCAGCATCAACGGCATGAAGGCGACCGTGCCGAGAACCAGTCGGTTCTTGAAGACTTCCGACCACTCCTTGCGAAGGATCACGGCGATCTTGTGCATCTTCCCGCCCCGCCTGCAGCCTCCCGACCTAACCTGGCCAGATCGACTTTGCAATTATGTCAACTTGAACTTCCGGCTCCCGAGTTGCCCAGCAGGCGCAGATACACATCCTCCAGCGTCCGCTTGAGCTCCCCGACAAACTGGATCTCTGCCCCAGCCACCACCAGCGCTCGAATCAAGTGCGGATTATCCCGCTCAGGATCTTCGAGGCTGACCACGAGCCGGCGGTCAACCACCTCCACCCCTCGGACGGCGGGCAATGCCTGCAGGCACGCCAGGTACGCCGGCGCGACCTCCCGCAAGTGGAAGACGACGGAGCGGCCGAACAACTGGCGGCGCAGCGCGGCAGGCGTGTCGAGCGCCAGCAGGCGCGTGCGGAATACGGCCACTCGATCACACAGCCGGTCGGCCTCATCCAGGTTGTGTGTGCACAGGAAGATCGCCCGCCCCTCCTGCTTGAGCTCGGCGATGAACTCGCGCACCAGTCGGGCCGCCTCCGGATCGAGCGCGCTCGTCGGCTCGTCGAGAAACACAACCTGCGGTTCGTGCAGCATCGCCCGGGCGATGGCCAGTTTCTGGCGCATGCCTTTCGAGAATCCCCCTACGGGCTCATGCCGCCGGTCCCACAACCCAAGCAGCCGCAGGTAGTGCTCCACCTGCCCGGCGATGTCCGACACCTCGTATAGATCGGCGAAGAATCCGAGATTCCGTTCTGCGCTCAGCCGATCGTACAGCCCGGGCGACTCGGTCAGGATCCCAACCTTCCGCCGCAAGTCGCCGTCCTGTTTGCCCACCTCGCAGCCGGCGACCCACGCCTTGCCCGACGTCGGGCCGATTAGGCCGCTGAGCATCCGCACCGTCGTGGTCTTTCCGGCACCATTTGGCCCGAGGAATCCGAAGACCTCTCCCGCCTCGACGCGCAGGTCGAGATCCTGCACCGCCTGCAGCTTTCCGAAACTCTTGCTCAGTCGTTCGGTGACGATCATGATCCCTCGGTGCCCGGGCAAGTCGGCGACGCGCCGACCAGTCTACTGTACTCAGCCGGCGAAACGACTGTCGTCCAACTGGTCCTGGGTCGGCCGTTCATCCTGACGGACCGGGAGCGGCGATCGTTCTGCCGGAGAGTTGCCCGTCAGCACACCGTCTGGCTCCACCTTGGGACGCAGGGCGAACAGGATTCCCAGGCTGATGACGGCCATCACGCCCACCAGGGCTTCGGTCCAGTACGGACCGTAGCGTTGGACGGCAATCAACGCCACGCCGTCAACCAGTGCGTGCCAGCCGATGGCCAGCGGCAGCCAGAACCATTCCCTCCGGGTGAAACACTGCAGCACAAGTACGCTCAGGGACAGATGGAGGCAGATGGCAAAGGCGCGTTCGACCGCGCCGAGCAGTGACGCGTACCAGGGCGCCGCCCAGTAGGCTTCGACTTGCAGGCGTGCGATTTCCACCTGCTCCGCCGGCACGACGGTCGACAGGTCTACCCCGCGCAGCGCCAGCACCTGAAGGAGTGCATACGCGGCGAGCAGGCCGAGCAAGATCGCCTCGATCCCGCCGTGGCCTGCCCCGATCATCAGCGCCTCGTCCCAACTCCGTGCCTTCTTCGCCCAGAAGCGATACATCAGGTATCGGGCGCCCTCTTCGAAGATGCCGGCAGACAAACCGAGGAGTGCCGATGCCCCGATCAGCGAGCCGGTCGATGCCATGTCGACCCAGCCGAGGCCGTCCATGACCCGGCTGAGGACCAGGCCATTGAAGGGTATGTGTCCGATCTGCGAGACAACGAAGGTCGCCGCGCCGATTCCGAACAACCCCCAGGGCATCTTCCGTCGACGGGCCAACCAGGCGCCGAGCGCCAGGCCGAGCGCGATCATCAGCCCGGCGTTCAGTCCGCGAATGGCAGTCTCCACATCCCCTCCTTGCGATCCAGGTCAGAGTTCCTGTCGGCGCAGCGCGCCCCAGCCTGCTAGCAGCAAGCCCGGAATGAGCACCAGCGCGGCCGCCAGTGCTTTCCAGGGAGTGTCCCCAGCCAATCCGGTGGCGGCAGCCCGTCCCCAGCCAAGCATGCCTGCTGGCAGGTAGGCACCGACCGCCGGGATCGTGCCCAGCACGCCAAGGACCAGCGTCAGCCCGAAGGCTAGCCCGGCTGCGGCGAGCTGCGAGCGCATCAACGTGCTGGCCAGGAGTGAGAGCGACCCGTAGAACAGCAGGTAGAGCAGCAACCCGCAGCCCAGGATGACGAAACCGCCCGGCGGGAGCCAGGTGAACAGCATTCCCGTGTAGGCATAGCCCGCGCCCAGCCCGATCCCGATGCCGATGGTGAAGGTCACCAGCAGCGCCAGTAGCTTGGCCAGCAGGAACGCGAAGCGCGAGACCGGCTTGCTGAGCGTCAGGCCTGCCGTGCCGCTGTGTTTCTCCCCGACCACCGAAGCCATGGGGATCAGCAGCGCCAGGATCAGGCCGAATTGCGCCAGGTTCTCCGTCAGTTCGGAAACTGCCAGATCCACGGTCGGCTCGGGCAATACGGCCTCAAGACCTTCCGGCGTGCCCGGGATGCTGGCCATCAGCTCATTCATGTAGCGCGCCGTCAGCGGCCCGAGGATGCCCATCACGCCCAGGACAGCTACCACGGCCAACATCCGGTAGCTCCTCCACTGCTCGAGCAGCTCCTTCCACAACAGCACCTTCATCGCCGCGCCTCCTTGCCCGTACCCACCAGGCGAAGGAAGACATCCTCCAACGTCGGCCTGGCGTGCTGGAAGGACTCGACCGGCATCCCGGATGCCACGGCCAGGCCGAGGACCTTCTGGTCGCCTCCGTCGACCCCTTCGAGCCGGACGCGCACCTTTGCCTCGCTGGTGGTGACGTCGGCCACACCCGCGACCGATCGCAGTGTCTCCGCCCAGGTCTTCACCGGCCCCGCGTCTGCCTTGAATTCGAGCTCAAGCCAGGGCGTTGCATAGCGGTCGAGCAGCGCTTGTCGTTCTTCGAGTGCCACCATCCGCCCGTGATCGACGATCCCGACCCTGTCGCAGATGCGCTCGACGTCGTCCAGGATGTGCGTGCTCATCAACACGGCGGCTTTCGAGCGCAGTGCCTCGATCAGCAGCAGCATGTCCCGCCGGCCGGCAGGATCGAGCGCGCTGACCGGCTCGTCCAGCAAGAGGACCCGCGGCTCGTTCATCAACGCCTGAGCCAGCCCCAGCCGCTGTCGCATACCCCGGCTGAACCCGGCGATCCTGCGCCGGGCGACGTCCTTCAGGCCGACCAGCTCGAGCAGCTCGGTGGTCCGCTGGCGTGCTCTGGAAGCCGGCATGCCGAACAGCCCGGCGATGTAGTCGCGCAGGAACTCGGTGGCGGTCATCCAGGGATAGAAGTGCGGCTCCTCCGGCAGGTAGCCGAGAGCCTGGCGTGCTGGGCTCTCCGGCCCCACCGGGTGGCCTTCCACCCAGGCCTGCCCCGCACTTGGTCGGGCCAACCCAGCCAGGATACGGAGCGTCGTCGTTTTCCCGGCGCCGTTGGGGCCGAGGAACCCGAAGACCGTCCCGGAGGGCACCTCGAAGGTCAAACCGTCCAGGGCCACAATTTGACGGAAGTTCTTGCGCAGCCCATCGACGCGGATAGCCGTCATTCCTCCCCCCTGCCAAAGATGAAGTAGGCCAGCGGGCCGAGTATCGAGACCGCCACGATGGCGATCCCCCACGCCCACTTGGGCCCACGGGTGCTCTGGCGGCGGATCAGATCGACCAGGGCGGCCACCATCAGGCCCAACTGGATAACGATCAGCGGGGCGATCAGCGGGAGCAGTCGCGCCAGTTCTTCGGTCTCCATTGGTTCCACCTTTTCGCTCGCCCATAACCTGGGCGTTGACGGCTGTCGCCGGGCTCTGGCGGGCTATGTTTCACGTGAAACCCGTCGGCCGGCCTGCGGCGAGTTTAGACTCCTTTTCGACTACCCGGAAGCTTCGCCGGCCCCACTCTGCTGGTGGCCCCGGCACCTCAGACGGCTTGAGCTCCCGGGCCGCCTGGGCGTCACGCGGGGGCGACGGTTCGTCGCCCCCATTGAGAGCCTGTGCTTGCGGCAAGCAAGGGGTCGCGGTTCCCGCTTCGCCCTGAATCAGGCCTCCCTGGTCCAGGCGGCCTCCCGCCGCGTGCGCGGTGTGGACGGACGGCGCAGGACCAGCCACAGCGCATTGCTGTTCTCCTGCGGCACCATGTGCGTCAGCTCCCAGCCGTCCCCGGCCGCCCGGTTGAGGACCTCGGTCAGCTGCTCCGGTTTGGCCCCTTTCAGGACACCCCCGATCGAGTGCACCCGGTACTCCCAGGCCGCGCCAGTCATGCTAGCCTCCGCTCTCCGGCTTGTCGACCCTCTTGCCGGCCATCTGGCTGAGGGCTACCATCCCGCTCAATCCGCCCAGGTTCATCGTGTCGACGGCGCTCGAAGGCACAATTACCAGGGCCCCCTTCTCTTTCAGACCCTCGAAGAGCATGTTCATCGCCCGCAGGTGCAGGGCCGTCGGGTTGTCGCGGTAGGCCACAGAGGCATCGGCGAACGACTGGGCGATCTGCCGCTCGGACTCGCCCAGGATGACGCGCGCCTGGCGTTCACGCTCGGCCTGAGCCTGCCGGCTCATGGCATCCTCCAGGTCCGGCGGGATGACCACGTCGCGGATCTCGACCGATTGAACCGTCACCCCCCACGGGGTGGTGCGGGCGTCGATGATCTTCTGCAGGTCCTGGTCCATGCGCGCCCGGCCGACCAGGATGTCGGCCAGCGTCATCTGGCCGATGACCTCCCGCAGCGCCGTCTGCGCCGCCCAGCCGATGGCCGAGCGGTAGTCCTCGACCTCCAGGGCGGCCTTCTCGGCGTCCCACACCAGCCAGAACAGCACGGCGTCGACGTCCACCGGGACCGTGTCTTTGGTGAGCGTCTTCTCGGCGTTGAACGGCGTGACCATCACCCGGTGGTCGATCCACATCGGGATGCGATCAACGACAGGCACGATCCAGAAGATGCCCGGTCCGCGCAGCCCCCGAAAGCGGCCGAAGCGCAAGACCACGGCCTTCTCCCACTGGTCGGCGATCTTGAGCGCCATGAGGACATAGACGCCAATAAGCGTCCAGGCCACGACCGCCGCCCCGGAGGCCCAGTCTGCGGCTCCGAGGAATTCCAACCCCAATGCCGTGCCGCCGGCCAGAAGCAAGATCACGGCGAAGAGCATGCCAGCGACCGGGGGGATTCGCTCGGTCCCGGCAGCCTTCACCTCCTGCTTACGGGCGCTTTTCAGCGACTTGAGATCAATGGTCACGATGCACCTCCTAAGGGATCGGTCACGTCACTCCGACTCGACCGGTGGGTCGCCGGCGCGGCGCCAGCGCTCGATCTGAATCCGAACTTCGCCTTCCACTTCGTCCGGGCTGAAGGCCATGCGTGCAGCGCCGCCGAGGAACGAGCGCACCAGGCCCTCAAGCGCCGCCTGGCGCAGTTCCTCGGCCTGGCCGATCGACAGGCCCTCAAGCACGTACGTCCCGCGTCCTTGCTGTGTAGAGATCACGCCCGCCTCATCCAATAATCGGTAAGCTCGCGCCACGGTGTTGAAATTGACCCGCAGGTCCGTGGCCAGCTGGCGCACGGTCGGGAGCTGGTCGTCCGGGTGCAGCACGCCCGTCGCCACCAGATGCCCTACGCGCTCGACAATCTGGATGTAGATCGGGACGTGACTGCGCAGGTCAACTTCAATCGCCAAGGTCACGCGGACTCCATGTGTAGCATTGTATTATTGTCTCTTTGTATCTTTGTAATAATTGTATAGCGCGATGGGTGATGAGTCAAGAGCCAGGGGTGGGGGCCTTCCGCCGGCGAGCCGGCTTGCGCCTGCGTGATAGAATGAGCGTGCAAGCCTCTCAGCACGGCCGCGGTCGGGCCGGCGCTCCCCGGATTTCCCCCCGACCCGCGGACCTCAGGAGGATCGAGTGGAGAAGGAAGTCGGCACCTTCACCTTGAAGAAGGGCCTGGCGCAAATGCTCAAGGGCGGGGTGATCATGGACGTCGTCACGCCCGAGCATGCCCGCATCGCCGAGCAAGCCGGGGCTGTGGCCGTCATGGCCCTCGAACGCGTCCCGGCCGATATCCGCGTCGCCGGCGGCGTGGCCCGCATGAGCGACCCATCGATGATTCTGGAGATCATGGACGCCGTCAGCATCCCGGTGATGGCCAAGTGCCGCATCGGCCATTTCGTCGAGGCACAGGTGCTCGAGGCGTTGGGCGTCGACTACATCGACGAGTCGGAGGTCCTCACCCCGGCCGACGAGGCACACCATATCCTCAAACACCCGTTCAAGGTGCCGTTCGTTTGCGGCTGCCGCAACCTGGGCGAGGCGCTGCGCCGGATCGGCGAAGGCGCGGCCATGATGCGCACCAAAGGCGAGGCCGGCACCGGCGATGTGGTCGAGGCCGTGCGGCATGCCCGCGCCGTCCTGGGCGACATCCGCCGCCTGCAGACCATGGCCGAGGAAGAGCTGATGGCCTATGCCAAGGAGATCGGCGCACCGTACGAACTGGTGCGTGAGACCCGCGAGCTCGGCCGGCTGCCGGTGGTCAACTTCGCCGCCGGAGGCATTGCCACCCCGGCCGACGCGGCGCTGATGATGCAGCTCGGCGTCGACGGCGTATTCGTCGGCTCGGGCATCTTCAAATCCGGCGATCCCGCCCGCCGCGCCAAGGCGATCGTCGAGGCAACGACCCACTACACCGACCCGAAGATCATCGCCGAGGTCAGCAAGGGGCTGGGGGAAGCGATGGTCGGGATCGGCGTGACCCAGCTGGCGGAGGGAGAGCGGCTGGCCGTGCGCGGCTGGTAGGCTGGGGCACTCACCATCTATGACCACCGAGGAACTGACCAGCCTGCGGCGCGCCGACCGCGCCATGCCGGACGAGGCCGCACTGCGGGCCCTGCTCGAACGCTCTGCCTTCGGGTTCACAGCCACCGCCGTCGACGGGCAGCCCTTTCAACACACCAGCTTGTTCTGGTTCGACGCCGCCTCCCATCGCATCTACTTCCACGGCGCCCGACAGGGCCGAATGCACGCCAATGTCCTGGCCAATCCGCGCGTGTGCTTCACCGTCGCCGAGATCGGCCGGCTGCTCCCGGCCGACACCGCCATGGAGTTCAGTAACGAGTACGCCAGCGTGGTCGTCTTCGGGCAGGCGCGCCTGGTGGAAGGCGAGGACGAGAAGCACCACGCCCTCCAGGCATTGCTGAACAAGTACTTCCCAGACCTGCAGCCCGAGCGCGATTATCGACCGATGACCGAGGCCGAGGTCAGCACTACGGCCGTGTATGCGATCGAGATCGAAACCTGGAGCGGTAAGCAGAAGGTGGCCCCGCGATGAAGAATCGGCGTCCTGGCCCTGCAGGGGGATTTCGCCGAACACCAGGTGATGCTGCGGCGTATCGGGGCTGAGGCCAGCCAGGTCCGGCTTCCGGCTCATCTCGAGGGGCTCGATGGGCTGATTATCCCCGGCGGCGAGTTGACCACCATCGGCAAGCTGTCACAGACCTTCGGGCTGATCGAACCGCTGCGGCGCTTCGCCATCGCCCACCCGGTATGGGGAACCTGCGCCGGCGCCATCCTCCTCTCCCAGGACGCCCGCCGCGACCAGCCGCTGCTCGGGATCATGAACATCACCGTCGAGCGCAATGCCTTTGGCCGACAGGTGGACAGCTTCGCTATCGATCTGGCGGTCTCTGCCCTGGTCGAACCGGAGCGCCCTTTCCGGGCCGTGTTCATCCGCGCTCCGCTGATCGAGAGCACGGGGAAGGGGGTCGAGATCCTGGCCCGACTGCCCGACGGAGGGTCGGGGCGAATCGTCGCCGCTCGACAGGGTCGATTGCTGGCGACCTCGTTCCACCCCGAACTGACCGGGGACGAGCGCTTCCACCGGTACTTCCTGTCGCTGGTTGGAGGGTAGCCACGTATGATTCGGCCCTTCGACTGGCGCGACCTGTCCCTGCTCCATCGCCTTCGTCACCGCGGGCTGTGCCTCGATTCGCAGCTGGCCTATACCCGCGGCCCCAACGTTCTGCAGTTCGCACTGCTCGACATGCTCAACCCCGGCCGCAGCGCTCACACGTTCGTCTTGCGTCCCGGCGGCCAGGCGGCGATCGGCCAGGTCGTGCTCCCGCAAGGGCGCAACGGGGCGCACATCGCCTTCCTCAGCCCGGCCGATATCCTGGAGGACAGCCACGGCGCGGAGATGCTCGAAGCGATGGCCCGCACCGGCGCCGAGCATGGTGCGCACAGCCTGATCGCCGAGGTGGATGAGCATTCGCCGGCCTTCGAATGCCTGCGGCGCTTCGGCTTTGCCATCTACTCTCGCCAGCGAATCTGGGGCATGGCGTCGGACGCCATCCCCGCCGCTTTGGCCGGCGAACTCCCGTCCGAGGACGGCGCCGCATTGTGGCGGCCGGCCGCCGCGGCCGACGAGCTGGCCATCTCCAGCCTGTACCTGAACCTCGTGCCGCCGCTCGTGCAGCAAGTCGAACCTCCGCCGACTCGACACGGCCCCGACCTGGTGCACTGGCGCCAGGGCGAGTTGCTGGGATACCTGAACTTCAACGCGGGGCCACGCGGTGTGTGGATCCAGCCGTACTTCCATCCGGGGGCGGAAGACCCGGACCGCCTCCTGGGCGCTTTCCTCTCCCATCTGGAAGACCGGCGACAGCGACCGCTGTACGTTTGCGTGCGGTCCTACCAGAGCTGGATGACGGCGCCGCTGCGTGCGCTTCAATTTGAGGCGCTCGCCGACCAGGCCGTGATGGTCAAGCGGCTGGTGGTCAGCCTGCGCCAGGCCCAGCCGGCCGTCCTTCCGGCGCTGGAAGGCACGCTCCCCAAGCCGACGGCTCCCTTCACCCGGATCGAGGCCGAGGCTATGCCCGAAACCGAAGGGTGTCCATGACCGTTCAGCAGCGCATCACCGACAACCTGGACGTGATGCTCAGCGCGCTGCCGACGGCCATCGTCCAGCGCCTGACGGAGATCGACCGCTTCGACGAGCTGATGGAGGTGATCCTGGATGTCGGGCGCGTGCCGACGGCGCGCTACGTCGACGGCGAAAGCATGCTGCTCGAACGCGAGGTCGCCCGCGAGGATATCGATTTTGTCGTGGCGCGCATCGGCGAGTTCGACGCCGACAACCGCGCCGGCATCGAACGCACGCTGCATCGGATCTCGGCGATCCGCAACCGCCATGCGCGCATCGTCGGACTGACCTGCCGCGTCGGCCGGGCCGTGTACGGCACGATCGACATCGTCGAGGACATCGTCACCAGCGGCAAGAGCGTGCTGCTGCTCGGGCGGCCGGGCGTCGGCAAGACGACCATGCTGCGCGAGGCGGCCCGCATCCTGGCCGAGACCAAGCGCGTGGTGATTGTCGACACGTCCAACGAGATCGCCGGCGATGGCGACGTTCCCCACCCGGCCATCGGGCGCGCCCGGCGTATGCAGGTGCGCGAACCCGTGCTGCAGCACGAGGTCATGATCGAGGCGGTCGAGAACCACAACCCCGAAGTGATCGTCATCGACGAGATCGGTCGTGAACTGGAGGCCGTCGCCGCCCGCACGATCGCCGAACGCGGCGTGCAGTTGATCGGCACCGCCCACGGCAACTCCCTCGAGAACCTGCTGCTCAACCCGACGCTCTCCGATCTGGTGGGCGGAATCGAATCGGTCACCTTGTCCGACGAGGAAGCCCGCCGCCGGGGAACGCAGAAGACCGTCCTCGAGCGGCGTGCCGCACCGACGTTCGACGTGCTGGTCGAGATCCAGGACCGCTGGGTGCTGGCCGTGCACCACGACGTGGCGTCGGCCGTCGATGCCATGCTGCGCGGGCGGCCGCAGCCGCCGGAGGTGCGCAGCCTGGATGAGGCGGGCGAGGTGCGCGTCGATGTGGCCGCCCCGCCGCCCATCTCACCGTCGGCCCGCAGCGGTGAGGCCGGATACCGCCGGCAGGCGGCTGTGCCAAGCCTCAGCCAGGTTCCCGAGAGCGACCTGCCCTACTCCCCGACACCACCGCACATCCCGGGCATGCCGCTCCAGCCGGTGCGCGTCTACGCCTACGGCGTGGCGCGCAACCGCCTGCGCCAGGCCGCTCGCCGGCTGCGCGTCCCCGCCACGCTGGTTGATGAACCGGCCGAAGCCGGCGTGATCGTCACGCTGCGCGCCTACTACCGCCGACACCAGAAGTTGATCGCCGACGCCGAGGCGCGCCGCATTCCGGTGTATGTGCTGCGCGCCAACACCGTCGGCCAGATGGAGTCGTTCCTGACCGACCTGTTCAACCTGGAGGCCGCGCCGGTGCAGGACCCGGGGCTGGAAGGTGCGCTGCAGGAGACGCAGCAGGCGATCCAGAATGTTCTCAACGGGGCGCGCTCGACCGATCTGGCGCCGGCCTCGGCCTACATCCGTCGCCTGCAGCACCAGCTCGCCCGACAGGCCAACCTGGTATCGCATTCGTACGGCAAGGAGCCGCACCGCCGGGTGCGCATCTTCCGCGAATGAGCCTGTTCATCAGCCTCGAGGGGCCGGACGGGGGCGGCAAGTCGACGCAGGCGCGTCGGCTGGTGGAACACCTGCAGTCTCGCGGGCTGAACGTATTGCTCACGCGCGAGCCGGGCGGCACGCCCATCGGCGATGAGATCCGACGCACGCTGATGGACCTGGGCAACACCGGCATGCACCCGCGAACCGAGATCCTGCTCTTCTCGGCTTCGCGCGCCCAGATCGTCCACCAGGTCATCCGGCCGCAGCTCGAGTCCGACGGGATCGTGGTGTGCGACCGGTTCTATGACTCCACGCTGGCCTATCAGGGTTATGGTCACGGGCTCGACCTAGCTGCCCTGCGAGCGATCACCGAATTCGCCACCGGCGGATTGCGCCCGGACCTGACGCTGCTGCTCGACCTGCCGGCCGAGGCGGGCCTGCAGCGCCGAAAGAGCGGGGGGCAATGGAACCGGCTCGACGCCTACGACCTCGCCTTCCATCAACGCGTGCGCCAGGGCTACTTCGAGCTGGCGGCGGCCGAGCCGGCGCGCTGGGTTAAGGTCGACGCCACGCAGCCATTCGACGCCGTCCAGGCGGAGCTGCGCAGGATCGTCGATCAGCGCCTGAAGTAGCCCATCTGCCACCGAAATCGACCCGGACGACAGTGACACGCGGCAAAGCCACGTGTCACGTCTTGTCTGAACAGTACTCGTGCGCCCGCAGCCGGATCGAAGACGAGTACCTCCACGGGAAATGCGACCGGACCGCCGCGCCGGACGCCCGGCGCGTCAGGTTGCCACATGCCTGGTCGTGTCGGTCTACGGAAGTCCCGAGGCGCGGGCCGCGTCGAGGAAGGTCTGCCACGCCTCTTTGGGCGTCCCGTCCGCCTGCCGCAGACCGAGGCTGCACAAGAAGGCCTCGAAGCCGGCGTCGCGCAGGCCGTAGTAATTCTGCAATTGGCTGCACATCTCGGCCGTCAGGTCATGCAGCAGGAAGTAGTTCAGGAAGGGGATACGTTCAGCCTCGAATTGCCACGCCAGGAAGGCCTGTTCGACGAATTCCGCCTGGGCGCGCTCGGAACTCCCCAGACTTTCGGATGAGGGATAGCCGACCTCCTGCAGGATGACCGGGCGGCCGCCGGCCATCTCGACCATACGCGGGAAGTCCGAAAGCGGCGCGTCCGGCGTCCGGGCGCGGAAGCCGGCCTCCAGCGGGTAGTAGGTAAAGATCAGGAGCTCGCGGCCGGCGGTGAGGGCTTCCACCTGCTCGGCGTTGATGCCGGTCGCTCCGTCGTAAGTGATGGTCGTCCCGACCTGGATCCACGGCGCGACGGAATGGACGTAGGCCGAAGCGTCATCGAGGAAGGAGCGGTAGGCATCCCATTCCTCGGGGTGCTCGCCAAGGTAGACGTCGACCTCATTGCCGATCGAAAGGTAGTGCACGTGCCGGTCGAGGATTGGCGCCAGCGCGTCGATCAGACGGTGGAAACGCACCTGCATCTCAACCGAGTCGAAGGGTTCTTCGAGGAGATCGGCCGGAACCTCACGGCCGGTTGTATTGATCAGCTGCAGCCCGATTAGTAGCGTGAGATCCTGCGAGCGGCCGAGGAAGTCCAGATCCTCTTGTGGCTCGCTCAGGTTGAACGCCCCCGACTCGCTTTCCAGGCTGCTCCAGCGCCAGTCGGCGAAGGCGCCGCGCGCGCCGGCCTCGAAGGCCAGCCCGGTCGCCTCCAGCCACTCGCGTGCCGTCGGCTCGGGGATCAGGCGTGGGGATGCTGAAATCGAGAGCACACGCGCCGCGGGCGGTGCAGGCGACGGGGTGGGGGGCTCGTTCACCGGAGCAGGGGCCGACCGACCGCAAGCCAGGCCGGCCGCCAGCAGCGCGATGGCAGAGAGCGGAAGGAGGGCGCGAGGCCTCACGCGGCATGCTCCGTGGGTGCGAAGTGGGGCAGGGCCCCGTGACTCCGGGATGAGGTTCGTCATCACCAACTAGCCATACAGGGCTGGTCGGCGGCGAGTTGCAGTTCGATCCTGGGCCGGGTTCGTTGGCGTTCAGCCTTCGAAGTCATCGGTCCCGCCACCGCCACCCAGATCGGGGATGTCCTTCTCGATTTCCTCCGGGCTCTCGCCGGCGTCTAGCCGATCGACGACCTCGTCGAACTCGGCCGGCATATCCTCGCCCATCTCGCTTCCCATGCGGCGCATCATCCGTGCGACCGAGCGAGGGTCGTTCTCGTCGACATCACCCCAGTCGCCAGGATCGGCGAGCGTGTCGAGCCGGGACTCTTCCGAGCGGGCGAAGCGCACCCGCCCGATGCGGCGCTCGAGCCGCCCGCCGCCGCACTGCGGGCAGACGACCGGCAGGCGGCCGTATTCCTCGTAGGTCTGGTAGATCGCCACGCGCCGGCGGCAATCGAGACAGCGGTACTCGTACGTTGGCATGTCCGTCTCCCGACCCTGGATTATACTGAGGCCTCGCGAGGCGCCGGCCGTGGCTCACCCGATGATTCCCCCACTACATTCACCGCTGCTGATCGTGATCTCGGGCCCGTCCGGCGTGGGCAAGGACACCGTGCTCGAGCGCATGAAGGAGCGCGGGCTCCCATTTCACTTCGTGGTCACCGCCACCACTCGCCCGCGGCGAGCGGGCGAGGTGGACGGCCAGGACTACTTCTTCCTGACACACGATCAGTTCGCCGAGATGATCGAGCACAACGAGCTCCTCGAGCACGCCATCGTCTACAACGACTACAAGGGCATCCCCAAGCGGCAGGTGCGGGAAGCATTGTCCAGCGGCCAGGACGTCGTCATGCGCATCGACGTGCAAGGCGCGGAGACCATCCGCGGCCTGTGTCCAGACGCGCTGCTCATCTTTCTGTCCACGGGCACCGAAGAGGAACTGGTCGAACGGCTGTCGCAGCGCAAGACCGAGACGCCCGAAGGGTTGAAGCTGCGAATCGCAACGGCACGCCAGGAGCTGCGGCGGATCGAGCTGTTCGACTATTTCGTCGTCAACGCCGACCTGCAGCTTGACGCGGCGGTCGATTCGATCGTGGCGATCATCGAGGCCGAGCACCACCGCACACGACCGCGGCGGGTCACGCTGTGAGTTATCCGCCTCCGCCCCCGGCAGGCATTCCAGGCTCCGCCGCCGGCGCACCTCCCGCACCACTTCCCCCGACGATCCTGCAGCGCGTGCAGCGATTCCCCGCCACCTTCGGGTTGATCGGGGTGACCGTCCTGGTCTTCGCCGCCCAGTGGCTGGGGAATGCGCTGGTGGGCGCCGACGTGGTCTTGTACTACGGGGCGAAGATCAACGATCAACTGGCGGCAGGCCAGGCCTGGCGGCTGATTACACCGGTATTCCTTCACGCAAGCCTGCTGCACATCGGTGTGAACATGTACTCCCTGTGGGCGCTCGGGCCTGCCGTGGAGCGTTTCTTCGGGCATGGGCGGTTCCTGGCCATCTACTTGCTGGCCGGAATCAGCGGCGTCCTGCTCAGCCTGGTGATGAGCCCCAACCCATCCGTGGGCGCCTCGGGGGCGATCTTCGGGTTGCTGGGCGCACTGGCCGCTTTCCTGTATCTGCACCGGGCTACCTTCGGCCAGTTCGGCGCCGTGCAGCTGCGCCAGCTCCTGTTCGTGGCCCTCATCAATCTAGGGCTGGGCCTCTCCCCCGGGATCGATAACTGGGGGCACGTCGGCGGGATGCTGGCCGGTGCAGGGCTGGCGTGGTTTCTTGGGCCGCGCTTCACCACGGCCCTCCTGCCCGACGGCCGTCCGCGCCTCGTGGATCAGCGCCCGCGGGAGGAACTGACCGTGCGCCTGGCGCTTGCCCTGGCGGCGGTCTTGATCCTCTCGATCGTGGCGATGATGAACGCCAAGGGCACCTAGCCAACCTCCTTGCCGCCACGAGGAGCAGGGAAGGCACGGCCGCCGAAGAACCCCACTGCTTGCAGTTTCGATCGCTGCAGGTGCTCACTCAGGCTCAAGACGGTATCCCCCGCGCGGGTGAGATGCCCGGGCGAGTCAACGTCCCCGCGATTGACCCTCGCACCTTGAAGAACCCTGTTGACTCGGAGCGCTCTTTCGTCAATAGTAGAAACGCTGACGGGTCACGGGGGGATAGTCATGACCCATGCGGTGCCATTCCTGCGCCCGGCCGGTGGGCTGCTGGCCGCCGGGTTTCTCGTTCCCCTGCTCTTCTTCCCGCCTCCTCGGCCGCCCCTCAGAGATTCGATCCCGCCAGTGACGGCCTCTCCAGCTGACGCCGACCTACCGGCGACCGAGAACCCCGTACTTTCCGAAACGCTGTCACCAGCAGACGATGATCTGAAGGCGACTGAAACTGCCGTCCCGTCCGCAGCGCCCTCACCCACAGACGTTGATCTGCCCACACCACTTCCGGCCGAGACCTCCACCGAAGACGCTGGAGTCCCGTCACCCACTCCAACGGCAGCCGATACGGAGACACCGGTTACTATCGACACCTTCACGCCGACCCTCGAGGCCTCCTCCACACCGACCTATACGCCGGAGCCCGTCGACCCGAGCCTCACCCCGTCGGAGTCGCCGACCGCCACCTCGACGCACACGCCGACCGCGACGCTGCCCGTCGACCCCGGACCCACGCCCTTCGCGCCGATGGCCGTGATGATCAACGAGGTTGCCTGGCCCGGAACGGCCGCATCGTCCAACGACGAGTGGATCGAGTTGTTCAACCCCGGCCCATCTTCGATCGACTTGCACGGTTGGCGATTGACCGACGGCGACGACGTGCGCGTCACCCTCCAGGGCACAATCCCCGGGTACGGCTTGTACCTGCTCGAGCGCACGGACGATACGACGGTCCTCGACCTCGCCGCCGACCAGATCTATACCGGCGCATTGAGCAACAGCGGCGAGAGCCTGGAGTTGGTCGATCCCTCGGGGAAAGTGATCGACACTGCCAACGCCGATGGCGGAGGGTGGCCCGCCGGCAGCGCTGCCTCCCATGCCAGCATGGAGCGACTCGCCGGAGAAGATGGGCCCGGGGCCTGGCGAACGTTCACCGGGTGTTGGAGCACCGGCGTTGATGCCGCGGGGGCGCCGGTGGCCGGCACGCCGCGCAATCCCAATTCGATCCCGTGCCTCTCGGCCACAGCCTCACCCACGCTTCCTACCGCCTCTGCCTCGCCCACTTCATCCGCCACGCCCACCCTGACGCCGTCACCGCAGCCTACGCCCGCCGCCTCGCTATCCATCCTGATCAATGAGGTCGCCTGGGGCGGAACGATCGCCGACTCCAGCGACGAGTGGATCGAGCTGCATAATCCCGGCCCCGATCCCGTCGACCTGCACGGCTGGCGGTTGACGGATGAGGACGACCTGCACGTCACCCTGCAGGGGTCGATTCCGCCGTACGGGTTCTTCCTGCTCGAACGCACGGACGATCATCCGGTGGCAGACGTGGCTGCCGATCAGATCTACACCGGCGGGCTGAACAACGACGGCGAGTCGCTTTGGCTGCTGGACCCGGCCGGCGCCGTGATCGACTCGGCCAACGGGGACGGCGGCGGATGGCCGGCAGGAAATGGAGCCGCACGGCACAGCATGGAGCGCCGCGGCGGGGAGGATCGTTCCGGCAACTGGGGGACCTTTCCCGGTTATGGCGGCGTGGGCCACGATTCGTCCGGAAACCGAATCGGCGGCACGCCGCGTTATCCCAACGCCATCAACTTGCCGGCGCCTGCTCCCACCCACATCCCCAGCCGCTTGGTGATCAATGAAGTTCTCATCCGCCCACATTACGACTGGGAAGGCACCGGCGGGGTATCGCCAAATGACGAGTTCATCGAGATCTACAACGCCGGGGACCTGCCCGTTCACCTGCTCGGTTGGATGCTCGACGATGCCGAGGGCGCAGGCTCGAAGCCCTTCACGCTCTCGGACAGCGTCCTCCCGGCGCACGAATTCCGTGCCTACTTCCGGTCTCGTACACACCTGGCACTCAACGACACGGGCGACACCGTCCGCCTGCTCGAGCCCGGCGGGCGCGTCGTCGATCAGATCGCTTACCTCAAGGTCCGCGCTTACAACCTGTCCTACGGCCGCCTGCCCGATGGCGGTCACCATCTCTTCTACGGCTTGTGGCCGACCGCCGGGCTCCCTAACATCCTCTTCGTTGAACCCAGGCTGCCACTGCTGATCCAGGACACCTTCGACTGCCCGGCGGGTCACCTGCATCCGCTGCTCGCTCAGTTTCCAACTCTTCCCCTGGCAAGGCTCCACGCCACGACTCCCCTCCTGATTTGCCCCTGATTCTCCTGGCGGGTCTTTCACATGCCTTTCATGCAGACCGGGTCCATTAGTATTCGCCTTTCACTCTCGGGGGCGTAGGCTGAAGGCAGAAGCTAGAGCCGAGTGGACACGTGAAGGAGGCAGCTATGACCACACCGATCCTGACCCCCGACCGAGAAGAGCGACTGTCCAGAACGAAGCCATCCGCACCGGTGGTCCGGGCGGAGACCAACCGCGTCGTCGAGGCCTTGCAGGCCGCCGCCCGCGAGGTGGGCGATCGCATGGCGGACACCGCCAACAAGACGCGCGATCGGGCCATCGAGCATGTGCGGCGGCTCGGGCCGGAAACCTGGCGCGAGGCTCCGCTCGCCCAGCTCACCCACGAACCCGGCTTTCTCACGCCATTCAAGCTGGGCCTGGCGGCGCAGTGTGCCCGCGTCCTCGGTGCCAGCGAGCCGCGGGTCCTTTCGGCCTTCACTTACGACCTGGCCGATCACACGATACATCTGCTCTTGCTGGTCGACGAGGCCTCCGACGGGCTGGAGGGCTTCGCCCGAGAGTTCGACCGGGCACTCTCGGCCTCCATCGACGCGCTGCGCCTGCCGGATTGCTTCGAGTGCACCTCGGTGCTCGATGTGCACCAGGTGACCCCGCGCGACGTCCGGCTCGGCATCGGCCTTGCCGGCCTGCTCTCATCGGTCGCCAACGCCCCGCTGCGAGTGTGGAACCGCCACGAGCCGATGGAACATCCAACACCGATCGTCTGGCACTTGTCCGAAGTGGCCGAGACGGTCTGTCTGGAGGCGGTCAACCTGGTACGCCAGCACACGCCGGCGCTGGCCCCGATCGGGCACATGGAAACGCTCATCCGCCGGCCGGACTTCATTGGTCCCTTCAAGTGCGGGCTGGCGGTCTGCCTGGGCAAGGTGCTGGGCGCCAATGATGACCGGGTGCGGGCCGTGTTTCATTCCGACCCAGCCGAGTTGCCTCTGTGTCTGCTCGTCCTCGTCACCGAGCCGACCGCGGCGCTGGCAGCATTTATCGCCGCCCTCGATCGTGCACTGTCGATCGAGCTGCACAACCTGCACGTCCCGGAATTCGCCGGACAGGACAGGGTGCTCGAGGTCCATCTGATCACGCCCCAGGAGGTACGCCTCGGGCTGGGCGACGCCGCCCGGCTGGCGTCGGTGCACTCGGCGCCGACGCGCATCTGGAGCCGCTAGAGCGGTGGCACGAACGTGAATCAGGCCCCCAACAGCACGCCGGGGGGGCCTGACGTTTTCATGGGTTTTTCATGCCGCTGGGTCGGATTTGCATGCGTCTTTCATCGGCCGGGTGCTAGGCTGGATGTAGCCCGGCGGATTCCACCGGGTGGCCACGTCAACCCACTGCTGGGCGATCGTGGTGTGAGCTTCTCTCCTTGGTGACGAGAGGCGCGGGCGCCATCCCCCGCCTCTCGTCGTTTTCTCGCCGGCCGCGTTGCCCTGTCCTTCGAGGGGTGTAAACTCGCTGCAGAGGTCCCCGTGACCAACGCCCCGGACGTCACCCTTGAGCGACATCCCTTCGAGCTCCGCGTCCTGACGGAGGTCGCCAAGACGCTGACTGCCCGCCTGCCTCTGGCAGACGTGCTGTCCCGGGCGATGGAGCGGCTCAACGCCAGCCTGAGTCCGGCCGACGTGGGCATCCTGTACCTGTGGGATGAGCGGTCCGAGCTCTTCCGTGCGGCGGCCTCCTTCGGCTGCGACCCCGAGCCGCTCAGCGAAATCGCGCTGCAGCGCGGCGAGTCGGTGACGGGTACGGTGTTCGCCGAGGGCCAACCCCGCCTGTACACCACAGGCGAATCGATCGCCGTGGCCATGGGGAATCTCTCGCCCGGCAACCGGCGCGAGCTGGGCCGCGCCCTGGGCACCGAGTCGCTGCCACGCAACGTCCTGGCCGCACCGCTGCGTGTGGCCGACGAGGCCTTCGGCGTCCTGCTGCTCTACACGCTGCACAGCGCCACTACCTTCACCTCCGCCGACCTGCCTTTCATCCAGACGCTGGCCGACCTGATGGCCCTGGCAATTGACCGCGGCCGGTTAGAGGAGGCCGACGAAGTCATCCGCGAGGTCCGCCGCTCTGAACGGCTGCGGTCCGAAATCATGGCCACGCTGTCGCACGAACTGCGCACCCCATTGGCCGCCATCCGCGGCTACGCCACCGCCATGATGATGGAAGAGATCCGCTGGCCGAAGTGGAAGCGCACCCAGTTCCTGCGCCAGATCGACGAGGAATGCGAGAACTTGCAGGCTATGATCGGCGAGATTCTCGACTCGTCGCTGATCGACATCGGGCAATTGACCATCGAGCCACAGCCGCTCCGCCTGCCGCATCTGCTGACCGAGGTCGCCGCCGAGATGCAGCGACGAACCCGCGTCCATCGGCTCCTGGTCGATACGCCCCCCGATTTCCCGATCCTGGACGCCGATCCACATCGCGTCAAACAGGTGGTACGCAACATCCTGGACAATGCCGTCAAATACTCGCCGACCGGCGGCCTGGTCGTTATCCGGGCCGAAGCCGACGAACGCGAGGCGACCGTCAGCATCTCCGATGAGGGCGTGGGCATCTCCCCCCAGGACATGATCCCGTTATTCGACAAGTACTTCCGCGCCAAGTCCCCCACCGGATACCATGTCGCCGGTACCGGCCTGGGGCTGCCCGTGGCGCGTGCCATTGTCGAGGCGCACGGCGGGAGGATCTGGGCGGAGAGCAAAGTCGGCCAGGGTACGACGCTGCACTTCACGCTGCCGCGCACTGGCTTGAGCTCGGATAACCATGACCAATAGTCGACCGCAAAGCCGGTTCCGCGGGCGTTGGGGACTGCCGCGCAAGCCGCGCGCCCTGGTGGTGGACGACGAGCCGAAGCTGGTGCGGCTGGTACGCGAGGTGTTGACCAGCATCGGCTACGAGGTGCTGACGACCGCCAGCGGCGAGAGCGCCGTCGAGATGACGGCCCTCGAGCAGCCCGATCTGATCGTGCTCGACATCGTCCTGCGCGACAACACCGACGGCTACGAGGTCGCTCGCCGGGTGCGCGAGTTCTCGGATGTTCCGATCCTGATGCTCACCGCCAAGTCCCGCGAGGCTGATCTGCTGCGCGGCTTCGAGGTCGGCGCCGACGATTATCTGACCAAACCCTTCAGTTCCCGGGAACTGGTGGCGCGCGCCCGGGCACTGCTCAAGCGCTCGCGTCAGGCGGTGGGATCGCCGGACACCAGCCAGATCGACGTCGGCGAGCTGCATATCGACCTGGTGCGCCGCCGCGTTACCGTCGGCGGGCGGGACGTTCGCCTGACGCCCACCGAGTACAAGCTGCTGTACGAGCTGGCCAGCCATCCCGGGCAGGTGATGCTGCACGAGCAGCTGCTCTCCGCCATTTGGGGCGAGGAGTACCGGGACGACTTGGAGTATCTGCGCGCCTATGTCCGCTATCTACGCCAGAAGCTCGAGGCCGATCCGTCACATCCCCTGTTGATCGTGACCGTCCCCGGCGTCGGGTATATGCTCGCCGGGCCCCTGGAGCAGAAGCCTCCGGCCTGATGACCGGTTCCTCACCGGGGTCGCGATCGCTTTCCTGGCTGCCACGCGCTCGACGCGCTGGCCGTCGAACCCGGTCTGTACATGCCCTTGGAAATCAAGACCGACACACAACGCCGGATGGCTGCCCAGCGCATTTCGCAGCCGCAGACCCACCTGGGCGCCTGACGCCTCTCCGAGTCTCTCCGAAGGTCTAGCGTGAGTCCAAGCCCGGGTAGCAGGGCCGAGTGACCTGCTCGCTGCCGCGACCTTTCGGCCAGGTTTGCGTAGACCGGGTTGAAGGAAGAAAGGAAACGGAGGTAACGATGATTACGGAAACCCGACGCCTGTACCGGTCGCTTCGGCAGCGCATGATCGGTGGCGTGTGCGGCGGCCTGGGCGAGTACCTGGCGATCGATCCCACGCTGATTCGCGTACTCTTCGTCCTGGCAGCCGTCTTCGGGGGGCACGGGCTCCTGCTCTACCTGATCCTGCTGCTCCTGGTGCCGATCGAGCCGGAAGTGACAGCCCCGATTCAAACGTCGCCGACAGCCTAACGTCTGTACGCGAGCAGGCGATGAACGGAGGGCGCAGGTGGCGCCCTCCGTTCGCGCCGGCGCCGCGAAGCGGCATGTTAAAATCCTGATCCCGCCGTCGGAGTCCGTCGGTGCTTGCACCCCCCGCCACCCGTCTCGTTCCCTACCGGCAGGAGGCCGAGCCTCCGCACCGGGCAGCGATCGTGCGCGTGGAGACGGGGCTGGAGGGGCTTTCGGACGACGAACTGCAAGTCCTCGGTCACCTGATCGAGGCCGCCGACCTGATCAACCCTGTCTTCCGTCACCAATGCGATGCCCGCACCTCCGGCCTCCGACGCCTGGTCCTGCAGCTGATCGAGACCGCCGAGGGCCCGGTGCTGCAGAAGCTGGAAGACTACCGGGCCATTCTCGAACTGCAGAATGCGCCTTTCGCATCGATCCCCCCCAAGAATCATCTGCTGGATGTCTCGCCGGAGGACCTGCACCTGCTGGCGCGCCTGGCGGGCCCGTCGGTGGAACACGACCTGCACGCGTATCTCGACCTGCTCACCCGCGGTGAGACGCCTTCGGACAAGGCCAACTTCTACCCGCCCGACCTGACCGATGCCGAGTTCGATTCCCTGGGCGCAGCCCGCAGCCTGCCGAACTCCTCCGTGGTCCGCGACTCCGACCGGAACCCCGCAGGTCGTCCTGAACGAGGTGCGCTATCGCGCCGCCCTGCTGCCGGTGCTGGCCCACCTGCGGGCGGCGCGTGACCTGGCCGCCGATCCGGGGTTCCGCATCTTCCTGGACGCCAAGATCGTCGAGCTCGAAAGCGGCAGCGAAGAGGCGCGACGGGTGGCCGACCACGCCTGGGTGAGCCATACCTCGCCGATCGACATCGTGATCTCGACCGGGCTGGAGGTCTATCTTGACGGTTACCGCAACGCGCGCGGCGCCGCCACGGGCGGCGTCTACCTGCGCAATCGCAGCGCCGATGCATTGCTGAAGACGATCGTCGCACAGGTCCCGCGCCTGGAGTCGCTGGCACCCTGGACGCATCGCAGAACCCAAGTCGACCTTTCGACGCTCCCCCAACTCAAGTTCGTCGACGTGGTCGCCTGGGCCGGAGACTACGTCGGAGGGCCGATGACCACCTTGGCCCAAAGCCTGCCCAACGATGAATGGATCGTACAGGCTTTCGGCGCGGTCAATATGGTCTACGTCAATACCAGCCGCTTGGTGCTGGTCAGCAGCGGCCGGCTGGCGGCGGATCGATTCCTGACCCGCGAAAGCGCCGGGCGGCCGTCCCAGGCGCTGTTCGACGCCTACACAATGCACACTGCCCTGCACGAGATCGGGCACTCCACCGGCCGGATGGACCCGGCCCACGCCGAGGGCCAGCCGCGCGATTACCTGCAGGAGGAGTATTCCTGGCTGGAGGAGACGCGCGCCGAACTCTTTGGGTTGTGGGCTCTGCGCCCGCTGACCGAGGCCGGCATTTTCGACCCGGCGGTCGAGCAGGCCGGGTACGACGGCATGCTGCTGGCGATGCTGGGAGCACTGAAGTTTGAGCCCCTGCAGGCGCACGTTCGCGCCCGCAACGCCATCTTCCACTACGCCGAAGCGCGGGGCGCACTGCGGCGCGTGACCGAAGACGGCCAGCTGCGCTTCGAGGTTGTGGCGGAGAAGATGCGCCTGATGGTGATCGAGATGCTGCGGACCGTCGCCGACTTGCGCGCAGCGGGAGACAAGCCCGGCGCGATTCGATTCCGCGAGCAGTATGTGCACACGGATCCACTGAAGCCTGAGATCGAGGCCCGGACGGCGGACTTGCCCCAGGGCACCGGTCTGGTGTTCCCTCGCCTGGAGCAGGCTCATGGCCGCTATCTGCGCCAATGGGTCTACCCGGAACGCTTCGAAGATCAGCCGAAGTTCGCCTTCGAGCTGCCGCCCGAAGTGGTCTAGCCGCGACGCCTGCCCGTCTCCAAGTCCCGAGTTTAGCTTGTCATAATTGACGATCCGCGCCCTGCGGTTCTTGACCTTCCTCCGGCTCCTGCCGCTTCACCCCCGTCGTCGGCTTTAACGGAAGGCTTACCTTGGCATGCTATATATGGAAGCGTATGGCGCTTGTAAGGGAGATCTGGCGGGTTTCGGCCCTAGGATGGTGATGAGGGAAGAGTGGATCACGCAGAAGTTGACCTCGACTGGTACCTGACGGAGCCTGACGAGCCGGAGGACGAAACGTCCTACGTCGAGCCAGACGGGATGGTGTACACGGCACTCCACGAGCTTGGCGCCCGCCTGGTGGCGGTCGAACCGCAGCTTCCGGAACTGACCTAGCCGTTCGATCCCCCGCGTTGAACAAACTGGGCAGGGGCGAGGCGTCTCGCCCCTGTTCGTTTTCCACCCGCCGCTCGTTGAGGGACCGCTTTGCTATAATGCCGACTATGGCCCTGACGCGCGACGAAGTGCATCACATCGCTCAACTGGCCCGCCTGAGCCTGACGGCAGACGAAGAGGCCCGCTACCAGGTCCAGCTGTCTGCGATCCTCGAGTACGCCGCCCGGCTGCGCAAGGTCGACACGTCTTCCATCCCTCCCACGGCCAGCGTGCTGCCTCTCGACGCTCCGCTCCGTCCGGATGTGCCGCGCTCGTCCGGCGCGGTCGCCCAGTTGATGGCCAATGCCCCGGAGGCGGCCGAAGGCATGTTCCGCATCCCGCCGGTGTTCGAATAGCAGCGGGCTTTCCCTGCAACCCTGCCCATGACTGATCTTTCGTCGCTCTCTCTGCTCGAGGCCACAATGCGGCTCCGTTCGGGCGAGATCCGCTCCCTGGACCTGACCGCCGCGTGCCTCGAGCGCATCCGGCGCCTCGACTCTATGCTCTGCTCCTTCCTCTACGTCGCCCCGGACAGGGCTCTCGAACAGGCGCGCCGCGCCGACCGCGTGCTCGCCCGCTGGCGCATCGACCAGGCATCTTCCCTTCCGCCGCTGACGGGTATCCCCGTGGCGGTCAAAGATGTGCTGTGCCTGGAAGGGATGCCCGTCACCGCCGGCTCGCGGATCCTGGAGGGATTTCACCCTCCGTACACGGCGACAAGCGTCCGCCGGCTCATCGAGGCCGGGGCGATCGTCCTGGGCAAGACCAACACCGACGAGTTCGCCATGGGCTCGTCGACCGAGAATTCCTCCTACGGTGTGACACACAATCCGTGGGACCTGCGCCGCGTGCCCGGCGGGTCATCGGGTGGATCGGCAGCTGCGGTCGCGGCGAGCATGTGCTTTGCGGCCCTGGGCAGTGACACCGGCGGCTCGATCCGCCAGCCGGCCGCTTTCTGCGGCCTCACCGGGTTGAAGACCTCCTACGGGCGCGTCTCGCGCTACGGGCTGATCGCATTTGGGTCGTCCCTGGACACCGTCGGCGGGTTCGCCCGATCAGCGGCCGATTTGCTGCCGGTCTTCCAGGCCATCGCCGGCCACGACCCGCTGGATTCGACCAGCCTGCCGGCGCCTGTCCCCGCCGTGCAATGGGAGAGCCAGGGGCTGCGCGGCGTACGCGTTGGCGTGCCGCGAGAGTATTTCATCGACGGCATGCAGCCGGCGGTCGAACGCGGCGTTCGTCAGGCGGTTGAGGTGCTGCGCTCGCTGGGCGCCTCGATCCACGAGATTCACCTGCCGCACACCGACCTGGCGCTGCCCGTCTACTACCTGATTGCTCCGGCGGAGGCGTCGGCCAACCTCGCCCGCTATGACGGCGTGCGTTTCGGCCCGCGTCGCAGCGGCGAAGGCTTGCTCGACCAGTACCTCGAGACGCGCGGCGCCCTGTTCGGTCCGGAGGTCAAGCGGCGCATCATGCTCGGCACCTACGCCCTGTCGGCCGGATACTATGACGCCTACTACGGCCAGGCGCAGAAGGTGCGCACGTTGATCAAACAGGACTTTGATGACGCCTTCCGCCAGGTGGACCTGATCGCCTGTCCCGTCACGCCGACGACCGCCTTCGGTATCGGCCAGCATGGTGACGATCCGCTGTCGATGTACTTGGAAGACGTTTTCACTCTGCCGGCCAACCTGGCCGGCGTGCCGGGGATTGCATTCCCCGTCGGGTTCGACGAGGATGGGCTGCCGATCGGCATGCAGCTCAACGCACCGTCGCTGGGTGAAGCGGACTTGTTTCGCGCCGCACACGCCTATCAGGCCGTCACCGCCTGGCACAAGGAGCGCCCCGCACTATGAAGATCGTTATTCCCATGGCCGGGTACGGCACACGCCTGCGCCCGCACACCTGGTCGAAACCCAAGCCGTTGGTGACCGTCGCCGGCAAGCCGGTGCTCGGGCATGTGCTGGACATGTTCACCTCCCTGGCGTCGATCGACGAGGTGATCTTCATCGTCGGCTACCTGGGCACGCAAGTCCAGGACTACGTCGGGCGTGCCTACCCCGGGCTGAAAGCGCGCTATGTCGAGCAGACGGAGATGTTGGGCCAATCGCATGCCGTCTGGCTGGCGCGGGAAGGGCTGAGCGGTCCGATGCTCTTGGTATTCGTGGACACCCTGATCGACGCCGACCTGCACGGCCTGGCGTCCGATCCGGCGGAGGCGATCGCCTGGGTCAAGGCCGTCCCTGACCCGCGCCGGTTCGGCGTCGCCGAACTCGGACCGGACGGACTCGTGCGCCGGCTGGTCGAGAAACCCCAGGATGTCACCAACAACCTGGCCGTGGTCGGCATGTATTACCTGCGCCAGGCTGAGCGGCTGATCTCGGCCATTGAAACCCAGATGGCCAGCGAGCAGGTGCTGCACGGCGAGTTCTTCCTGGCCGACGCCTTGACGATTCTGCTCCAGCAGGGGTTGAAGATGCGCGTGCAGCCGGTGGAGGTCTGGCACGACTGCGGCAAGCCCGATACGCTGCTTGAGACCAACCGCTACCTGCTCGATCATGGCCGCGACAACTCGGCCATCGCCGCGCAGCGCCCGGGCGTCGTCGTCATCCCTCCGGTCTTCATCGATCCGACCGCCGTGGTCACGGAAGCGGTGATCGGCCCCCACGTTTCGATCAGCGCCGGCTGCGAGGTGCGGCGTTCGCTCGTGCAGGACTCGATCATCGATGACGGTTCGCTGATCCTGGATACTGCCCTGGCTGCCTCGCTGATCGGCCGCGAGGCGCGGGTCATCGGGCGCTACCGATCACTGAACGTCGGCGATTCGTCCGAGATCGGGTTCGCCTAGTCGCCGATGGCCACCCCGGCACTTGCGTTCACCGAGAGTGGTCCGGGGGATGCCCCTACGGTCGTCCTGCTGCATGGCGGCGGGGCGGCCGGCTGGACGTGGCGTCCAGCGGTCGAGCACCTGGCGGAGTTCCACTGTCTGGTCCCCGATCTCCCCGATCACGCCGGCAGTATCTCGTCCGCCGGCCCGTTCAGTATGCCGACAGCAGTCGACGCGGTGATCGATCTGATCCGTCGCCGCGCTCACGCCGGCCGGGCCCACGTGGCCGGCCTCTCGCTCGGGGCACAAACCATCGTGGCCCTGCTGTCGCAGATGCCAGAAATTGTCGACCGGGCGCTGGTATCTGGAGCGCTCGTCCACCCGCTTCCTGGAGCCCGATGGCTGTACGGCCTGCTCGAGTTGACGGTGCGGGCCTACATGCCCTTCCGCAACCTCGACGCACTCGTGCGGGCCAACGCCTGGAGTTACGGGATCCCATCCGCCTATCTCGAAGCGTTCCGGGAGGACACTCGCCGGCTGACCGCCGATTCCTTCCTTCGGATCATGGCCGCGAATCTGTCGTTCCGGCTTCCCGGGAACCTAGCAACAGTTTCTACACCGACGCTGGTATTAGCCGGCCAGCGCGAGTACGGCGTGATGCGCCGCTCGGCTCGCGATTTGGCGGCGGCGCTGCCTCGGGGTCAAGGTGCGATCGTTCAAGGCGCCGGTCACAACTGGCCGCTGGAGCGGCCCGATCTGTTTGCCGAGGTGCTGCGCGCCTGGGTTCGCTCCGCTCCCTTGCCGGGACAGTTGATCGAAATCGACTCGGTCCGGCGAGCCTGACCGATGTCCCCCGAGAAGGTCGAATGCCATTCCGGCTATACTTACGGTGAGCGGCCGATCGCCCTGCACTGGCAGGGGGTACGCCTCATCGTTCAGGCGATTGAGGCCCGCTGGCGCATCCCGGGCGGAACCTGCTTCCGGGTCCGCACCGAGGACGGCCGAATCTTCGAGCTGTTCTACGGCGAACTATACGACGAGTGGCGGGTCCACCTCCCCTGATCTCCTGGGCGGCGGGCCCTCAGGAGCACGCCAGGATGCGCGACTTCGTTGCCCGCCGGATTGCCGACATTCCGCCGTCCGGAATCCGACGCTTCTTCGACATCGCCGCCACGATGCAGGATGTGATCTCCCTCGGCATCGGCGAGCCTGACTTCACCACCCCCGGCCCGATCCTGAACGCCGGCATCCTCTCGCTGCAGGACGGCCAGACGCACTACACCTCCAACTCCGGCATCCTCGAGCTGCGGCAGGCGATCGCCGATCAGATCCAGGGACTGTACGGCGTGGCGTACGAAGCCCGCAGCGAGATCCTGGTCACGGTCGGCGTATCGGAGGCGTTGTATCTGGCGCTGGTGGCGACGCTCGATCCAGGCGACGAGGTCATCGTCCCCACGCCGTGTTTTGTCGCCTATCAGCCGGAGATCCTCCTGGCCGGCGGCACTCCCGTGCCGCTGCCGACGACCGTCGAGGACGCTTTCCAGGTGGCCGCCTCCGCCGTCGAGGCGCTGATCACGCCGCGCACCAAGGCGCTGCTGCTCGGCTATCCCAATAACCCGACCGGTGCCGTCATGTCGCGCGAGCGGCTGGTGGAGCTGGCGCGCGTGGCCGAGGCCCACGATCTGCTGGTGATCTCGGACGAGATCTATGACCGGCTGGTGTATGGCGGGCACGAGCACGTGTGCTTCGCAGGCCTGCCGGGGATGCGCGAGCGAACGATCACCCTGGGCGGGTTCTCCAAGGCCTATGCCATGACCGGCTGGCGCATCGGGTATGCCGCCGCCCCGGCGCCGATGCTCTCCGAAATGCGCAAGGTGCATCAGTACACGATCATGTCCGCCCCAACGACGGCTCAGATCGCGGCGCTGGAGGCGATCCGAAGCGGCGAACCGCACGTGCAGGCCATGGTCGAGGAGTATGACCGGCGGCGCCGGTTGATCGTCGGCGGCTTGAACGACCTGGGCCTTCCGACCTTCGAGCCCAAAGGCGCTTTCTACGCGTACCCGTCGATCGCGGCCACCGGATTGACCGACGAGGCGTTCGCCGAAGCGCTTCTCACCGAGGAACGTGTGGCGGTCGTCCCGGGCAACGCGTTCGGCGGGGACGCCAGCTTCGTCCGCTGTTCCTATGCCACGGCCTATGAGAAGATCGAAGAAGCCCTGGAGCGTATTCAGAGGTTCATGCGCCGACACGGGTGAGCGCCTGGGGGGAACACGCGGCCGCGCGAAGCGCCTGATCCTCGGCCCTGCGCTCGACCCGGGCTCGCACCTCTCGTCCCCGGGTAGAATGAGCCCGCTCAAGCGCTCAGTCGATTCGAAGCTCGTGGAGGGGAAGATGACGCGACGGTCGTTCGCTAAGGGTGTGGCGATCACGATTCTCGCCCTGACGGCGCTCAGTTGTTCGCTGCTTGGACGGGTGGTGGATGATGCCACGGGCGGTGCGGCGTCCACGCTCGAGGCGCTGCAATCCGAGATGGAATCCAAGTTGGCCACGCTGCCGGCTGAGCTGCCCTCCGAACTGCCCCAGGCGACCGACGATGGGCCTCCGATCCTGGACCTCGGATCGGCGATCCTCGGTCAACTGTCCTACCCGTCCGAGGGCATCCCGCCCCTCAAGGTCGTCGCGTTTGACATGATCACGCAGGCGCCGGTCGCCAGCGTCGAGACCGAAGCCGGGCAGTCCTCCTACAGCCTCTCCGTCCCCGACGGCATCTACTACGTCGTCGCCTACACTCTGGACGGACAGCTTGCCGGAGGCTACACGAATGCGGTCCTCTGCGGGCTGAGCGTCGAATGCACCGATCACTCGCTCCTGCCGGTGCCGGCGGCGAATGGAACTGCCACGGACGGGATTGATCCGGCGGACTGGTACGCGCCGGCTGGGTCGTTCCCTCCCGCTCCCTAAAGGTTGTGCGCCGGGGGGTGCACGTGACGTCGACGGACGGCAACCACATGGCCTCTGGATCGGAGTTCGAGCCGGTCATCGGCCTCGAGGTGCACGCCGAACTGCAGACGCAGTCGAAGATGTTCTGCGCCTGCCCGGTCGTCGATTCGGCTTCGGCCGCTCCGAATTCGGCTTCATGCGAGATCTGCACCGGAATGCCCGGCACGTTGCCGGCTATCAACGGCCGCGCCGTCGAATACGCCCTGCGTGTCGCCTTGGCACTCCACGCCACCCCGGCGGAGCACAGCTCCTTCGCCCGCAAGAACTACTTCTATCCGGATCTGCCCAAGGGCTACCAGATCTCTCAATACGAACTGCCCCTGGCCGAAGGCGGCTGGCTGGAGATCGAGCTCCCCGGAGGGGAGCGCCGTGTGCGCATCCGCCGCGTCCACCTCGAGGAGGACACGGGCAAGCTGTTCCACCGCCAGGGGTACTCGCTCATCGACTACAACCGTTCGGGTGTGGCATTGCTCGAGATCGTCTCCGAGCCCGACCTGCACTCCCTCGAGGAGGTCAAGGCCTATGCCACCGAACTGCGCTCGGTCCTGCGCACGCTGGGCGTGAACAGCGGCGACATGGAGAAGGGCGTGATTCGATTCGAGGCCAATATTTCGCTTCGCCCAGCCGGCGCCTCGGGCCTCGGGACGCGCACCGAGATCAAGAACCTGAACTCATTCCGCTCGATGCTCCGGGCGGTGGCATTCGAGATGAGCCGCCAGGCCGGATTGCTGCGCACCGGTCGCCCGGTGCAGCAGGAGACTCTTGGCTGGAACGAAGCGGCTGGCGAGACGTTCTCACAGCGCGACAAGGAGGAGGCGCACGACTATCGCTATTTCGCCGAGCCGGACCTTCCCCCGCTGCGCATCGAGCCATCCCTGGTCGAGAGCGTCCGGGCGTCCTTGCCCGAGTTGCCCTCCGAGCGACGGTCCCGATGGCAACGGGAGTATGGGCTGACCCCAACGGCGGCCGCCGTCCTCGGCGCCGAACCGGCCGAGGCAGCCTTCTTCGATGCCACCGTACGGTCAGCGCCGCTGGCCTCTCCGCAGCATCTCGCTCACTGGATGGCCGGCGAGCTGTACGGCCTGTTGCACGCCTCCGGGCTGAGCATTGAGGCTTGCCCCGTTACCCCACCCGCGTTGGCTGCGCTGGTCACGCTGGTGGATTCCGGAACGGTGACGGTCGCCAGCGGGAAGGCTGTCCTGGCCGAGATGTTCGCTACGGGCGATTCGGCGGCCGCGGTCGTCGAACGCCGCGGGGTGCAGATCGTCGATGATGCCGACCAAGTCGCTCGGCTCGTCCGGCAGGTTCTTGACTCGCACCCCGAGCAGCTGTCTCAATATCTAGCCGGCAAAGCCTCGATCGGACAGTGGTTCTTTGGGCAGGTGATGCGCCTGGCCGGCGGCCAGGCCAATCCCGCCCGGGTGCAGCGGGCCTTGCAGGATGCCCTGCGGTCGGCGGAGAACCATCACGCTGGTTTGTGAGAGACGTAACTTGACCCTGCCTGAACCGGAGCGGTACAGTCCAATCAGAAGCCCGCTTGTCCGCCGGCGGCACACGCTGGCGGGGCATTGCGCTCTCGAGTTGAGACCTTTCGGTGCTCTTTGACGGAGAGCCCAAGCATCCAAGGAGGAAGCTGACTGTGAACGCTTTTGAGATGGCCCAGGCCCAGTTCGACGCCGTGGCCGCCAAGATGAAGCTCGGCAAAGCCGAGAGCGAGCTGATGCGCTGGCCCATGCGCGAGTTCAAGTTCTCGATCCCGGTGCGTATGGATGATGGCAGCCTGCGCGTCTTCACCGGATTCCGCATCCAGCACAACGACGCGCGCGGCCCCAACAAGGGCGGTATTCGCTTTGCGGCCGATGAGACGATGGACACCGTGCGCGCCCTGGGGATGTGGATGACCTGGAAGTGCGCCGTGGCGGATATCCCGCTGGGTGGCGGCAAGGGCGGCGTGATTGTCGACCCGTCGACGCTGAGCGTGGGTGAGAAGGAACGCCTGTGCCGCGGTTGGATGCAGGTGATGTGGAGGAACCTCGGGCCGCGCCAGGACGT
This sequence comes from uncultured Chloroflexia bacterium, assembly GCA_963777165.1. GTDB lineage: Bacteria > Chloroflexota > Anaerolineae > Anaerolineales > E44-bin32 > DYJB01. The sequence continues at coordinate 244,352 of CAVZPO010000027.1, forward strand.
CCCGGCGCCCGACGTCGGCACCACCCCGCAGATGATGGCCTGGATGATGGACGAGTACTCCAAGCTCGTCGGCCATTACACACCCGGCATGATCACCGGCAAGCCGCTGGGCGCCGGCGGATCGCTCGGCCGCACCGAGGCCACCGGCTACGGTGTCACCTACACCATCCGCGAGGCGATGAAGCACCTGAAGATGGATCCTAAGGTCTGCACGGCCTCGATCCAGGGCTTCGGCAACGTTTCGCAATATGCCACCATCGGTTTCACCGAGATTCTGGGCGGCAAGGTCCTGTGCGTCTCGTGCTGGGATCTGAAGGACAAGAAGGCCTATACCTATTCCAAGAAGGACGGCGTCGACGGCCGGTTCCTGCTCTCGATCGTCGATCAGTACGGCTCGATCGACAAGGAGGCCGCCAAGAAGGCGGGCTACGAGATCGAGGACGCCGAGGCCTGGCTGTCCAAGGATGTCGACGTGTTGATCCCGGCTGCCAAGGAAGGCCAGATTACGGGCGAGAACGTCGGCAAGATCGGCAAGAAGGTCAAGATCATCGCCGAAGGCGCTAATGGGCCGGTCACCATTGAGGCCGACAAAGAGATCCAGAAGCGCGGCATCCTGGATATCCCCGACTTCCTGTGCAACTCCGGCGGCGTGACCGTGTCCTACTTTGAGTCGGTTCAGAACGACATGAACTTCTACTGGTCAACCGACGAGGTCCTCAAGCGGCTGGATGAGAAGATCAGTACCGCCTTCCACGCCGTGCTGGATACCTCCCTCAAGCAGAACGTCTATATGCGCGACGCTGCTTACCTGGTCGCCATCGAACGTGTCGTTAAGGCGATGCAGTTCCGCGGCTGGATCTAGGCCGGCGGCTCCTCCGAACCAGATCTTCCGACCGGGGGGCCAACTGCTCCCCGGTCGGGTCTTTAAGTCCTATCTGATCTCCTCTCCCTTTCATCAGTTAGTGAATCTCGTAGTCGTCGTAGGGGCTGTGGATGTGTGGAGGATCTTGAGGAATGGATCCAAGAACCGAAGATGCAGCCTCCACGCATTGCGCACCGTCAGCAGTGGTGCACTCACCGACTCCGTCTGTGAACAGGGACTCGGGGGACAGCATGTGAACGGCGAGCATCCTGAACGACCCAGGCCAACAAGTACCCCACATGCAAGCGACCTCGCCATTCCGATGGCACAGATGCCGTCAACCGAACCAGCGTCCGGTTCAGACAATCCTGGGTTCTCCCCAAAGGAGGGCGTTTCTCCACAGAAAGAGGCCAGTTATCCACAGACGAGGACGTCTGGCGGCCCGGCGTCAGCTCGGATTCAGGCAAGCAACGGCCGCTGGGCTACAATGGCGTCATGACGGAACGAAATACGCTCTCAGAGTTTGTTGGACGCCAGGCGGATGAGATTCGCCGTGCCTGGACCTCTCTTCCCTCAAGCAGCCAGTCGGACCTGGGTAGGGCGCTCGGCCTGCTGCCGACCGACATGAAGCGCTGGCGCGGTCTGATCGGCGAGGCGATCGAGCACTTGCGCGCCGCCGCGGGTGACAAGCACCGGGTGGTCATTGTCGGCCCGGCGAACAGCGGGAAGTCGACGTTGTACAACACGCTGATCCGCTCCGGGAGGGACCGCGCCGAAGTGAGCGCCTTGCCGGGGACGACGCGCCAGGCGCAGGCGGCCGACGCAGGGTTGTTCTCGATCGTGGACACACCGGGCGCCGATACCCCGGGGAGCGTCGGCGAGCAAGAGCGCGGGCGGGCGCTGGCGGCGGCGGGAGGCGGGGACCTGCTGCTCGTGCTGTTCGATGCCGAACACGGAATCCGCCCCCCGGAACAGGCATTGTTCAACGATCTGGCAGGACTGGGCAGGCCCATGGTTGTGGCGCTGAACAAGATCGACCTGGTAGGGCGGGAGCGGGCAGCGGTCCTCGGGCGCGCGGCTGCGGCGCTGGGAGTCGAAGTCTCACAACTGATCCCGGTCAGCGCCAAACAGGGGCAGGGCATCGACCGGCTCCTGGTGGCCGTGGCGAAATCCGAGCCGGGCATCGTCGCCGCGTTGGGTGCGGCGCTGCCGGCCTATCGGGGAAAACTGTCCCAGGCGGTCGTGGCCCGGGCGGCCTCGACGGCTGGAGCGATTGCGCTGACGCCGCTGCCCTTCGCCAGCTTCCTGCCCCTGGTCGTGGTCCAGAGCGCCATGGTGATGAGCATCGCCCGGATCTACGCGTACCGGATGACGCTGAGCCGGGCCCGCGAGCTGGTGGCGACCTTCGGCATTGGGCTGTTGGCGCGCAGCCTGTTCTACGAGCTAACCAAGTTCGGAGGCCCTCCGGGTTGGCTGGTGGCAGCGGCGGTAGCGGGCGGAACGACCGTGGCGATGGGCCGGGCGGCAGCTGTCTGGTTCGAGCGCGGCGAGAAACTCTCGGGGGACGCGCTGCGACATCTGTCGCAATCGACCACCGAGGGACTGATGGGGCGGCTTGGCCGGCGCGGCCGACGGGCGCCCAGCCGCATGGTGTTGCAGGATGACGTCCGTCAGGCGCTGGCCGAGATGGAGCCCGGAGCGGGGGCGCCGGACTTGGCGATCGACGGCACGGAATCCTGAGACGACCTGGCCGGGCCTAGAGGAAAGTGCGATGTCCGATGGTGCGCATGACCTGCTTGTTCGCGGGATCGCGGCGGCGAAAGCCGGCGAGCGAGCCGAGGCACGCCACTACCTGGAGTGGGCCCTGCGGCAGCAGCCGTCCTCGGACGAACAACTGGAGGCCTGGCTCTGGCTGAGTGATGTGGCCGAGGCGCGTGACGAAGCGCGGCGCTGGCTGGAAGAAGTCCTGGCGAACGACACACACAACCCACGTGCACTCCGACGACTGGCTGTCCTCGACGGGCGTCTGTCGCGCGGGGACATCATCGACCCGGATCAACCTCTCCCGGCACCCGCTCCAGTCGATGGCCCCGTGGACGTTGAGCGATTTGCCTGTCCCGCGTGCGGCGGGCAAATGGCCTATGCACCGGACGGCGAGGGCCTGCAGTGTGACCACTGCGGCCGGCGGACGGCGATCGCCGACGGCGAGCAGGTCGTCGTTCCCGCCGCCGAGAACGATTTCGTGCTGGCGTTGGCGACCGCACGCGGGCATGCCAGGCCCGAGGCAAGCCCGACCTTCGCCTGTGCGGCGTGTGGGGCGCGCTTCCTTCTGGCACCGGAGACGCTTTCGCTCACCTGCCCGTACTGCGATGCCACCTATGCCGTCGAGGCGAGTGACGAGCGCATGCTGATCGCACCCGACACGCTTGTGCCCCTGATGGTTTCGGCGGAGGAGGCCCGGGCCAGCTTGCTGGCGTGGTCGCGGAAGGCCGCCAGGACCGGCGAACCGTTCGTCATCGACCGCCTTGCGGCGGTATATCTGCCCGTCTGGCAATTCGAGATGGGCGGTGTGATCGATTGGAATGGGGCGCCCGCGGGAAACAGATGGGCGATGGAGACCGGCCCGCTGAGCGGCACGGAGCCTCCTGTGACGCCAATCGCCGTACTGGCAAAGGCGAACCCGCAACCAGGCCAGGCAGCAGCAGCGGAAAGCGCCCCGCCGGACTTGCTGGTTCACTTTGACTCCAGCTACCTGGCAGCGTGGCCGGCAGAGACCTACAGCCTGTCGCTGGCGGATTCCGCCCTGCGGGCCCGCGAGCGCTCCCTACGCGCCACCGAGGGGCGACTCGCGGCGGCGGCAGGGGGCCCGCGGCTCACAGTCCGATCTGCTCGTATGGTCGTCGAGTCCTATTGCCTCACGCTGGTGCCGGTCTGGCTGGCCGATACCCACGTCGGGGATGCACAGCTTGGGTTGGTCTTGAGCGGCGTGACTGCGACCGTATTTCGCGGAACGCGGCGAGAGAGCATCTCGGCGGATTAGGCCCACGCCCAAATTCAGGCCTGCGAACTGCCGGAAACGAACTGAGGACTTGAGGCTACCGGCCCGCGGTGCGAAGCGCCCGGGGCTGCGTCGACGCGTCTAATGCAGTGGAAAGCCCGAGGCCTTCCGGAGCGCGGCGGCAGACGCCGCGTCCGGCGCTTCGATCCACAGGGTCTGATCGTTGCCGACATCGAGGACCACTACGCCGGCTTGCGTCGTCCAGGTCTGCGAGGTGCCTGCGCGCCGGGAGGGCCCAAAGCGATTCTCCCCGTAAGTCCGGAAGGCGCCGGAGAACTCGTGGGCATCCCGAACGGTGTCCCAGCGCGTCAGCAGAACCAGGGCGGTCCGGGAATCCTCGGGGCTGGAGAGCAGCGCGTATTGGTCTCCGTCCCAGCCGGAGGCGGCCAACGCGGCTTCCTCGGCGCCGAGGAAGGCCTCAAGCACCAGCAGCGTACGCCATTCGCCCAGAACCCCGGCATCCTCCGTCGTCCATACCGGGCCCAGGGCGGAAGCGAGGTCCGGGAGATCGGGATTGCGCGGCGTATCCTTCGGGTAGCGATCCGGGTGAAGGATCTGCTCGGTGGAAACCGGAGGGTCGGCGTAAGCCTGATCAACGCCGGCCCAGCCCGCCTTGAGGAAAAGGTAGCGGGCAAACGCTACGCCCTGTTGGATCGGGAAAGTAAGGACCTGCACCAGGGCCGGGGCGGCTGGGTCGATTGGGGCCGGCGAGGCGATGCACCCGACGGGCGCGTCGTCCAGGGAAAGGGACGCGACTCCGAACGTGCGCTGCCACTGCTCGGCGAGCAGGGCGGTATCGCCCTGGACGAGGGCGCGGCTCGCCAGACATGCGTCGGCATCCGCCCGGCAGGCATCGGCCTGAAGCCCGGCGGCCAGGCCGGGCATCGACCCCACGAGAAGCCGGCGATCGTACGCGCACGCGACCTGCGCCAGGTCATCATCCACTCCCCGCAGGTCGGAGCTGAGGGCCAGACCGTCCTCCGGCATCTCCGATACCACGGCAGCATCAAGCCCGAGCGCCGAAGACAGGTCTTCCAGATCAAGGTCCAATTCCGCCAGTCCGAACCTCTGCAGCAGGCGGGCGTCTCTCTCGAGGGATGGAAGAGGCCACGCGGCAAGAAGGGCCGCCCGGGTTAACCGGTCGATCTCCGCCTGCGGAACCACGCTGATGACAAGCACCTGCCGCGCCTCGATGCCGCGCAGCCGTTCCACCTGAAGGAAGATCTCCTGCGGTTGTCCAGGCTGTGCCGACGGGAGCGCACGGAGGGCTTCCGTCTCGCGGATTGGGGCGGGGGAAGCCGTGGGCGCGAGTAGGGAGGCAGTCGCGGTCGCAGGCGGTAATGGAAGCGGCGCGCAGGAGGCGCACAGCGAGAGCAGAAGAAGTGCGGAGAGGGGGCGTTTCCAGAGTTGCATGACGGCCGACCGGCCTAGCATATCATGCACATCGTGAACGACCTGGCACGTGCCGAGCCGGGTATCAGGTCATGGTTTACGAATCCCGGCCGGACGTCGAATTGCGGATGCTGTTGTAGAGCGGGCGCAGCCGGTCGTACATGCGCAGGTAGACCTGCCGATACAGCTCGTCGTACGTGCGATGCGATCGCGGGTCCGGCTCGAACGTGCGTCCGAGGTGCGTCATTTCGCGCAGGGCGGTAGGAAAATCGGAGTGCAGCCCCAGGCCAACAGCGGCGTCCATGGCGGCGCCCAGCCCGGAGGCCTCGTAGACATGCGGGCGGGACGCCGGGAGGCCGAAGACATCGGCGGTGAGCTGCAAGGCGGCATCGCTCTGGCTTCCGCCGCCGGCAACGCGCAGCTCGGTGATTGGAACGCCGCTGCGTTTCGAGGTGCGCTCGGCGCCCTCGCGCAGCGCATACGCCAGGCCTTCGAGGATGGCGCGATACAAGTGCGCTCGAGTATGCCCGGCGCCGAATCCGATCACCGCGCCGCGCGCTTCCGGGCCAGGATGCTTCAGGCCGGGCGACCAGTAGGGTTGGAGCACAAGGCCTTCCGATCCGGGTGGCACGGCGCGCACCAGCTCGTCGAACAACGCCTCCGGCGCCACGCCGCGCTCGTCGGCGATGCGCTGTTCGCGCAGCCCGAACTCGTGCTTGAACCAGCTCACCATCCAGTAGCCGCGGTAGATCTGCACCTCCAGGCTGTACGCGCCCGGGACGGCGGAGGGGTAGGGCGGGAGAAGCGGAATCACCTCCAGGTAGCGCCGGTGGGTCGTGTTGATCGTCGCCGCCGTTCCGTAGCTGAGGCATCCGATGTGCGGCTCGAGCGCGCCGGCACCGATGACCTCGCACGCCTTGTCCGCCGCAGCGGCGATCAGGGGAAGCCCGACCGGGATTCCGGTGGCTTCGGCAGCGGCTGGCGTAATCACGCCCAGCACATTCGTCGGGACAACCAGATCCGGCAGCAGCGATGGATCCATCGGCAACGCCTGCCATTTCCAATCCCAGCGTTTGGACCAGTGCAGACCCTTGTAGTCGAAGGGGATGTACCCGACCTGGCAGCCGACCGAGTCGACGAATTGGCCGACCAGGCGGTAAGTCAGGTATCCGGAAAGCAGCAGGTACTTATGGGTCTTGCTCCAGATCTCGGGCTGGTGGGTGCGGATCCAGTTCGCTTCGGCCTCGGCCTGAAGGTAGGCGACGGTGCCCGACATGCCAGCCAGGCGGAAAAGGGCTCCCCACGCGCCACCGACAGGGGGCAAGCCCTCGGTCCGGCGCTGGTCGAGCCAGCTGATGGCCGGGCGCAGTGGGGCTCCGTCTCGATCGAGGTTGAGCACGGTGGAGCGCTGTGTGGTGAGCGCTACGCCGGCGATCCGGTCCTTCGAGACGCCGGGCTCGGACCATAACGACTGGCACGCCCGGCATACGGCGTCCCAGAACACGTGCGCGTGCTGCTCGGCTAACCCCGGTGCGTCAGAAAAGTAAGGCTCGATCGGCGCGCGGGCCTTGGCCACCAGGCTTCCGTGCAGGTCGAAGATCAGCGCGCGGGCGCTCTGTGTACCCTGGTCGATGGCGAGCAGATGATCACCGGGCATGCGTGACTCCTGCGGGAACTCCCGCTGTTGAACGGAACTGTCAGGGATGGACCGAGAAACATCCTCCGGTCCTCACGTCCAACCCCCCAGGCGACCTGCCTGCGGGAAGGTCTCCGCGAAGTGTGACTTCGCGGCCGCAGGATGATGGATCGGGGTCTAAACGCGCAATCCGGGTTGCGCGGCCGGCTAGCCGGGCGGCGAGTAGCCGGACTGCCAAAGCTCCTGGTAGCGTTTTGCTTCCTGAACCCAACGTTCGTCATCCCAGCCCAGTTCGCGCTGGGTGACGGTGCGAACGCGGTCGAGCAGCGCCAGGCCTCCCTGCGGCAGCGTCAACCCTAATCGGACGCGGCGCAGCAGCAGGTCGTCGAGGTGAACCACGCCCTCCTGACGGGCCGCCCAGCGAAGCTCGGCCCAGGTGAACAAGGTGCCGTCGATCGGCTGCAGGTCCCCAGGTTCGGAGGCCTCGACCAGGGCCGGCGTCTCCACGCCATGGCGGCCGAGCAGCCGCAGGCAGAGCGCTGGATCGACGAGCCCCTCGAGGCAGCGTTCCGGCGGCAGTGGATCAAGGACGGGAAGGCGAGCGTCGAGCGTCACCCGACGCGGCAGCCGCGCTTGCGCCGCGCGCAACGCGCTGTGGGCCATGCGCCGGAAGGTAGTCAGCTTGCCGCCGGTAACCGTCAGCAGTCCGCGCTCGTCCCACAGGACATACTCGCGCAATTCCTTCGATGGGTCCGAACGGCCGGTGTTGATCACAGCCCGGACCCCGGCCTGTGTCGCCATGACGTCCTGCATCCCGAGTTCGAGTGATGGGAAAGCGAAGGTGGCCATCGCCAGCAAGAAGCTGGCCTCGGCCGAATCGATGGCCGGCTCGAGCGCCAGATCGTCGACGTGGTCGACATCGGTCGTTCCGATCAGCGTCACCCCCTCCCACGGAACGGCGAACGCCGGTCGGCCGGTGGCCGGGTGCAGCACGCTGACGGCGCGGGTGAGAGGCAAGCGCGCGGAGGGGAAGATCAGGTGGCTCCCCCGCAGGCGTCGCAGGCGCCGGCGGCCGCCGACCTGCATGCGCAAGTCATCGGCCCAGGCGCCGGTGGCGCTGATGACGACCGGCGCCCTGATTTCGGCCGTCCGGTCGGAACCGGGAGATTGATCGCGCACCACCACGCCGCACACTTGGCCGGTGCGGCGGGTCAAGAGGCCCTCGACGCGTGCGTAGTTGAGCGCCAGCGATCCTCCGCGGACCGCTTCGCGCAGCACGCGCAGGACCAGCCGGGCATCATCGGTGGTGGCGTCGATGTAGCGGTACCCGCCGAGCAGACCTTGCGAAGCCAGCACCGGGCACAGGTCCAGCAGACCGCGGGCGTCGTAGTGCCGGTGACCCCACTTCATCGCCAGCAGGTCGTAGATCACGAGGCCGAGACCGAAAACCCAGCCGGGCGTTCGATCGCCGCGAAAGCTTGGCATCAGAAAACCCAACGGCGACACCAGCCCGCGTCCTTCGCGCAGCAGGCGTTCACGTTCGGAGACCGACTCCATCGTCATCCGGACCTGAGCGTTCTTGAGGTAGCGCAGACCGCCGTGGACGAGCTTGGAGGAGCGGCTGGAAGTACCGGAGCCGAAGTCACCGCCCTCGAGGAGCAAAGCCCGCAGGCCGGTGCGGGCCGCCTCGCGCACGATCCCGGCGCCGGTGATCCCGCCCCCGATGACGATCAGATCCCAGGCCGTGTCGAGTTGCGACCAGGCTTCGTCGCGCCAACCGCGAGACCACATGGAGATCGCCTCATTCGCCGGAGTCGCAGCCTAGGGCGTGTGGGCTTTGAGCCACTGGACCATGAAGGCCAGTACCTCGCCCTGCTGCGGCTCGTTGTGCGTCTCGTGATACAACCCGTCCCAGATCTTGAGGCTGCAGTCACCCCGGACTTTGGCGGCGAACTCGCGGCAGGCCGGGGCGGACGTCAGACGGTCTTCACTGCCGATGTAGATTAGTACCGGCAGGGCCAGCTCGGAGGCGTGATCGAGCAACCACAGCCCGACGTCGATCAATCCGATGCCAAGCCGCGGGGTGACGCGGTCGTGGACCAACGGATCCTCGGCGTAGGCGCGGACGACGGCGGGGTCATGCGAGAGGGCGGCGCGCTCGAGTCCGGACGGCATGCTGAAAGACGGCCAGGCGTTGTACAGCAGCCGGCCCAGCGTCGTCTTCCATGCCGGCGGCTGGAATGCCAGCCGCAGCTGCGGGCTGCTGGCGACGACGCCGCAGATCGCCGGCCGTCGGCGGATGGCGTGGTAGAGCACCAGGTTCCCCCCGAGGCTGTGACCGTAGAAGAAAAGCGGCGAGGAGGAAAACGCCGTCCGGCCTCCTCCAGCAGCACGTCGAGGTCGTCGAGAAAGGCATCGTAGTTCGGCGTGAATCCCCGCTGGCCGTCGGATCGGCCGTGACCGCGCAGGTCGAGACCGAGGACCGCATACCCCGCCCGGTCGAGCGCCGCGGCGACGTGTGAATAGCGACCGGTGTGCTCGCCGATGCCGTGAACCAGACACACCACGCCACGCACCTGTCCATTCGGCCGCCACTCACGACCCACCAGTGCCAACCCATCCTTGCTTCTCGCCGTGACCTGTGTCTCCGCCATGTCGCCCTCTCCCCGGGATCGGATGATTGGCATGCCGCGGTCGTGTGCGTCAACCGGATTGCGCGGCCCTGGGCTGCAGCGTATGCAGCGCGGCCTCGTTCGGCAGCCATCCCCTCCGCCAAGGGGGTGTTGACGATGGCCCTTTCGCCGCGCCGCGGGCGTGTTGGCTGCGTGGTCGACACTGCCCGGTGTGTGCCGTAGGCACGGCCGCGAGTATAGCCCCGTCAAAGGGGCCGGGAAAGAAGGTGCGCTGGATTTGAGAGTCCCGCTGCGGAGAGTTGTTTGAAGCGCTTGGGGATTGTGCGATCAGTCGCGCTCCGCTACGGCTGGAGCAATTTCCCCGGGTTGAGCATGCCATCGGGGTCAAACGACCGAAAGGCGGAGCGCAGCGCGGCGATGCCGGCGGGTCCCTTCTCGGCCTCCAGGAACGGCGCGTGATCGAGACCGACGCCGTGCTGGTGGCTGATGGTCCCTCCGAGTCTTACGATTGCCAGACTGACGGCAAGCTTGGCGGCGCGCCAGGCGGCGACGGTCTCATCGGGATCGTCGGCGCGCGGGAAGAGGTAGGTGGTATAGACACTGGCGCCGTCGGAATAAATGTGCGAGAGGTGCGTGAAGACCAGGAGCCGCCGGCCGCTGCCGTTGAAAAACTCACGCAGGGTCTGCTGGATGGTGCGGGCGGCGGAGAGTGAATTGGCCCAGGGCAGCGCGGTCTCCACGGTGTCGAGCGCATAGCCGCGCTCCCACAACGTATTGCGCAGGTACGGCGCCAGGAAGCGGCTCTTCCGCCACAGACGTCCGATCATGGCAATCGGGAAGAGACCGCCGTGTCTTCGGCATACGCCGGCGGCTTGGCGCACCGTCTGGCCGGCGCGCCGTCGATCACCGGTAACCCCGAGGATCAACAGGCTGCGCCCGCCCCGGTAGCCCGCCAGGCGCAGGCCGCGATCGGCCCAGCGCGTCAGGTCCGGCTTGCCGGCCAGCATCAGCGTGGTCTCCGTCTCCTGTGCATCGCTCAGGCGCATCATCGACACCGGCAATCCGGACTGGGCCATTTCCCGAACGGCCTCGGCGCCGGCGGCCCAGTCGGCGAAGAACACGCCGTAGAAAGACTCGGTCTCGGGGCGGCGTCGGATGCGCACCTGCGCCCGGGTAATCACGCCCATCCGGCCCTCGGATCCGAGCAAAAGCTGCCGGAGATCCGGCCCGGCGGCGCTGGCCGGCAGAGGCGGAAGATCGAACCCCGCCGCCGGCGATTCGACGTGCCCGCCGCAGAACAGATCCTCGATCCTGCCGTAGTAGTACGACTGTTGGCCGCACGACCGCGTGGCGATCCAGCCTCCCAGCGTCGAGAGCTCAAAGGATTGGGGAAAATGCCCGAGGGTGTACCCTCGCGCGCCGAGCTGCTCCTCGAGGTCCGGCCCGCGGACGCCGGCTTCGAAGGTCGCCAGATGATTGATCTCTTCCAGATTCAGCAGCCGCCGCAGGGGCGAGAGGTCGAGTGTGACGGTCGGCGCTCCGTCGGGGAGTGGGTTGACGTGGCCGACGACGCTCGTCCCTCCGCCATAGGGGATCAACGCCGCGCCGAGTTGGCGGCACAAGGCGAACGCGGAGCGGACGTCCTCCTCGCTCCGGGCGTAAGCCACCGCGTCCGGGAACGCCGGCAGCCGGCCCGTGCGGAGTGCGACCCAATCGGGCAGGGAGTGACCGCACGCGTGCCGCAGGCGCTCGGACGGTTCCAGGCTGAGAAGGGGATCCGCCGGCAGGCGGGAAGCCGGCACGCTGCTTAGCACCTGATCCAGCCGCGCATCGGGCGCTGTGGAGCCGGAGCCGATCACGCCGGTGAGATACTCGTGGGCCGGCTCGGGCAGCGGATAGTCTGTCGTCTCGTGCCCCCAACCATTCCAGCGCTGCATCGTCGCGTCCTCCCGCTGTCTGCTCGCACTCCATTCGCAGGAGAGAGTGCGAGACCGACGGCCCGCGCCCCGCTGGGGGGTTAACGGGGTGAGACCGTCGACGAGTCGCTCACCCCGAGCCCGGCACGATCCACAGGTCGGTCTGCGGAGTGCTCAACCACTCGACGCCCGAATCGGTGACCCGGACATCTTCTTCGAGGCAGACCCATCCGTAACCCGGCACTTCGGCCCCGAGTTCAATGGCGAAGACATTGCCCGCCTCGACGATCCCGTCGGGGGTGGTCCCATAGCGTTCCCAGCGCGGGCCAAGGACCGTGGCTCCATCGTGCGTGGCGCGCCCCAGGTGATGGCCGAAGGCATGTTTGTACTCGGGCAGGCCCCCGGCGACGATCGTGGTGCGGGCGGCCTGATCGACCTCCCAGCCGCGGCTTCCCGGGCGCAGCGCCTCGGCGCCGGCCAGCAAGGCGCGGCGGACAACCTGCCAGGTGTTTCTCACAACCTGTGGCGGCTCCGTCTCTCCGGGGCGAAGCACATACCACATGCGCTGCAGATCGGCGCAGAACCCGTCCCGACGGACGCCGAAGTCGATATGCACCAGATGGCCTGGGGCGATGACCAGATCGCTTGGGCCGGCATGCCCCATCTCCGATTCCGGCCCGGTGTTAACCGCCGGGTCGGTCTCCCGGTCCCAGGAAGGCTGGAGGCCAAGGTCCCGCATCCGCGCGTGCAGGACGTCCGCCAATTGACGCTCGCTGCGCCCGATGCGCACGTGAGGTGTGAGCTCGTCGATCAACGCCTCGGTTGACGTGACGGCGGCGCGCAGGCGCTCGACCTCGCGGGGCGTCTTCCGACCGCGCAGGCTTCCCAGGAAGGCTTCGGCGGAGACGACCTGGGTCGGCAGGACCCCGGCCTCCTTCAGGATCTCATCCAGCACGAGCTTGAGGCCATACGTCAGTCCGGAGGAGGCTGGGTCGCTGCGCGAGAAGTTGAGCGCCACGGTTGTGGGTTGCCAGGTGCGCAGCTGGCCCACCATGGCCGGGCGGACAGACTGGTCGTAACTCAAGACGCGGGTATACGCCTGCAGGCGCTCGAGGTTGGCGGCGTCGTAACGCCCGACGATGGCGACGCTCTCGCCGCTGCGGTGCACCATGAGCGCCGAGTGCCAGGTCAGGTCGAACGGGCAGATCAAGTCGAGGGCCGGGTCGCGTACCAGGCTGGTCTCGTGGACAAACGTCAACCAGAGATCGAGGTTGAAGCGTTCGAGCAGGCCGATGGCCTGGGCGATCTTCTCGCCGACGAGAGGTGAGTCAGTCGGGGGCAAGGCCGCATTCCCTCCGGGGGTCGGTGGGAGTGTAGCACTCGTCGCCTCGTCGGCCAACGAGCGCCCGGCCTTCAGGTAGACGGCGGCGGAGCGGGCATCCCGCGGATCAGGCCCCCCGGCTGGCACGTGCGGCAGAAGTTGGTGATGCGCTGGTTGGCCGTAATGGCCGAGACCGGCGTTCCGCAGCGCGGGCAGGGTTCGCCCGAACGCATGTGCACAGCGAAGAAGTCGCGCGGCTTGAGGTGGATCGCCTCACCCATCTCCTGGCGCACCTGGATCGTCGCCTCGCGCAGCGTCGATCCGACCGCGTGGTACAGCCGATCGATCTCCTCCGGGCTGAGGCTGGTGCGCTTGCGATACGGGTGCAGGCGGGCGTTCCACAGGATCTCGTCGGCGTAGGCGTTGCCGATCCCGGCGACGAATGCGGCGCGAACCAGAATGCCCTTGATCTCGCCGCGGAAGCGGCGCAGCCGAGCGCGGAAATCTTCTGGCGAGATCGAGAGCGCGTCCGGGCCCATCTCATCGAAGGTCGGGATCTTGGCCAGCGTCTCGGTCAGATAGACCTGCCCCATGAGCTTGGCGTCGATGTAGCGCAGTTCCTCCGGCGGATCGACGAAGCCGAAGGTGACGTGGACGGGCCCCACCTTCTTTTCGGCGGGCGCACACAACTGGAGGCGGCCCGTCAGCTTCGGATTGATGACGAGCAAGAGCGGTGAACCCTCGAAGGTGAACAGAAGGAACTTGCCGCGCCGCTCAACACCCGCAATCTGCTGGCCGGTCAATGTGACGGTGAAACCACGCCCCGTCAGGTCGCGCACCACCAGCGGTCCGCCCTTGGGCGCCAGGGTGACCTGCCGAATGGTCCGACCCACCACGCGCCGTTTGAGGACCTCGCGCACAATCTCGAGTTCAGGCAGTTCTGGCATGAACGATCACGAACCCAGAGTGTGGAACTCGAGCCACATCTGCGAGCCGGGTCATGGGCGCACGAGCGCGTGCACGGCGTAGTGTGCATCCCGATAAATCTCACGGGACTGGGGACAGGTCAGGTCGAGCAGGTCGTCGTCCAGGACGACGTGCGTCACTCCGTAGTCCTGGGCGAGCTCATCGAGCAGAGCGCAGTCGACGCTTGCGGGGTCCTCCCGATAGAACTGCTCGGAAAACTGCAGCCGCCGGCGCCACTCGAGGACGTCGACGTCGCGATACGGGATCGCCTTGAAATCGACCAACGCCGGCGCACCGGTGACAAGGCGGAACTCCAGCAATTTGGGCGGAATCAGGTAGACCTGGCCCGACTCAAGGCGACGGCGAACCTCGCGCAGCATGGGTGCGGCGGGGTCCCGGGCTTGTGCCGCCGTCTGCCAGGCGAAGAGCACAGCGCCGAAGACGGCCAGCGCCGCCACTACGGCAACGGTTGCGAGGGTCAGCCATCGCAGTAAGTTGGCAGGCAGCCGCTCGGCGGCGCGTGTCCCGCGTATCGCGCACCAGCCTGCCAGCAGGCCGACGCTGGCCGGGACGAGGACGGTCGAAAGCCGCCATGGGAAGAGCAGGGCGAGCATGTTGCTGCGGGTCAGGATCTGAAGGACGGTCAATAGCAAGGCCGCCGCGCCGGCGAGGGCAAGGACCCGGGCGAGGCGCGTGGTCCGGGTCACGAACAGCGCCAGCCCAAGGAGCGCCAGCTTGACGAGAACCGTAGCCTCGAACCAGACGGCAGGCAGCGCGTGATGAGGCACGCGCTCGCGGACCAGGATCTGCTGCGCTTCGGCGATCCGGTCTGGGGAGGTGGGTCCGAGGGCGAGGATCACGTACAAGACGATCGGTGTCACCAGGGCCAGCGCAAAGACCCCCAGCAGCACGGGACGTCGCAGGCTGCGCTCGTCGCGCCACAGGACCAGGCAGTAAGCGAGCACCAGGATGCCCGCCGGCAGCAGATAGGTCGGATGGACGGAGGCGGCCAGCGCCGCGGCAACGACTGCCCAGGCGGCCCGCCCGCGAACGAAGAGGCCCAGGGAGAGCAGAAGGAAGACGCCGAACGCGCTGGGCTGGAAGACGAGGCCGAGCAGCCTCTGGCCGGCGACGCCCCCATCCCACAGATACTCCCAGGTCTCGCCGAGCAGGCGGCCCTGGATCACGCGCAGCGCCGCCGAGTGCAGGACGACAACGATGACCAGGAACAGAAGGGTTCGCCTGACCGAGGTGTGCAACCCGAAGGCGGTATCCGCCAGCAGCCACAGTCCGGCGAGGTAAACAGTGAAGAGGAGTAAGTACTCGATGTGGAAAGTCGCAGGAGGTAGAAACCGATAGGTCCACTCGACGAGCCAGGAGAAGACCGGCGTGGGATCGGCCGTATTGGCCAGCCAGTCCTGGGCCAGGAAGCCTATGCCGGCGCGTGCGGCGCCATGCAGGAAATACTGATTCTGGTTGGAGGAGAAGAGGGGGGACTGACCGTAGGCGAGGCCCAGGGCAAGCGCGGCCAATGCCCAGGCGCTGAGCCGTAACGACCGATCCGGTCGCGTGGGCTCCGGACCGCCGGAGTTCGGCCCGACAGGCGCCGACGGAGGCCGGGGTTCGGGAGAGTGCAAGAGCGGGTTATGCGTGATGTGTCCCACCGCCAGTCCACTGCGAAGCCGATACGCCGCGTTGGTCGGCCACTATTCTCGCGCTGCGTCGAATGCGGAGTCGCCGCGCGGCCGCGGACCAAACTCCCGCCTCATGCCCCAGTCGCCGGGGCGTACGTTTCGAGAAGACGTTCGACCGCCTTGCCTCGCTCGGACAACTCGGTGCTTTCGAAGCGCCGGATCTCGAACAGGTGCGTCAGCTGCGCATAAAGATCCGGAAGCACCAGGATCTCCGCCACTTGTTCCCGAATCCACTTGTTGTAAGCGATCGGATAGGTTCGGCGGGCAATGAACAAGGCCTGCAAGAACTCCCGGTAGGCGTTGTACAAGCGGTCGAAGGCCTGGAAGTGCAGATCGCGCGCAACATAGCCGGGGATGTGATGCAGGTTGTTGAGGCAAAAGCGCCGCACCATCTCCAGCCTCTCGAGCCGCAATGATTCGTCATAGTAAGGAAGCCACTGCTGCTTGAGCTGTTCGAGGTAATCCCCCTGGATCAGCAGCGGCTGGCTGTACACCAGCAGGTTCCCAATCTCAAGCTCGAACCCATCCGGCCCGGCAGCTTCGTCGCGCGGTTCGGGCGCAAACGCGCCCTCGACGATATTCAAGTGAACCTCCGAGTATTGACCGGCGGTGCGGAGCGCCCGGAATACCTCGTCGGTCTCGTGATACGCCTCCCAGGATTGCCCCAGCCCAAGGCGGTCTTCGAGTGGCACGCCGGGGCGGATCAGCACGGCCATGTCGAGGCAGCTGTCGGGGGTTGCCTTGCCACGAGCGCACGAATTGGTCAGCAGCACGGCCTCCACTGGACCGGCAGCGAAGTGCTCGACGATCGCCAGGGCGGCATCGCGGTGCTCAGGGGTGGGATACGCCGCTTGCCAGCGCACGAGTTGTCTCTCCTGCTGTCGGTCGTCGGCGGACGGGCGGTCCGTTTTCCCTGCGCCGCGACAGGCCGGGCGGGCGGAGATTATACCCGCGGGGAGCGCCGGTGAATCCGCCCCGCGAAGGCGTGCAGGTCGGGGGCGACAGGCGAAGGAAGGGCGTGCGCGGACTGGCAAGCGGTGATATAACCACCAGTGGACGCAGCCCGGAGGGGTCGGACACCCCCGCGCCGGGCAAACCGATGGACGACAACGCAGATACCGATTCGAGTGACCAGCCCAGTGGGGCCGAGTTGACCCCGGCCCCCGAATACAGGGTCTTCCCCCCGATCGCCTGACAGCGGCGCGCCTGCTGGAGGGCGGTCGAGCAGGATCGACCCTCAGGCAGGCAGCGCCCGCAGTCGGCAGCCTCTTTCCGACTACGATCTCCTGCACAGCCTCGGCCGCCTCGCCACGCGGGGCGTGCCGGCTTTGGCGGCTGCACCCGACGGGCCTGCAGAGCGGAGGCGCCATGATCACCGTCTTTCGCAGCACGCCGCAGGGTGTGGCGCAGATCAGCGATCCGATCGACGGCAGCTGGATCCACCTGATCAACCCGGATCTGGAAGAACTCGAGCAGATCCAACGCGCCTACAACATCCCGCCGGAGTTCCTGACTTACCCCCTCGACCAGGATGAGATGGCACGGACCGAGAGAGACGAGGGCGTGACGCTGGTCATTTTGCGCGTCCCGCGCTATCAGGGCGAAACCTCGGACATCCCCTACACGACGGTGCCGCTGGGCATCATCCAGACCGACCGCGTGGTCGTGACCGTGTGTTCGTTCGAGAGCGAGCTGATCCGGGGGCTGACCAACGGCCGGGTGCGCAACCTGAGCACCTCGAAGCGCAACCGCTTCCTGCTGCACATCTTCCTGGTCGCCGCTCAGCAGTACCTGACCTACCTGCGGGCGATCAACAAGACAGTCGATGCGCTGGAGGACAAGCTGCAGCTCTCCCTGCGAAATCGCGAGGTGCTCGAGCTGCTCAAGTATCAAAAGAGCCTGACCTACTTCACCACCGCGCTCAAGGCCAACGAGCTGATGATGGCGCGCCTGCAGAAGAGCCAGCTGTTCCGCATGTACCCGGACGACGAGGATCTCCTGGAGGATGCATTGACCGAGATCGGCCAGGCGATCGAGATGACCAATATCTCCTCCGGCATCCTGAGCGCCATGATGGACGCCTTCGCCTCGATCATCTCGAACAATCTGAACGTGGTGATGAAGTTCCTGGCGTCGGTCACGATCATCCTGGCGCTGCCGTCGCTGGTAGCGAGCATCTACGGCATGAACGTCGACCTGCCACTGGGCACCCATCCGCTGGCGTTCTTGTACGTACTGGGGTCGGCGCTGGTCGTCTCCCTCGGCGTGATCGTGGTCTTCATCCGCAAGGACTGGCTGTAGCTGCCGGGGTCACTCTCCGGGGAACCGCAGCCCCCACTGCGCCCGGATCGCATCCAGCGTTTCCATGATCGCCAGGCTCTCGTCGAGCGGCATCCGGCCGCTCTCTAGCCGCGACTCGCGCAAGCAGTTCATCACCTCGATCGCCTGGTAGTGCAGCCCGTTGCCGGTCCGCCGATGATGGAAGGCCCTCTGCCTGCGTCCGGAAAGGCTGAGGGTCAGGTCACTGGTTTGGTAGAACGGGGAGTGCAGGCGCAGGCGACCCTGCGTGCCGTTCAGGGTCGCCTCGGTGGGGGTCGCCGCGCCCATGGCGGTGTACAAACATGCGATCTCGCCCTGCGGGTAGCGGAAAACGATGCCGGATTGATCGTCGACGCCGGTGAGGCCCATCGTCGCCAGGCTGACGATCGAAGCCGGGCGCCCAAAGACCATCGAGGCCAGCGAGACGGGATAGACGCCCAGGTCGAGCAGCGCGCCTCCGCCGAGTTCCGGGGAAAACAGCCGGCCGGCGGGGTCGAAGGCGAAGTGCAGCCCGAAGTCGGCCGAGAGCAAGCGAATGTCGCCGAGTGTCTTCTCGGCCAGGATCTGGCGCACGTGAACGATCCCCGGCAGGAAGCGCATCCACATCGCTTCCATCAGGAACAGCCGGCGCTGCCGGGCGAGCGCGATCAGATCGGCAGCCTGGCGGGCGTTCAACGTGAAGGGCTTCTCGCACAGTACAGCCTTCCCCGCCTCGAGCGCCAGGCGGGCGTTCTCGGCGTGCAGGCTGTGCGGCGTGGAGACGTAGACCACGTCGACATCGGGGTCGTTCACCAGCGCGGCGTAACTGGCGTGCTGGTGGGGAATGCGGAAGCGCCGGCCGAAGGCTTCGGCCGTCTCGGCGCTGCGCGAGCCGACGGCGGTCAGAGCCGCACCGGGCGCGTGCCGCAGATCATCGGCGAACTTGACGGCGATCTTTCCCGTTCCGAGGATTCCCCAGCCGACGCGCTCAGCCATCCGTGGCCTCCGCCGTGTAATGGTTGCCTGCAATCCGAGCGTACCCTCGCAGCGAGGGGCTCCTACTATAATCCTCTCCATGCCCGTCGTAGATGCTCTTGAGCGCCTGCGCCGCGAGCCCGGTTTCATGGCACAAGTCCGCGCCTGGGAGCGGCTGCCGGCCAGGCCGGCGCGCTATGCGGATTTCCCTGCCGGCCTGTCGCCTCGATTGATCGCCGCCCTGCGCCAGACCGGCACGGCGCCGCTCTACACTCATCAGGCCGCCGCCGTCGAAGCCGCCCTGGCCGGCGAGAATGTAGTCGTTGTCACCGGCACCGCCTCGGGCAAGACGTTGTGCTACAACCTTCCTGTGCTGCAGACGCTGCTCGACGAGCCTGAAGCGCGCGCCGTCTATCTGTTCCCGACCAAAGCGCTGACGCAGGATCAGGCCGCCGTTCTCGGTGATCTGCTCGGCACACTCAACGCCGCCGACCAGATCCCCGTACGCACCTACGACGGCGACACACCCCCCGCCCAACGGCGGGCGATCCGCGACGAAGCACGTCTGCTGCTGACCAACCCGGACATGCTGCACGCCGGGATCCTGCCCCACCATCCGCGCTGGGCGGCTCTGTTCGAGAACCTGCGCTGGATCGTGATCGACGAACTGCACGTCTACCGCGGCGTCTTCGGCTCGAACGTCGCCAACCTCCTTCGGCGGTTGCGCCGCCTGTGCCGCTTCTACGGATCGGACCCGCGTGTCATCCTGACCTCGGCCACCATCGCCAACCCACGGGAATTGGCGCAGCAGCTGATCGAGGCACCGGTGCGGCTGATCCCGCCCGATCTGGACGGCTCACCCCGGGCCGAGAAGCACATCGTGATCTACAACCCACCGGTCCTCGATCCTGCCCTCGGCATCCGCCGCGCCTACACCCTCGAGGCCACGCGCATCGCCACCGCGTTCCTGGAGAGCGACGTGCAGACCGTCGTCTTCGCCCGTGCTCGGCGAACGACCGAGATCCTGCTCGGATACCTGCGTGATTCGCTCCAGCAGGCCGGCGGGGACCCGGCACGGATCCGCGGGTATCGTGGCGGCTACCTGCCACTCGAGCGACGCGAGATCGAACGCGGGCTGCGCGACGGCTCGGTCCTGGGCGTCGTGGCGACCAATGCCCTTGAGCTTGGGGTCGACATCGGCCAGATGGGAGCGGCGGTCGTCGCCGGCTACCCGGGCACGATCGCCAGCCTGTGGCAGCAGGCGGGGCGCGCCGGCCGGCGATCGGAGGTCTCGGCGGCCATCCTGGTCGCCTCGGCCGCGCCGCTCGATCAATTTGTGGCGGCACACCCCGCCTACATCTTCGAGCGCTCTCCGGAGATGGGGCTGATCAACCCCGACAACTTGGCGATCCTCGCCCGCCATCTGCGCTGCGCCGCATTCGAGCTCCCCTTCAACGAGGCGGATGCGTTCGGGCACTATGCGGATCTGCCTGCGCTTCTGCAAGCCATGGCCGAGGAAGGCGATCTGCATCAGTCCCAGGGCGCCTACCGCTGGGTGGCGGATGCGTACCCGGCAGAAGGGGTTTCCCTGCGAGCCGGGAGCGACGACACGATCGTCATTCAGGACGTTGGCCAGGGCAAACCCGTCGTCATCGGCCAGGTCGACCGGGCCGCCGCGCCGGTCCTGGTCCATGAGGGCGCCGTCTACATTCACGAAGGTCGCACCTTCCTCGTCACGCGTGTGGACTGGGAGGGCGCGCTGGCCGAAGTCCAGCCGGCGGAGGTCGACTACTACACCGACGCCGGCGAGGCTGTGGACCTGGAGATCCTGGAAGTCTTCGACGCCGACGAACACGCTGCGGCGCGGCGGGCCCACGGCCGGATCCGCGTCACGGCGCAGGCGACCTCGTTTCGCAAGATCAAGCGCTATACGCACGAGACGCTCGGGTACGGGACGATCGACCTGCCGCCGCGCGAGTTCGAGACGACGGCCTTCTGGCTGTGGCTCGATCCGGAGCTGGTCGAGCGTCTGGAGGCGGAGGGCGTGCTGCTGCCGCCCAACGACTACGGGCCGGACTGGCCGTCGGCGCGGCGGGCGGCCGTGGCCCGCGACAGCCACCGCTGTCGGCAATGCAACGCGCCCGAACGGGAGGGGCGCGGGCACGAGGTCCATCACCTCAGGCCATTCCGCGAATTCGGCTACGTGCCGGGCGAGAACCGTAACGATCGCCTGGCGAATGCGCTCGACAATCTGATCACGCTCTGCCCGGCGTGCCATCAGAGGGCGGAGGCGGCCCGCGGCACGCGCAGCGCGCTGGGCGGCCTGGCCTATGCGCTGGGCAACATCGCCCCGCTGTACCTGATGTGCGATCCGAGGGACGTGGGGGTGGAGGCCGAGACGCGGGCCAAGTCCACGCGTGCGCCGACGATCACATTCTATGACCGGGTGGCTGAGGGGCTGGGGCTGGCCGAGCGGCTGTACGAACTGCACGACGAGCTGCTGTCGGGCGCGCTCGAGCTGGTCGAGAGCTGCGGCTGCCAGGAGGGATGTCCGGCGTGCGTCGGACCGTCGGGCGTCGGAGGGGGCGAGATCAAGCTGCTCACCGTGCGGCTGCTGCGGGCAGTGATCGGCCCTGCGCCGCGGGCTCCGTAGCGACATCTCTCACGCCCGCTCCTACGCGCGCCAGGAATCGTGGCGCGATCGCGGTTGCCTCGGGTGGTGAAAGCGTAGGGGCACGGCATGCCGTGCCCCGACCGATCGCGCAGATCCGTTCATCCCTCGGTAGGGGCGAAGCATGCTTCGCCCCTACGGGTATCGTCGCTGGCGCCTCAGACCCCGGTAGCCGCAGGTCATGACCTGCGCCCCGCAGCCGAAGGCTGGCGATCCCACGGCTGCGGCGCGGCCGCGGCCCGAAGAACCCAGCCGCGAACATGTAGGGGCGGGTTTCAAACCCGCCCCTACGAAGGCAAGGGACTTTCTCCCGATCGCGAGCACCTTGGGTGCCGAATGCGCACGGGCACGGCATGCCGTGCCCCTACCGGGCGGGTAGATCTGTCCATCTCTCCGTAGGGGCGAAGCTTCGCCCCTACGCGTCGAACGGTGGGTGCCCTGATCGAGTTGGGGCTAGGTCTTCTCCTTGCTCGCGTGCCGCAAGAATACGAACCAGTAGATGATGGCCACCAACACGGCGCCGCCGATGATGTTGCCGATCGTCACCGGCACCAGGTTGTTGATGGCGAATGCCTGCCAGGTCAGCCCGTCGAGCTCAAGCTTGGTGCTGGCGACGAAGAGCGGATCGTACTCCTTGATCAGCAGCCCGATGGGGATGAAGTACATGTTGGCGATGCTGTGCTCGAACCCGCCGGCGACGAAGGCCGTGATCGGGAACACGATGGCCATGATCTTGTCGACCGTGCTGCGGGCGCTGTAAGTCATCCACACCGCCAGGCAGACCAGCACGTTGCACATGATCCCCAGAAACACGGCCTGCACGAACCCCAGGTGCACCTTGCTGTTGGCGATGCTCAGCGCGGCGATGCCGACCGCGCCGCTGCCGAATGAGTACTGCTTGCTCATGAACATCATCAGCGCCGTGCCCAGCGACCCGATCAGGTTGCCCAGATAGACGATGCCCCAGTTGCGGAGCAACGCCATGGTGGACACTTTGCCGCCGGCCCAGGCCATCACGATCAGGTTGTTACCGGTGAACAGTTCAGCGCCTCCGACCACAACCAGGATCAGGCCGAGGCTGAACACCAACCCGATCAGCAAGCGGGCGATGCCGTACGGCACGACGCCGGAGAGCCCGGCGGCGACCGTTGTGGCGAAGATGGCGCCCAGGGCGATGAAGGCGCCGGCGAGGATCGCCAGCGTCAACACCGTCCAGAAGTGCATAGCCGCCTTGCGCACGCCGATCGATTCCGCCCGCACGGCCATTTCCGCCGGCAGAAGTGCGTCGATGCTGATCTCGTGGACTTCGTTGGTCGTCATAGGTCCGTTTCCCTCTGCCGTTCGCGCGGAGGCGATGGGCACTCCTACCGTAATCTCGCCATGCGGCAGGCTCAAGAGACGAATGTCACAAGCGCCGGGCGGCGCAGGTCACGGGGTTAGGGCGTGAGGTGGGGATCAGTTCGAGGCGGGACGGCGTGTCGGCAGATTGAGCAAAACGACTGCCGCCAGGATCAATGCCCCTCCCATCCACTGAGAGCGCGTGAGCGCCTCACCCAGAACCATAGCGGCCAGGGCAATGGTGAATACGGGCTCGAGGGTGCTCAGCAGCGATGCGGCCGTCGGGCCGACACGCCGCATACCGGCGAAGAAGGTCGCCAGCGGCAGAATGGTGCTGAAGACGATCAAACCGAGAAGCAGGGCGGCGGCGCGCGGGGTGGCCGGCACGACCCAGGTGCGGGTGACCAACCCGGTCAAGCCGAAACTCACCGACGCCCCCAATGCCACCCAGGCCGTGCTGATGAGCGGCCCGGAGCGATGGACGTAGCGGTTGCTGACGACGATGTAGACGCCGTAACCAGCCGCCGCGCCCAGCACGAGCAGCACGCCGAGCAGGTCAGGCCCCACGCCGCGCAAGGCGTCCCACGGGCTGGCGGTCAGCGTCGCGCCGACCAGCGCCAGCGCCATGGCTCCCATCTCCAGCCGGGCCGGCTTGCGGCCCTCGACGACCCACATGTTCAGCGCTACGAAGACCGGGTAGATGTACAGCAGCACCGAGCTGAGGGAGGCGGGTATGCGCTGCAGCCCCAGGAAGTACAGACTCGATTGGGTGAAGTAGCCGAGGCCGCCAAGCAGGAAGAGAGCCAACACAAGGCGGCGATCCGGGAAGATCGCTCGGCCCTGCCTCCACCCAAGAATGATCAGCAACACAAGCGCCGCGCCGCCGAAGCGCAAGCTGAGGAAACCGGTCAGACTCAGTCCCTCGGCGAAGGCCAGCTTAGCGAGAATCGACAGCGTGGCGAAACCAAAGGCGGACGCGGCGCACAACCCAGCGCCGACGAGCCGGCTCTCAAGTTCGGGTGCTGCAGGGCTGGAGTTCGAGGTCATGGTCGGGTGTCGTATTGAAACGCGAATCGTTCGCGGGGCAAGTATAGCCCGGGGTACGGCCGCGTTTTCGATCTCGCAGCCTATGTTCGACGCGGATAGACCGTTTCAGGCCCCCCATTGGAGGGACCCCGGCTCAGCGCCGCGACCCGACCACCGCGCGGCGCATCTGGGCGCGATAGGCCTTGAACGCCGCCCGGCCCGCGGGCGTCAGGCTGCAAACCGTCTGTGGGATCTTGCCGCGGAACCCCTTGTCGATTTGCAGATAGCCGGCCCGTTCGAGCCGGCTCAGGTGCGCCGACAAGTTCCCCTTGGTTAACCCCGTCTGGTGCTGCAGGAAGACGAAGTCGGCCTCGCGCACGGCCGAGAGCAGCGCCACGATCAGCAGCCGCGCCGGCTCGTGAATCACGCGATCGACCTCGGTCAGGGCACGCAGGTCGTCGCCGGCCATGGTCACGCCCCTTCGGTCGGCGGTGCCGTCGTGCGCAGATAGCGCGCCAGAACCAGGGCGCCGCCCAGCAGCACGGTGACGCCGGACGCGCCAAATGCCAGTGCGGAGCCAAACGAGGCGCCCAGACCGAAGGATGTTGCCGCCAGGCCGCCGCCTAGCGCGACGAAACCAACGATAGCCAGCCGGACCAGCCCGGTCCGCAGGCTGAGCGCCAGAAAGACGATCGCCAGCGCCGCCCCTTGCAGCGCGCCCAACGCCAGCTGCAGATTCGGTCGCGCGGCGAGCAGCCAGACGATTGCCAGGCTGACGCCGGCGCCGATCGCGCCGGCCAGCACGCGGCGTGCCGGGCCAGCACTCGGGTAGGCCACGTAACCAGTCCGTGGGTAGGTCAGCCGTTCCTTGGCGGCGCGCACGGCCAGCCCCACGACGAGCATGCCGCCGAGGATGACCAGCGGCAGGCCGAGGGCGGAGAAAGACGCCGCCAGGCTATCGGCGGGCGCCAGGCCTTCGACCGCAAACAGCCCGGCGAGCGCCAGAAACAGCACGCCGATACCGATCTCTGCCAGGCCGTCGTCGAACCAGTAGCGCACGGCCCGCCGCGGGGCAGCTTCCATCTGTCCGATCATGCGTCCCTCCGATGTGGTCTGCCATACAAACTAGTCTGTAATAACTATCGCGCCGGATAGACGAGCTGTCAAGAGGCAACCGACGTGCCCGGGGCGGGGGGCGGCGCCGGGCGCGCTCGTCCAAGAGATCCACATTGGAAGGGCCCCGGGGCGCGGTAGAATGAACCCCACGACGATGGCCACCCGCGATCGAGTCCGCACCACCTCCCCTGCCGTTCTCACCCCGGCGCCTCAGCGCCGGCCGGAATGGATCCGCGTGCGCGCTCCGTCCGGCGAGACCGTCGAGTGGCTGCGTCAGATGATGCGCAGCAAGGCGCTGCACACCGTGTGCGAAGAGGCGATGTGCCCCAACCTGGGCGAGTGCTGGGGCGCGGGCACCGCCACCTTCCTGATGATGGGTGATACCTGCACGCGCTCGTGCGGCTTCTGCGATATCAAGACCGGCCGGCCTGCGCCGCTCGACTGGCTCGAGCCGGAACGCGTCGCCCGTGCGGTGCAGGCCATGAACCTGCGTCACGCCGTCATCACCAGCGTTAACCGCGACGAGCGCCAGGACGGCGGCGCGCCGATCTTCGCCATGGTCATTCGCCGCATCCGCGAGCTGCATCCCGGCTGCTCGATCGAGGTGCTGATCCCCGATTTCAAAGGCTCGCTGGAGGCCTTGCGTATCGTCGTCGACGCCCGCCCCGAAATCCTCAATCACAACGTCGAGACCGTCCCGCGCCTGTTCCGCAAGGTCCAGCCCCAGGATCGCTACGAGTGGGCCGCCGCAACATTGTCGAACGCTAAGCGCCTCGACCCCGAGGTGCTGACCAAATCGGGCATCATGCTTGGCCTGGGCGAGACGCTCGAAGAGGTTCAGGCGGTGATGCGCGATTTGCGCGAGTGGGGCGTCGAGATCCTGACCCTCGGCCAGTACTTGCAGCCGTCCAAGCAGCACTTGCCGATCGAGCGTTACGTCACGCCCGACGAGTTCGCCGCCCTCAAGGCCTACGGCCTCGAGATCGGTTTTCGCTGGGTCGAGTCCGGCCCGCTGGTACGCTCCTCGTACCATGCCGAGCAGCAGGTCCACGCGTTGAGCCTCGTACACCGCAAGCTGTACGGCGAGTAGTCCACACAGGTTGCGACGCCTTCACCCCAATCGGCGGCCATCCCGGCCGCCGATTGGGATTGCGGCGCGGATCGATCGTGCCTGCCCCGCGTCCCAGCGCGCTTCCGCGGCCAGCGCGTTTCCGCTGGGGCGGGAATCAGAGGGGCCCTTACAAGGTACGCAGGTGCCCGCCGTGGGCGCACCCACCGCACTTGGGTTCGCCCCTACCCCACACGCGCGAGGCTCCCACTTCCTGGCATGTTCCCGCGGCCTGATGCCTGCCGGCCGCATGTAGGGGCGGGTTTCAAACCCGCCCCTACGAGGTCCGCAGTGGGCGCAGCGAGCGCGCCGCTTGACCGGAGTGCGCCTCCATGTTACGCTCCAGACGCTAAGGAAAAACTTATCGGCCATGCCCGAGCTGACCCACCTGCGCTCCTACGAGCACCTCAAGTTGGTCGCCGACCCGCGTCGGCTGGCGATCCTGCAGCACCTGATGGCCCAGCCGGCGACGCTCACCCAGCTCGGCCAGGCACTCGGCGAACACCCGGCGTGGATCCGCCATCACCTACGGCGGCTGGAGCAGGCAGGGTTGGTGGAGGTGGTCGAGACGCGGCGCACCCACGGCGCCCAGGAGCGCTACTACCGCGCCCGCGCCGGCGGCTATCTGCTCCAGGAACTGATCCTGCCGCAGACCTCGGGCCGCCCGGTCATCGTCTTCAGCGGCAGCCATGACCTGGCAGTAAACCAGCTGGCAGCAGAGCTCGCCCCGCACGTCGACGTCCTGACGCTGCCCGTCGGCAGCCTCAACGGCTTGATCCACTTGCGCCAGGGCCTGTGCCAGATCTCCGGCTCACACATCCTCGACGAAAGCGGCGAATACAACACCCCCACCATCCGCCACCTCTTCCCCGACCGCGAAGTCGAACTGGTGACGCTGGCGTACCGAATGCAGGGACTGATGCTGGCGGTCGGTAATCCGAAGGGCATCCGAGAGATCGCGGACCTGACGCGCCCGGATCTGCGCTTCGCCAACCGCAACACCGGCTCGGGCACACGCCTGTGGTTTGATGCCGAACTCAGACGGCTTAAGATCGAGCCTGGGCTGATCCGGGGTTGCGGCTACGAGGTCGATACACACAGCGCCGCCGCGTCCCTGGTCGCAACCGGGAAGGCGGACGCCGCTCTGGGACTGCAAGCCGCGGCGCATCAGCAGGGTCTGGATTTCATCCCGCTGCTCGAGGAACGCTACGACTTGGTCCTGCTCCGCGAGCAGGAGCCCGCGCTGACCCCCTTGCTCGAGCACCTGCAGACCATCGGGTTCCGCCGCGCGGTGGAATCGCTGACCGGGTATGCCACCTCCCACAGCGGCGAACAGATCCTGATCCAGTAGAAGGACGGGCGATTGCCCGAGCATCACACCACCAAGGAGATCTCATGACGCTGCCCTTGAGGCTGATCCTGAGCGGGCTGCTTCTGCTCGCCATCGGACTTGGGTTTGCTGCCTGTGCGCCGCAGCCCGAACCCGCGCCTACTGAGACGGCTGCCCCAGCAGCAACAGAGATTCCCGCCGAACCCCTTGCTCCCGTGCTCGAGATCGTCGGGCTCACCGACGAGCAATCGCTTGCCATGGACGAGATCATGGCTCTACCGGTGACGGAGGGCTACGCGGGCATCAAGAGCAGCACCGGCAAGATCACGCCACCCGTCATGTTCAAGGGCATCGCCTTGAAGGACCTGGCCGCCTTGATCGGCGGGATGGACGAGACCACCGGCTTTAGCGTGGTGGCCGAGGACGGCTACAGCATCACCTACTCTTACGACCAGATCTTCAACGGCAGCTTCATTGCCTATGATCCGGCCACCGGCCAGGAGCTCAAGAACCCCGTCGAGCTCACGGCCATTCTGGCCTACGAAGCCGATGGCCAGCCCCTGGATCCTGATCGAGACGGCACCTTGAGGCTGGCGATCGTGAGCGCCGACCTCAACCAGGTTACCGACGGGCACTGGTCCGTGAAGTGGGTCAACCGGTTGGAGGTCAAGAATCTGGGAACCGAATGGGCCCTCGAGTCCGTGGGTGCGATCACCAAGACCACAGATCGCGCCAGCCTCGAATCGTGTGGGGCGCCGCAATGCCACGGCGCCAGCTGGACCGATGACAAGGCACAGGTATGGGCCGGCGTCCCACTCTGGCTGTTGGTCGGCGCGGTGGACGACGCGATCGAACACGAGGGCCCGGCGTTCAACGACGCGCTGGCGGAGGCGGGGTACTCAGTGGACGTCGTCGCAGGCGATGGTTATACCGTCACCTTCGACGCTGCGCGGGTCAAACGCAACGACGCCATCATCGTGGCCTACAAGGTCAACGACAACCCGCTGCCCGACCAGTACTTTCCCCTGCGGCTGGTCGGCCCCGACCTGCAGAAGAACGAGATGGTTGGGATGATCGCCCGGATCGGCGTCGGCGTGGAGCCCCTCGCGCCCACGCCAGTAGCGACCGTTGAACCGGTTGCGCCCAACGGCAGCCTGAGCATCGCCGGCGCGGTGGAGCACGAAATATCCTTCACGGAGGCCGACCTGCGGGCGATGGAAGTGGTCGCAATCACCGCCGAGCATCCCAAGAAGGGCAAGCAGGGCTATGAAGGTGTATCGCTGAATGCCCTCCTGGATCTGGCCGGGATCCAAGACGGGGCGAAGACCCTCGTCATCACGGCCTCAGATGGGTTCTCCACCGAGGTGAGTCTGGCCGAGGTGCGCGCGTGCGCTGATTGCCTGGTGGCCTTCACCGACACCGCGGAGAGTTTCACCATGGTGATGCCGGGTCTGTCCAGCAGCGCCTGGGTCAAAGGCGTCGTGCGTCTGGAAGTGAAGTAGTCCCGGGTGGATTGCCTGTTCGGAAGCCACACGGGTATCCCGGCAGCACAGCCGGCGATGCAAGTCACCGGCGCCGGGGACTTGCATCGTCACCATGCTTCACAGAGATGGCATCGCGCCATGCGAAGCCCCCACCGACGGAGAGTTCGCGCTGGCCGTGTTCGGCCTCGTCCTCGCCGGTTGCGCCGGTGAAAGGGTACCGGATGTCTCCAAGGAGAAGACCCCCGTTGTGGTGTTCGCGGCGGGCAGCTTGATCCTGCCTTTCATGGAGTTGGAGCAGGCGTTTGAAGAGCGCCACCCGGAGATCGACGTGCAAGCCGAGTACCACGGCAGCATCCAGGTCATGCGCCACGTCACCGAACTGCACGAAGAGATCGACGTGGTGGCGACTGCGGACGCGGCGTTGATCCCGATGCTGATGTATGCCAGCAGCGTGCCGGAGACGGGGCAGCCCTACGCCGAGTGGTACATCCGCTTCGCCAGCAACCATCTGGCGCTGGCCTATACGCCCGAGAGCCGGTATGCGGGCGAGATCGATGCCGAGAACTGGCCCGCGATCCTGGCCAGGCCGGATGTGAAACTCGGGCTGGCCGACCCGCGCTTTGATGCCTCTGGCTATCGTGCGCTGATGGCCCTTTCGCTGATGGAGAAAGCCCTCGGGCGCTACGATCTATTCGGGCCTGTCTTCGATGGCCAGTTCATGCACCCGGTAACCGTCTTCCGTGACGAGGACCTGACGACCATTACGGTCCCCGAGATCCTGGAAACCAGATCAGGTTCGCACATCATGCTGCGCGGCGGGAGCATCATGCTCATCGCCCTGCTCGAATCCGGGGACCTCGACTACGCCTTTGAATATGAGAGCGTCATCCGCCAGCATGGTCTGGAGATGCTGTCTCTGCCGGAGACAGTAAACATGGGCAATGCAGGCTTTGCCTCCGCATACGAAACCGTTCAGGTCGATCTGGACTTCCAGCGTTTCGCCACGG
The DNA here is from genome assembly GCA_963777165.1 of uncultured Chloroflexia bacterium. Classification (GTDB taxonomy): domain Bacteria; phylum Chloroflexota; class Anaerolineae; order Anaerolineales; family E44-bin32; genus DYJB01. The sequence goes on from CAVZPO010000027.1 coordinate 274,183, forward strand.
TCAAGCCGCAGTTCCGCGGCGAGCAGATCCGGTACGGCATCACCATCCCAACCAACGCGCCGCACCGGGACGCGGCCGTCCTCTTCATCGCCTTCCTGCTCAGCCCGGAAGGACGCGCCATCATGGCGGCGGACTTTCATCCGCTCCTTGACTCCTTCCCGGCGGATGGCTATGCGGAGATGCCCGTGAGCCTGCAGGCCCTCTGCGTCCCGACGGAGTAAACGTGAAGCAAGGCACCCTGCTCCTGAACTTCGCCTTCTCGTTCCTCGGTGGCCTACTGCTGCTGTTCATCGTCCTGCCCCTGGCCAGCACCTTGCTCGGTACGACGCCGGAGCAGCTGTGGCTGGCGCTGACCGATCCCGAAGTGCTGCGCTCCATCGGCTGGACCTTCGGCGCCGCGGCCGTTGCCACGATCCTGAGTTTGCTGACGGGGGTGCCTCTGGCCTACCTCCTGGCGCGGTGCCAATTCCGAGGAAAACGGCTGGTGGAGGCGCTGGTCAACCTGCCGATTGTGATCCCACACACCGCGGCCGGTGTAGCGTTGCTGCTCGTTTTCGGGCGGCGCGGCCTACTGGGTCAATGGTTGGCGCCGCTGGGAGTCACCTTCACCGACAGCTTTGCCGGCATCGTGGTGGGCATGGGCTTTGTCAGCCTGCCGTTCCTGGTGACCATGAGCCGGGAGGCTTTCGCCTTGATCGATGAGGAGCTCGAACGCGTGGCCCTGATCGACGGCGCCTCCGCCTGGCAGGCCTTCCGGCACGTGACGCTGCCACAAGCCTGGCGCGGCGTGTTCGGCGGTGCGCTGATGATGTGGGCACGCGGCATCAGCGAGTTCGGTGCGGTCGTCATCCTGGCCTACCACCCCAAGATCGTGCCCGTGCTCGTCTATGAGCGCTTCAACGGATTTGGGCTGGGGGCAGCTCAACCGATCGCTGCGTTGCTCATCATCGTTGCCATCAGCGTCTTCCTCTTCTTGCGGCTCTTGCTCCTGCCCGAACTTAGAGCCGCCACATCCGCCCAACGGAGAAGCCGATGAAACTCAGCGCCCGCAATGTGCTGAAGGGCAAGGTGGTCCAAATCGTCAAGGGGGCGGTCAATGCCGAAGTGACCCTGCAGCTTCCTGGCGGCGAGCGCCTCACCTCCATCGTCACCCTCCGTTCGGTCGAAGAGCTTGGCCTGGCGGAGGGCAAGGAGGCGTACGCCGTCATCAAGGCTTCCAGCGTGATGCTTGCCGTGGACTGACTACTTAGCCGGGCAGTAGCGCCGGTCGCCGGTGCGGCGACAGGCGGAACCCATTCTCAAAGGAGAGACGAACCATGTCCCGCTCGATCAAGCTGCTTCTCATCCTGCTGATGTGTTTGGCGGTCGCTGCCTGTGGAACGACGCCGCCAGCGCCGGCCCCGGTCACCGAAGCGCCCACCGCGGCGGTGGAGGCTCCCGCCGGAGAGCCCCTCCTGAGCGTGAGCGGCATGGTCAACCAGGAACTGGCCCTGACCGCCGCCGACCTTCAGGCTATAGAAGTCGTCACGCTCACCGCAGAGCACCCCAAGAATGGCCCCGCCGAGTACACGGGGGTCTACTTGAATGCCGTGCTCGACATGGCGGGCATCGCGGACGGAGCGAGCCTGGTTGTCCTGACCGCCAGCGACGGCTACTCGGCCGAGGTCCCGCTGGCCGATGTCCAGGCCTGCACCGAATGCCTGATTGCCATGGACGGCAGCGTGCTGAACATGGTCATGCCCGGCATGTCCAGCAAGGCCTGGGTCAAGGATGTGGTGAAGATCGACCTGGCCGGAGTTGTGGTTGCCGAGCCGTCGAATCCGAATCTCATCCTGGCCACGACCACCAGCACGCAGGACTCGGGCCTGCTCGACGTCCTGATCCCGGCCTTTGAGGCCGCCACCGGATACACGGTCCAGACCGTCGCCGTCGGCACCGGCCAGGCACTCACGATGGGTGAGGAGGGCAACGCCGACGTGCTCCTCGTCCATGCCCCCGGGTCGGAAGTGACCTTCATGGAGAACGGCTTCGGCTCCAACCGCCAGCTGGTGATGCACAACGACTTCATCCTGGTGGGCCCGGCCGCCGACCCGGCATCGATCGAAGGGCTGGGTGCCTTGGAGGCGATGAAGGCCATCGCTGCCACCGGCGCGACCTTCGTCTCGCGCGGCGACGACTCCGGCACTCACAAGAAAGAGCTCGACCTGTGGAAGAAGGCCGAGGTCGATCCGGCCGGCCAGACCTGGTACCTCGAGACCGGCCAGGGCATGGGCGCCACGCTGACCATCGCCTCGGAGAAAGCCGCTTACACTCTCACCGACCGCGCGACCTACCTGGCGAACCAGGACAACCTGCAATTGGTCATCCTCTCTGAAGGCGACCCGACGCTGCTCAACGTCTACCACGTCATCGCCGTCAACCCGGAGAAGTGGCCGGCGGTCAACGCCGACGGCGCCACGGCCTTTGCGGATTTCCTGACCTCGGTCGACGGCCAGTCACTGATCGCGTCCTTTGGGGTTGAGGAGTTCGGCCAGCCGCTCTTCATCCCCGACGCGGGGAAGGCAGAGGAGGAACTCGGCCTGTAGCCGATCGGGGCCTGCCTTCGGTCGGGCGGCGGGTCTTGAAGCACCGCCCGACCGATAGCTCCCCGACATGGATACCACATTGGGCGAGATCTTCTCCATCACGCTCCTGTCGCTCCAGGTCTCCGGCCTGGCGACGGCCCTCAGCCTGCTGATCGGGCTTCCGCTGGGGACGGCCCTGGCGCTGGGCCGGTTCCCCGGGCGCGCGGCGCTGTTCAGCCTGGTCAACACCGGCATGGGGCTGCCGCCGGTGGTGGTCGGATTGGCGGTTGCCATGATGCTGTGGCGCTCGGGACCGCTTCGGCGAGCCTGCGCCTGATCTACACCCCGCTGGCGATCGTCATCGCCCAGCTGATCATCGCCGCCCCGGTCGTCACCGGGCTGACCGCCGTGGCCCTGCAGCAGCTCGACCCGCGGCTCCAGCTTCAGCTTCTCGGCCTGGGGGCCTCGCGAACGCAGATGGTCCTGGCCCTGTGGCGCGAGGCGCGTCTGCCGCTGATCGCGGCATTGATCGCCGGATTCGGGAGTGTGATCTCGGAGGTCGGGGCGTCGATGATGGTGGGTGGCAACATCCGCGGGCAGACGCGGGTGCTGACCACCGCCATTGTGCTCGAGACCGGCAAAGGCGAGTTCGAGCGCGCCCTGGCGCTGGGGGCGCTGCTGTTGGTGCTCACGTTCCTGATCAATGCGGCGCTGACGATGGTCCAGCAGCGCGGGGCACGCCAGCGGGGCCGGACGTGATCGAGATCACGCAGGTCATCGTGCGCCGCGACGGCCGGGATGTGCTGACGATTGACCGGCTGGCGATCCGGCGCGGCGAGGTGCTGGCCGTCCTCGGGCCGAACGGCGCCGGCAAGACGACGCTGCTGCTCGTCCTGGCGCGGCTGCTCAAGGCGGAGAGCGGCACGATCCGGTTCGACTCGCAGGCCGGGCCGATCGAAAACGATCTCGACTATCGCCGGCGGATCAGCGTGGTGATGCAGGATCCACTGCTGCTCGATCGCTCGGTCTTCGACAACGTGGCCGCCGGGCTCCGGTTTCGCCGTCTGCCGGCGTCGAGCGTATCTCAGCGGACAACGGCTTGGCTGGAGAAGCTCGGGATCACCCATCTGCGCGACCGCCCCGGCTTGAAGCTCTCCGGCGGCGAGGCACAGCGCGTGGCGCTGGCTCGTGCCTTCGTGCTCGAACCGGAGCTCCTGCTGTTGGATGAGCCCTTCGCCTCCCTGGATACCGCCGCGCGGCGAACGCTGCGCGGGGAACTGCAGCGCCTGCTGTCCGAGACGCGCACCACGACGGTCTTCATCACCCACGATCCGGGCGAGGTGCAGGGCCTGGCGACACGCAGCGTGTGGCTGGAGGACGGCCGTCTGATCGATGACGCACCGGAGAATCGGGACGCTGGCCTGCCATCGGCGACGACGTTCCTGCGTTGAGCCCGCGGGACGAGGCACGCGTGGAGCGCATGCCGGGACCGACCCTGGAGCAGGATGACGGGTTCCAGGCGGACTCGATGTAGAATCTCAGACGGCACCCCGGTGCAGTCTCCATCTGACATCGATCGAATGACGAGCCCCCGCCTCCTCTGCCGTCCGCTGGCACCCGCGCTCGCCGCGCTGCTTCTTCTTGCCGCCACGACCGGCTGCATCATCGACTATCGGCTGGGCGACGAGCCGGCGGGTGCTGACCGTTCGCGTCCCGGCCGATCAGGCGTGGACCGACACGCAAATCGACCTCGCCGCCGGGGATCAACTGGAGATCGAGTTCCAGGGCGGGATGTGGTCGCCCTGGCCCGGCGGAAACTACGATGCCATCGGCTCCGGCGGCGACCCGCTTTGTGACTGCAACCGGTTGATGGGCGTCTCTCACGCGGCGCTGATTGCTCGCCTGGGAGACAGCGAGCCCTTCCTTGTCGGGAACCACTGGGCCCAGGCGGTGGGTGAAGGCGGGCGGCTATTCCTGGGCATCAACGACACGCGCCTGGACGATAATGCCGGCTGGCTTGAGGTTTGGATCGAGACCAAGCCCTGATGGCCTGCTCCGCCGACCGTGTCTCGGCGTTGGAGCAGGGTCGGATCCTGAGGGATCAGGCACGCGCGCGACGTGCCGGCGCACGCTACAGCATGCCGGCCGTGGCAGGGGGAGGCGAAGATGCGTGAGGGACGGATTCCCGGATACCACGCCGAGCGAATGCTGGAGGCGGTGAAGCGCTTCCGCGCCAACTGGATGCACTATCACCGGCCCGAAGACGTCAATCAGCTCTTGCGTTTGTTCCCCGCCGTGCATCTGCCGCGCGGCTTCATCCTCGACTACCTGCCGGTGGGCGGAGTCGAGACCGGTTGGATCCTCCCCTATGCACGGCGCGAGGCCGTCACCAGCGGCGAATCGACGATGCCTCCCGCTCTGGCCGCCATGGAACGCGACCGTCTGGCTACCAAACGGGGCAGCGGCGAGCTGCGCCGGCTGGAAGTGGAACACCTGTACCGCCACCTGACGTACGACCCGAGCCCGACCGGACTTTTCGAATATGGTTTTTTCATCAGCGAGCTTTGGGCGACTAAATCAGCCTCCCGGGCGCGTGACTGGCTGGAGCTCGAGCCGATCTTCACCCGCCGCCAGTTCGACGCCGTCGTGCGTGCCGCCCATCAGGTGACGCGCGTGATTCGCCCTGAGGTGTGTGACCCGCTGGCCCGGCCGGCGTCCGGCGGGGGAGGTCAGGTGGAGTTCATCGTCTATCAGGGCGCGGCCTGGAAGCGCATCTTCCAGCTTCGCCTGACGATCGAAGCGGACGGCGGCGTGCGCCGCGACCCCGGCGAACTGCTGGCCAACCTGGGCTAAGCGCTGCTGGATGTGAAAGAACCTGCGCTGAGTACGATTCCGCTTCCGTCCGGCTTCCCTCAGGATGTGCGCGGGAGGGGCGGCGGCTGGGGCCACGCTCTCGCACCGTGCATGCTGACCGTGCACCAAATCGACTGTTGACCCGCGTCGCTGAACAGATGCAGCTGTGGAGAAATCCAAATCATGGACGTCCGCTATCATCCGATTGGCACCTTGCACACGCTGTTCCATGAACTGAGCGACATGCCCATCCAGCCGACCAGCCGGGCGAGCGCCCCCGGTACGGCCGAGATCCTTGCCGAGTACGCCGAAGGCCTGCAGGACCTGGACGGCTTCTCGCATGTCATCCTGCTGTACCACCTGCACCGGGCGCGGCGAGCCGCAGCTGACCGTCGTGCCGTTCCTTGGCTCCGAACCCCGCGGCGTGTTTGCGACGCGTGCCCCCGCGCGGCCGAACCCCATCGGCCTGTCGATCGTCAGCTCTGTTGCGGATCGAGGGGTGCACGCTGTACTTGGGCAATGTCGACATCCTTGATGGGACGCCGCTGCTCGACGTGAAGCCCTACGTCCCGGCCTTCGATCGGCCGGAGCAAGTCCGCGCCGGATGGCTGGAGCAGTTGCAGGGAAACGTCGGCGAGGCGCGCTCGGACGACCGTTTCGGGTAATGTCGGCGAGGAACGAGTGACAGGCTATCCCGTCCTGCTGTGCAGACCGGGTAATTCCTGACGGCCGCTAAGCGCCGGCCGGGAGGGGGCGGGCGGTCGAGGTCGTATAATCACCTCGCTGGTTGCCAACTTGAGTCCGACGCAGGTCCGACCGGCAACAGCCGAGCGAAGGAGGAGACCCATGGATCCCAGGTACGCCCGCATCCACGTCGATACCGGCGTGGGAATCTTCTGGGTCATCGGCTGGATGTTCACCATTGCGTTCGCCAAGTTGATCTGGTGGCAGGCGCTTCTCGGCCTGATCGTCTGGCCGTACTACCTGGGACTTGCCGTCCGGTGAGATTCCTCTTGCCAACGGCCGCGTGACGCGGCCTGCGCGCTGCACAAGAACTGTCCTGGCGGAGAAAGACAGCTCGAGGCCGGAGACCCGCGCCTGAGCAGGGAGGCATTTGTGTTCTACACCATTGTGCTCATCCTTCATAACCTGGTGCGCTGGGTAGTGCTGCTGACTGCCGCCTGGGCGCTCGTACGCGCCTGGTCCGGTTGGCTCGGCAAACGATCATGGACGACGACCGATCGCCGGGCGGGGACGTTCTTTGGCATGAGCCTCGACATCCAGATGCTGCTCGGCCTGATCCTGGCCTTCATCAGCCCGATCCTGCAGGCGGCCTATGCGGACCTGGGTTCGCTGGCGATGCAGGACCCCTTCCGCTTCTTTCTGACCGCGCACATGCCGCTGATGATCGTGTCCGTCGTCCTGGCCCACATCGGTACTGCCGTGGCGCGCAAGGCCGCCGACGACACGGGCAAGCATCGCCGTGCGGCGATCTTGTTTACATTGGCGGCGCTGGCAATTGTGCTCGCCATCCCGTGGTTCCGCCCCCTCCTGCGCCTGTAGATCGACCGGGAGCCCAGCCGTGCCCGTCTTCCGCTTCTACCATCCGGTCGATGTGCGCTACGCCGACATCGACGCGCAGCGCCACGTGAACAATGTCGCCTTCTTCGCCTACATGGAGTCCGCCCGGGCGCGCTACCTGCAGCACCTCGGGCTGTGGGATGGCAAGGACTTCCTCAAGATCGGCATCATCGTCGCCGAGGCCGCCTGCACCTACAAGGCCCCCATCGGATACGGACAGCCCCTGCGAGTCGGCGTGCGCACGGCGCGCCTGGGCAACAAGAGCATCGAGCTGCACTACACCATCGAGGATGCCGACACCGGGCAGGAGATGGCCACCGGACGGACGATCCAGGTCGCCTACGACTACCACGCCAGCCAGACGATCTCGGTTCCGGAAACCTGGCGCCGGGCCATCGCCGCGTTTGAGGGGCTGGCGCCGGCCGAGTCCGGTCTCCCGGGCTCGCCGTAAGCCTCCCAGCCATGCTGCTCGACGCTCTGCTTCCGCCCGCGTCGCTCACCAGCCTGCCCGAGCTCGCTCGCTCGGCAGAGGCGGTCGGCTTCCACGCGCTGTGGAGCACCGAGACCCAGCACGACCCCTTCCTGCCGCTGGCGCTCGCCGCTGAGCACACGCGGCGCATCCACCTCGGCACGGCCATCGCCGTGGCGTTCGCCCGCAGCCCCGCCGTTCTGGCCTACACCGCATGGGACCTGGCGGATGCGTCGCATGGCCGCTTCATCCTCGGACTGGGCACGCAGGTGAAGGCGCACATCGAGCGCCGCTTCGGCATGCCGTGGCCGGACTCTCCGGCCGGCAAACTGCGCGACCTGATCGATGCGATGCGCGCCCTGTGGCGGGCATGGCAGGAGGGCGAGCGCCTCAATCACCACGGCCCGTACCACAAGCTGACGCTGATGACCCCGTTCTTCAACCCGGGCCCGATCGAGCACCCTTCGATCCCGGTGTTCATCGCTGGCGTCAATCCGGCGCTCTGCCGGCTGGCAGGCGAAGTGGCCGATGGATTCGTGGCCCACCCGTATCACTCGGCCGACTACCTGCGCCAGGTCGTCCGCCCGGAGATCGACACCGGTGCGGCGCGCAGTGGACGCGCGCCCAGTGACATTCGCCTGTGCGTCACCGCATTGACGGCCACCGATGACGCCGAAGCTGAATTTGCCCGCTCGCAGATTGCGTTCTACGCTTCGACCCCCACCTATCGTCCGGTGATGGCCCACCACGGCTGGGGGGAGATCGCCGATCGGCTGCGCGACCTTGCCCGCCGCGCGGCCTGGGGCGAGATGCCCGAGTTGATCACGGACGAGATGCTGTCCACCTTCGCCGTCGTCGCCTCGGAGGCCGACCTGGGCGCGGCGCTGCTCGAGCGCTACCGCGGGCTGGCCGACCGGCTGTCGCTCTACCTGCCTTACACCCCCGGCAGCCGCGACGCGTTCTGGAGCAGGCTGGTAGAGGAGATGGGAGCGGCATGAGGTTGATCGTCGACGCCCACGAAGACATCGCCTGGAACATCCTGACCTTCGGACGTGACCTCACGCGTTCGGTGGCCGAGACGCGCGCCCGCGAGTCGGGGACGGCGATCACGCAGCAGCAGGGCGCTGCGCTGCTGGGCTACCCGGACCACGTGCGCGGCGGCGTGGCGGTCGTGTTCGCCACGCTGCACGCCACTCCCGTCCGGCGCAAGGTCCACGATTGGGAGAAGTTGACCTACGCCACGCAGGCGGAGGCGCACCGCCTGGCGCACACCCAGGCCGATGTCTACCACCGCCTGGTGGACGACCACCCCGGCCAGTTCGGGTTGGTGGAGCATCGGGCGGACTTGCAGGCGGTGCTGGCAAGCTGGGCAGGCGACCCGCCGGCGGCGCCTCGCCTCGGCCTGGTCCTGATGATCGAGGGCGCCGACTGCGTGCGGGAGCCGGACGAGCTGGAGGAGTGGTTTGACGCCGGCGTGCGCATCGTCGGCCCGGCGTGGGGCGGGACGCGCTATTGCGGCGGGACGCGCGAACCCGGCCCGCTGACGCCCGACGGCCACCGCCTGCTGGAGGTGATGGCCGAGCGGGGGATGATGCTCGACCTGAGCCACATGGCGGAGCAGGCGTACTTCGAGGCGCTCGATCGCTTCCCCGGGACGATCTTCGCCTCGCACAGCAACGTCCGGGCATTTCTCGACGGGAGCCCGATCCCCGACCGCCACCTGAGCGACGAGATGATCCGCCGCCTGGTCGAGCGCGACGGCGTGATCGGCGTCGTCCCCTACAATCGCTTCCTCAAGGGCGGCTGGCTGCCGGAGGATGGCCGGGACGTAGTGACGGTCGAGCATGTCGTCCGCCACCTCGATCACATCTGCCAGTTGGCGGGCGATGCTCAGCACGCCGGCCTGGGGAGTGATTTCGACGGCGGGTTCGGGCTGGACCAGATTCCGGCCGGGCTTGACAGCATCGCCGACCTGCGGTTTATTGGCGAGGCACTGGTGCGATCCGGGTACCAGCCGGCGGACGTGGACGCCATCCTGTCCGGCAACTGGCTGCGGATCCTGAACCAGGGCCTCCCGGAAGTCATGAGATGCCCGCTGGGCCGCTGACAAAACGTCAGGTCAGATGGGCGCGCCGCTGGATGACGCTGGTCATCCTCGGCTTGTTTGTGTTTGTGGTTGGGATCAATCCCGACCTGATCGGCATGAATCGCAGCCGGGTGATCGGCTTCATTCAGATGGGCGTGTGGCTCAGCGGCCTCGGGCTGCTGCTGCTGGGGTCGTTCCTGGCTGTGCGCGTCGTGCGTAACGGGCGGCCGATGAGCCTGCGGGCCGAGATCGGCACGCGGCTGATCGCCACCGGTTTCGTCGTCTCGGCCGCCGCCACGCTGGCCGACTTCCTGGCCATCGGTTCGCACCACCTGCCGTGGGTCTACTTCGGCCCGCTGCAGGTCGGCGGGCTGGTGACCGGCGTGATCCTCAGCCTGCTGGGCGTGCTGCTCTACTGGCCGCGCACGCCCAAGCCTTCCCTCGAACCGGAGCCGGCCTAAGCTCGGACACATCCCCCTCAAGTTCTCCAGCGATCATCCAACGCCTCGCTGACGGTCAGCGACCGGCGAGTCCTGCGCGCGTGGGAACCAATTCGAACGGCGTGGTCGGTGAACGCGGGCCGAGGCAGCCTGCCTGGAGAAGCTGCCTCGACGCTGGTGAAACCGATGGTGGTCCGGATCAGGCGGCGGCTCAGTGCCCTGCGCCCACGCGCTCGCTCGAGTGGCCGGGGAACACCTTGCCACCCGGCTTGATGCGCGCATAGGCGTAGTTGACCGCCACGGTCACCTGCCCGAACCCGACGACGATCAGGTTGAGTGAGTCGACGCCTTCCTGCGAGGTGATGTCGCCGGCGGCGTACACGCCCGGCAGGTTGGTCTCCATGCGGCCGTTGACCTTGAGATAGCGCCGGCCGACGGTCTCGATGCCCCATTCGCGGATCGGGCCAAGGTCCGCCTTGAAGCCAAGGGCCAGGATGGCAGAGTCGACCTCCAGGGTTGTCTCCTGCTGCGTGCGATTGTCGAAGATCACGGCGCGCTCGAGGTGGTCCTTGCCCTGGAGCTCGCGGATCTCGTTGAACAGCCGCACGTCGACCTTGGAGGTTTGCAGGGCATTGACCGACGCGTCGTGGGCCCGGAAGCCCTCGCGCCGATGGATGAGCGTCACCGAGCGGGCGATCTTCTCCAGCGCCAGCGCCCAGTCGACGGCACTGTCGCCGCCGCCGGTGATCAATACCCGCTGGCCGGCGTAGGCCTGGAGGTCGCCGGCCATGTAGACTCACGCCCTTGCCCTCGAAGGGCCGGATGCTCTCGTTGGGCAGCCGGACCGGCTCGAAGGCGCCGATGCCGGCCGTCAGGATGACCGCCCGGGTCAGG
>CAVZPO010000028.1:0-111155 GCA_963777165.1 uncultured Chloroflexia bacterium
ATGGGAGCCAAGACCGACCACCTGCGCCAGCTGCTGGGCGAGATCTTCGACCTGAACGCCGCCTCGGCCCTGCTCAGCTGGGACCAGCAGACCTACATGCCGCCGGCCGGCGCCGAAGGGCGCTCGATGCAGCTGGCGACGCTCAGCAAGCTGTCGCACGACATGTTCGTCTCCGACGACTTCGGCGAGGCGCTCCAGGCCGCCCAGGCCGAGGTCGCCGGGCAGCCGCCGGAGGTCGACGACGCCGCCCTCGTCCGCCGCGCCGCCCGCGATTTCGACAAGCAGCGCCGCGTGCCGTCCGAGTACGTCGCCGAGTTCACCCGGCTGACGACGCTCGCCCACCCGATCTGGGAGAAGGCCCGCGCCGACGCCAACTTCGCCCACTTCCGCCCGTCGCTCGAACAGATCGTCAGCATGCGCCGCGACTACGCCGCCTTCTTCGCCCCCTACGACCACGTCTACGATCCGCTGCTCGACGACTTCGAGCCGGCCATGCCCACCAAGCAGGTCAAGGCCGTCTTCGACGCGCTGCGTCCGCAGCAGGTCGAGCTGGTGCGCGCCACGGCCGAACGCGGCCGCAAGGTCTCCGACGCCGTCCTGCACCGCGCCTTCGACGTCGAACGCCAGTGGACCTTCGGCGTCGAGGTCATCCGCAAGCTGGGCTACGACTTCAACGCCGGCCGCCAGGACAAGTCGGTCCATCCCTTCACCACCTCGTTCGGCGTGCGCGACGTGCGCATCACCACCCGCCTCGATCCCAAGTTCCTCAACCCGGCGCTGTTCGGCACGATCCACGAGACCGGCCACGGGCTGTACGAGCAGGGCATCGCCGTGCACCTCGACCGCACGCCGCTGGCCACCGGCACGTCGATGGCGATCCACGAGTCGCAGTCGCGCATGTGGGAGAACTTCGTCGGCCGCAGCCGCCCGTTCTGGGTCGCCTTCTACCCGCGCCTGAAGAAGCTCTTCCCCGAGTCGCTGAGCGACGTCAAGCTGGACGACTTCTACCGGGCGATCAACACCGTCGAGCCGTCGCTGATCCGCGTCGAGGCCGACGAGGTGACCTACAACCTGCACATCATGCTGCGCTTCGAGATCGAGATCGAGCTGATGAGCGGCACGCTGGCGGTGAAGGACCTGCCCGAGGCGTGGAACACGCGCGTGCGCGACTACCTGGGCATCACGCCGCCGGACGACGCCCAGGGCGTGCTGCAGGACGTGCACTGGTCGTTCGGCGGGTTCGGCTACTTCCCGACCTACGCGCTGGGCAACCTGGTGGCGGCGCAGCTGTGGGAGGTGATCGAGAAGGACATCCCCGATCTCACCTCGCAGATCGAGCGCGGCGAGTTCGGCGGGCTGCTCGGCTGGCTGCGCGAGAAGGTACACCGCCACGGCGCTAAGTTCTATCCGGATGAGCTGCTCCGGCAGGTCACCGGCCAGAGCCTGACGCCCGAGCCGTACCTGCGCTACTTCGCGCCAAGTTCGGCGGCGCCGACGCCAACTTCGCCCACTTCCGCCCGTCGCTCGAACAGATCGTCAGCATGCGCCGCGACTACGCCGCCTTCTTCGCCCCCTACGACCACGTCTACGATCCGCTGCTCGACGACTTCGAGCCGGCCATGCCCACCAAGCAGGTCAAGGCGGTGTTCGACGCCCTGCGCCCGCAGCAGGTCGAGCTGGTGCGCGCCACGGCCGAACGCGGCCGCAAGGTCTCCGACGCCGTCCTGCACCGCGCCTTCGACGTCGAACGCCAATGGACCTTCGGCGTCGAGGTCATCCGCAAGCTGGGCTACGACTTCAACGCCGGCCGCCAGGACAAGTCGGTCCATCCGTTCACCACTTCGTTCGGCGTGCGCGACGTGCGCATCACCACCCGCCTCGATCCCAAGTTCCTCAACCCGGCGCTGTTCGGCACGATCCACGAGACCGGACACGGGCTGTACGAGCAGGGCATCGCCGTGCACCTCGACCGCACGCCGCTGGCCACCGGCACGTCGATGGCGATCCACGAGTCGCAGTCGCGCATGTGGGAGAACTTCGTCGGCCGCAGCCGCCCGTTCTGGGTCGCCTTCTACCCGCGCCTGAAGAAGCTCTTCCCCGAGTCGCTGAGCGACGTCAAGCTGGACGACTTCTACCGGGCGATCAACACCGTCGAGCCGTCGCTGATCCGGGTCGAGGCCGACGAGGCGACCTACAACCTGCACATCATGCTGCGCTTCGAGCTCGAGATCGAGCTGATGAGCGGCACGCTGGCGGTCAAGGACCTGCCCGAGGCGTGGAACACGCGCGTGCGCGACTACCTCGGCATTACGGTGCCGGACGACGCCCAGGGCGTGCTCCAGGACGTGCACTGGTCGTTCGGCGGCTTCGGCTACTTCCCGACCTACGCCCTGGGCAACCTGGTGGCGGCGCAGTTGTGGGAGGTGATCGAGAAGGACATCCCCGATCTCACCTCGCAGATCGAGCGCGCCGAGTTCGGCGGGCTGCTCGGCTGGCTGCGCGAGAAGGTGCACCGCCACGGCGCCAAGTTCTATCCGGATGAGCTGCTCCGGCAGGTCACCGGCCAGAGCCTGACGCCCGAGCCGTACCTGCGCTACCTGCGCGCCAAGTTCGGCGAGGTGTACGAGCTGCACTAATCGCCTGCGGTAACGCGCCGCACTCCCTTCTCCGGCAAGTCAGAGCCTCCATCCGAGGCAGTCGAACCGGGACGGGGAACGGTTGCCAAGAGAGGCGGGGACGAAAGGTCCCCGCCTCTTTCTAGTCCCTCCACCCCTCTCCGCCACGCACCGCGCGGCCGAGAGCGCCCTCGCGGCGGAGACGGGGCAGGGGGTGAGGCGGAAGTCCATCCTTGCGGAACACGCCAGCCGCGCCGCGCGGCGGCGATGCTACAATCAGCCCGTCGGTGGGCCGCAGGACGCGGCCTCGGCGGAGGCGCACGTTGGCACTTCTGCATGCTCGTCTGGCCGGCACGGTGGCATTGTTCACCGTGCTGGCCGGCCTTTGGGGCCTGGTGGCGGCGCTGCGCCGCCGGCCGGTCGAAGCGGGCTACTGGGGCATCCTGGCGGTCGGCGAGATCCTGTTCCTGGCACAGGGCGTGCTCGGCGTGCTGCTCTACATCGGCGGCGAGCGCCCCGGCCGCGGGATCCACATCCTGTACGGCGCGCTGACCGCACTCACCCTCCCGGCTTTCTACGTCATCACCCGCGGCCGCGACGACAACCGCGCCCAGTGGACCTATGCCTTCTTGTTCTTCTTGCTGACCGCCCTCAGCCTGCGCGCCGTCACTACCGCCGCCGGTTGAGTCTGCTTATGCGCTCGTTCGGGCAGGAGATCCTCTCATGATCGACACACCCAGCCGCACGATCGTCGTGCTCGATGGCGACCAGACCGGGCAGGAGCTGCTGCTCGAGGCGCTGCGGGTCCTCGACCCGGCGGTCATCCGCCTGCCGCTGGCCTTCGTCCATTTCGACCTCAGCCTCGACAACCGGCGCCGGACGCGCAACGAGGTCATCCAAAAGGCGGCCGAGGCGCTGCGCCTTCACGGGCTGGGCCTCAAGGCGGCTACGATCACGCCCGAGGAGCCGGACGACGTCTCCAGCCCGAACGCCATCTTGCGCGAGGCGATCGACGGCAAGGTCATCCTGCGCACCGGGCGCCGGCTGCCGGGGGTTCGCCCGGTCGGCGGCGTGCACGCGCCGATCGCCATCGTGCGCATGGCGGTGGGCGACGCCTACGGGGCGCGCGAGTGGCGCAAGTTCGAAGCCGACGGCGACGAGATCGCCCAGCGCATCGAACGCATCTCGCGCAAGACCTGCCGGGCCGTGGCCGAGTTCTCCTTCCAGCACGCCGAGAAGACCGGCGCCAAGGTGTTCGGCGGGCCGAAGTACACCGTCAGCCCGGTCTACGAGGGCATGCTCAAGGAAGAGCTCGACGCCGCCGCGCTGCGCCACCCCGGCGTGCGCTACGAGCCGCACCTGATCGACGCCACCTATGCGCTGCTGCTGCAGTCCGCCGGCGATGCGCTGGTCATCCCGGCGCTCAATCGCGACGGCGACTGCCTGTCCGACCTGGTCCTCCAGATGTACGGCTCGATCGCCGGCTCCGAGTCGATGGTCCTGGCCTTCGACGACGACGCCATCCAGGTGCGCGTGGCGGTGGCCGAAGCGCCGCACGGCACCGCCCCGGCGCTGCAGGGCAAGGACATCGCCAACCCGATGGGCATGATCCTGGCCGCCGCGGCGCTGCTGACCTACTTCGGGACCTCGGCCGCCGATCGCGCCTCACGCGCCATCTACGCCGCCACCTTCGACGCCCTGGCCGAAGGCATCGCCACGCCGGATCTCGGGGGCCATACCGGAACGAAGGGCTTTCACCGACGACGTGATCGAACGCGTGGCCCGCAAGCTGGATGTCCGGGAAACGCTCGCCTGAGCTGCGCAGCGCGGCAGGCCGGCGCGCCTCGCGCCTGCTGAGGCTGATGCTGCTGGCCGCGTTCGTCGGCGCGTGCAGCGCACCGCCTCCGGCCTCCACGCCGACGCCCGTCACTCTGCCGCCCACCGACGTCCCGACCGAGACGCCGGTCCGCAGCCCCACGCCTCCGCCGTATACCTATGCCACGCCGCCGATCGTGCTCGAGGTTCCGCTCCCGTCACCGACGCCCATCCCTCCGACGCCGAGCATCGGCCTGCCCGCCGAGCGCCTGTCGATCTACGATCCCGGCCCCGGCTCGCAGGCCGTCAGCCCTCTGCGCGTCACCGGTTTCGGCGGACCGAGCTGGAAGGGGCACGTCCGGCTGCGTCTGATCGGCGAGCAGGGCGACATCCTCGCCGACCGCACCACCTTCCTGCAGGCCATGCCGGACCTGGCCGGTCGGATCTTCACCGATCTCGAGTTCAGCTTTCCGTGGGTGGCGCAGACGGCGCGGCTGGAGGTGAGCACCTACAGCATCCGCGACGGACAGATGGACCATCTGGCCACCCGCTCCGTCGTGCTGCTCACCAAAGGGATCGCGCTGCTCTACCCGGGCATCGGCGGCGCGGAGAAGATCGCCATCTTCTCGCCGCGCGCCAACGGCTACGTCCGCGGCAGCCCGGTGACGGTGCGCGGCGGCGGCTGGCTCGACACGCCCGGCCCGCTGGTCGTCGAGGTGCTCGACCGCAGCGGCAACGTCGTCGGCTCCACCACCGTGCCGCTCTCGACCACGAACCCCGGCGAGGTCGGCTCGTTCGAAGTGCAGGTGTCGTACAGCCTGGATGCCTCGCAGTACGGACGGATCGCGGTCTACGAACAGGCCATTTCACCACCCGGCATCCTGCACTACAGCAGCGTCGACGTCTACCTGGCGCGTTAGGTCTCCGGGAACCAAACCGCGGCGGCCGGCGTCAACCCCGGTGGTAGAATTCGCCTCCATCTGGGTCCCATCATGCGTACCGCTTCACTGCTCCCGCGCAACTCCACCGATACCCTGACGCTGCTGACGCGCCTGCTGCTGGCAGCGTTTGTCGCCGGCGCCTCCTTCCTGGCGGCGCTGCTGTTCTTCCTGCTCGCCATGCGCGTCTTGTTCATCGGTCGCGCCCTGCCCGGCGTGCGCTCGGGCGACGTCGGGCTGAGCGCAAAGTCAACCGACCAGATCGCCGCCGCCGTCGCCGAGGCCTACACCTATCCGCAGACCGGCCTGCTGGCGCTGCGCGACGGCGCCTCGGTGTGGACGGCGCATCCGGCCGAGCTGGGCGTCAGCATCGACGGCGCGGCGGTGGCCGAGCGCGCCCTGGCCGTCGGGCGCCGCGGTTCCCTCGGGCTGCGCCTGCAGGAGCAGATCGACGCCTGGCTCTCCGGCGCCGACGTCTCCGCGGTGATCGTCTTCGACCA
The DNA here is from genome assembly GCA_963777165.1 of uncultured Chloroflexia bacterium. Taxonomy (GTDB): domain Bacteria; phylum Chloroflexota; class Anaerolineae; order Anaerolineales; family E44-bin32; genus DYJB01. The sequence continues at coordinate 5,869 of CAVZPO010000028.1, forward strand.
GGCGCGCGGTGCGGCCTACCTGCAGTCGCTGGCGGCGACGATCGACAAGCCGCAGTTCGAGGCGACGCTGGGCATCAACGGGCTCGAGGTCATCATGCAGCCCGGCCAGATCGGGCGCCGACTGGACATCGATGCCACGCTGATGGTGATCGAGCCGAGCATCGCCCAGTTGATCGACGCCGACCTGCCGCTCGTCGTGCGCGAGACACCGCCGCTGGTGCTCGATGCCTCCGAACAGGCGGCCGTGGCGCGCCGCATCCTCAGCCAGCCCCTCACGCTGACGGCCGAAGGCGCCGGCCCGTGGTCGTTCGACCCGCCGACACTCGCCGGGCATGCTGAGCTTCAATCTGGTCCAGGACACCCAGGGCGGCCACTACCAGATCGGCGTCCAACCGCAGATCATGGCGGATTTCCTGGGGCCGCTGGCAGCCGGGCTCGAGCGAAGCCCCCGGAACGCGCGCTTCGTCTTCAACGACGACACGCGCCAGCTCGATCTGATCCAGGACTCGATCGATGGGCGCGTGCTGGACATCCCCGGCACGATCGAGACGATCAACAACGGCCTGGCGAGCGGCGAGCACTCGATCGGCCTGGCTTTCCAAACCGAGGCGCCGGCCGTCGCCGGCACGGCCACCGCCGCCGATCTCGGCATCACCGAGCTGGTCGTCAGCACCAAGACCTATTTCAACGGCTCGAGCCCCGAACGTATTCAGAACATCCGCATCGCCTCGTCCGCCTTTCACGGCCTGCTGGTGGCGCCGGGACAGACGCTCTCCATGGCCGACGGGCTGGGAGACATCAGCCTCGACTCGGGCTACGCCGAGGCGTTGATCATCATCGGCAACCGCACCGTCAAGGGCGTCGGCGGCGGCGTGTGCCAGGTCAGCACGACGCTGTTCCGCGCCGCGTTCTACGGCGGCTATCAGATCGACGAGCGCTACCCGCACGCCTACCGCGTCGGCTACTACGAGCAGGGTCCGAATTCCCCCGGCCCGGGGCTGGACGCGACCGTCTTTGCCCCGCTGGTCGATTTCAAATTCACCAACGACACCGACCACTGGCTGTTGATGGAAACCTACATGGTCGGCAACGCGCTGGAGTGGAAGTTCTACTCCGCCAAGGATGGCCGCGTGGTCTCCTGGGAAACGACCGGCGCCCGCAACGTCGTCGAGGCGCCCGAGCCGCTGTATAAGGAGAACTCCGACCTGCCCGAGGGCAAGATCAAGCAGGTCGACTACCAGGCCGACGGCGCCGACATCACCGTCACGCGCACGGTGCTGCGCGACGGGCAGACGCTGCACAACGACGTCATCCGCACGCACTACCTGCCGTGGCGGGCGATCTACGAGTACGGCCCGGGCACCGAGCTCCCCGAAGGCGCCAAGACCGAGGACAACTGAGCCGCGGGCGCTCATGCCGCCCGGTGGGGCGTGATAGAATCCGGACGCCCGCGGAGGCGACCCCATGATCCATGCCGACCTGCTGGAAATCCTGCGCTGCCCTCACTGCGTCCAGGACAAGGAAGGCCTGCTGAAGGTGGTCCGCGATTCCTGGCTGGTATGCCAGGAGGCCGGATGCGGACGCAAGTACCCGATCGTGGATGACATCCCCGTGATGCTCATCGACGAGGGGGACAAGTGGGTCAAGGTCTCCGAGGCCGACCTGCCGGTTCCTCCCCCAACGTCTGACCACCGTGTGACCGAACTCTCCAACCTGATCGCCGAACTCGCCTGCGGAGATGACGTGCGCGCCGAACGGGCGCGCACTGCGCTACCCTCGCACGGGCTCGAGGCGCTCCCCGCGCTGCTGCGGCTGGCGCAATCCGAAACCCCCGACCATCGTTGGTGGGCCCTGCGCTGCCTGACAGAGCTCCATTACCCGCGCGCCGACGACAGACTGCTTCAAGGTTTGCACGATGCGGATGTTTCCGTCTGCCAGGCGGCCGCGCTGGCGCTGCGCGATCGGCCGCTGGCGGCGGCCATCCCGCGGCTGGTGAGCCTGCTCGACAGCCCGGACAGCCTGCTCTCTCGGTTGGCGGGCGACGCGCTGGCGGCGATGGGCTCGGTCGCCTCGCCCGCCCTGGCGGAGGCGGCGCGCTCATCGTCCGCCGTTACGCGCATCGGCGCCGTGCGCGCCCTGGCGTTCAACCAGGATCCCGACGTCGTCCCGGCGCTGTACGCCGCGCTGGATGACAACTCGAGCATGGTCGAGTACTGGGCCGTGGATGGGCTCGAACGGCGAGGCCTGGGGATGGTGTACTTCCAACCCTAGATCGGAACCCACGTGTCTGGCGATGCGTGTGGTCGCGGCAGCGTGCCCGGCGGCCGCATGCAGGCAAGGAGGATACCGAGAATGCCCACCTCGCCGCACGTCGAGAAGCACTTTACGGCCGGTGATACGGTCCGCGACATTGTCATCGGCATGTCCGATGGGTTGACGGTCCCGTTCGCCCTTGCAGCCGGGCTGTCCGGCGCGGTCAGCACGTCGAGCGTCATCATCACCGCCGGCCTGGCCGAGATCGCCGCCGGATCGATCGCCATGGGGCTCGGGGGCTATCTCGCCGCGCGCAGCGATGCGGAACATTACGAGAGCGAGCGCCTGCGCGAGGTCCGGGAGATCAGGGACAAGCCGGGGGCGGAGACCGAAGAGGTCGCCCAGGTGTTCCGCACTTTCGGTCTCTCCGAGGCACAACTCACGCCGGTGGTCGAAGCGCTCAAGGCAAAGCCGGACGCCTGGCTTGAGTTCATGATGCGCTTCGAGCTCGGCCTGGAGAAACCCAACCCTCGGCGTGCCCTGGCGAGCGCGGCGACGATCGCCTTCGCCTACATGGCTGGAGGCCTGATCCCCCTCTCCCCCTACATTGCGGTCTCCGCCTCGCGCCTCGCCCTGCTGTGGTCGGTGGGGTTGACGTTGCTGGCGTTGCTCGCCTTCGGTTACATCAAGGGCCGCTTCACCGGAGCGGGCCCGATCAAGAGCGGGATCCAGACCATGCTGATCGGCGGCCTCGCGGCGGGCGTCGCCTTTCTCATCGCCCGGATGATCGCCCCGTAGCCCTCTCGCGTGGGCCGGGCAGGATAAGCTTCCGATTCGTGGCCAGGGTGTTCTGCGCCTGCCCGATGGGCAGGCGCGTCGCGAAACTCAGTCGGTCACTCAGCGTGTCAGGAAACGATCACCCACAACACCCACAGCCCGACACAGGCGAACCCAATCGCGAACTTGACGAAGAACGAGGCTACGTAGCCGACGGCCGTTCCCAGGACGGCCTGCCCGGCGCGCCGCGTGTCGCGGCCCTTGCGCCATTCGAGCAGGAAGATGCCGGCCAGCAGCGCGATCAGCGCACCCAGCGGCCCGGCGGCGAACAGCAGGATCACCGCGGCCGCCACGCCGCCGACGATGCTCCACACCGACGCACCCCCGATGCGCGCCCCGGCGCCGCTCGTCAGGACCTCCGCCAGCAGCCCGACCCCGCACAGCAGGCTGATCCCGGCGAACAGCCACGGGCCCCAATCACCCCACCCCGCCAGCAGACCGTAGCCCAAGGCCGTCGCCCAGATCAAACCCAGGTCGGGGACGGCAGGCAGCAGCGTGCCGATCAGCCCGATCAGCATGAACAGCCCGGCCGGAATCGCCCACAGCGTTTCGGGCATCAGGCGCCTTCGGGGGTGAGCATGTCTACCCCGCCCATCCAGGGCCGCAATACGGCCGGCACGATCACCGTTCCATCCGCCTGCTGATAGTTCTCGAGCACGGCGATCAGCGTGCGCGGCAGCCCCAGCCCGGACCCGTTCAACGTGTGCACGTAGTGCGGCTTGGCGCCCAGCTCCCGCCGGTAGCGGGCATTCGCCCGCCGCGCCTGGAACTCGCCGCAGTTCGAGACCGACGACACTTCGAGCCACTCGGCGCACCCCGGCGCCCAGACCTCGACGTCGTACGTCTTGCGCGCCGAGAAGCCCAGGTCGCCGGCGCACAGCTTCTTGACGCGGTAGGCGAAGCCAAGGTCGACGCACGTTTGCTCGGCGTGCGACAGCATGCGCTCGAGCTCGGCGTCCGAGTCCTCCGGCGCGCAGAATGTGTACATCTCGACCTTGTCGAACTGGTGGCCGCGCTTGATGCCGCGCACGTCGCGCCCGGCCGACATCTTCTCGCGCCGGAAGCACGGCGTGTAGGCGGTGTACCTTCGGGGCAGCGTCCCCCCGTCGAGGATCTCGTCCATGTGCAGCCCGGTCAGCGGCACTTCGGCCGTGGGGACCAGCCACAGGTTCTCTTCATGGTCGTGGTACAGGTTGTCGCGGAACTTCGGCAGCTGGCCGGCGGCGAACAGCGTCTCCTCGCGCACGACGAACGGCGTGTACTTCTCCAGGTAGCCCTGGCGCGTGTGCAGGTCGAGCATCCAGGCGATCAGCGCCCGCTGCAGGCGCGCCCCGGCGCCGCTCAGCACGTAGAACCGCGAACCGGTGAGCTTGACCCCGCGGTCGAAATCCAAGATGCCGAGCGCCGGCCCGAGGTCCCAGTGTGGGCGCGGCTCGAAGTCGAAACGCTTCGGCTCGCCGATGGTGCGCTCGACGACGTTGTGCGTCTCATCGGCTCCGTCGGGAACGTCGGCGTCGGGCACGTTCGGCAGGCCCGCCAGCAGCTCGTGCAGCGCCGTCTCTTTTTCGCGCACGCTGACGTCCAGCGCCTCGATATGCTGGCCGATGGCGCGCATCTCGCCGATGCGCACCTCGCGGCCGGAGGCGTCCTTCATCTGGCCGATCTCTTTCGAGACGCGATTGCGCTCGGCCTTGAGCTGCTCGACCTGCGTCAGCAGCGCCCGCCGGTCGGAGTCGAGCGCCAGCAGCGTTTCGATCGGCGGCTCGGTCCCGCGCCGGGCGAGCGCCGCCCGCACCTGATCGGGATGGGCACGGATCTCCTGCAAGTCCTGCATGCCGACCTCCCTGGTGGCCCGAAGGCAACGCCCCCTCATCCTGCAGGACGAGAGGGCGCTCGTGGTGCCACCTGCGTTCGCCGCCCTCGCCAGAGGGCGGCCTGTGCTCGCGCTATCGGGCGAACCCGGCTCCCTTACAGCCCGTGGGCTCCTGCGGGAGCGACGGCCCCGGCGGGGCGGCGGAGTGGATTCCGGATCCGGTCCTGCCGCCTCGCACCGGTCGGCCGGCGGCTCTCTGCAAGGACGCGGCGCCGTACTGTTCTCCGCGCTCGTCGAAGGCGGCGCATGCTTCGCATGCTGCGCCGCTAATTTGTGTCTCAGATTATACCGGTTGCCCGGAACCCGTCAATCGGTCGCGGTCCTTCGCCGCCGCACCCCCTGTGTGCGGCGCGGCCAGCGTTGACTTTCCCCTCCGGCTCCCTTATGCTTGCGGGGCCCTTTCGCCAGGGGACCCGCCAGCCTCACCCATTACCTCCGGCATCGTTGCGCTCCCAGGGAGACGGTATGGATATCTTCGAGAAGGCCCAGTCGTATATGGACGCCAAGCTGGCGAAGGCCGCCGGCTACTATCCGTATTTCCTGCCCCTGGAGGACACCGAAGGCACCGAGGTGACCATCGGCGGCCGGCGGCTGCTGATGATCGGGTCGAACAACTACCTGGGCCTGACCACCGATCCGCGCGTTCGTAAGGCCGCCATCGACGCCATCGCCCGCTACGGCACCTCCTGCACCGGTTCGCGTTTTCTGAACGGCACGCTGGCGCTGCACCAGGAGCTCGAGGCTCGCCTGGCGGCCTTCGTCGGCAAGCAGGCGGCTCTGGTCTTCAGCACCGGCTACCAGACCAACCTGGGCACCATCTCGTCCATCGTCGCCCGCGGCGACATCGTCCTGGCCGACAAGGACGACCACGCCAGCATCGTCGACGGCTGCATGCTGTCCTTCGGCGAGATGCGCCGCTTTTCGCACAACGACATGGCCCATCTTGACCGGCAGCTCGCCGGCATCGACCCCAAGGCCGGCCGGCTGGTCGTCGTCGACGGCGTGTACAGCATGGGCGGCGACCTGGCGCCGCTGCCGGAGATCGTCCCGATCTGCCGCAAGCACGGTGCGCGGCTGATGGTCGACGATGCCCACAGCCTGGGCGTAATGGCCCGCGGCCGCGGCACGGCCGCCCACTTCGGCGTCACCGATCAGGTCGACCTGATCATGGGCACCTTCAGCAAGTCGTTCGCTTCGCTGGGGGGTTTCATCGCCGGCGACGAAGACCCGATTCACTACATCCAGCACCACGCCCGCTCGCTGATCTTCAGCGCCTCGATGCCCGCCTCCAACGTGGCCGCCGTCCTGGCCGCCCTCGATATCATGGAGGGCGAGCCCGAGCGGGTCGACCGCCTGTGGGCGGTCACCGAGCGCATGCGCGCCGGCCTGGTGGCGTTGGGTTTCAACATGGGCCCCAGCGTCACGCCGATCATCCCGATCATCACCGGTAACCTCGACCTGACGATGGAAGCCTGGAAGCGCTGCTACGAGGCCGGGTTGTACGTCAACGCCGTGATCTCGCCGGCCGTCCCTCCCGATCAGTGCCTGCTGCGGACAAGCTACATGGCCACCCACACCGACGAGCAGATCGATCGCGCCCTGTCGATCCTGGGCGAGGTCGGCCGAGGGCTGGGCCTGATTGCCTGACCCGGTCCTGGTCACCGGCGCCAGCGGTTTCCTCGGCTCGGCCGTCTGCCGCCATCTTGCCCAGCAGGGCTTCGAGGTCCGCGCCCTGCACCGCCCCACGTCCAACCTCTCCGCCCTGGAAGGCCTGCGCGTCGACCGCCGCGTCGGCGACATTCTCGATCCCGAGACCCTGGCACCCGCCGTCGGCGGGGTGCGCTGGGTGTTCCACGCCGCAGCCGTGGCCGCCTACTGGCGCCAGCGCCCCGAGCAGGTAATCCGCGGGGCGGTCGAGGGGACGCGCAACGTCGTGCTCGCCTGCCGCCAAGCCGGCGTGGAGCGATTGATCCTGACCTCGTCGATGGCGGCGCTCGGCATTCCAAACGGCGATGAGCTTCTCACCGAGGCGCACACCTTCAACCTGCCGCCCAGGCGCTTCCCTTATGGCTACTCCAAACGCCAGGCCGAACTTGAGGCATTCAAGGACTCCGGCGAGTCGCTCGAGGTGGTGGTCGTCAATCCGTCGATCGTGATCGGCGCCGGGGATGTGCACCAGATCAGCGGCTCGCTTGTGATCCAGGCCGCGCGCGGGCGGACGTTTCTGTACACCGGCGGCGGGACCAACATCGTCCACATCGACGACGTCGCCGCCGGTCACCTGGCGGCCGCCGAGCGAGGCCGCAGCGGCGAGCGCTACATCCTTGGGGGTGAGAACCTGACACACTTGCAGCTCTTCACGCTGCTGGCGGAGGTCGTCGGCTCCCAGCCGCCTTGGCTTCGCCTTCCGAACTGGGCGATCGAGCCGGCGGCGATGGCGCTCGATCTCGTCCGGAGCGTGGCGCCCATGCCTTTGGATGGCAACCAGCTCCGCCTCAGCCGACACCGTCTTTTCTGCGACACGTCCAAGGCGCGCAGCGAGCTCGGCCTGGCACGCCCTCGGACGGCACGCCAGGCGATCGTCGAAGCCCTGGGCTGGTACCGGGCACACGGAGTGGTCTGACAGATGAGCAGACGCAAGGTCCAACCGTCCCCTTCCGTTCCGACCGAAGTCCCCGCAACCGATGGGGAACCGAAGCAAGCCGGGCGAAAGCGCGAGCGCGCCTCGGCGCCGGCGGCGGAGCAGCCGGATTTCGTACCACCCTACTCACCGAGCTGGTTCGACCGACTCCGCGCGCGCTTGGACCGGCTGCGTATCTCCCCCTACGCCGTGTACCTGCTCTTTGGGATCGGCATCTTCGTCGTGTTTACGCTCGTCCAGTGGGGAGAAGGTGGGTACCTGGCCGGGAAGATCCGGCCGTTCCATATCGTGTTCGCCTTCTGGATCCCCTTCATGCTGGCCCTCATGCACTACCTGGATCATTTGGCGGCCCGGGCCTTCGATACCTTCGGTCCGGCCCTCTCCGCCACACCCGAGGTGAGCCGCGACCTGCAGTACCGTCTGACCAGACTTCCCGCCGGAACGGTGAACCTCATCGGCATTTGCGTGGTGGTCCTGAATGCCATCATGGCCTTGATAGACAGCTCGATCACACGCAAGACCGGGCAGGTCGGGCTTTTTGGGGTCGGGGGGCAGCTCTTTCAGATCGCGCCAACGCCCCTCTCGATGACCGTGACCGTCACCCTGGTCCTTGGGCTATGGTGGATGTTCGGTACGTTTCTGTACCACACGGTCCACCAGTTGAGGGTGATCAGCCGTATCTATGGGCGCCATACCCGCCTGCGGTTGCTGCACCTCGGCCCGCTCTTTACCTTTTCGCGCGTCACCCAGCGCACGGCGATCGGGATCCTGGTCTTTGTCTACGCCTTCTTCATCACGGCCTCCGACTTCCGGACGGAGCCCGCCTTGCTCATCACAAGCAGCGCGGTCTTCGCCCTCCTGGCTGTGATCATCTTCGCCTGGCCGCTGCTGGGCGTGCATCGCCTGCTCGTGTCCGAGAAGGAACGCCTGCTGGAGGAGAATACCCGCCGGCTGGAGGCGGGCATTGCCGACCTTCACGCCCGGATGGATCGCCGAAACCTGAAGGGCATGGATGACTTGAATAAGGCCTTGGGCAGCCTCGACCTCGAGCGCAGCACCCTCACCCGCATCCCAACGTGGCCCTGGGAACAGGGGACATTGCGCGGTCTGCTCGTGGCGCTCATCGTTCCCGTTGTCGTCTGGGCGATCCAATTTGGGGCGGAAAGGTTCCTCCCATGAGTCGACGTGCCTCGACACCCTCCCGTAAGGCGAAAGCTGCCGAAGGCGGTCCGCCGCCAGCATCCGGTCCTCCCACGATTGCTTTCGTCCCACCCTACCGGCCGAGCTGGTATGACCGGTTGTCCAGGCGGATCGACCGCCTGCCCGGCCCGTCCTGGCTGGCCTACCTGCTGTTGGGGGTGGCAGGGATGGTCGTGCTAACCGGGGTCCAGATGCTTGCGGGTGCCTATCATCCGGGGAAGTACCTCGTTCTGCACCTCTTTCTAGGCTCGCAATTCGCCTACCTGCTGGGCTTGATGAGTCTCCTCGACCGATCGGCGGCCACCGCCCTCGATACATTCCGCCCCGTCCTCGAGCTTCCACGTCGATCACGGGAAGGTCCTGCGGAAAAGGGATCCTCCCTGGAGGAGTTGCGCTACCGCCTGACGACTTTGCCGCCTCGGCCGACGCTCTGGGCGTCTCTGGCCGGCGTGCTCGTGGGCGTGGTCACCCCCCTGCTCGCATTCCGCATTCCCGGGACGACGGCCCATTCCCTGACGGCCGCCTTTGCCTGGGGCAGCATGTCGACCTCGCCGGGTGCCATGGCCGCTTTCTTGATCCAGATGGCGTTCTCCGAGGCCGTCGCCGGCGTCTTCATCTACCACTCGATCCATCAGCTCCGGGAGATCAGCCGCATCTATCTCACCTTCGCCCGGCTGAACCTGTACCGACTGCAGCCGCTGTACGCCTTCTCCGTGCCGGCCGCCCTCACCTCGGGCGGGTTGATCCTGTACAACTACGCCTGGTTCGCGGTGGCGCCCGAGTTCCTCGCTCAGCCCATCAGCATCGTCTTGGGCATCTTCTTTGCCGTGGCGTCGGCCGTGATCTTCGCCTGGCCGCTGCTCGGGATCCATCGCCGGCTGGTGGCGGAGAAGAGGAGGGCGATAGCGGAAAGCGCCCGCCGCTTCGAGGCGGCCGTGGCCGAACTGCACCAGCGGGTAGACAAGAAGGCCCTGACCAAGATGGATGATCTCAACAAAGCCCTCATGAGCCTGGAGATCGAGCGGGCCGCCCTCCAACGTATCCCCACCTGGCCGTGGGAAGCCGGCACACTGCGCGGCGTCGCGGCTACCCTCGTGCTTCCCCTCGTGATCTGGCTGGTTCAGTACATCCTGCAGCGGATCCTTCCCTAGGCGAGGCGCCCGCCCGGTTTCGGTGCCCGACGATGTCGCCTGATGGCGTTCGGGCGGAAGGCTCCGCGCTGGAAACTAGCGTCACCGGGTCGGGCACTAGCTGCAAGTGGGCCACGCGCCTCGCGAGTCCGCCCTCGACAAGCTCCCCCGGCATCCTCGAGGTCGGCCTGCCCGAGGCAGGCTGCGGCCGAATTGCAGTCAGGCGGTGGTCCTGGGGGCCCAGCAGCGGGTTCGGCCGGGTCGCGAAGTTCACGCGCAAACCCACCTTGCGTAGTAAACTACGCCTATTGCGGTGGGCTTACTCGTGATTGCGCTTCCTCACGGACTTCAGCGACGCTCCCAGGCATCACAAAGACAGGACCGGCGGACGCATCTTCGCTTTCTGCCTGCTTGCCCCACCTCAGGCTTGGATGCCCCAGGCACAACACCGACCTCGCGCGGTTCACGGCCGGCCCATCGACCGTCGACGCAAGGGCCCTTGGACATCGCGCTGGTGGAACCGCACCCCTTCCCTGGTGGGAAGGCGTGCCTGGAGGCGTAATGGCATCTCAAACTTCGAAGGCTGCCACCCCATCTGATCCAGAGACCCCCTTTCCGCCCTACCCGCCCTCTTGGATCGACCGTTTCACCGACTGGGTAGATCGCATGCCCATCCCATGGTGGCTCTTCTATGTCCTGCTGGCCGTCGTCCTGTGCGGCGCCGTTGCCCTCGTACTGTGGCAGACGGGGGTTTACGCCGCCGTCGGATTCCATCCGATGCAGGTCTGGCTCCCCACACTGACCGCTTACTTTCTCGGCCTGACTCACGGGCTGGATCGTGCCGCCGCCTCCGCCATGCAGCGCTTCCGTCCCGCCTTCCGGGGAGACGACCGTGCCTTCGCCACCGCCGTCTACCGGATCACGACTCTGCCGGCGCGGCCGATGCTCATCTTCACCGCCGTCGCAACAATCGTCAGCGTTCCGTCGGGACAATGGGAAATGTCCCAGATTCAAACCGGGGGCCTCGAGCGCGTCCCCGTCCTCTTCCTCGTCATCCTGGCCTGCCTGTACCTGTCCTTCTATCCGTTCTTCTTTCACGTTTGGTATCAGCTGCGCGAGATCCATCGCCTTCACCGCGATCACGCGCAGGTTCGCCTGTCGGCGATCCGGCCAATGTATGCCCTGTCGCGCGTGACCGGCCTCACGGCCATCGGCATCGTGATCTTCAACTATGGGTGGTTTTTGGCGCAGCCCGGCGCCGACCCGCTCAACCCGGTCACCATCGTGGAGACGCTCTTCAACCTTGTCATTATCCTGGTGATCTTCGCTTGGCCCCTGTGGGGCGCCCACCGATTGCTCGCGGAAGCCAAAGACGCGGCGCTGGCCGAGCTTGCTGGGCGCAAAGCCTCCGGACGCGCCCAACTCCGCCAGGCTTTGGATGCCGGGGCACTCGAGAAGGTAGATCCTCTGCATAAGGCTCTGGACGCTTTCCAGACGGAGCACGCCGAACTGAGCAAGGTCCCCACCTGGCCCTGGGCGGCGGGAACGCTGCGCAATCTGGTGGGCGCCGTTTTCCTGCCCGTTCTCTTGTGGCTGCTCCAATTCGGGCTGGGGAGGCTGCTGGGATGACGCCTCGCAAGATGCCTACACCACGGATGGGCCCTGAAGCCGAGTCGCCGCAGCCTCCGGCCTTCGTACCGCCCTATTCGCCAAGCTGGCTGAACCGTCTAACCGACTGGATCGACCGGCGTCCGGGGCCGGCCTGGATCTATTACGCCGTCGGCGTTCTTCTCCTGGCGGCGGGGTTGGCGGCCGCTCGATGGCTGCAGGGCTCGGCTGGGGAGAGCCTAGTGGGCCCCGGGGGGTTGATCTATTCTTTCTATCCGGTCTACTTCGTGGCCCTGACGCACTACTTGGACCACCAGGCGCGGAAGGCGCTTGAGACATTTCGGCCGGCGCTCGGCGCCAGCGACGCAGACTACGCCAGGATCGAGTATGAGTTGACCACCGTCCCTGCGGGCGGCGCCTGGATCGCCGCGGTGCTGGCGATCCCCCTCGGTTTCCTCTTTATCATGATGGGATCGCCTGCGCCGTTCTCCCTGGAGCTCATCCTCGCGGTGGTCTATACCGCGCTGACGGTAGCAGCCTTTTTCGTCCTCGCTCTCCACACTATCCGGCAGCTTCGCCAGGTAAGCCGGCTTCATGCGGCGGCGTCGACCATCAACCTTTTCCAGCCGCGGCCGACGTATGCCTTCTCCCGCCTGACATCTCGGACGGCGATCGGCGTGCTGGCGTTCCTTTACTTCGACTTCCTGGTCAATCCGCCGACGTCGGGCGTGTCTCTCCCCTATTTCACGTTGACCGGTGCGGCCGCAGCCCTCATGCTGGTCGCTTTTCTGCTTCCACTGCTCGGCATGCACAGCCGTCTGACCCTGGAGAAGACCCGCCTCGAGGCGGAGGTTGGCGCGGCCGTCGAAGCGGTATACCACGACCTCCTGGGGCACGTCCGGTCCGGGGACCACTCCGACACCGGCGATCTGGACCAGAAACTGACCAGCTTGCTTAAGGTGCGCGACATGATTGCCAAGCTATCCACCTGGCCCTGGGCTCCGGGCACTCTGCGCAGCATGGTCGGCACGGTCGTCCTCCCGATCCTGTTGTGGCTGGTGCAGTTCGGACTGGGAAGGCTGCTGGGATGACGAAACGGAAGGCCCTGCCGACGCCGCCACGGCCAAGGGCCGCTCCCCGAGCATTTCCGCCGCGCCTCCTCTGGTTCAGCAGATCTTCGTTCCGCCCTACCCGCGGAGCTGGTTCGACGGTGTCATGGCCCTCGTCGATCGACTCCCCGGGCCCTTCGGGCTCTGGTACGGCGTGCTTGCCCTGCTCGTCTTTGGCTTGATCACGCTCGCGCTGGTCATCAGCGGCATGCCCGCATTCGGCGGTGACCTCGGCCAGCGGGCACTCGCCAGCTTCATGACCGCGTTTCCCGCTTTCCTGTCACACGCTCTCAACCGAATCGCCGGCCGCGCCTTTTCCGCCTTCGAACCGGCGCTTCGGTCGCCGGCCGAGGCGCCCGATCTTCGCTATCGCCTCACCACGGCTCCGGCTTGGCCCTCGCTCGCGATCAGCCTGGGGGCGGCCGCCTCTGCCGTGTTCCTGGTCTTGGGCACTCCACAGATGGGTCCCTTCCTTGAATCCATCTCCGGCCCGCGCTGGGCGGGGCTATTCTTCAGCGCCCTGGCCTATTTCGTCAACTCCCACTTCGCCTACCGCGTCATCTATCAGCTCCGCCAGGTCAGCCGGATCTACGCTGGCCATGCCCGCGTCCGCCTCGGCGACCTGGGGCCGCACTTCGCCCTGTCCGTGTTCACCAGCCGGGCCGCCATCGCCGGCATCCTTGTCGTGACAGGTTACACGATCAGCTCGGCACAGATCGGGTCCGTGACCCTCTCGCTGTTGATCCTGATCCCCAACCTGCTTCTCGCCGGGGCGGCCTTCGTCCTGCCGCTCCTCGGTGCCCATCAGTTGCTGGAAGCCGAGCGCGACCGTGTGCGCCGGGAGGCGACGTTGCGGATGGAGGCCGCCTTGGCAGCACTGCATTTGATCGTCGAGCGGAGGACATACGCCAAGGCACCTGCGGTGAAGGACGCGGTCGCGGCGCTCGACATCGAACTCACACGCCTGGCACGTGTCTCCACTTGGCCGTGGACTCCTGGTACGCCGCGCGGCGTCGCCGCGGCGGTCTTTCTGCCGGTGTTCATCTGGCTGGTCCAGTACGGTCTGCAGAGGCTGTTGGGATGAAGCGAGTGACCAATCCCCGCGCTGCGCCAAGGGTCCGCTCGGCGAAACCGGCGTCCGCCGCACCGTCGTCCACCCGGCCGCGGTTCCTGGTGCCCTACCCGCCCAGCGCATTCGATCGCTTCACGGCCTGGGTCGACCGCCTGCCCATTCCGCCCTGGTTGGCCTACGCCCTGATGGCCCTGGTCCCCGTCACCCTGGCGGCCGCCCTGCGAGTCACCAGCGCCGTAGACCGGGGCGGCGACTACACCGATTTCGTCACGGCGGTCCAACCCTCGCTCGCCTTCTGTTTCATGCATTACATCGATCGCATGGCCGGAGCCGCGCTGGATGCCACTCGATCGTTATTGCACAACGCAGACGATGACACGCAGGACCTGCGCTATCGGCTGACGACTCTGCCCGCCTCGTCGGTGCGCTGGGCGATCGTGGTCGGTGCGGGACTCTCGGTCATCCTGGCTTCGGGGTTCAACGAGTTCTTTGTCTCCGGGTCCCTGACCCCGTTCGCGCGAGGGGCGGCCACGGTTGTGGGGATCATCAATATCACTCTCTTTCCGATCTTCGTCGTCCATTCGTTCCATCAGCTTTATGTCATCAACGATCTTCTCACCCGCCGCATCCGGGTCGACCTGTTCCAAATCCGCCCGCTGTACGCATTCTCCAATGTCACCGCCGTGACTGCCGTGACCTGGATCCTGTTTGGCGCCGGCTGGTTCCTGCTGTCGCAGCCGACGGGGGTCGGGGTCGGGGTGCAGATCATCTGGACGGCCTTCGACGCCGTCCTGGCTGCCATCATCTTCCTCTCCCCGCTGTGGGGAGTGCATCGGGTGTTGGTGCAGCGCAAGGGCGAGGCCTTGGCCGAGGTCGCGCGTCGGAAGCAAGCCGCCTACGCCAACTTCCACCTCCTGCTCGACCAGAGGAGGACTCCGGCCATAGACACGGGCCATAAGGCCTTGGTCGTGCTCGAGATGGAGGCGGCCGACGTGAACCGCATTCCCACATGGCCCTGGTCTCCCGGCACGCCGCGCGGGCTTCTCGCCGCCGTGCTCCTTCCCATCACCGTCTGGCTCATTCAGTTCGGTCTTGGAAGGATGCTGCAGTAAGGAGCCGGTATCGAACGGTCGTCTGCGGTCAGTCGCCCGCGATCAGAGCCTAGGGTCAAGAACGCAAGCTGAGGACCAATGCCTCCCAAATCCAAGCGCTCGTCTCCACTCCAGACACCGGTGCCGGCCTTCCTGCCGCCCTATCCCCCTTCCTGGGTCGACCAATTCACCGACTGGGTCGATCGCCTGCCTATCCCGTGGTGGTCGTTCTACTTGATCGTTGGGCTACTCCTCGAGGTGCTCCAGGTGACAATTCTGTGGCGGGATGACATCTTCGCCACGCACGGCGTCCAGTTCTTCCAATTCTTCTTTCCCATCAACTACGTCCTGGCGACCTTCCTCATGCACGCCTTCGACCGGCGGGCGACGACGGCCCTCGAACGATTTCGGCCGGCGCTGCGGCACGACGCCTCACCCTATCCGCGCCTGCAATACGAATTGACGACGCTGCCGCCCCGCCCGACGATCGTGGCCGGCCTCATCGGTTTCGCCTTTGGCGCCATCTCCGTAGCCGTCGGCCAGGTGGGGCTTCAGGACTATCCGATGTTCGGCCTGAATGCCACGCCGACCGCATTCGCCTTCATGCTGATCACGTTCATTCCGACCCTATGGTTCTGGTTTACGCTGATTTACCACACCATCCATCAAATGCGCACGGTCAGCCTGATCTATACGCGTCAAACACAGGTGGACCTGTATCGCTTGCAGCCGATATACGCCTTGGCCGGGCTGACTGCAGTGACCGCACTCGGGTTCGCCGTCTACACCTACCCATGGCTGGCCGACCCGGGCGCCCAGCCGGGAGCTTTACCCACGGCCTACAACATGGTCGTCTTCTTGACTCTTGCCGTTCTACGTGTGGCCGATCCTGATCTTCGTCTGGCCGTTGTGGGGCGCGCACCGGATTCTGGTCGAGCGCAAGGAAATGGAGCTGGCCGACGTTGGCCACCGGCGAGAATCGATCACCCAGCGATTTCACAAGCGAGCCGAGCGCGACCCATTGAGTGGGATGGACGAGTTCCACAAGGCGCTGGCGACAATCGAGCTGGAGGCGGCCGCCCTGGAGAAGATCCCCACCTGGCCCTGGCCGCGCGGCATGTTCCGCAATCTGATGGCGGCCTTCCTCCTTCCGGTGCTCCTGTGGCTAATTCAGTACGTCCTTCAGAAGATCCTCGGATGACCCAACGCAAGACCACTCGCGTCGCGGCTTCTCCGGCGCCGACGAAACCGAGCCCGGCCGGTGCCACCGAGCCTGCGCCTTTCATCCCGCCCTACCGGGCCAGCTTGCCCGACAGGCTCATCGATCGGGTCGAACGTCTCCCCTGGCCACCGTGGGTGACCGGCGCGCTGGTGATCGCCCTGACGGTCGCCGCAGTTCACCTCGACGCATGGGGCAGGGGCACCTTGCCTCGAGGTGTATTCTCCGCGAACGACGTGGGATCGGCTGTCTGGGGCGGGTACGCGCTGGCAGCCTCGATCTACGCACGCCGCTGGGCGGAGCAGGCTCTCAACGAGTTTCGGCCGGTGATCTCGAAAGAAATGGGTTCGTTCGAGTCTCTCAGGTATCGGGTGACACGGGTACCCATGGCCTTGGGCACCCTGGTCATTGCCGCGAACATCTCCATCTTCCTGCTCATCGCTCTGCTGGCCCCAGCCATGGGCCTGATCCCGGGTACCTTGTCGCCCGTGTGGATCGGCGCCACATTGTGGGCTTATGTCATCGCCGGGCATTGGCTGGCGCTGGTCATCCGACAATTGCTCCAGGTGGCCAGGCTATACCGGATGATCCCCGAATTCCACCTCATCCGACGCGATCCGCTCTACGCGCTTTCGCGTCTGACTCAGCGAAGCGGCGCGGCGCTGGCGGTCCTGGTCACGGTGGGTTGGTTGGCAAATGCCAGTACTCTGTCCGAACCGCTGACCGCGGGCTCGGCCCTGACCCTGGTCGGAATTCAAGCCGGAATGGTGATGTTTATCTTCGTCTCCCCGCTCTGGGGCGCCCATGTTCGGCTCGTGGATGAGAAGCGGCGCCAGCAGGCGGAGAGCGATCAACGCACGATCACCGCCCTCGATCGGCTGCACGACGGCCTGGAGCGCGATGACGGCCCCACCATCGAGCGACAGCACAAAGCCCTACTGGCCATCCAGTTCGAGCAGCAGGCTCTGGCCAAGGTTCCGACCTGGCCCTGGACGCCGGGGATCCTTCGAAGCGCGCTCGGTGCGATCGTCCTGCCCACTCGTGCTCTGGCTTGTCCAGTATGTCCTGCAGAAGGTGCTGAGATGAAACGACCTGCTGGCCCGCCGACCCGTGCAGCGCGCACCCGACCCCGAGGTCGCCGCGCCCTTCCTGCCTCCTTACCCGCCGTCGTGGTTCGACCGCCTTGTACGCCGCATCGACCGGCTCCCGGGACCGTACTGGCTGCCGTATCTCGTGGTGTGCCTGGCGTTCCTCGGCCTGGCAGGCGTCTTGCTGAACCTGGAGGGAGAACCCCTGACGCCTGCCGTGCTCTATGCTCATTCCGTACCCTTCTACGGCTTCTGGCTGCTTCACTACCTCGACCGCAGGGCAGCTGCGTCGCTGGAGGAATACCGTCAGGCCTTCACCGGCAGCGAGGCTGAGCTCCGAGGCATCCGCTGGCAGCTCACCACGCTGCCTGCCCGACCCGCTGCGGTGGCGAGCCTGGTGGCACTGATTCTCGGGGTGTCGGTCAGCCTCGACTGGACAACTTACTCCGCGTTCGGAGTCCTCGACCGGCTTCAGTTCTACGCCTCCGTCGTGTTCGCCGGCCTGTACATCTACCACTCCATCCGCCAGCTGCGCCTGGTCAACCGGCTGTATGCCACAAGCACGCGGGTCGATCTGCACAACGTGGCTCCCCTGGTCGCCTTCTCGACCCTGTCTGCGCACACGGCCATCGGCGGCTTGCTGATTATCTCGGCCGCGGTCTTGATCACGCCCGAGGGTCTCGTGGGCCCGTTCCTGCCGGCAGCCACCGTCTTCTCCCTGATGGCCATCCTGGCCTTTCTCCTGCCACTGATGGGGCTACACAGGCGGCTGGTCCAGACCAAGGACCAGGAGCTTTCCGATCTCAGCCTGCGCTGGCAGAAGTGCATGAGCGAGGTCTACCGCCGCGTCGACCAGGGCGACCTGGCTGCCGCCGACCGGGTCAACACGACCCTGTTGGCCCTCGAGCGCGCCCGGGCGGTGATCGAACGCATCCCCACCTGGCCCTGGCGGGCCGAGACGATGCGCAGTCTCGTGGCGGCGCTGATTCTGCCGGTGGTCATCACGCTGCTGCAGTACGGTCTGAAGAAGTTCCTCGAGTGAACCCGCCCCGCCCGAGGGTCTCCTCCTAGGAGAGGACGAAGGGAGAAACGGAATGCACGCTCCTCGAGCGTCGACCTCGTGATGCTTCCCCGCCTGTTCCCTACGCGCTCCTGGCATCCCGTGACGGAGGCCCGACTTGTAGCGAAGACACGTCTCGGTTCGCTCCGTACTTGCGCCAGGTGAGGTCTCCGATTCAGGCCAGGATGCTGATCTTCACTTTCACCTCGCTCGTCGGGGCGTCGGCCGCCGTGCCCGCTCCCACCGTCAGTGCTCGCTGTGCCCCGCCTCCCCGCGTTACAATGGTTCACTCGCGCAGCCGGACGAATGCAGCCGGCAGCGACAGGGTGTAGTGTGAGAACTCACCGATGCCCGGACCGGCGACCAATTGATTTTGCAGGGCCTGCCAGCGAACCCGGCCGCCGAAGGTCAGGTGCGCTCGCTCGGCCTTCTCCCCGGAGGCGCCGTCCGTCTGCTCCGGCGCGCCCCATTCCACGGACCCCTGCTCCTCGAGGCTGAAGGGCGCATCATCGCCCTGGGCTGGAAGATCGCCTCCGGCCTGGAGGTCTCGCCGGTTGCGTTCGCTCGGCCTGCTCCCCGGAGGCTCCGTCCGCCTGCTCCGGCGCGCCCCGTTCCATGGGCCCCTGCTCCTTGAAGTGGAAGGACGCATCATCGCCCTCGGCTGGAAGATCGCCTCCGGCCTGGAGGTCTCGCCGGTACCTGCCCCCGGATCGGAAGCCGGCTGATGCGCATCGCCCTCGTCGGCCAGCCGAATTGCGGCAAGAGCACGCTCTTCAACCAGGTGGCCGGCTACAAGGCACACACGGGCAACTTCCCGGGCACGACGGTCGCCTACACCGAGAGCAAGGTGCGCCTGCAGGGCGAAGTCGTCGACGTCGTCGACCTGCCGGGCACCTACACGTTGGCCGGCACCAATCCCGCCGAACGCGTCACGCTGCGCTACCTGGCATCGACCGACGTGGACGTGATCATCAACGTGCTCGACGCCACGCACCTGTCCCAGGGCCTGGACATGACGCTCGAGCTGCTCGAGCTGCAAAGGCCGCTGATCCTGGCCGTCAACTTGCTGGATGAGGCCGATCGCCTCGGCCTGCGGATCGACGGCCCCCGCCTCCAGGGCGAGCTCGGTGTCCCCGTCCTGCCGCTGGTGGCCAGCAAGGGCCGCGGCGTGCGCGCCCTGTTCAACGCCGCCTTCCAGGCCGCGCGCAACCCTCAGCCGATCACCCGCCCTCGCTACGGCCGCGATGTCGAAGACGCCCTGGCCGGGCTGGCCGAGGCGCTGCGCGGGACGCCGACACCTCTCCACCCCGAGGCGACCGCCCTCAAGCTGCTCGAGGGCGATAACGAACTGGCCGCCGAGACCGAGCGCATCACGCCGGCCCTCAGGTCGATGGCCGAGCAGGCGCAGCGTGACCTGGCCGAACATCGCGGCCAGCCTGCACGCTGGGTGGTGTGGGGAGAACGACACGGGCTGGCCGGGAACCTCGAGCATCTGGTCGTCACCCAGGGTGAGCGCCGCACCTCGTGGCGCGACCGGCTGGACGATGTCCTGCTTCACCCGGTCGCCGGGTATCTCGCCCTGATCCTGATCCTGTTCGCCTTCTTCCAGGTCGGTCTATGCCACCGGAAACGCGGTCGAGCCGCCGCTCCTCGCCCTGTTCGGAACGTGGACCACCCGACTGCACGCCGCCCTGGCCGGACAGTCGTTTCTGGACACGATCGCCATCGGCCTGCTGCAGGGCGTGGCCGGCGGTGCAGCAATCGTCATGCCCTACCTGATCCCGTTCCTGCTCGGCCTGGGGTTCCTCGAGGACGTCGGATACCTGCCGCGCCTGGCGTTCCTGATGGATGCGCTCATGCACCGCATGGGTTTGCACGGCAAGAGCGTCGTCCCTTTCATCCTGGGTTACGGCTGCTCGGTCCCGGCGGTCATGTCGACCCGCATCCTGGAGAACCAGCGAGACCGCTTCCTGGCTGCGGCGCTCTCGACGCTCATCCCGTGCTCGGCTCGGCTGGTGGTCGTCTTCGGCCTGGTGGCCGCGTACGTCGGCCCGTGGGCCGCGGCCGCGATCTATGTCCTCAATCTGTTCATGATCGCCCTGACTGGCCGCGTGCTCAGCGGCATGATGCACGAGGAATCGCCGGGGCTGATCCTCGAGATTCCGCCTTACCGCATTCCCGCCGCCCGCACAGTCCTGGCCAAGGCCTGGTACCGCGTGCGCGAGTTTATGGTGGAGGCCTGGCCGGCACTGATCGTCGGCAGCGTCGTCCTCGCCCTGCTGACCTTCTTCGGCCTGACGCCGTCGCTTGACCTGATCGCCCGTCCCGCTCACCTGGGTACTCGGCCTGCCCGCCGCTACCGGCGTGCCGCTGGCCTTCGGCATCTTGCGCAAGGAACTCTCGCTGGTGATGCTCGGCCAGGCATTGGGGACACTCGAACTTCGACTTGGTGCTCACCCAGGCGCAGATGATCACCTTCGCCGTGTTCGTCGTGTTCTACGTCCCGTGCCTGGCGACGCTGGTCGTCCTGCGCCGCGAGCTCGGCTGGCGCGCCATGGGCGCCGTGGCGGCGATAGCCACGATCGTGGCGCTGGTCGTGGCGCTCGCCGTGCGCGGTGGGCTCTTCCTCGCCGGCGTCTAGCCGGGCCCGGAAGCCCCGGGGTTCACACCCAACCCCCTCCCCTCACCCCTCCCCTGCTTGGGCCGAATCTCGCGGCCGGGATGGGACTGCATGGGGCGGGGACTTGGGCAGGAAGGGGCAGAAGCGTCAGACCGTGCCGGTCTGGAACACGAACGGGGGCACGCGTGCGCGTGCCCCCGGGCTCTCTCACATCGACTTCCGAAGTCGTTCGTCCTCAGACGTCCAAGTTCGCCATCTGCTCGTAGAACTTCCAGCGGCTGATGACATCCTTGCGCAGCGAACCAAGCAGCACTTCCGCCCGCTCCGGGTCCGTCTGCCGCAGGACCTTGAAGCGCACCTGCTTGTACATGAAGTCCTCGATGTTCTTGGTCGGCGCCTTCGAGTCGAGCTGCAGCGGGTTCTTGCCCTCGGCGGCCAGCGCCGGGTCGTAGCGGAACAGCGGCCAGAAGCCGCTCTCGACGGCGTCCTTCTGCAGGTCGGTGCCGGTCATCATGTCGATGCCCTGGTTGATGCAGTGGGCGTAGGCAATGATCAGCGACGGCCCCGGATAGGCTTCGGCTTCGCGGAAGGCGCGCACGGACTGAGTCATGTTGGCGCCGTAAGCCACCTGGGCGACGTAGATGTTGCCGTAGGTCATGGCGATGGCGCCCAGGTCCTTCTTGGGCATGTCCTTGCCTGCGGCGGCGAACTTGGCCACGGCCGCGCGCGGCGTAGCCTTGGAGGCCTGGCCGCCGGTGTTGGAGTACACGCCGGTATCCAGGACCAGCATATTGACGTTGCGGCCGGAGGCCAGGACGTGATCGAGGCCGCCGTAGCCGATGTCGTAGGCCCACCCGTCGCCGCCGATGATCCACACCGACCGCGGCACCAGGTACTCCAGGACGCCCAGGGCCCGTTCGGCATCCGGGTCCTTGACCCCGGCCAGATGGGCTCGAAGGGCATCCAGCCGCACACGCTGTTCCTCGACCGCCTCCGGCGCGCTCAGGTCGGCGCCCAGGATCGCATCGATGAACTCCGCCTGGCCCTTGTCTCGGAGACGACCCAACAGCTCGCGGGCGTAGACGTTCAGCTTGTCGGCCGTCAGGCGCATGCCCATGCCGAACTCGGCGTTGTCCTCGAACAGCGAGTTCGACCAGGCCGGGCCGCGCCCATCGGCCCGCGGGACGTAGGGCGTCGTCGGCAGGTTGGCGCCGTAGATCGATGAGCAGCCGGTGGCGTTGGCGACGACCATGCGGTCACCGAAGAGCTGCGTCGCCAGCTTGATGTAGGGCGTCTCACCGCAGCCGCCGCACGCCCCGGAGAACTCGAACATCGCCGGCAGGAACTGCGAGCCCTTGACCGTGAAGCGGTTGGCCTGCTTCGGATCCGGATCGGGCAAGCTCAGGAAGTACTCCCAGTTGGCCGCCTCCGCGTCGCGGATCGGCGGCTGCGCGGCCATGTTGATCGCCTTGCGCTCGGTCTTCTGCCCCTTCTCATCTCTTGCGAACGCCGGGCAGACGTAGACGCAGGCGCCGCAGCCGGTGCAGTCCTCCGGCGCCACCTGCACCGTGTACTTCATCCCGCCGTATTCCTTGCCCTTGTAGTCGATCGACTTGAAGCTCGCCGGCGCCTTGCCGTTGGCGAACTTCGCTTCGTAGGCCTTGACCCGGATGGTGGCGTGCGGGCAGACGAAGGAGCACTGGTTGCACTGGATGCAGACCTCGGGTTCCCACACCGGGATCTCGAGGGCGATGTTGCGCTTCTCGTACTTGGTCGTCCCGGCCGGGTAGGTCCCATCGGCCGGCATCAACGACACCGGCAGCCGGTCGCCGCGGTAGGCGATCATCTCGGCCGTGACCTTCTGCACGAATTCCGGCGCCCCGGCCGGCACCGGTGGGCGCATGTGGACCTTGCTCGCGGCCTTGGCCGGCAGCTCCACCTTCTGGATGCGCTCGGCCGCCAGCGAGGCGGCGCGGATGTTCATGTCCACCACCGCCTTGCCCTTGTCGCCGTAGGTATCCTCGACCGCCAGCTCGATCATCTTCAGCGCCTTGTCCTGCGGCAGCACGCCGGAGATGGCGAAGAAGGCTGTCTGCATGATGACGTTGATGCGTCCGCCCAGTCCGAGCGACTTGGCCAACGAGTAGGCGTCGATGACATAGAACTTGGCCTTCTTGTCGATCAGCGCCTGCTGGACCTCGACCGGGATGTGGTCCCACACCTGATCGGCCGGATACGGGCTGTTGAGCAGGAACGTGCCGCCCGGACGCAGATGGCCGAGGATGTCGACCCGCTCCAGAAACTGGAAGGCGTGGCAGGCCAGGAACTCGGCTTTGTTGATCAGGTACACGCTGCGGATCGGGTGCGGGCTGAAGCGCAGGTGCGAGGTGGTCATCGATCCGGACTTCTTCGAGTCGTAGACGAAGTAGCCCTGGGCGTAGTAATCGGTCGACTTGCCGATGATCTTGATCGAGTTCTTGTTGGCGCCGACGGTGCCGTCGGCCCCCAGGCCGTAGAACATGGCCCGGTGCGCCCCCTCCGGCTCCGATTCGAAGTCGTCGTCCCACGTTAGCGAGCTGTCGGTGACGTCGTCGAAGATGCCGACGGTGAAGTGGTTCTTGGGCGTCTTGGCCTTCAGGTTGTCGAGCACCGACTTGGCCATGCCGGCGTTGAATTCCTTCGATGCCAGGCCATAGCGCCCGCCGACGACGAGCGGAATGGCGTCGCGGGCGATCGTCCCCGCACCCACCGCCTCGCCGATGGCCGTCTGGACGTCCTGGTACAGCGGCTCGCCCGAGGCGCCGGGTTCCTTCGTCCGGTCCAGCACGGCGATGCGCCGCGTGGTCTTGGGCAGCGCCGCCACGAAGCCGGCCGAGTCGAATGGGCGGTACAGGCGCACCTTGAGCACGCCGACCTTCTCGCCCTTCTTGTTCAAGTGCTCGACGACCTCGTGCATCGTCTCGCCGCCGGAGCACATCATCACCACCACGCGGTCGGCGTCCGGCGCGCCGACGTAGTCGAACAGCCGGTACTGCCGGCCGGTCAGCTTGGCGAACCGGTCCATCGCCTTCTGCACGATGGCCGGCGCCTTCAG
The DNA here is from genome assembly GCA_963777165.1 of uncultured Chloroflexia bacterium. GTDB lineage: Bacteria > Chloroflexota > Anaerolineae > Anaerolineales > E44-bin32 > DYJB01. Next base: position 29,764 of record CAVZPO010000028.1, read on the forward strand.
GTAGTACGGGTTGACCGTCTCGCGGCCCTGGAAGTAGACGTCCGGGTTCTGCGCCGTGCCGCGCACCGTCGGGTGCTCGGGCGACAGGCTGCGGCGCCGGAACTCGGCCACCAGCCCCTCGTCGATCATCGAGCGCATGTCATCATGCGTCAGCTCTTCGATCTTCTGGATCTCGGACGAGGTGCGGAAGCCGTCGAAGAAGTGCATGAAGGGCAGGCGGGTTTCCAGGCTGGCGGCCTGGGCGATGAGCGCCGTGTCCATCGCCTCCTGCGGGTTGTTGGAGGCGATCATCCCCCAGCCCGTCGATCGGGCGGCCATGACATCCGAGTGGTCGCCGAAGATCGACAGCGCCTGGGTGGAGATGGCCCGCGCGGCGATATGGAAGACCGCCGGCGTCAGCTCGCCGGCAATCTTGAACATGTTGGGGATCATCAGCAGCAGGCCCTGCGAGGCAGTGAAGGTGGTCGTCAGCGCGCCGGTGGTCAGCGCACCATGAACCGCCCCGGCAGCGCCGCCCTCCGACTGCATCTCGACCACCGTGGGCACGCTGCCCCAGATGTTCTTCTCCCCCAGCGAGGCCTTCTCGTCGGCGATCTCCCCCATGCTCGTGGACGGGGTGATCGGGTAGATGGCGATGACCTCGTTGACGGCGTAGGCCACGTGCGTCGTGGCTGAATTGCCGTCGTGAGGGACCAGCTTGCGCTGGGGTTTACTGGTTGCCATGCACAGCTCCTTGGGTGACCGGCGCGCGGCGAGGCGGGAGGGGCGCGTCGGGTGTCAGTCAATTCCCAAGTCTAGGGATCCCCCCCTCCGGGCAATAGTGCTGAAGCGCCCGCCAAACTGGATGACTATTGTCACTATTGCGGCTCTGGGATTTGCGACACCCTCGAACCTGGTGCAGCAGGCCCGCGAACGGCCTGTCCGGCACGACTCGGATGGAGGCAGCATGCCCGACCTGAAGACCACCTACATGGGGATCCCGCTCCGCAGCCCGATCGTCGTGGGGGCCAGTTCGATTTCCGGGATGCTGGACAAGATCAAGATGGCCGAGCAGGTCGGGGCCGGCGCGCTGGTCATCCGCTCGCTGTTCGAGGAGCAGATCCAGTTCGACGCCCTGCGCATGGAGGAGTCGCTCGCCGTCGGTTCGGAGAGTTTTGCCGAGGCGCTGACCTACTTCCCCAACATGAAGCACGGCGAGGCCAAAGAACACCTGATGTGGGTGGAGAAGGCGCGCAAGGCGGTGACGTTCCCGCTGCTGGCCAGCCTGAACGCTGTCAGCCCGGGCGTCTGGATCGAGTACGCCAGGCAGTTGGAGGGCACCGGCGTCAACGGTCTGGAGCTCAATGTGTACTCGGTTGCGGCCGACGCGCGCCGGTCGGGAACGGCCATCGAGGTGGCGCTGTTCGACGTTGTCGAAGCCGTCAAGCAGCAGGTGAAGATCCCGCTGGCGATCAAGCTCAGCCCGTTCTACACCTCGGTGGCCTACATTGCCTCGGAACTCGACAAGCGCGGCGCTGCCAGCCTGGTGTTATTCAACCGCTTCCTGCAGCCCGACATCGATCCGGCCACGGAGAGCCTGTCGAGCGAGATGGTGCTCAGCGGTCCGGAGGAGCTCAAACTGCCGCTGCGCTGGACAGCGCTGCTCTACGGGCGGATCAAGGCCGAGGTGGCATTGAGCACCGGCGTGCACAGCGGCACGGACGTCGCCAAGGGGCTCCTGGCTGGAGCCACCGTCGTGCAGACCGCTTCGGCCGTGATCAAGAACGGCTTGCCATACGTCTCGACGATGCTCCGTCAGCTTGAGGAGTGGATGACCGAGAAGGGCTACGCCTCCGTGGCCGACTTCCGTGGCAAGCTCAGTCAAAAGCAGGCCGCCGATCCGTTCGCCTTCGAGCGGGCACAGTACGTGAGGCTTTTGCTCTCGCAGAAGTAGCTCCGCCTCGCCCCGACTTCCGAAGTCCTTTGGGGCCTCGGAAGTCGGGGCTTGACTCCCCCACTGCATTCGCGGTATAGTCTTTCGGTCGGCCCGGAGCGGGCCGAGATCCGAATCCCCAAGAAGGAGGGGCGCATGTCCAGCATCGGCTATGTGTTCGTTCGCCTGAACCGCCATCCCGCGGCTCGCCCCTCCGGCGTTTCCTTCACCCTGCTCGACTAGTCAGCCGGAGCGACCCTTCAAGGCCCAAGAGCCGCGGGCAGGCGCCCGCGGTCCTGTTTTCCTTCCCTGTCCCGGCGCGGATTCCGCCCGGCGAACAGGAAGGGCCGGCGGGCAGGATCCGAGAGCTAGCCCTGCTAGCGTCACCGTCGGAGTTTCCCAGCGAGATCTCCGGCCACCGAAGAGGAAGCGCATGAACATTCAACTAGGTCTCATCCGCGCCTGCCTCGGAGATGGGTGCCGGGTGCGGCTTCTGGAGACCGAGGCAATCGTCGAGGTGCGCGTCGACCGACGCCCCGACCGGCAGACGCGCCCGCGCTACGGACAGTTGGTCGCCGTGGAGTGGGCGGTGCCTCCGGCGCTCGTCTGGCACTGGCAGCGCGCCCAGATCGTCACTCGGCGCTCGGGATCAGTGGTGGCTTTGCTGCCGCAGGGCCGCCTGGTGGAGTGCCGGCCTGCCGGGCACGCCTCGCTAGGCCTGGGAGGCAGCGCCCGAAGCGTGGGTCACGCAGGTCGCCGATCACTGGGAGGCGCACGACAGCGTCGAGCATGGCCTGCCCGCTCACCCAGCGGTTCTGCTCCAGTGGTTGGCCGAGCAGCCTGTGGCGGCTGAGGCATGACCCACCCCAGGTTCACTCAAGCAAAGCGACCGGCGCCACAACGGCGCCGGTCGCACTTCATTTCCCTGACGGTGCGAATTCCTACAGACGGATCGGCAGAATCAGATTGACGATCAGCCCGAGGACAAACAGGCCGCCGGCCAGCTTGTTGTGATAGAACGCCGCCGAAACGTACCACAGGGGCCAAACCGGATAATCCGGCGGCGGCTCGCTCGGCTTCGGGTCGCGGTAGATCTTGAGCACCCGCACCAAACGCGGCAGCGCCAGCACGACGAGCAGCACCCACACTCCAAGGGTGCCGGTCAGCACCAGTGCGGCGATCACGACGTAGTAACCGATCATCATGATGACGTTGGCCCACTTCGAGGCTGTGGCGCCGATGAGCACCGGCAGCGTGTGGATCCCCTTAGCCTTGTCGACCTCGAGCTTATCGATGTGTTTGCCGAAGAGGACTGTGGTGACGACCAGCGCATAAGGCACCATCGCCCACCACACGCCGGCCGGCGGCAGCACGCCGGCGGTGACGAAATAGGTGCCGCCGATCATCAGCGGGCCCCAGACGATGAAGACCGCCGGTTCGCCCAGCCCGTGATGTTTTAGCTTGATCGGCGGGGCGACGTAGAACACGCTGATGAATAAGCCGAGCAGAGCAAAGATCACCACCGGCCAGCCGGTGCGCAGCCACAGCACGACCAGGATCGCAAGATCCGCCAGATTGAACAGCAGGATGGCATTGCGCAGTCCGGCCTTGGAGACAAGGCCGCCGAGCACAGGATGCGGCGCGTACAGCGCCCGCGTGTACTCGTCGGTATCGACGCCGCCTTCGAGGTCGAAGTAGTCGTTGGTCATGTTATTGGCGCCGTGGGCGATCAGCAGCCCGACCAGCGCCAGGGCGAAGTTGACCCAGTTCGGACGATCGACGGTGGCGACGGCCAGCAGCCCGCCGATCAGTCCCGAGGTGGCGGTCATGGTCAGCACCGCCGCCCGTGTGATGATCAGCCAGCGGCTGACGACGTCCATCTTGCGGTCCGGCGACAGGTTGACCGTGTCGAGGACCTCTTTCCAATTGCGCAGCAACTCCATGTGGATCCTCACCGCTTGAGGTGGAGGCAGTGTACCAGCCGGCACCCACCGCGTAAAGGAACACGGACGTGCTCCCGCTTGTACCCTGGAATGGCGAGGCAACGAATCGGAGCCGCCTCCCGATCTGCCTCTCGGGCTCAGATTGCACGCGGCCCTCCGCGCCATGCGGACCAACCAGCTCCCTCCCGCCGATGACCCCTCCTCCCCGCCGCCCATGCGGCCTCGCCCGGCGGGACGGGGGGCTTCCCCGGGACGCTGAGCTCCTCGCCATCGGCCACGGGCGCCTCTCGCCGACCCAACGCGCCGGCTATCGCATCGTCAGCAGTCAGGTAACCTTTTTTGGCTACTGCCCGGATTGTCAGGGCGCATGACATTCGCGCCGCTCGGATTGCTCAGGCCCAAAGGGCGTCGGGCTCGCGGGCCAAGGAGGGAGGACCTTGGGGGCAAGCTGCATCGGATGACCGCTCGTGGCTGAAATGCCAAATCCGCTCACACCAGGAGGATGGAAGTCATGGCCAAAGTAACACGCGAAATGGTCGAGAAGACGGGGATCAACGTCAACGAACTGCTCGAGCTGCTGGTCAAGAACGCCGCCGCCGAGCTGACGACCTTCTACTACTACACGATCCTGCGCGTCAACCTGATCGGGCTCGAGGGCGAGGGCCTGAAGGAGATCGCCGAAACGGCCCGCATCGAGGACCGCAATCACTTCGAGGCGCTGGTGCCCCGCATCTATGAGCTCGGGGGCAAGCTGCCCGAGGACATGAAGAAGTTCCACGACATGTCCGCCTGCCCGCCGGCCTCCCTGCCCAAGGACCCGACGGACATCAAGGCCATGTTGACCGTGCTGGTGGAAGCCGAGCGCTGTGCGGTGCGCGGCTACACCCACCTGTGCAACCTGACCGCCGGCAAGGATCACCGCACCTACGCCCTGTGCCTGGCGATCCTCAACGAGGAGATCGAGCACGAATCGTGGTTCTCCGAGTTCCTGGGGGAAGGTCCGTCGGGACACTTCATGCGCCGCGGGGAGACGTCGCCCTTCGTCGGCCCATTCATGCGCTAGGCATGAGGACGGAAACGGGGAGACCCGGCCCGGGTCTCCCCTTCCTGACACCGCCCTCGTGGCCCGAATTCGCGAAATGCTCGAGATCACACCGGACGATCTTGCTCAATACAATGGCCGCAGCGGCGCTCCGGCCTATATCGCCTACCAAGGGAAGGTCTACGACGTCTCGCGCAGCTTCCTGTGGCAGCAGGGCCGCCACCAGGTGGTGCACACAGCGGGAAGGGATCTGACCGGCGAGCTCGAGGCGGCGCCCCACACCGCAGCCATGCTCGAGCGTGTGCCCTTCATCGGGACTTTGGCGGACGGCCGCTAGCTTGCTGGCGTCACCCCGGCACCGCCAGGCCCAGGCGCCCGCGCGGCATTGGAGTCATTCCCAGCGGAAAGTCCTCACCGAGACGATCGTCCCCAAGAGAAGCAGTCCCGTCAGCACGCCGACATCCAACAGGTGTTCTCCCCAGGGCTCCCCGGCCCACAACCCGCGCAGCAGGTTGACCACGTAAGTCAGGGGCAGAAACGCCGATACCTTCTGGACGGCTGCGGGTAGCAGTTCGACGGTGAAGAACGCCCCGGAAAGGAGCAGCATCGGGTAGAGCAGGACCATCCCGACAACCCACGCGCTGCGCACCGTGGGCATCGTACCGGCCAGGATGAATCCGATCCCGAAGAAGCTCAGGCTGCTCAGGACGAAGCCCGCCAGCACGCTGAAGGGGTTGCCCTCGAAGCGCACGTGGTAGACCAGTTTCCCGGCGGTCACCAGCAGAAGCATTCCCAGTCCGGTCATGGTAAATACCACGATCACCTGTGCGACCAGGACAACCAGTGGGCTGACCGGCGTGGTCCGCAGGCGGCGCAGTACCCCCTTCTCCCGATACGTGGACATGGTCATGGTGGTGGACATCAGGCCGGCGATGCAGATGATCATGGCGGTGAGGCCTGGTATCGAGGCGTCGATCGTCCTCTGACCGCCGAACTGCGGTGTGGGTTCGTTGCCCGAGATGGCGCCGAACAAAAGCAGGTACATCAAAGGGAACACCAACGTGAAGAAAGCGCTCATCGGTTCACGCAGGAAGAGTTTGGCTTCCATCCAGGTCATCTTCATCAGGCTCTTCATCTCGCGCCTCAGCCTCTCATCTCACGACCGGTAAGGCTCAGGAAGACATCTTCCAGGTTCGGCTGCTCGGTGCGCAGGTCGCGGAACCGGACTCCCTGGCTCGTCAGCAGGCTGACCACCTCGCTCACCAGCGAGCCCTTGCTGCCGTTGGCTCCGTGGACGATCACCTGGTCGCCCTTGACCTCGAGTCGTGCTCCGCCGGAAAGACCTGTTTCGAAGCCGGCCGGCAGCTTCCCGTCCAGGTTGAAGACGACACGCTCTTCCGCCCCCAGGGCGCGGATCAAGGCTGCCGGCGTGTCGAGCGCGACGATGCGGCCGTGGTCAAGGATGGCTACCCGGTCGCACAGGCGCTCGGCTTCTTCCATGAAGTGGGTGGTCAGAAGGACCGTCTTGCCCTTGGCGCGCAGGTCGCGCACCAGGTCCCAGATGGCGTGCCGCGCCTGGGGATCGAGACCGGTGGTCAGCTCGTCGAGGAAGACCAGCTGTGGATCCGGAAGGAGGGCCAGGGCGATGAACAGGCGCTGCTTCTGCCCACCAGACAGCTTGGCGAAAGGGGCATTGCGTTTCTCCTCCAGCCCCAGCTGGGCGAGAAGCACCTTCCAGTCGGCCGCCTTGGTGTAGAACGAAGCATACAGGTCCAGCGCCTCCCAGACGCGCATTCGCTCCGGCAGGTTGGACTGCTGCAACTGTGTTCCGGTGCGCTCCCGCAGGATCCGGCCGTCGCGCTGAGGATCCATGCCCAGAACGCGGACCATCCCCTGGTCCGGTTTGCGCAGGCCCTCCAGGCATTCAATGGTGGTGGTCTTGCCGGCACCGTTCGGCCCGACCATCCCGAAGATCTCGCCTTCGCGGACCTCGAAGGAAACATCCTCCACGGCGACGGTCGCGCCGTAGACCTTGCGCAGTCCTTCAACTTGCACGATGGTGTCCATCTCGAGCCTCACTTGCCTTTCAAGATCGCTTCCAGCGCCGCCACGTGTTCCTGGAAGACCTGCCGTCCCGCGACTGTGGCGGCGACGAAGGTGCGCGGTTTGCGGTCGACGAAGGTCTTGTTGACGGCGATGTAGCCGACGTCCTCCAGTTTGCGCAGGTGGGCGCCAAGGTTGCCGTCGGTGACCTCCAGCAGGTCGCGCAGGTAGGAGAAATCCACTTCGTTGCCCGCCTCGAGGGTGACCAGGGCGGCCATGATCCGCAGACGCACCGGTTGATGGATGGTCTCGTTCAGGTTGGCCATGGCTTACCACCTAAGGCGGATGTACAAGCCCAGGGCGATCATCCCACCGCCACCCAGGATGCCCATCCACAAGTAGAACAGGTTCGGCAACAGGAAGTAGCTGACCAGCACCAGGGCGGTGATCGGCAGCGGCCACCAGACGGCGGCGAAGGAGAGCAGCAGGCCCATGGCCAGATGGCCGATCATGGCAAACAAGACGATGAGCACGGTCACCTGTTTCCCGTCCAGCGGCCAGGCGACCGCAATCGTGACGATGCAGAAGAAGACCAGGAACAGCCAGTAGAGGCCGACCCGCTTTGCTGTGGCGGCTGTCGCCGGGCTGCGGACCCGCTTGGCCATTCGGAAGCCCCAGACGGTGCCCAGGATGCTGCCAACGATGCTCAGTCCGGTCCAGATGTATCCGAGGATCTCAGCGGGTAGGAACTGGGTGCACACGAATCCGACCAGCCAGACGATGCCGGTCACGATCATGGTGATGTAGGTGCCGCTGCTGGCAATCGAGTGGCGGGTCTTCTGCATCACGGTCTGGATGGCCGCCAGGCTCGCTTCTGCCTCGGTCGGGGAGATGTCCATGGGTGACTCCTTATAGAGAACTCTGTTCTACAGAGTATTCTATACTGCTATCCTGGCGATGTCAATCGGAGATCCAGAAGACGTGATCCCCCTCAACAGGACTGGGTGGGCTGTGACGTTGTCGAACCCCCGGTGCTGGATCGAATCGCCCTCCCCGTTTGTGACAACTCGGATGGCTTCATGTCCAGCCCGACGCTCACCGGCCCGATGCTACAATCCGCTCGCGTCCACCCCGGAGGTCCGCATGCCTGAAGCCGTGATCGTCTCCGCCGTCCGCACGCCGATCGGCGCCCATGGCGGCTCGCTGGCCTCGGTCCGGCCGGACGATCTGGCAGCGCTGGTGATCGCCGAAGCGGCCCGGCGCGCCGGGGTCGATCCGGGGGAAGTCGAGGAGGTGTATCTCGGCTGTGCCAACCAGGCCGGCGAGGACAACCGCAACGTGGCGCGCATGGCGGTGCTCCTGGCCGGGTTTCCGGTGCATGTCGCCGGCGTGACCTTCAACCGTTTGTGCGCCTCCGGGCTGCAGGCCGTCAATGCCGCCGCTCGGGCGATCAAAGCCGGCGAGGGCGAGGTGTACATCGCCGGGGGCGTCGAGAGCATGTCGCGCGCCCCGTACTCGGTGCCCAAGGCCGACAAGCCCTTCGCCTGGGGCAACCTGACCGCCTGGGATACGACGCTCGGCTGGCGCTACCCCAACCCGCGCATCGAAAGCCAGTACGGGATCGATTCGATGGGCGAGACGGCGGAGAACATCTCCGCCCAGCGGCCGACGATCACTCGTCAGGACCAGGACGCCTTTGCGGCGGAGAGCCACCGCCGCGCCGTGGCGGCCATCGACACCGGCCGCTTCGCCGAGGAGATCGTGCCGGTGCCGATCCCTCAGCGCAAGGGCGATCCCGTGTTGGTCACGACCGACGAGCGGCCGCGGCGCGACACGACGATCGAATCGCTCGCCCGCCTCAAGCCCGCCTTCCGCGACGGCGGATCGGTGACCGCGGGGAATTCCTCCGGCCTCAACGACGGCGCCGCGGCGCTGGTGCTGATGAGCGACCGCAAGGCCGCCGCGCTCGGGCTCACACCCTGGGCGCGCGTCGTCGCCTCGGCCGCTGCCGGAGTCGAGCCGCGCCTGATGGGCCTCGGTCCAGTGCCCGCCACGCGCAAGGCGCTGAAGCGCGCCGGGCTCGAGCCGCAGGCTCTCCGCCTGGTCGAACTGAACGAGGCCTTCGCCGTCCAGTCGCTGGCCGTCCTGCAGGATCTGGGCCTGTCACCGGAGATCACTAACGTCAACGGCGGCGCCATTGCCCTCGGCCATCCGCTTGGCTGCTCCGGGGCGCGCATCCTGACCACGCTGCTGCACGAGATGCGCCGCCGCGCTCCCGGCGAAACCCGCCCGTACTTTGGACTGGCCGCGCTGTGCGTCGGCGTCGGTCAGGGCGAGGCGACGATCATCGAGTGGATCGGCGCGTAGCCCCGGTGCGCGGCCGCCTCCAGCGCTGACCGATGCGGATCCTTGTCACCGGCGCCTCAGGGTTCATCGGCTCCTGCCTGTGCCGCGCACTTTGCGCCCAGGATCACGAGGTGATTGCTCTGCATCGGCCGACCTCGCTCCTCGCCGGGCTTGAAGGGCTGCCCGTCCGACGCGTCCTCGGGGATATGCTCGACCCCGAGTCGCTGGAGCGTGCCTTCGACGGCGTCGAGGTGGCCTTCCATACCGCCGCACCGATGCGGCCGGAGGCGGACGGCCGGACGGCCATCGAGGCGCACGTTCTCGGCACGCGCCACGTCTTGCAGGCCACGCGCCGCGCCGGGGTTCGTCGGCTGATCCACACCTCGTCGGTCGCCGCGCTCGGCGTCCCGGATGTCCCGCAGTCTGCCTCGGCGGCGGGTGCCCCGCTGCTCGACGAGCGTCATACATGGAACTATCTCGCCAAGCGTTGGCCGTATGCGTTCGCTAAACACAGCTCCGAGCTCGAGGTCCAGCATGCGGTGGAGGGTGGGCTGCAGGCGGTCATCGTCAACCCATCCGCCGTGTTTGGCGCCGGCGACTGGTACCGCACGAAGAAGAGCCTGGTTGCGCACCTCGGCCGCGGCGCACTGACGCCGGTGATCCCCGGCGGACTGAACGCCGTCCACATCGACGACGTGGTCGCCGGACACCTGGCCGCCGTCGAGCGTGGCCGATCCGGAGAGCGCTACATCCTCGGTGGGGAGAACCTGACGCTGCCCGAGCTGTTTGCGATCACCGCTCAGGTCGTCGGGCGCCGTCCCCCCCGGCGCCAGATCCCTCTCTGGGCGATTCCTGTGGTCCGGCGGTTGCTGCAACCGGCGCGAGCGATCCTGAGGCTGCCGATCGAACCCAGCCTGCTCTGGCTTGCCGGTTACTACTTCTTCTACGATACGCACAAGGCTCAGGACGAGCTCGGTCTGCCTCCTGCCAAATCGTATCGCCAGGCGGCCCAGGAAACCTACACCTGGCTGTTGAGCATCGGCGCCGTGCCCTCGACGGTCGGAGGGGTCGGGGCTCCGTGATCCGTGCTAGACTCTCCCGCGCCGGCGCAGGCCGCTGAAGGACATCCCTCCGATGGACGAACGACCCAGCACGTCCGTGCTCGGCGATCGCGAGGACATCTGGGCCTCCGCCCTTCGTGCCGCCGCCGGCGTGGCGCGCCAGGCCGCCTTCAGCGAGCAGGATGTCCTGCGCTCGGTCACGGAGGAATTGCGCCGGCTGAGATTGCGTGGCGGCGTCAGCCTGCTCCGTCCGGACGGCAGGCTCGAGATCCGTACCCGTTCCATCAGCCAATCCGCCGAGCACGCGTTGCAGCGCCTCTCGGGCAGAGCCATCGAGGGTTTCAGCTTCGATCCCGAACAGGTTGATCTGTACCGCCAGGCGCTCACCACCGGCGAGGCGGCCTTCTCTCCCGACCGGAGCGAGACCGTTCGCCAGATGACTCCCGGGATCCTCAAGCACCTGGTGCCGCGCATCATGCATATGCTCGGCAGCGATCCACTCATCGTCTCCCCCTTGCTCCTGAGCGGCAAACCCATTGGCGCGATCAACGTCTCTGCCCGCTGGCTCACGCCGAACGACATGCCGATGATGAACGCCCTGGCCGATCACATCGCCATCTCCATCGGCAACGCCAGGACACAGGAGAACCTGCACCGGGCCCTGGAACGCGAGCAGCTCCGTCACCAGGTGGTCGAAGCCGTCACCAGCGCTCTCGATCTTCCGAGCGTCCTCGAGCGTGTGCTGCACCTGGCGGCGGAGGTGATCGACGCCGATGCCGGCGCGGTGGCGATCCTCGATCCCGGCCGGCACCGGCTGGAGTATCCGTGCACGTTTGGCCTCCCGCCGGTCCCGCCCGACCTGTCGTCCGCCAGCCCCGAGCCGGTGGCCTGGAAGGTCATCCGCACTGCACAGCCCGTGCTGCTTCCGGACTACAGCGCGTACCCGGAGGCCGCCCCGGCCTGGGTGAAGGCCGGCCTGCGCGCTTTGATCGGTGTGCCGATCCTGGTCGGGGAACGCGCCAGCGGCGCGATGGTGCTGTTTGCCAAACGGCCGCAGGTCGCCTTCACCCGCGATCAAGTGGAGACGGTGACGACCATCGCCCGCCTGGCTGCCATCGGCATAGAGAATGCCAGGTTGTACATGCAGGCCACGCAGCGCGCCGAGGAATCGCAGGCCCTGATTCAGACCGCCCGCTCGATCTCCTCGTCGCTTGAGCTCCAGACTACACTGAACCTGATTGCCGAGCAGGCGAAGGCGCTGCTCAAGTCCGACGGCTCGCGCATCCACTTGTTCGACTCCGCCAAGGGTCTGCTGCGCTGTGTCGTCGCCCTGCACCCGGATGCAGAGGCGGTGATGGCCGTTCAGGTCCAGCCGGGTATGGGACTGACCGGCGCCGTGTTCCAGTCCGGCACCCCCACCCTTGTCAACAACCCGCACGAGTTCCCGAACGCAGTGCACGTCCCCGGAACCCCGGAGGACGAACCCGAAGTCCTGGCCCTCGTCCCCCTGCTTTTCCGCGAGCAGTCGATCGGCGTGATGACCGTCCTGCGCTTCAGCCAGGATATGCCGTACACGGCGGATGACGTCCACCTGCTCTCTGCCTTTGCCGCCCACGCCGCCATCGCCATCGAAAACGCCCGTCTGTACACACAGGCCACGCATCGCGCCGAGGAATCGCAGGCCCTGATCCAGACGGCGCGCTCGATCTCGTCGTCGCTCGAACTCCAGACCGTCCTCAACCTGATTGCCGAGCAGGCCAAGGCCCTGCTCAAGTCCGATGGGAGCCGAATCCATCTATTCGATCCGCATCTGGGCGTCCTGCGCTGCGTCGTCGCTCTGCATCCTGATTCCGAGCAGTTGATGGCCGTGCACTTCTCCCCCGGCGTCGGCCTCACCGGCATGGTGTTCAAATCGGGAAAGCCCATCCTGGTCAACGACCCCGGCATGTTCCCGATGGCCGTCCACATCCCCGGGACCCCCGACGATGAACCCGAGGTGCTCGCCCTCGTGCCGCTTCTGATCCGCCAGCGCACCATCGGGGTGATGACCGTCCTGCGCTTCAGCCAGGAAGTCCCCTACACCGATGACGACGTCAACCTTCTCTCGGCCCTGGGGGCGCACGCGGCCATCGCCATCGAGAATGCCGACCTGTACGGGCAGATCGCCTCCCAGGCCCATACCCTCGAGTCGGAGGTCGCTCGCCGCACGCGCCAGTTGGGCGAATCGGAGGCCCGCTACCGCTCGCTGGTCGAGACGTCAGTGGCGGGGATCTTCCAGTGCGACCTGCGCGGACGGGTGCTGTATGCCAACCAGGCGTTCCTCGACCAGATCGGGCTGCCGGCCGATCGCCTGATCGGCAGCGTCCTGGTCGACATGTTTCCCGAGGACCAACGCCAGGTGATCCGAGAGCGCTTCCTCGCCCGATTGCGGGGCGAGCTACCGCGGCACGAAGTGACCGAGCTCGAGTACGTTCGTCCCGACGGCCGCACGTTGTTCGCCTTGGCAGCGACCAGCATGATCCCCGACGCTGAGAACAAGCCCCAGGGCATCATGGGCCTGGTGTTCGACGTCTCCGACAGGAAGTCACTGGAGGCCGCGCTGCAGGCGGAGCGCGACCGGCTGCGAGCGATCCTGGCCAACATCGGCGACGCCGTCCTCGTCTCCCGCCTCGACTTGACGATCGAGTACGTCAATCCGGCCTGGGAACGTCTGCACGGCTACCAGCCCGGCGAGGCGATCGGCCAGCCGGTAGGCGTGGTTCAAAGCCGACGCCATCCGCCCGAGCACTACCGCGAGATTGCCGAGACCATTCGGGAGGGGCGCACGTGGCGCGGCGAGCTAATCAACCGACGCAAGGACGGCACCACGTACGATGCGGCCGTGACCATCACCCCCGTGGTCTCCGATCAGGGCGAGGTGATCAACTACGTAGGCGTGCAGTACGATATCAGCGCCCACAAGGAACTCGACCGCCTCAAGTCGCAGTTCGTCTCGGACGTCTCGCATGAGTTGCGCACACCGCTGACGAACATCCGCCTGTACCTCGACCTGCTGCGGGAGACCAGCGATCGCACCAAGACCTCCACCTACCTGGACACGCTGACCCGGGAGAGCGAACGCCTGGCACACCTGATCGACGACCTGCTCTCGCTCTCACGCCTGGAGGCCAAGGCTACCCCCCTGAACGTCGCACCGGTCGATCTCAGCCAGTTGCTGGCCGCGTTGGTGCAGGACCGCCGCACGCTGGCCGCCAAGCGCGGCCTGTTGCTCGATCTTCAGTGCGAGCCCGATCTCCCCCCGGCGCTCGCTGACCATCGTCTGCTTGCCCAGGTGTTCACCAATTTGCTGACCAACGCCATGAACTACACCCCGGACGGTGGACGGATCACGCTCTCGACCCGCCGCCGATCCACAGCGCAAGGCGAGTGGATCGTCGGTGAGGTCAGTGATACCGGCCCCGGAATTCCTCCCGAAGAGCAGCCCTTGCTGTTCCGTCGATTCTTCCGCGGGCGCGCCAGCCACCGCACCGGCGCGGCGGGGACCGGGCTGGGCCTGGCGATCTGCAAGGAGATCGCTGAGCTGCACGGTGGACGGATTTCCCTCGAGAGCGACGGGGTCGCCGGGCACGGCGCCGCCTTCAGCGTCTGGATTCCAAGCGCCGCCCGCCCGGCACTTCCGTCCTAGCATCCCTCAAGCGGTGATCGATCCTACGGTAGGGGCACGGCATGCCGTGCCCGTCCCTGCGCTCGAGTAATGATCGACCGGGATTCCCATGGGCGACGAGACCATGCCGGACCTGGTAGGGGCGAAGCGAGCCCGACGTGGACCAGCATGGCGATCGCGCCATGGGCATGCTTTGCCACTACGTGGGGCCAACGGTTCTTGGAAAGCCGGTGGGGGTTCGAAACGCAACCGGGCGTCATCCGCAGCGCGCGAGCCGGGCGCACTTAAGCCCACGGCGCGCGAGCTCTCCGTGAGCGCTATAGGCGATCGCTCGGCAGCAGGGTGAAGAGGTGTGCAATGTGAGGCGGCCAGCGATCGGCCAAGCCGTCGCGCCGAGAAGCGTCCTAAACCAGGCGGAAGGTGGAGCCCTGCGGGGTCTTGGTGATCTCGATGCGAGCCGGGAAGGCGTCGCGCAGCTCGTCGATATGCGTGATGACCAGGATGCGGTCGAAATCGTCCTGAATGCTGTTGATCGCCGCCACCAGGTGTTCCCGGCCTCGGGCGTCCTGGGTGCCAAAGCCCTCGTCGATGAACAGGCTGCGCAGTTGGGCCCCGGCGCGTCGCGCCAGCAGCCGCGACAGCGCGATGCGGATGGCGAAGTTCACGCGGAAGGCCTCACCGCCCGAGTACAGCTCGTAGGCGCGGGTGCCGAGTTCATCCGAGATCAGGATGTCCAGCGCCTCGCGCACCTCTCCGGTCTTGATCTCCTTCTGCGTCTCGATGCGCACGTGCATCCGCCCGTCGGTCATACGGTTGAGCAGTTCGTTGGCCGATGCCTCGAGCTCGGGGACGGCGGTCTCGATGATCATGGCCGGCACGCCGCGCTTCCCGAAGGCCTCGCGCAGCTCCTCGTCCAACCCGAGGTCGTGAGCCAGCCGCTCCAGATCGGCCCGGCGCTCAGCCCGCTGGCGCTCGAAGGCCTCCAGGGCGGCGAGCTGTTGGCGGGCCCCGCCGACGCGCTCGTCGCCCATTCGCTTCTGCAGTCGCAGCCGCTCGACGGCCTCCGGCGTAAGCGAGGCGGCCCGCAGTTGCGTTTCGCTCTTCTCCACCTGCGCCTCCAGACCGGCGCGCTCCACCCGCTCGGCGCTGAGCTCCGTCTGCCAGCGCGTGATCCGCTCGGCCAGCGAGGCTGCTTGCCGTTCGGCCTCGCCGGCATGCTCCAGCAGCGCCTGCAGTTCGCCGACGCGGCGGGCGCGCTCCGGGCGCTGGCTCAACGCCTTCTCCAGTGCCTGACGATCGGCCTCGAGCAACTTGACCTGTGCCTCGAGCTCGCGCAGCCGAAGTTGGTTGAGACGGTACGCTTCCCGCCGTCCTTCGATCTCGACCTGCAGTTCCTCCAGCAAGCGATGGCGATGATCGTCGGTCAGGGCCTGGCCGCAGGTCGGGCAGACCGGTTCGCTGGAGGACTCGAGCGTCACCGCGCGTGCCTTGAGCGGCTCTGTTTGCGGCCCGAGCAATTCGTTGACGCCCCGCAGCCTGGCCGCCTCCTGGCCCGCCTCCCGCTGCTGCCCGACGACCGTTTCCATCTGCGCCTGCAGCGCGTCGAACCCGACCAGTTCGGCGCGCACCGCTTCGAGCGCCGCTTGCAGCGCCGCCCGGTCGGCCCGCGCCCCGGCGGCCGATCGCTCGCGCTCTGCTTCGGCCACTTCGCGCTCGGTGGCGGTGATGCGCCGCGTCCGGTCGTCAATTTGCCGCTGGAGGGTCACTAGCTCCTGGCGGACCTGCTGGATCCCGGCCCACTGCAACTCGGCCTCCGCCAGGCGCTCGGTCGCCACCAGCGCCTCGGCCTCTGCCGCCAGCAGAGCCCCTTGATGTTCCTCCCGCCTCGCCAGCTCGCGATCGATCTCCTCCAGCCGCCCTTCCGTGCGGTGCATCTCGGCCCGCATGACGCCGATGCGCTCCTTGGCCCGAGACTCATACACCTCCCACTTCGACAGGCCGAGGATCGTGGCCAGCACCTGCTTGCGCTGCGCGGGGGTCTTGGTGGTGAACTCATCTGCCCGCCCCTGCATCAGGAAAGCGGAGTTGATGAAGGTGTCGTAGTCGAGGTGCAGCAGCGCCTCGATCTTCTTCTGCGTGTCGGCCAGGCGTGCCGCCGACAGATCGCGCCACGCCTCGCCCTGCGCGTCCCAGACGTGGAACGACAGCCCCGAGACGCCCTGCTTGCCGGCCTTGCGTTGTCGGATGACCTGGTAACGGTCGCCGGCCTGCTCGAACGCCAGGCGTACTTGCATATTGCGGGCGCCCTGGTGCACCAGGTCGTCCGGCGAGTTGCTGCGCGCCTTCCCCCACAGCGCCCAGGTGATGGCGTCCAACAGCGAGGACTTGCCGGCTCCGTTCGGCCCGGAAAGGCAGGCGATGTGGATGCCCTCCAGCCGAAGCGTGCCCGGCGAGCGGTAGGCCAGGAAGTTCTCGACCTCGATCTCAGTCGGGATCACGCAGCAGGTCCTCCGCCCGCGCCAACAGCGCGAGCTTACGCGCATCTTCGACCCGGCGTGACTCGAAGTACCGCTGCAGGAGCTCGAAAGGCGTCAGCGCCTCGGGCGACAGGTCGCCCAACCGTGCCCGCGCTTCGGTTTCCACCTCCCGTGTAATGCTCACGCTGGACGACTTCCCCAGCGCCGACTGCACCTCCGCCTCCCGAAACGTCGCCTGCTGCTCCGGCAGGAGCTGGACCTGCACTCGCACCACCGCTCCGTCCGCCTCGGCCTGCGACGCCGCCTGGACGACGGCCGCAGTGGCGTCCGGCGCCTGCCGGGCATCGATCTGCAGCGTTCGAAACGGCCGCGCCCGAACGGGGATGAACTCCCAGCGAGCTGCGCCGCGCTCGAGCTCCACCCAGCAGAATCCCTTCGGCTCGTGTTCCTCGCCGAAGTCGATCCGCTCGAGCGAGCCGCTGTAGACAACCGGAGGCGACGCCCCCGGGTTCAGGTCCTGATGACGGTGGATGTGACCCAGGGCAACGTAGTCCCAGGCCGGATCGGCCAGCGTCGATGTGGTCACGGCCACATCCCTTCCGAGCATCACCGTGCGCTCGGAGCCGAGTTTGGCCTCGGAGACCGAGAAATGCCCCGCCAGAACGCGAGGCATTGCGTGCCGGGCGGCTTCCTGGGCCAGGTCGCCAAGGATGTCGGACACCGTCTGGCGAAGGGCGAGCTCGAGCTCGTCGATCGTCTTGCCCTGATTCTCCTCACGCGCCAGCAGCCGGTTGCGCATCGGGTACGGCATCCAGGCCAGAAAGACCGGCCCGCGCCGCGTCGTCACTTCTTGCCAGCCGCTCTTGTGCCCGACGATCACACCGGGGACTGCAAGCGCCTGGAAGATATCGACGGCGCTGGCCTTCACGGCCATCCCGGGCATGTCGTGATTGCCCACCAGCAGCAGTGTCGGCACCTGATCCGCCAGCCGTTTGATGCGCTGGGCGAACTCGCGCTGCTGCGTCGGATCGGGCTCGCGATTCTTGAACGCGTCGCCGGCGAAGACCGCCAGGTCCGCCTCATGCGTCAGGCCGTAGTCGATGACTTCGTCCAGGCGCTCGAGAAAGTCGCGCACCCGGCTGGAGGTGCCGGTGGCCGGATCCAGCCGGCCGTAGTTTTCCATGCCGACGTGCAGGTCGGCGAAATGCAGCATGCGGATCGGATCGGTCATGGTGTCCCGGCCGTGCCGCCGTCGCGATCGATCCAGCGCTCCAGACCCGGCGGCGGCGCGTAGGCAGCCAGCTGATCCAAGAGCGTAGTGGGCGTGCGTTCGCAGGCCAGCAGGGCGCGGTGGATGGCGTAGATGAAGCCTTCGGCGCGGGCGTGCTCGATCAGCGCCAGCAGCGGATCGAAGTAGCCCTCAACGTTCAGCAATCCGATGGGCTTGTGGTGCATCCCGATCTGCGCCCAGGTCAGGATCTCGAACAATTCCTCGAACGTGCCGAACCCGCCGGGCAGCGCCACGAAGGCATCCCCCATCTCCGCCATGCGCGCCTTGCGCTGGTGCATCGACTCGACCACGATCATCTCGCTCAGCGCCGTATGCGCCAGGGCCGGCGTGTCGAACTGCCGCGGCATGATGCCGACCACGGTCCCTCCGGCCCGCAGGGACGCTTCGGCCACGGCGCCCATCATCCCTGTGCGGCCGCCGCCGTAGACCAGTGTCAGCCCGCGCTCAACCAGCGCCTGGCCCATCGCACGCGCCGCCTCCAGGTAGACCGGCCGGATGTCGTCGCTCGAGCCGCAGTACACCACCACGCGCTTCACACTCGACTCCGTTCCATGACGTGAGAGAACTCGCCGGCCAGGCGGCTGCGGCAGGGCTAGGTCTCGACCTGAGCACGGATCCGCACGGCGGCGGCCTCGCGCATCTCCCGGGAGGCATCGCGGCCGACGCCCAGCGGCCGCCGGAAACCAAACCCATCCCTGGCGGTGCGCGGGATGACGTGCAGGTGACAGTGGAAGACCGTCTGTCCGGCAGCCTGGCCGTCGGCCAGCAGCAGGTTCACCCCGTCGCACGGCAGGCCCGATCGGCGCAGCGCCGCCGCCAGCCTGCGCGCGGTCGAGATCATCCGGGCAGCCTCGGATTCGTCCAGGTCTTCCAAACCGGCGGTATGCCTGTTGGGGACCACCAGCAGATGACCTTCAGCAACGGGGTGCGCGTCCATGAACGCCGTGACCACCTCGTCCCGGTAGACCAGACTGGCCTCGGCCTCACCGGCAACGATGCGACAGAAGATGCATGCAGACGAGGAGGTCATGAATGGGAGAAGACCGGCGGCCTCGAGCGATTGTATCATGCGGCCCCGTCCGAGACGGCCGCTCTCCAGCCCGCGTGATAAACTCCACCCAACTCGTCTGCGAGGATCCACGTATGTCTCGAGCCCTCCGCCTGGTCAGCATCGTCGTCTTGATCGCGCTGTTACTCCCCACCGCCGCCTTTGCTCAAGCTCCGGTTGTGCGCGCCATCCTGTTCTACTCGCCGACCTGTGCCCACTGTAAGACGGTGATCCAGGAAGTCCTGCCTCCGCTGTTCGAGGCCTACGGCGACCAGCTGTCCATCATCGGCATCGACGTCACCGTGCCCGAGGGCTCGGCGCTGTACGCCTCGGCCCTCGCCTCCTACGGCGTCCCCGAGGAACGGCGCGGCGTGCCGATGCTCTTCGTCGGGGATGTCATCCTCGTCGGATCCGGCGAGATCCCTGAGACGTTCCCCCGCATCATCGACCAAGGCCTGTCGCAGGGCGGCATCGATTGGCCGGCGATCCCCGGACTGCCGGAGATGATTGCCGCCATGCAGCCCGGTGCCGAGAGCCCGGAGCCTACCCCGGCCGCACCCAAGTCGGTCGTCGAGCGACTGCAGCAGGATCCGCTGGGCAACTCCCTGGCCATTGTGGTCCTGATCGGCATGCTCCTCAGCCTGGTGGCGGTCGCCGCACGCTGGGTGCGGCGCACCCCGGTTGTCGAATCCCGCTTCGCAGTCTGGGCCAGCCCGGTGCTGGCTGCTTTCGGCCTGACAATCGCAGCTTACCTGACCCTCGTCGAACTGACCGGGGATCAGGCGTTCTGCGGGCCGGTGGGCGACTGCAACGCCGTCCAGCAGAGCTCGTATGCGTTCCTGTTTGGCGTGATCCCGATCGGCGTTCTGGGCGTGCTCGGTTACGCAGCCTTCATCCTGATGTGGGCCGCCTCACGCTTCGTCCCCGACAGAGTGCGGGATGTGCTCCGCATCGCGCTGTTTGCTCTGGCGATCGTCGGGACGCTGTTCTCGGTCTACCTGACGTTCCTTGAACCTTTTATCCTTGGCGCAACTTGCGCCTGGTGCGTTACTTCGGCCATCCTGCAGACATTCCTGTTCTGGCTGACGGCCGACCCGGCACGCGCCGCCCTGGCCCGCCTGCGCGGAACCCCGTCGGGCGCAAAGGCCCTTCGGGGATCGGTGTAACCTCGCGGGCGGGGTGCCCGTCTAAGGGGATGGGGTTGATGGCGGTTCCGGCGATTTCTCTTGACGCGCTGCGGGCCGGCGATTCGTCTGCGCTCAGCGCCCTTTTCGAGGCGTTTGCGGACCGTATCTACCGGCTGGCCCTCGGGGTCTTGCGCGATCCGGCGGCGGCGGAGGATATCGTCCAGGAGACCTTCCTGTCCGCAGTGACACATCTGAATCGATTTGAGGGACGCTCCAGTATCGGCACCTGGCTCTATCGGGTAGCCTACAACGCCTCGCTCGATCGCCTGAGGCGCCGGACGGACGAGCCCCTGCCATCCGACGAGCCGGAAGCCGATCCTGAAACTGGCGAGGCCGTTCCGCTTCCCCGGTCGATCGTCGACTGGACGACGACCCCCGAGCGCTGGATGTCCGACCGGGAAGTTACCGTCGAGCTCGACCGGGCGATCGGCGAGCTGCCCGAGAGCTTGCGCGTCGTCTTTCTCCTTCGGGACATCGAGGGCCTATCGACCGAAGATACGGCCGAGGCCCTCGGCCTGACGGAGGGCGCCGCCAAGGTCCGTCTGCATCGGGCGCGGCTCGCATTGCGCGAGCGCTTGTCCGTCTACTTCAGCGAGCGGATGCCCCGGGAAGGTGGCACGCCATGAATTGCGAACAGCTCATCCAGTACCTCTCGGACTACATCGACCGCAATCTGAGCGAGGAATTGACGGCTGAGGCGAGCGAGCACCTGGCCACCTGTCACAATTGTCACGTCGTGCTCGACACCACACGCCAGACGATTGTGCTCTATCGGGAAGCCGGCCTCCATGGCATCCCCATCGGACGGCGCGCCGACCTGTTCGACCGCCTGCAGCGCTCCCTGGCCGACCGGAAGGACCGCATCCCCTAGCTCACTCCTCCCGTCCAAATCCTGTGAAACGGGCAGTGCGCGCCCGATTTGCAGCCCGCACTCCGGATCCTGCCGCGTAACCTTTGACCCCCGGGGCCGTCTATTAGGTACAGGACAATTCCACGGAGGAACGAGCGATGAAGTACTTGAATGAAGCAGGCTGGGATCGGATTGTGCGCATCGTGCTGGGCGTCGTCTTGCTCTACCTGGGCTGGGCGGGCGTTGTGACCGGCGGCTGGGGAACCTTTCTCAAGGTCCTTGGTTTCGTGCCGCTGCTGACCGGGCTGATCGGCTTCTGCCCGATCTACGCCGTCCTCAAGTTCCGTACGATCAAGGCGGCCTAGAACTTCCCAGTGGATCAATTCGAGGGGGCGCAGTGCGCCCCCTCGAACTTTGGAGCGAATGCATGATCCCTCAGGCCTTTGCTGACCGAATGACCTCACAGGCGCGCCCGGTGATCGTTGATCTGTGGGCTCCCTGGTGCGCGCCGTGTCGCTGGATGGCGCCAATGGTCGAGCGCCTGGAGCGCGAATACAATGGCCGGGTCGACGTATGGAGAGTCAACGCCGACGAGGAACCGGAGCTCGTGCGCGGGTTGGGCGTGATCGGGGTTCCGACCATGGTCGCCTTCACGGCCGGCAGGGAAATCACGCGCAAGGTGGGCGCCGGATCAGAGGCCGACCTGCGCGCCGTGTTTGAAGCCGCCCTCTCGGGCCAGGCGCCGGTGCGGCGCGGGATCGCTCCCGGCAACCGGGTTCTGCGGATAGCCGCCGGGACGGCCTTGCTTCTCCTGGGGTTGAGCGCCGGCCCGTCCATCCTTCTGCTCGGCTTGGGCGGCGTGGTGCTGTTCACCGCCGTAGCCGACCGATGCCCGATCTGGCAGGCGATCCGGCCGCGCCTGGCGGCGCTGATCGGGCGAGGCAACCCCGCCGCTCCGGGAGGCTGATCGATGATCGGACCGCTGGCCATCGCTGCAGGCGTCATTGTTTACGGCGCAGTCCACAGCCTGCTGGCATCCGTTGGGGTGAAGCAATGGGCCCGATCACACTTCGGGCCAAGGATGGATCGCTTCTACCGCTTGGCGTACAACGCATTCGCCGTCGTCTCCTTCCTGCCTGTGTTTGCCCTGCTCGTCTTGCTCCCCGGCACGCGACTTTACCAGTTGCACCTGCCCTGGTCGGTGCTCGCCATCATGGGGCAGGCGGTGGCGCTCATACTGTTGATCGCAGGATTGCTGCAGACCGACCCATGGTCGTTCCTCGGCCTGCGTCAGGTGACGAAAGGCCCGAACGCCGAACCCGCGCAGTTGATTGTGACCGGACTCTACCGCTGGGTGCGGCATCCCCTGTACACCGCCGGCCTGCTCCTGATCTGGCTCACGCCGGTGATGACGACCAGCGTTCTGGCGCTCAACCTGGCTCTGACCTTGTATATCCTTGTGGGCAGCCGGTTGGAAGAGCGCCGGCTTGCGGCCGAGTTCGGGCAGGCCTATGCCAACTACAAGGCCACTGTGCCAGGCCTGATCCCACGGCCACCGCGTGCCTCTATCCCCCACACCTCGTAAGTCCCAACCCGCGCCGCCGCCTCCAGCCCTGCCCCCCACCTCCGCCGCCCCTGCGCCCGCCGCCCTCACCCCTACCGTGAAATTTACGCTGGTCACTGGCGGAGGGACCAACACCCTGGTCTTCGTCGGCGTCGGCGGAACGATCGACAAGCACCTCAACCCGGTCCTTCAGGTGCAGCCGGGCGGCGGCGCGGTCTTCACGCAGACCAATCCGGGGCAGGAGACTTCCTTTACTTTCAAAGCGCTGAACGTGGGCCCGTACGTGTACCGTTGTGCGACGCCCAGCGTCGCCCATCACATCGCCAACGGGATATATGGCCTGATCCCGGTCGAGCCCCCGGGGGTTTACCGGCCGTCGATCGCGAGTTCTACGTCATGCAGGGCGAGGTCTATACCGAGCAGGCCTTCGGCGCGCAGGGTCATCTCGACTTCAGCGAGGTCAAACTGTTGAGCGGGGCCCCGGAGTACTTCGTCTTCAATGGCGCCGCCGGCGCCCTCACGCAGGACGCCAATACGCTTCGCGCTTCGGTCGGCGAGACCGTGCACATCTTCTTCGGCGTCGGCGGGCCCAACTTCACATCGTCGTTCCATGTCATCGGCGAGATCTTCCACCGGGCGTATCCTTTCGCCGCGCTCGGTTCGCCGCTGGAGAATGTGCAGACCGTCTCGCTGCCGCCGGGCGGGGCGACGATGGTGGAGTTCGAGCTCCAGGTTCCTGGTCGCTACATCCTGGTCGACCACGCCCTGAGCCGCCTCGAGCGCGGCCTGGCCGGATTCTTGATGGTCGACGGCCCGGAGGATGCCACCATCTTCCAAGGTACAATGACGTCAGGTTCGGGGCACTGACCCGCCGCGGATCGACGAACTGTCCAGATGCGGACCGTCCGACCTCCGAGGCCGATCGCCGACCTCGGAGGTTTTCCCTTGGAGGCAAGATGCAGCCGTACCTCTTGATTCAGGATCTGGCACGCGAGACGCCGGAGGTGCCCGGCGACAGCATCCTCAGTCGCACCTATTTCGAGGACGACCAGATGAAGGCGATCCTATTCGCCTTCGCGCCCGGGCAGGAACTGAGCGAGCATACCGCCTCCCACCCGGCCATCCTGCATTTCCTACGCGGCGAGGCAGACCTGACGCTCGGCGGCGAAGACCAGAAGGCCGGGCCCGGAACGTGGGTCCATATGCAGGCCAAGCTGACCCACAGCATTCGGGCACGCACGCCGGTACAGATGCTCCTGCTGCTCTTCAAGTAGAGTTCTTCCCGCCTGGAGGAGAACGAGATGGCCGACCGCCCAACCGTCGAGTCTATGCTCGCCCGGCACGCGTTCCCGGACTACCGGTGGCTCGACCCGACCCAGATCGTCGTCTCGCAATGGGTGCGGATGAAGTGCCAGTTCGGCTGCCCCCACTTCGGAAGGGCGGCATCCTGCCCGCCAAACACGTTGAGCGTCGACGACTGCCGCCAGTTCTTCCGCGAGTACCAGCGCGCGGTCGCCATTCACTTCGAGCAAGTCGCCCCGGAAGCTGCGGCACGGCGCACCTGGAGCGCCCGCACCAACCGGGCTCTGGCGGCGGTCGAGCGCCAGGTTTTCCTCGCCGGCTACCCGAAGGCCTTCGTGCTGTTCATGGACTCGTGTCACCTGTGCGCGGAGTGTGTCCCCGAGCGTGCGGAGTGCAAGGAGCCTGCCCTCTCCCGCCCGTCACCGGAGAGCATGGCGGTGGACGTATTCGCCACCGTGCGTCAGGTCGGGTATCCGATCGAGGTTCTCACCGACGTCACGGCGCCGATGAACCGCTATGCGTTCCTGTTGATCGAGTAGGCGGCGGGGGCCTGCCGCCGATGGAACCCTTCGCCGATTCCGATTGCCTCATTTGCCGGAAACACCGCGGTCAGATCGTCGTCCCGGGCGGGACGATCATCGAAGATGACCTGCTCACCGCCTGCCACGCGCAGATCCGCCCCGGGCAGACGATGGCCTACCTCGGGTATCTGATGGCCGAGCCGAAGCGGCATGTCCCAGGCCTCGAGGGGCTGAAGGATGAGGAAGCGCAGGCACTCGGCCTGCTGGTGGCACGCCTAAGCCGCGCCCTCGTCGCCACCGAAGGGGCGGACCACGTCTACGCCTTTGTGCTGGGGGATGCGGTGCCGCATGTGCACGTCCATGTGGTGGCGCGCTATCCTGGGGCACCCGAGGAGTTCCGCGGCCCGCGGGTCGACGAATGGCCGGAGGCGCCCCGCGGCGGTCCGTCCGAGATCGAAGCGCTTTGTTCGCGCCTGCGGGTTTGGCTCAGCGCCTCGGGAGGGGCCTGAGTTTCGAGGCACCGCGGGGCGTGTCGCGACTTCCGGCCTCTGGGAGAGGCTCTGGCCGCCGTGGGGAGAACGGACGCGGGCAGTCAGGCGACTGCCCACCAGTCCTTCCCCTCCGCCAGCCCTAGATCGTCGATCTGCTGCCGCACGAGACCCCGGGCCCCGCGCGCACCCACCGCGGCCAGCAAGACCGGCAGTGGGCTTCGCCGCCACCACGTCAGGAACTCACCCGGCCCGATTACCGGAAGCCCTCGCCGTGTGCGGCCGATCTTGGCCGGATCGATATCTACGAACGCCACCAGCGGAACGCCTTCGGCCAGCAACAGGCGCGAGAGGCGCTTGCCCACGATGCCGGCTCCCCACACAATCACCGACTGTCTGCCTAGCAACGGGCCGCGCGACAGGTAGAAGACCTTGGCGCTCAGGAAGCGGTCGATTGCATAGCGCGGGTCGCCGTGCGTCAGCCGGCCGGCATGCTCCCGCCATGCGAACAACGTCCGGGGGACCTTGGCGAATCGGCCTCCGGCCGCGTGCAGCCGCAGCCACAGGTCGTAGTCTTCCGGCCAGCCGTGGTCCTGGTATCCCCCGACGCGCAGGATCCACTCCGCCCTCATCAACACCGACGGGTGAACGAGCGGGCTCTCGACATAGATCTCGCGGGCGATGGCCTCGGGGGTGATCAGGCTGTTCTGCCAATCGAGATACAGCGCCAGTCCCGGGCCAACCTCCCGCAGCGGAAAGGCCTCCACCAGACAGCCGACGGCGGCCAGGTCCGGCTGCTCCGCCAGCAGCGCCTCTTGTGCCGCCAGCCGCTCGGGGTGAGATCGATCATCGGCATCCATGCGTGCGATCAGCGGCGCCCTGCATGCGGCCAGTCCGGCGTTGAGCGATTCGATCAGCCCCCGGTGCGAGCAGCGCAGGACCCGCACCCGTCCGTCGCGCTCCGCCCAACGTTCGAGCCGCTCGGCGGTGCCATCTTCCGAGCCGTCGTCGACGGCCACGACCTCCAGGTCGAGCAGCGACTGCTTCAGGATGGAGTCGACGGCCTCGTCGAGCGTGGCGGATGCGTTGCGGCAGGGAAGCAGAACGGAGATTCGGGGGGACGTGGCGGACACGCGGGCTGTCACGGACTTCTGAAGCCCATAGGGGCTACCGAAGTCGGAATCGCTACACGACCTCGACCTTGGTCCCGCGCCCGAGGCGCGGGTCGAGCGCGTCTCGCAGGCCGTCGCCGAGGAGGTTGAATCCGAGCACGGTCAGAGTGATCGCCAGACCGGGGAAGAACACCAGGTGTGGCGCGGTGAAGACCTGGTTGCGCTCGGCGCTCAGCATCGACCCCCATTCGGGAGTCGGCGGCTGCGCACCCAACCCCAGGAACGAGAGCGCCGCAGCGCTCAGGATGGCCGAGGCCACCTCCAGCGTCCCGAGCACGATCAGCGGCGTGACGGCGTTTGGCAGCACCGAGACGAGCAGGATGCGGGCGGTGCCGGCGCCCAGGGCCTTCGACGCCGCCACGAAGTTGGTCTCCTTGACCGACAACACGCTGGCGCGCATCACCCGGGCGTAGGCCGGGATGGTGACGATGCCGATCGCCAGCAGCGCGTTGATCAGACCGGGCCCAAGGACGGATACGATGGCTATCGCCAACAGCAGGGAAGGGAAAGCCAGCAGAACGTCCATGACACGCATGATGACGTTGTCCAGCCATCCACCCAGGTAACCGGCCAGCGCGCCCAGCGTCGTCCCGATGACAATGGCGAACCCGACGGTGGTAAACCCGATGATCAGTGAGAAGCGCGAGCCGAAAATCATCCGGCTGAAGTAATCGCGCACGTTGCCGTCCACGCCCAGGATATGCTCCGGCTGTTCCGCCGGGCATCCGAGCAGATGGATGCAGGGACCCGACCGCTTCTTGACGCCTTCCTCGAGGCCGATCAGCACCTGATCCGGCGCAAACGGTGCGATAAGAGGGGCCAGGACAGCCGTGGCGACCAGGATTCCCAGAATCGCGATGCCGACGACCGCCGAGCGCCGCTGCAGCAAGCGTCGGAAGGTCGTGCGCCACAGACTGGTGGGCTCGCCCCCCAGTGATTCGGCGTCCAACCGAAGCCCTTCCGCCACCACGCGGTCGCTGGCCGTCATGGTTGGGTCCTCATTGCAGCCTCACGCGCGGGTCGAGCAGCGTATAGCTCAGGTCCACCACTAGATTCACCATCACGTAGCCGAATGCCACCACGAGCGTGAAGGCTTGGATGATGGGATAGTCGCGGGCGGTGATCGCCTCGAACAGCGCCCGCCCGACGCCGGACAATCCGAAGATCGTCTCGGTGAGCACCGCCCCGCCCAGCAGGCCGCCCAGGGACAGGCCGATGATCGTGACCACCGGGAGCAGCGCGTTGCGCAGCGCGTGCTTCATGATCACCGTGCGGTACGGCACGCCCTTGGCCTTGGCGGCGCGGATGTACTCCCTCCCCAGCACCTCCAGCAGGCTGGAGCGTGTCATGCGGGCGATGATTGCCATGGGGATGGTACTCAGCGCCACTGAAGGCAGGATCAGGTGCTTGAGCGTATCGCCGAGCACCTTCCAGTCGGCAGTGAGGATCGAGTTGAAGACGTACAGGTTGGAGAAAAAGTTCAGCAGTTTGAACGTCCCGGTTTCGGGATCGACCCCCCAGCCAAAGACCTCGTAGAACGGCACCGAGCTGATGCCGGCGGTCAGCCGGCCGGAGGGCGGCAGCCAGAACGGCGTGTCCTTCAAGACCAGGGCGAAGAAGTAGGCCAGCATCAGCCCGAGCCAAAAGACCGGCATCGAGACCCCGATGTTGGCGCCGACCATCGTCACCACATCGGTGGTGGTGTTGTGCTTCATGGCCGAGAGCATCCCCAGCGGGATGCCGACGATCACAGCCAGCGTCAGGGCCGCCAGGCTGAGTTCGATCGTCATCGGCAGCCGTTCGACCAGGATCAGCGACACCGGCCGACTGAAGCGGATCGAAGTGCCGAAATCCCCCTGCAGCACATCGGTCATGTAGATCCCGAACTGCACATAGATCGGGCGGTCCAGCCCCCGGTCGCGGATGAACTGTTCGCACACGGCCGGCGTGGCCTTCTCGCCCAGGATGGCGGTGCACGGATCGCCGGGGATCATGCGCGCCAGGGCGAACGTAACCAGCAGGATCCCGAGTAGAACAGGGATCGAGGACAAGAGCCGGCGGATGGTGTACTGAAGCATGGCGAGATTTTACCGTCCGACCCTCGAAATGGGCAAGCCGGAGTTGCCGATCAAGAGGCAAGCAACACGCGGGATGGCCAGGGTCGGCCATCCCGCGTGTCTAAGTCAGAAGCAACGCGCGGTCACGCAGCCGAGGAAGAACTTACCCCGGAGCTGCGGCGCCCCACAGGTTGCCCCACAGCGTCATCCAGTACTCGTAGGCGCCGGTGTTGCCGACGTGCAGCGGGCTGGTGCTGTCGATGCCCGCGATGAACGACGCCACGACGTCATTGGCGTCGAAGTCGGTGCCGTCATGGAACTTGACGCCCTGGCGCAGCGTGCACGTCCAGACCTTCAGGTCCTCACTCGGCGCACACACCTCGGCCAGCGCCGGTTCCACGGCGGTGCCGTTGATCTCGTAGCTGTACAGCGCCTGTCCAAACTGCTCGCAGGCACGCAGCGACTCGCCGTCGGTCTCATCCTGGCAGAACAGGCTGATCGGCTCGGCGTTCTGCATCCAGACGAAGGTCGTGCGATCGCCCGGTGCAGTCACGCTGAACGTCTCGTTCGTCAGCGGGCTGGCCTGCGGATTGACCACGTCGGCGCGGTAGGCCGTCGCCGAACCACCGTGCGCCACCGGGATCATGGGCACCAGGTCACGGATGGCGTTGTTGGCGGTGACATACAGCGGCTCAGCAACCGCCGGATCGGCGATCTGGGCTGCCTCAGCCAGCGTCTCATAGATCTCGGGGAACGGGTTGCCGAACTGAAGCTTATTGCCGCTGAAGTGGAAGTCCAGGAAGTTGGTCACGTGGGGGTAGTCGGCACCCCAGCCCAGCAGGTGGAAGCCGTCGAGCGTGCCGGCGTTGGCCGCCTCGATGAAGGCGCCCGACTCCATGACCACGATCTCGGCGTCGATGTTCAGGTTGGCCTTGAGCTGGGCCTGGATCTCCTCCGCCACGCGGCGCTACCTCAGGCAGGTAGCCACGGACGACATCGCGGTAGAACAGCTTGGTCTTGAAGCCGTCGGGGAATCCGGCGGTTGCCAGAAGCGCCTTCCCCGCGGCCGGGTCGAAGGTGTACCACTCGTCCCCGACGCAGCCATTGGGGATGGCGCAAGGCGTGAAGTACGTCGCTGCCTCGGATCCCGCCGGGTAGAAGGTATCGACGATCCGCTGGCGGTCGATGCCCATCGCCACCGCCTGGCGGACTTCCTTGATGTCGAACGGCGCAAACGTGTTGTTCATCCCGATGTAGAACACGTTCAGCGCCGGGCGAACCATCAGCTGCAGGTCCGGGTCGGCTTCGACCACGGCGAAGTCATCCGGGCCGACGTTGTCGATCCCGTCGACCGTCCCGGACTGCAACTCCAGCAGGCGGGCGGCGGACTCAGCGGTCCAGCGGAAGACGAGCGTGTCGGTCGCGGCCGGCTCGCCCCAGTAGTCGGGGAACTTGGTGAAGGTCAGGCTCTCGCCCCGCGTCCACTCGGACACCATGTAGGGGCCGGTGCCGACGGGGTGGTCGAGGCGCGATCCGGCGGCGGTGTTGGCTTCCAGCCATTCCTGCGGGTAGATCCCGAAGGGGCTGAAGGCGATCTTGGACAGAAACGCCGGGTCAGGCACACACATCGTGAACTTGACCGTGAACTGATCCACCGCCTCGACCGACGCCACGGTGGTCCCGTTGGCGCAGTCACCGGCGCCGGAGATCCCGGCATACGGCGGGGGCGCTTCCGTGACGACCGGTGCAGCGGTAGCCGGTGCCTCGGTCATTGCCGGCGCTTCGGTGGGCGTGGCCTGGGCACAACCGGCCAAGACCATGCTCGCCAATACCAGCAAGCCAATAGCAGAAGTTAGCGTTCGGCGTGACACAGATTCTCCTCCTGAGTTGACGTAGAAAAAGCGGCTGACGATCCGGCCAGGATCACACGGGCCCTCACCTCCCTTGTGTCTGTACCGATGGGAAGGGCCACGCCTGGGGGGGCCCCCGACGCGCGGCCGAGTTGGAGCAATGAGAGATGATACCTCAGGTTCTCCTCCCCGTCAATGTCCACATTGACTATTTGGCGGCCGACCCTCGGATCGGCGGCGACAACGACGCTCGTTCTTGCCTCTTGGAACGGATGTGAACGATTGCATCCTCCCTGCCGACGCCTACAATGGCCGGACCCTTCGACAAGAGGTGCAGCATGACGCCACGCTTCCCCTGGGGCCGGACCTTCCTGCTGGGCTTCGGCTTCTTCGGCATCAGCATCCTGTGGCCGCTGTTCAACAGCCTGATCCCGCCGATGCTCGAGGACCTGGGCCTCTCTGCCCTGGTGATCGGGTTCATTCTCACCTGGGACAACATCATCAACATGTTTGTCCAGCCCTGGATCGGAAGCCTGTCCGATCGGACGCGCTCGCGCTTCGGGCGGCGCAAGCCGTTCTTGATGCTGGGCGCGCCGCTGGCGGCAATCTTCTTCATCCTCGTCCCGTTTGTCCGCGAGAACTTCGTCCTGATCGCCCTGGCCATTCTGGGCACCAACGTCGGCATGGCGCTGTTTCGATCCCCGACCATCGCCTACCTGGGCGACCTGTTCCTGCCCGGGGAGCGCAGCAAGGCCAATGGCGTGATCAACCTGATGGGCGGGTTGGGCGGAGCGGTGGCCCTTTTCGGCGGCGGCGCCCTGTACAAGCTCGGCGTTCCATTGCCCTTCATCGTCGGCGCCGGCGTGATGCTGGTCGCCATCCTGGTCGTCCTGTTGGCAGTCCGCGAGCCGGCCGCCCCGTCCTCCGTGGCCGGCGAGGCGACTCCTGGGCTGCGCGACGCGATTCGCCAGGTGGCCACCGGCCCGGACGTCAGCGGCCTGTACCTGCTGGCCGCGATCTTCGCCTGGTTCGTCGGCTGGAACGCCATGGAGGCCTTTTTCACCATCTACGCCCGCAGCGTCCTGGGCGTTTCGGTCGGAAGCGGCACACAGATGCTGACTGCCTTCGCCGCGGCGCTGATCGTGTTCGCGATTCCCAGCGGGTTGATTGCCACACGCGTCGGCCGCAAGCCGACGATCCTGACCGGGCTGATCGGCATGCTGCTCGGGCTCGCGGTCGGCGCCTTCGTGCGCAATCCCACGCTCCTGCTCGTCGTTCTGGGAGTGATGGGCGGCTTCTGGGCGTTGGTCAACATCAATTCGCTGCCGATGATCTACGACCTGTCCGGGCAGAAGAGCATCGGCGCTTACACCGGGCTGTACTACTTCGCCTCGTCGGCGGCGGCGATCACCGGGCCGATTCTCGGCGGCCAGTTGATCGACCTGACCGGCCCGGCGTCGATCTGGATCTTCAGTGCTATCTTCATGGCCGGCGCCATCGGCTGTATGCTGCTGGTCAGGCCGAAGGCGGCCGTCATTCCGGCGTGAGCGAGCGCCTCTTGAGTCGAGCCCATCGGGCGCCCGCGCGGGCGCCCGATGCGTCCCGGCCTCTGAGCCAGTTTCCGCGGCGGCCTTCCTCTGCGCCTCTGCACGCGAATCCCACCTGGCCGACGCAGTGCCTGCCCGAATGACTTACCCCATTCAGGCTCGCAATCCCTTGGCTGCCCGAGTGCTCCGGGCTATCATTCGCCGCGAAGTCACCGCCCGCGTTTGCCTTCGCCAGCGTGTCAATCGAGTCCGAGCTGTCCTTCTTCCACCCAATTGGAGGACGAGCGACAGGGAGGCAGTATGAACGAGTTCCTGCACCAACCCGGGTTCCTGGGCACCAACGCCAACTGGGCAGCCGACATGACGCTGGTGATGATCCTGTTGAGCTCCGGGCTGTTCACCCTGGGCGTCTGGCTGATCCGGCGCAAGCAGGTGACGGCTCATCGCTGGGTGCAGACAAGTGCCGCGGCGCTGAACGCCGGCCTGGTCGCCTGGATGATGCTCCTGCCGTTTCGCGATTTTGTCTCGCCCGGGATCCCGTCCAAGGCAGGCGAGCCCTTCTACTCCATCTCGATTCTTCACGGCCTGATCGGCGCCTCGGGGCTCCTTCTGGGGGTGTTCGTCGTGCTGCGGGCCAACGGTCTGGTCCCCAAGCCGCTGCGATTCTCGAACTACCGTCTGTTCATGCGTATCTCGTACGGCCTGTACATGCTGGCCACACTGCTTGGGGTCCTGGTCTACCTGACCTGGTTCGTGTGGTCCGCAAATCCCCCCAGCTACGGCCTGGTGCCTGGCCTTCCACTCGTCTGAGGACCCCACGCGTTCCTCCGGATCGGACGTGCCGCCTCTCATCTAGACCCGGATGGCTGGCGGCTGAACCCGACGCCGCTTCGCTCCCTTCCGATGCGCGTCACGGAGTCGGCGGCACCTTCAGCAGCGCGCCGATGGCGAAGCCCACCATCGCGCTCAGCGTCCCGATGGCCGCCATCTCCAGTCCATTGCGCAGCGGACGGCCGATCGTCAGGCGCCCCTTGGCCGCGCCTACCCCAAACAGCACCAGCGCGGTCGCCACGATCGACAGGAGGATACTCGCCCCGATCGGGAAGATGAGGAACGGCAGCAGAGGGACGAGCGAGCCGACGATAGCCGCAAGCCCTACGACCCACGCCGCACGGAACGCCGCCCGCCGATCCACCGGCCCCAGCTGGTGTTCCTCCGCCATCATCACGGCCACCCAGACATCCGGGTTGGCCGTGATCGTCTCGACGATCTGCTCGAGCAGGTCGCCGCTGAACCCTTTGAGCTGGTAGATCTCGCGCACCTCGTCGCGTTCCAGGTGCGGATGGCGCTCGATGTGGCGGTACTCCCGCGACCGCTCGCTCTCGAAGACGTCGGCGTCAGCCAGCGTGGAGGTATAGGCCACGGCCCCCATCGAAACCGACTCGGCAAAGGTCGCCGCCAGGCCCGCCACCAGTACGATGCGCGTGTCCTGGGTGGCGGCCGCCACGCCGAGGACGACGCCCAGGACATTCACCAGGCCGTCCTGACCTCCCAGGATGATGTCCGAGAGTGCCGAGGCGCGCCGGTGCGGGTCGGGTCCAAGATGCAACACCGATCCGCCTCTCTCCCCTCCCCCCTGTCTCCCCGCCAAACCTACCAGGCTCAAGTCTCGAGTTCCCTGCCTCTGTTCGACCCGTTGCCGCTCGATGGTCCGATCGAATTGCTGCTCTTGCTCTGACATCCGTTCTTCTCCGCTTGGCCTTCCTTCGTCGATCCGCCCCGCTCCGGGCGCACCCCGAGGCCGTCGAATGCCATTCCAACCCTCGCCCTGGGAATCACAACTGTGTTCCAGGCGTCACGTAGTCTCGGACTTTGGTGTCAGGCGGAGCGTGGAGGTTGGAGGACTGCGAAGACGGGAGAAGACGTCGGGGTGGGCGAACCCGAAAAGCACAGGTGGATAAGAGGGTTCGCCCATGCCAGGACCGGCAGCGCCAGTAGGCCGCGCTGCCCCTCGGGGTGATCGTCCGCGGCGTGAACATGCGAGGTCTGTGCACCCTCGCCGGCATCGATGCACCCGGGCAGGTCCACCACCAGTACGGCGATGCCCTGCAATGCCAGGGCCAGGGCACACCACCCGATGAGCACGCGGCCGGTGCGACGGGTCTCAGGCTGGCTAGTCCTCGAGGACATGCGCCACCCCCTGGCGTACCAGGGCCACAATGTGAGGGTCGGACATGCGGTAGAACACCTCGCGCCCGCTGCGGCGCGCATCGACCAGGCGCATCTGCCGCAGGCCGCGCAGATGGTGGGAGACGGCCGACTCGCTCACCCCCACCAGGCGGGCCAGCGTGCCCACATTGCGTTCGCCCTCCATCAGGGCCGTGACGATCTGTACCCGGCTGCCGTCGCTGAAGGCGCGGAAGAGCTCGGCCACATGGGCTGCAGTATGCGCATCAAGGGGCGCCGGGTTGCGCTTCACCATGATATCAACCTATGAACAACTGCTCAATTATACCACTTACAACAACAGGCCGGGTTGGAGCCGGGCCGTTCCTTTCCCTGATGGGATCGCCGGTGGGGTTCCGGACGCGAAGCGCAGCCGTCGGCGGCTGCGGCCTCTGTTCCAATTCCTGGATGGCGGACGGGTCAGGGTGCGATCACCGACCCCGGTGGCAGCACAGCGTCCTTCGGGATCACGACGATTCCGTCGCGCACCGTCCAGTTCTGGTCGTCCAGATCGACGCCGCGTGGGAAGGGCTCGATGCGGACGTTCTCGCCGATGCGGGCGTTCTTATCAATGATTGCCCCCTCGATCCGGCAGCCGCGGCCGATCCCCATCGGGGGCGTGTTGCCCGGCCAGGCCGGCCCCTGGCCCTCGTAGTAGTCGGCGCCCATCAGCACCGTGTCGCGGATCACGACGTCGTCGCCGATCAGACTGCGCAGCCCGACGACCGACGAGCGAATCTCGGCCCCCTGCACCACGCAGCCATCGGCCAGAAGCACTCGGTCGAGCTTCACATCGTAGATGCGCGAGCCGGGCAGGAAGCGCGGCCTGGTGAATACCGGGCCGGAGACGTCCTCGAAACTGAACATCGGATGGGGTTGCGCCAGGGCCAGGTTGGCGTCATAGAACGCCCGGATCGTCCCGATGTCCGCCCAGTAGCCGTGGAAGGGAAAGCCGAACACGCGATGCGATTGGATGGCCGCCGGGATCACGTCGCCGCCGAAGTCGGTGAACGGCCCGGCCATCAACTCCGACAGCACCTCGGACCGGAAGATGTAGATGCCCATCGAGCCGACGTACGGTTTGGCGGGGTCGTCGCGGCTGACAAATCCGTGCAGGGCCTGCGGCGTCTGCGGCTTCTCGACGAACGAGCGGATGCGGCCGTCCGCACCCAGCTTGAGGATCCCGAAGCGCACCGCGTCCTCCGCCGCCACCGGCTGCACGGCGACGGTCACATCCGCCTGCTCGGTGCGGTGGACCTCCAACAGATGGGCGTAATCCATCCGGTACAGGTGGTCGCCGGCCAGGATCAGTACATCGCGTGCGCCGGTGACCTCGATCTCGACCAACTGCTTGCGGACGGCGTCGGCCGTTCCCTGATACCAGTCCTCGCTGGTGAAGGTCTGCACTGCCGCCAGCACCTGCACCCAGCCGGGGTGAAAGGAGTCGAAGTTGTAGGTACGGGCGATGTGTCGATGCAGGGAGACCGAGTTGAACTGGGTCAGAATGGAGATCTGGTGGATGCCCGAGTTCAAGCAGTTGCTGACCGGGATGTCGATCAGGCGGTATTTCCCGGCAATCGGCACGGCCGGTTTGGCGCGGAACTTGGTCAGCGGCCACAGGCGTGTGCCGCGGCCTCCCCCCAGGATCACGGCGAGGACGTCTTCGTAGGCCATGCGTGACCCTCCGCCCGGCTGGCGCGAATTCTTCCCGACAGCCCAATTCTAGCCCAGCCGGAGGGGGGTTTTTCACTCCCGCGTCGCCGGCCGTGTGGGCAGGCGCCTGCAGTCGGAGCTACCGCCGGATGGTCCCCTCGACCTCGAGCTGCAGAGGTCGGGGAGGCGCTCCGTCACCGTAGTCGGTCAGATCCACCAGCGTGCAGCGCAGATGCAGCGCCTGCGTCCCCTGCGCCTGCGCCAGGTGAGTGACGATCGCCCCGTCGGCGCGCACCCCGAACTCTTTGAGCAGGCGCCGGATATCATCTCGCGTGTCTTCTGCCAAACTGACCTCCAGTTCCTGGCGAAGGGTCAGACCAGAATCCCGATTGCGCTCCATACCCCGACCGTCACGAGGGCGCCGGCCAGGGAGGCGCTGAAGTTCACGCCGTCGTTGTCGAGCCACCGCCAGCCACGCAGCCAGTGCGTCGGCGTGCCGCAGGTGTGCTGCGGGTGGCGCTCGGTCTCTTTGGCGCATGCCGGACAGGTGTAGATCGCCTGTACGGTCGCGCCGAGCAAGCTGTCGAGCAGTGACCCGGCCATCCCACCGATTACCGCTGCCAACGTCAGCCTCGGCATTCCGGCGATCGCCAAAGGGATCCCGATCAGCAACGCACCGCCGAGCGCAGCCAGCAGGCCCGGCCCGCTGATCGCACCCGAGGTGCCCGGCTCGACGCTTGTGCCCGAGGTGATCAGGCGCGGCGCCCGCCGGGCAAGCACCCCCAACTCGGTCGCCCAGGTATCCGCATTGACCGCCGCCAGTGCACCCCCCAGGCCGGCGAGCCAGAGAGAATCTCCCGTCAGCCCGTATCCAACGGATAGGAGCGCCGCCAGCCCGCCGTTGGCCAGCACCTGTCCGTGATCCCGGCGGCCGCCCTTGGCGAAGGCCGTCGCCACGCGCAGTTTCCGCGCACCGCCCACGCGGGAAAGCGCACTCGACGAAAGGAAGAATAACAGCAGCAGTACGGCGGGCAGCGTGCCGCCGACCCCGAATGTCAGCGTGCCGACCGCCATGGCGGCGATTGCCCCGCTCCGAGAAAGGGAACCCGCGGCGTGCGCCCCGACCGCCACGAGGACTGCCAACAAGAAACCGCCAACCAGCTGCAAGGGATTCAGCAGCATCGCCCCGCCGACGACCCTCGCGCCCGGTTCGAATCGAAAGCCGCACCGTCGCGTCCGAGGCCGTCTGGCCTCTCCATCTGCAAGGCGAGCCCGGTTTGCTTCAACGCACGCATCCTCGCTAGCCTGCCGCCGCCAGGATCTGGAAACTCGCCCCCCACAGCAGCCCGGCCACCAGGACGGCCGTCGTCCACAGGCCGTACGCCAGCAGACGCTGGTCGTCGTTGCGGTACAGCCATAGACCGATGACCAGATCGGTCAACCAGCAGAGAGCGGCAATCATCGGCAGGAGCAGCAGGCGCGTGGGCGAAACGTAGGCCTCCGGCGTTCCGTACGGGTCGAATCCGAAAGGCACCTGGGCCGGGAGCGTCGAGGACTGGAAGGCCAGAAACCCGAGGAGCAGCAGGCACAGCGTCAGCCCCGCTAACACCAGCCCGCGCGCCCAGCGGTCGGACCACACGCGGTTGAAGAGGAAGTCTGGACGCACCCGTAAAGCGGCGATACGTTCGAGCGATCCCATGCGCACGACATCGATGTACGCCTGACGGAAACCGTCCCGATCACCGGGCGAGATGGCCAGCCAGCGATCTCCCAGCTGCAGGAGCAGCATGCCTTCCGCGCCGGTCGTGGCGAAGAACTCCACCAAGCCTAGGCCCTCCACCGGACGATGACCGATCAGGCACCCTGGCCACCAGATTCCGCGCCCCGGTTTCAGGCGCACCTCTCCCGCCTCCGGAAGCCTGACCTCCAGCACCTCCGAAAGCGGAACGTGCTCGAGCGCCAGGCCCCAGCGCAGTCGGAAGCCGTCCCGATCGAGATGGTAGCTGGCCGAGAACAGCCCGAACAGCCGATAGGCGATCACCAACGCTGCCGGCACGCCCAACAAGGGCAGCGCGATCCAGACGGCAATCCAGGCCGAGAATCCGAGGTCGCCGAGCCGAACCACGCCCAACGCCGCCGCCCCCGCGGTCAGCGTCAGGAGCACAAGCCCGAGCAGAGCACCAAGCAGGCGGGGCGGTTGGAAGCGCATGGCGCACAATACGGGGGCGCCCTTCGGCGCCCCCGCTCTTCCTCCCTCAGGATCCTGCGTTACTTGGCCGGCGCGGCAACTTCGACATACACGGGTTCGATCCAGTGCCGGTATTTCGGCACGCGGCCGCGCAGTAGATCATCGAACAGCAGGCGCAGCCGGGCCGTGATCGGGCCCATCACCCCCGCGCCGATGGCTCGCCGGTCGGCCTGCGTCACCGCCGTCACCTGCGCCGCCGTGCCGGCCAGAAAGAACTCGTCACACACGTAGACCTCAGTCCGGTCAATCGGCCGCTCGACGACCTCCAGGCCAAGTTCTTCGCGGGCGAGCTCCATGATCGAGCGCCGGGTGATCCCCTCCAGGATATTCTCGGTGACCGGCGGGGTGATCAGCCGCCCGTCACGCACCATGAAGATGTTCATGGCGCTGGCTTCCGAGACGTGCCCTTCCTGCGTCAGCACCAGGACCTCGTCGAAACCCGAGCGGGCCGCATCCGTCTTGATGAACGCCGAGTTGACATAGGCCCCGATAATCTTGCCCCGGGCCGGAATGGCGTTGTCATCGACGCGGCGCCAGGAGGAGAAGGTCACATGCGCATCGTCATCGCGCTCGATGTACTTGGAGAACGGCACCGAGTAGATCGTCACCGCATCGCGCAGGTCGTGCAGCCGAACCCCGATGACTTCGGACGCCTTGTAGATCAGCGGACGAATGTAGCAGTCGCGCCGATAGCCTTCGGCGCGCACAACCTGCAGCGACAGATCGGTGAGCGCCTCCGGCGTCAGGTCGAGGTTGCAGCACAGCATCTTGGCCGAGTTCAGCAGCCGGACGAAGTGATCGCGCGGGCGGAAGATGTACAACTGCTCTTGTTCTTGGTTCCAGTAGCCGCGCAGGCCGGCGAACGCCCCGGTGCCGTAGTTCAGGGCGTGCGTCGCCACGCCGACGCGGGCCTCGGCATACGGGACGATCTTGCCCTCGAAGTACGCGAAATGAGGAAGCTCGGTGGGGCTCGCCACGGGTTCCACCTCCCCGGAAGGACGGATCGAACCACGCTGCTCCGGGGATTCATTATAGCCCGCCCACACCCTGGCTGCCAGATGACAAAGACAGACGCCCGGCGGCGTCAGAGCCGCGAACGACGCCATGCTCTCGTTCTTGTGTGCCTCCCGAAAACACACGAACCCCGGCGCGTGCTCGGCCGGGGTTCGTCATGGTCTTGCTCGGCGGGTGGGTTAGGCCTCGCGGAACTCGCCCTCGATGACCTCGCCCTGCGGGGACTCCCCGCCCGTCCCGCCTGCAGCGGGCGGCGTCGGTCCGTCGCCCTGCTGGGCGTTCATTTGCTGGCTGAGGGCGTACGAGGCCTGTTGCACTTCCTCGGTCAGGCGTTTGATCAGCGTCTGGTCGTCGCCCTTGAGCGCCTCGCGAAGCTCGGCCACCTTGCCTTCGATCTTCTGCCGATCGGCAGCCGGGACCTTGTCGCCCAGGTCGCGCAGCGCCTTCTCGGCCTGATAGGCAAGCGAGTCGCCCTGGTTGCGGGCGTCGGCCACCTCTTTGCGCTTGCGGTCGTCCGCCTCGTGCCGCTTAGCCTCCTGCACCATGCGCTCGACGTCGTTCTTGGCCAAATTGGTCGAGGCGGTGATGGTCACCTTTTGCTCACGGCCGGTGGCCTTGTCGCGCGCCGTCACATTCAGGATGCCGTTGGCGTCGATGTCGAACGCCACTTCGATCTGCGGCATGCCGCGCGGCGCCGGCGGGATGCCCTCCAGCCGGAAGCGGCCGAGGGTCATGTTGTCACCGGCCATCGGGCGCTCGCCCTGCAGCACATGGATATCGACTGCCGTCTGGCTGTCCTCGGCCGTCGAGAACACTTCGCTCTTCTTGACAGGGATGGTCGTATTGCGCGTGATCAGCGTCGTCATCACGCTCCCCAGCGTCTCCACCCCCAGCGAAAGGGGCGTCACGTCCAGCAGTAGAACGTCCTTGACGTCGCCGGCCAGCACCCCGCCCTGGATGGCGGCGCCGATGGCAACGACCTCGTCCGGGTTGACGCCCTTGTGAGGTTCCTTGCCCGTCATCGAACGCACCAACTCTTGCACCATCGGCATGCGCGTCGCGCCGCCCACCAGCACCACCTCGTCCATCTGCGAAGCACTCATCTTGGCATCCCGCAGCACAGCCTCGAAAGGCGTGCGCACGCGGGCCAGCAGGACGTCGGTCAGCTGCTCGAACTTCGCCCGGGTCAGCTTCATCTGCAGGTGCTTCGGGCCGCTGGCGTCGGCGGTGATGAAGGGCAGGTTGACCTCGGTCTCCGACAGTGTCGACAGCTCGATCTTGGCCTTCTCGGCCGCTTCGCGCAGCCGCTGCAGCGCCTGCCGGTCCTTGCGCAGATCGATCCCGGCGCTGCGCTGGAACTCCTCGGCCACCCAGGTCAGGATCGCCTGGTCCCAGTCGTCACCGCCCAAATGCGTGTCACCGTTGGTCGCCTTGACTTCGACGATGCCGTCCCCGACTTCCAGCAGGCTGACGTCGAACGTACCGCCGCCCAGGTCGAAGACCAGGATGGTCTCGTTCTCCTTCTTGTCCAGGCCGTAGGCCAGCGCCGCCGCCGTGGGCTCGTTGATGATCCGCATCACTTCCAGCCCGGCGATCCGGCCGGCGTCCTTGGTCGCCTGGCGCTGCGAGTCGTTGAAATACGCCGGGACGGTGATGACCGCCTGCGTGACGGGCGAGCCCAGGTAGGCTTCGGCATCTGCCTTGAGCTTGGCCAGCACCATGGCCGAGATTTCCTGCGGCGTGTATTCCTTGTTCGTCGCCGGGATCTTGACCCGCGCGTCGCCGCCCGTGCCGGCGATCACCGGGTAGGAGACCATGCTGCGCTCGGCCTCCACCTCGTCGTAGCGGCGTCCCATGAAGCGCTTGATCGAGTAGACGGTGTTCTCGGAGTTGACCACCGCCTGGCGCTTGGCCGTCTGGCCCACCAGGCGCTCCCCGTTCTTGGCGAATGCCACGACGGAGGGGCAAAGCCGACCGCCCTCGGCCGTCGTGATCACGGCCGGGTCGCCGCCTTCCATCACGGCCACCACGCTGTTCGTCGTTCCCAGATCGATTCCGATGATCTTACCCATGCCCATATCCCTCACTCGGCCAGCGCCCGATTCGACAGAAGGGCGCGGCGCACGGAGATTGTCTGCGTCTTGTGGTTATGGTAATCGAGGGGTGCTAGATTCATGTTAACGGTCCGTCGGAGGCAGATCGGCGGCTCGGGTAGGCGCAAGGCACGCGAGGACGTCAGGTATACTGACCTCGGGGATCGAAGGGGAGTCCATGCCAGGCCTGCTCACGCTCATCGGGTCGGGGGAAGCCTCGGCCGGGATGACGCGCATTCACCGACATCTGCTCGCCCGCCTCGGTGCGCCAGCCCGTCCCACCTTCCTGGATACGCCCGCCGGATTCGAACTGGGGCTCGAGGCCGTCCATGCCCGATTCCGAGAGTACGTCGAGCGGCGGCTCGGGCTGCCGTTCGGCCTCGCCTCGTATCGCTCCGCGTCGGCCTCGCCCGAATCCGTCGCCTGCGCGCTCCAGGCCGTCTCGGGCGCCAACTACATCCTGGCCGGGCCAGGCAGCCCGAGCT
The DNA here is from genome assembly GCA_963777165.1 of uncultured Chloroflexia bacterium. Taxonomy (GTDB): domain Bacteria; phylum Chloroflexota; class Anaerolineae; order Anaerolineales; family E44-bin32; genus DYJB01. The sequence goes on from CAVZPO010000028.1 coordinate 70,848, forward strand.
ACGCCGTGCAGCACTGGCGCGGCTCTCCGGTCTTCGAGGCTGTCGTCGAGCGCTGGCAGGCCGGAGCGCAGTTGGTGTGGGCCTCATCCGCTGCCATCGCCCTCGGCCGCTACGTGCTGCCGGTGTATGAGATCTACAAGGTTGGTGCGCCGCTGCACTGGCTCGATGGACTAGATCTGCTCGGCGCGTACGGCCTGAACCTGGCGATCGTCACCCACTGGAACAACGCCGAGGGCGGGTCGCACGACACGCGCGCCTGCTTCATGGGGCTTGAGCGCTTCGAGCGGCTGCGGGCGATGTTGCCCACCGGGGCCGTCACGCTCGGCATCGACGAACACACCGCCTGCACGCTCGATCTGCAATCCGAGACGGTCGAGGTGCGCGGCCGCGGACACGTCACGCTCCTGGACCGGAATCTCGAGCGCAAACACGCGCACGGGGAGACTTTCCCGCTCGACGAACTCCGTTCCGCTTCTGCCGGCGCGCCCACGGCGGCCGCACCGGCCGCACTCTCAGAGGACAGCATCGGTCAGCGCTTCGCCCGGGCTCGCGATCTGCTGGCCCGCGGCGAAGTCGCTCCCGGTCTTCGGCTTCTAGCCGAAACCGCGCCCGCCGACCTTGCCCCGCTGTTGGCGCTTGCGGCGCGATCGGTGGAGACAGATGAACGCACGAGCACGCCGCCCGAGAAACTGGTGGCACTGCTGATCGAGCTACGCGATGCGCTGCGCGCCGCCAAACAGTGGGAGCTCTCGGACCAGATCCGCGACGGGTTGGATGGCCTGGGGATCCGCTTACAGGACACACCTGACGGCACGACCCGGACCCGGGCGCGCTGACACCCGCCCGGGTTGCTTGTGCGCGGCGCCGAGAGCGCAAACGCATCGCGGCCACCGCGGCGCATCGGTGTCACGTTGGACCCGTCAGCTGGACGGTGATCCTCAGCCGCGACCTGGCCTCATAATCCTCGAACCGCGGCGCGTGCCCGCAGCCTGCCGGCCGAGGAAGGCTATTGCGCCTGTTTTGTGAAGATCATCGGCGACACACCGTAGGGGCCAGCCCAATCGAGCACCAGCTCTCCCGCATTGCATTCATAAGGAACTGGCCCGTTCGGGACCAGGGATATCTCGGGGCCGGCACCGGGTGCCACGACACCCACGCCGTTCTTGACCGCCTTCCACTCCGTGACTTGCTTGATCGTGCCGCTGTCGTGCAGGATGACGTTGCCCGCCTCCGTGGAGTAGGTCCCGGACGTCCGAAAGGTCGCCGTTCCGAGAAGGTACCGTTCTGGCCCCAGGTCGATCCGAAGAGTGAATCCATCCGAGGCGTAGACGTAGTTGCCGTCCCAGGTGAAATCGACATACACCGTGCCGTCGGTCACGTGCAGGTTCGGCACCGGGGCCATGTTGACGAGGAAGAGGTCCAGGTCCCCCGTCTCCACCGTCCAGCGGCCTGTCAGGCATTCGTCCGGCAGCTCCGTCCGCTGCAAGTCGGTCAGGTCCGGTTCCACGCGGGGAAGCGTGCCAACGACCGACGGCTCCGACATATTGCACCCGGATAGCAGAACCCCCGTCAGCCCAACGACGACCGCCGCCCTCCTATACACTCGTCCGCCAGACATGCAGTTCTCCTCCGTCCGTAGCGTCCTGCGACACACTATCAAGGTGGATGGTCCATCTGTCAAGCCTATAAAGGTCCTGTTTGTCCGGATACAAGCACACCCACATCGGGACTTCCCTTGCCCTGCCGGGGACATGGAGGCAGGCCCGGCTCATGGTGCGCCTGCCGGGCGCCCGCCTGGTCCAACTTGGTTTTCACCTCCGGGCCCTACCGCCGGCGACCGATGAAGGCAGCCAACGTCCCCTCAATCCGCTCCGCGGCTTCCTCAGGTATTCCCTTACCGGCGTGTGTCAGGATCCGCAAGTCCACCGGGTCGCTGACGTAGTCCACAACGAGCGAGCGCCCTTCGCCAGCCGCGCCGGGAAGAGCTCGGCCGGTGGACAGTCGCATGCCGGCAGCAGATCGGAGGATTCCGATATCATTCCGGATGTGGCCTCAAGGTTGAGTAACCGTGCCACGCCGGAAGTGCTCCGAGCGCCGTGTGCGATAATCTTCGCAGCCAGGAGGATGCACCGTGGATGACCTGGAGCAATTTCGCCAAGAGAAGGACGAATCCTTCCGCCTCGACCCGCAGAGTCCGCTTACGCCCGAGCAGCAGCGGAGTTTCACCGGCCTGCGTTACTTTCCCCCCAATCCCGCGCTCGACCTTGTCGTCACCCTGGAGATGTTTCCCGAGCAACAGACGCTCGAGATGCTAACCACGACGGGTGACGTGCGTAGCTTCGTGCGCCTGGGGCGCTTTAGCTTCGAGGTGGATGGCCAGGCCGCCAGCCTGACAATCTATCTGGCCGACTACGGCGCCTTCCTTCCTTTTGTGGACTCCCTCGCCGGAGTAGAGACCTACGGTGCCGGGCGATATCTGGAGCCCGAGGACCTGGGCGCCGGTCGGTTCCACGTCGACTTCAACCTGGCCTACAACCCCTACTGCGCTTACAACGCCCGCTGGTCGTGCCCGATCACCCCGGCCGAGAACCGGCTCGCCGTGCCGGTGCGCGCCGGCGAGAGACTCTTCGAGCCCCACGGCTGACACGAATCGACACACCCCGTTGTCGCCCTGCGTTCGGATGCGCAATCACCTCTGGCGGTCCCGTCCCCCGTCTCGGCACAGCCGGCCGCCACAGCTGGTCGTGCCACGAAGAGCGAGAGGCAGACGGCCAGCCCCGGTGAGACCCGGGCCGCACTCCAGCCAATGTTGGAAGCAAAGCAATCGGGCAGGACAGGCTTCAATCGCGGGTTCGTGGAGATGGTCGCCCTGAGCGAGGCGTGGATGACGAACGGCGGGGTCGAAAACCCCCGGCTGCAGCGCCTGAGGAAGTAATCTACTCAAACGCGCAACGGCACTGGACCGCGCGGTTTGGCGCCGTCCTGCATCGCGCAGCACGCTGAGGCCAGTCGAGTACGCTACTCCGCATCCACCCAGCGCCGGCTCTGCAGGAACCGCCGGCGGTAGGCGTGCAAGCCTATCAACAGCGTGAATTGAACGGCCGCCAGGAGGATGGTGGAGAACTGATCGAAGTAGAAGACCATCAGGTCGATAACCGTCAGCGACAGCATCAGTCCCATCAGGCCGAGCGCCACCCCGCCGGTCTCGCGGCGCACGAGCAGGGCAAGCGCCGCCGCCCCCAGCATCAGTCCGACAACCGCTTCCAGGACCAGGCGTGTCTCGAAAAAAGCCAGGGCGCGCGGGCCGCCGATACGCCCGGCAGCCACGAGCGACGAGAGCAGCGCCGCCACCCGGTCCGGCCGGCTCAGCGCGCTCCAGGCCGGTAGGCTGTGCCACAATCCCAGCGCGCCCAGGCCAGCCAGGCCTCCGGCCAGAGCGGCGCGCGCTCGAGAGCGGCTCAGCCAGCGCGCCTGCCATGCGCGCCAGCGCCGGGCCAGCCTTTCGAACCACCCCGGCGAGTCGTCTGCCACCAGGACGGCATCCGAGTGCAAATAGTCCAGCAGTTCACGCGCCAGGCGGACCATGTCCGCGTCCTGTGCCGTCTCGATCACGTGGTGCAGCCGCGTTTCCAACGCATCGCGTTCCATCGCCTCCAGGTCGCGGTCGAGCACCTCCTCCAGGCTTTCGAGCGCCAGGTAGAGCTCCGTCCGCGCGTCGCGCCGCCTGGGACGCCGGACCTCGGCGTACAACAACACCGTCAGCAGGAAGAAGGCGTAGATGATCGGCGCAGCCGCCGGGTAGAAGTAGTCGTTCGACTGGGTAATGAACTTGCCGACCTCATCCATGAACAAGCCGGCGCCCACCCCGGCGCCAAGTGCTCCGGCGGTGTACACCCAGCGGTTGGCGAACAGCACAGGCAGAAGAGCGGAAGCGAACAGCAGCAGCCCGCCCCATAGGACGTGGGCGATGTGCAGGTCGCCGCTGCTCAAGCTCGGGTATCCGGTCAGATCGAGCAGCAGGCGGGTCGCCCCAACGGAGGCAGCGAAACTGAGCAGCATCAGCTGCAAGTGATACCCGGCCTGTTCGCGATTCACAGGCCGTCGGATGCGCCGCACGATTCCGTGGAAGGTCATCTCACGCCGCCGGCCTGCGCGGGCGCAATGGCAGCAGACCGAGGAGCACAGTCGCCAGGAGCGCCATGCCCGCGCCGAACGCAAACGGCGCCGACGCACCCCAACCCGGCCAGCGGCCGATTCCCTGCCACAGCAGGCCGGCTGCCAGGCTGGCCGGCAGCGCCGTCAGCCCGATGGCAGCGTTGAACAACCCGTAGGCGGCCCCGCGCATGTCTGCCGGCACCAGATCGGCGACCAACGCCTTGGCCGAACCTTCGGTCAGACCGTAGTAAGCGCCGTACGCCAGCATCAGCAGCCATGCATGCCAGCCGGCGCTCGCCAGGGAGAATCCCAAATAGGTCAGCACATACACCGACCAGCCCAGCAGCAGCAAGCGTTTTCGTCCCAGCCGGTCGGAAAGCGCGCCGGCCGGCGTGGCTACGCCGGCATACACCAGGTTGAAGGTCAGCATCATCCCCAGCACCGAGGTCACGCTTAGCCCGACATCCTGCGCGCGCGAGGATCAGGAACGCGTCGGAGGAATTGCCCAGCGTGAAGACGACCATCACACCAACGAAGAGAAGGAACTCGCGCCCCAGGCGTCGCCCCCCTCCGGCCGGCGCAGGATCGCCCGCCGCCCTTGGTACCCGCCTGGCCTCTCGCGCGCCGATCGCCAGCACGACCACCGCCAGGAATGCGGGGATCAGGCTGAGCAGGACCAGCCGTTGGAAGGCACTCCGGTCGAACGCGCCCCCGTCGGCTTCGATCGACCGGAGTACGAGCAAGGCGATGCCGATTCCAAACACTGCCCCGCCTGTGTCGCCGGCCCGATGCAGCCCGAACGCCAGGCCGCGCCGTCGCGGATCTACGCTGTCGGCCACCAGCGCATCGCGCGGTGCGGTGCGCAGTCCTTTGCCCGCCCGCTCGGCGAAGCGTACCCCCAGCACGCTGCCCCACGACGCAGCCACATACAGAAAGGGCTTGGCGCAGGCCGAGAGCGCGTAGCCCAGCACCGCCAGTTCCTTTCGCCGGCCGATGCGATCCGACAGCCAGCCCGAGGCCATCTTCAACAGGCTGGCGGTCGTCTCCGCCACGCCCTCGATCAGAGCCGATCGCCGCCGTACGCGCGCCGAGTACATTTGCCAGGAACAACGGCAGCACACTGGCCAGCATCTCCGACGAAACATCCGTCAGGAAGCTGGTCAGCGTGACCACCCAGACGTTGCGCGTCGGGCGAGAAGATGGCGACGGTGTCATCGAGGGACTCCCTTTCGGCACCGGACGCGTCTCACCAACGCAAGAGGCGCAGCGCAGCCCCCAACACCGCGCCTGCCAGAATAAGCCGAGTTGGGCTGAGCCATCGGCGCTGAATGGCGGCGGTCGCCAGGAGGCCAAGGAGCGCTGTCGGCAAGTCGACGATCGACGCGCGGCCCAACTGCACCGTTACACCGGCCATCAGGGCCAGCGCGCCCACGTTGACCCCGTCCAGCAGGCTCCCGAACCACGGGGAGCGCCTCAGCTGCGGGACCCACGGATTGCTCAGCGCGACGAAGAAGAAGGAGGGGAGGAAGATCCCCAGAGTCGCCAAGGCGGCCCCCGGGATACCTCCCAGGAGGTACCCGAGGAATGTGGCACTGGTGAACAGCGGGCCGGGTGTCACCTGACCGACCGCGATGGCATCCAGGATCTGCCGATCGGTAAGCCATCCGAGCCGGGTGACGAAGTCCGCACGCAGGAATGCCACCAGCACATAACCGCTGCCAAAGAGAACAGATCCTATCTTGAGAAACGTCAGGAAGAGAAGCGGAAGGCTGTATCCGGCCGCGATTCCTGAGAGCGTCGCAAGCGGAAGTCCCAGCCAGGGCATCACGGCCGGCATGGAAATCGGCCCGGGCGTCGACCTTCGCACGTTTGCGGCGAGCATCACGACCATGCCCGCTCCGAACAACAAGGCAATCTCGTTCACCCCCAGGGCGAAGAGCCCCAGCGTCACCGCCCCGACGGCGGCCGTCAGCCAGCCCGTGACGGCTTTCTTCCCCAGAGCCCACAGCGCGGTGAGGATCAAGCCGATCACGACGGGCTTGATCCCGTACAGCAACCACTCCGCCGCCGGCGTCGCGCCGTAGCGCTGGTAGGCCCAGGCAAGACCAAGGACCATGCTGGCGGCCGGAAGGATAAAGGCCAACCCGGAGGCCACCAAGCCGGCCCAGCCGGCGCGCAGGTACCCAATATGGATGACCATTTCCGTCGAGTTGGGGCCGGGGATCAGATTCGTTGCACCCAGCAGATCGAGGAAAGCTTCGTCGGTGAGCCAGCCGCGCCGCCGGACGACTTCTTCGCGCATCAAGGCCACATGGGCCGCCGGCCCTCCGAAAGCTGTCAAGCCTAGGCGGAGGAACAGACCGACAACCTCTCGCAATCGGGATCCGGTCTCTGGGCGCTCGGCTTGCATCAGACTCCTGCCCCTGGCACATCCAGGGACTCAATGCACGCGTCGCGCAGGGGCGGCGCGCCCGGCCGCGACCCGGGTCCGGCTCTCGATCTCCATCAACAGTTCTTTCGCCCGTTGTCGGCCCTCCACGAGCAGTGCGCGGCCGCGTTGCGTGGCACGATAGACCCGTCGCCGCCGACCCACGACGCGCTCCAGATCGCTGCGCAGGTATCCCTGCCTCTCCAGCGCATGCAGCGTTGGATAGAGCGTCCCCGGCCCCACGTCGTAGCCGTGACGTTGAAGCTCGCGCATCAAGCCTACGCCGTACACCGGCTCCGTCTGGGCATGATAGAGGATGTGCAGGCGGATGAAGCCGAGGAAGATCTCGCGTACCGGATCTGCGGGCATCCTATCGCCTTTCGATATCGTCCTTCGATAGGATAGGCGACTCCGCTTGTCGTGTCAATCGCCGGGGACCAGCCGCACCTGCAGTCCCAGGTCGTCCGTGTGCGCCGACCCCGAGGCCCTCGTCGGCGCGCAGCTCCACCACCCAGCCGCGGACCGTCCCGGGCGCGCAGCTCTCCCCCGCTGCCGGCAGCCCGAGGCATCCATCCAGCCATTCGGCAGCCGTGTAGCCTACCACTTCCACGCCGGCGGGATCCAGACCTTGCGACTGCGCCCAGGCCACCATCGCCGCCGCCACCGCCGGCGGGTAGGGTTCCTCCGGCCCTTCGGGCTGCGCCGTCAGCGGGTCGCCGAGCAGCCCATTCAGCAGCAGCAGCAACCCGCCCTCGGTCCCTGGATAGACGACGAGGATCTCATCCGCGCGCCAGACCGACACGCGTCCTTCCCACGGCAGCGGCGTCCCCGACAGGCTGAGGCCATTGGGCGCCAGGCGTCGCCGCGACCGCCTGCGCCTCCTCCGCCCCGGCATACTCGTACACATACACCAGGCCTTGATTGACCTGCAGCGTCCAGGCCGCACCGGCACTGAACTCCGGCGGGGCCGCGATCGCCGTGGCTTCCACCGTCGCCCCGGCTTGGCGCAGCGCCGCCGTGAGCGCCTGCGCCGTGGCGTACTTGTCCTCCGCCTGCGGCTGGCACGCGGCCGCCCCTATCACCAGCACCCAGGCTAGCCAGACCGCTCGCGGAAATCGCCATCGTGTGCCCATTCCACTCACCCCGGGTGCGGCATCCCCGCGCCCTCCAACCACCGATCCGCATTCGCACGCTCGGCCGTGAATGCGCCGGTCGTAGTTGACGCCGCACGCCGTGCGCCGTATGCTGGACGGGCGCGGGCCGCGCGCCTCCGCCCGGAGGGAATCGATGGCCGAAGTGTACATCATCGCCGCGGTGCGAACGCCCATCGGCATCGGCAAGCCTGAGGCAGGCGCGCTGTTCCCCGTCGCCCCGGTGGATCTGGCGGCGCACGTCCTGCGCGAAGTCGTCCGCCGCGCCGGTGCAGATCCGGGCCGGGTGGAGGATGTGATCCTCGGGATCGTCACCCCGGTCGACGACCAGGGGGCCAACCTGGCGCGCCTGGCCGTGCTTCAGGCCGGCTTCCCGGCTCACGTGCCCGCCGTCTCGCTGAACCGCATGTGCGGTTCCAGCCAGCAGGCCATCCACTTCGCCGCGCAGGCGATCCTGGCCGGCGACATGGACCTGGTGATCGCCGGCGGGGTCGAGATGATGTCGCACCAGCCGCTGGGCCGCGACTACCCCAAGTCCTGGCCGACGGACTTCCCTTACCGGCTGGTGCACCAGGGGATCAGCGCTGAAATGATGGCCGAGCTGTGGACGATCGGGCGCCAGGCACTGGACGATTACGCCTATCAAAGTCACGTGCGCGCCGGAGCCGCCATACAGAGCGGCGCGCTGAAGGGCCAGATCGCACCGGTGGAGATCGCCATGGATGATGGCGGCACCCGGCGCGTCGAACTCGATCAGGGCGTGAGAATGCCGCCCAGCCGCGAGAAGATGGCTGCCCTGGCGCCGGCGTTCAAGCCCGACGGCGTCGTGACCGCCGCCAACAGCAGCCAGGTGAGCGACGGGGCGGCCGCCCTCCTGCTCGCCTCGGAGCGCTACCTGCGGGAGTCCGGCGCCGCACCTCTCGCCCGGATCGTCGCCCGCGTCGTCGTGGGCTCGGATCCGGTGCTGATGCTCGATGGGCCGATCCCCGCCACGCGCAAGGTCCTGGAGCGCGCCGGCTTGCGGCTCGACCAGATGGACCAGATCGAGATCAACGAAGCCTTCGCCTCGGTTGTGCTCGCGTGGCAGAAGGAGACGGGCGCCAATCTCGACCTGGTCAACCCGGACGGCGGCGCCATCGCACACGGCCACCCGCTCGGCGCCACCGGTGCTATCCTGATGACCAAGCTCGTCGATGGCCTGGCGCGCCGAGGCGGCCGTTACGGTCTGCAGACGATGTGTATCGGGCACGGGATGGCGACCGCCACCGTGGTCGAGAGGTTGTAGGCGGATCCGCCGAGGGACAAGCTGATCGGGAGGTTGAGATGGGTGAGCATGACCAACCACAATCTGAGCCACGGCCCCGGCCGCGGGTGCCGGAGGAAGTTCGTCGGCACCTTCACCAGGCAAGAGCGGAAGCTCGCGCCGGATGGGAGGCCATGGTGCCGCCGGAGTTCTTACAGCACCGCCGCGCGGCCCGCCGCGAAGCCCTGCTGGCGGCGCGCAGCCTGATCGACCATGTCCTGAAGCGCATGGAAGAAGCTGAGAAAGCCTGACCCGCGCGGGCTCGTCCGCCGTCCGCTCCCGTCGACGGCGGCCGGGCCCTGCACTTAGAGTCCCACGATCCTTCTCCGCGGGAGGCGCACATGCTGCGCGTGGCCGCCGTCCAGATGCAGCCGGAGCTGCTCGACGTCAGCAGCAACCTGGCGCGTATTCTCGACCATACGCGACAGGCCGCAGCGCGTGAGGCGAGGCTGATCGTCTTCCCCGAGATCGCCCTCAGCGGCTACGTCGTCACGCCCGATGAGGCGGATGCCCTGGCGCAGCCCATCCCCGGCTCAGCCACACAGGCGATCATTCAGGCGTGTGACGAAGACGAGGTGCACGTGGTCCTGGGCCTGCTCGAACGAGATGTCGATGGCACGCTGTTCAACACAGCCGTGATCCTCGGACCAAAGGGACTGCTGGCCCGCTATCGCAAGACTCACCTGCCGCTTCTGGGCGTCGATCGCTACCTGGCCGCCGGCGATGCCCTCGTCCCCCCGGTAGCTACGCCCGCCGGGCGGGTTGGCATGCTGATCTGCTACGATCTGCGTTTCCCGGAACCTTGCCGCGTACTTGCACTGCTCGGCACGCAGGTGATCGCTCTGCCGACCGCCTGGCCTGCCGCCGGCACGCTCTACCCGGAATTCATCACCCGGAGTCGCGCCGCCGAGAACCGGGTCTACCTGGTCGCCGCCAACCGCTGCGGCGAGGAGCGCGGCACACACTACCTGGGCCGCAGCGTGATCGTCGCCCCCGACGGCGAGATCCTGGCCGAAGGCTCACCCGAGGGCGAACAGACGCTCTTTGCGGAGATCGACCCGGCGCGGCAGTGACGTCAAGCGCCTGGTCTACGCCGCCGGCGAGTATGAGCTCGATCTATGGAGCGACCGCCGCCCGGAACTCTACAACCCGATCGCCCGCGACTCGCTCCGTCCAGCCTGATCGCCGGTGCGAAGGAGGTCGATCGACGGTGTCGCTGCAAGACTTCTTCAACCGCCTTGGAAACCCGATCCTCTCCGCCCTGCTCCGCTCGCCTCTGCACGCGATGGCCGGTGATGGAATAATGCTGGTCTCGGTCACCGGCCGGCGCAGCGGACGCGTGTACACGACCCCGGTCAACTACCTGCGCTACGGGGAAACGCTCATGATCATCAGCCTGCGCAAACGAACGTGGTGGCGCAACCTGCGCGGGGGCGCCGAGGTGGGTGTACGCCTGCGCGGGCAGGCCCGGCGGGGCCAGGCCACATTGTCCGAAGGCGACCCCGAGGTGGCCGTGCTCCTTGGGCGGATCCTGGCCCGCATCCCGGCCTACGCTCGCCTCCTCGGCGTCCGGATGCGACCCGACGGGACCCCCTATCCCGAGGACCTGGCGCACGCTGCGCGCTCCCGAGTGGTCGCGCAGATTCAACTAACCTGAGTGGGCATCGCCTTGCAGCACGCCCCGCTCCCGAGCGACTGAATCCGATGCGTGGGTTTCCCCGGCCAGGGATCGCAGCGCAGATCCACCACGCCTGGCCGCGTCTCGGACTTCCCTCGGCTTGCGGAGACTGAACGACGTCGTCCCCCCGCCAGGTCGCAGACTTGGCGCGCGGATCCGGCCGCCTTCGGGACTGCGTTGTGCTCAGCCGCGGAGCATGAAGCCGAACGCGATCGCAGCGGCCGCCCAGCCGGCGATCGCCAGCCTGGGTTCATCCTGCCCGTAGAGCAAAGTGCCGCTCACCAGGAAGCCGGCGCAGAGGACGGCCGCGGCGACACGCTGCAGCCCACGGCGCAGGGTGGTGATCTGATCCTCCAGTTCCGGGGAAGGGCGCGCCGAAACCACCAATTCCCCGCGCTCCAATTCCCCCAACGCGGCGTCGATGCGCGCCGGTAGGGCCACCAGCCGGCCCCCCTCCCTCACCAGGGTGTCGAGCACCGTCTTGATCCAATCCCCGCCTTCGTCGGCCAACAAGCTTTGGGCGAACGGTGCCAGGCCGCCGAACAAGTTGAAATCGGGGTGCAGACCGGTGCAGATGCCCGAGAGGATGGCCACGCAGCGCCCCAGGAAGATCAGGTCGGCCGGCATCTGAAAGGGGAGGTCGAAGACCAGGTCCCGGAACTTGTGCGCCATGGCGTGCATTTCGCGGGGATCGAGGTGGGTGAGCTCCTGCATGCTCTTCCCCCACAGTCGGTCGAAGAGGGCATTTTCCGCCTGCCGCAGCCGCCGCGTGTCGGCCCCGGGGAGCAGAACCCCGAGTTCCTCGTACGACTTGAGCAGCCGATCGAGATCGCGCACGCCCAGTCCGACGGCCAGGTCCCGCAGCCCGCGCCGCATGCGCTCTGAGACGTGCCCCACCATCCCGAAGTCCACGAACACCAGCTTCCAGCCCGACGGGCCGTTCGGCTCCACGAAAAGGTTACCGGGATGGGGGTCGGCGTGAAAAAAGCCCTCGTCGAAGATCTGCCGCAGGTAGGTGGTGAACAGCCTCTCCGCCACCTCGGCCCGGTTCACGCCGGCGGCGTCAATCGCGGCGTAGTCCGTGATCTTGATGGCGTAGACATCCTCCAGCGTCAGGACGCGGCGTGTGCTCTGGCCGGCGAAGACCTTCGGCACGCGCACACCGCCGTCGGCGGCAAACATCGCCGCAAATCGGCCGGCGTTCTCCGCCTCGGCCACATAGTCGATTTCCGCCCACAGGGTGCGGCTGAACTCCGCCACCAGCGCGTCCAGGTCCGCACGACGCGCCACCGGCGGGTAGTGCTTGAGCCAGCCGACGACGACGCGCAGCGCGGCCAGATCCACTTCCAGCAGGCTATGGATGTCCGGCCGCTGGACTTTGACCACCACTGCCTGGTTCCCCAAGCGTGCACGGTGCACCTGTCCGAGCGAGGCGGAGGCCAGCGGCCGGTCCTCGAACGCCGTGAAGATCTGGTCGACGCGCTGCCCGAGTTCCTGTTCGATCACGCCGCGCATAGCCGCCGCCGACTCCGGCGCCACCTCGTCCTGCAGCCCGGCCAACTCGGCAGTGATGACTTCGGGCAACACGTCGACTCGGGCGGACAGGAACTGTCCAACCTTGATCCACACACCACCCAGGCGTGCCGCCAGGCGGCGATAGCGCCGGGCAATGCCGCGGTAGCGCGCCGGTGCGGTGCGCCGGGCAATGCGGCCCAACCCGATCACGCGCAACCCGATGTCCCAGACGACGATTCCCAATCCCACCGGCGCAAAGAAAGCCAGCACCCGCACGAATCGCCAGCGCTGCCTGGGGGAGCGGCTGACGGTGGCGGAAGCGGGAAGAGCCTGATCCATGAGACCTCCGACGGACTGCCGTGCCAGGCAAGTGTAGTCCCTTGCCCCGCCCGAGAAACACAGCGCCGGGCGCTGACGCGCCCGGCGCGATTCGCCCGTCGTGGGCGGCTAGCGCGCGGCGCGCCTGGCCCGCAAGCTGATCCCCCACTTGGTGAGCTCCGCCACCAGCGCCGGCACGAACACCAGCGGCAGGATCAGTTCCCACTGCGCCCAGCCGAGGGTCACGGTGTTGAACACCGGCTGCAGGAACGGCACATAGAGCACGGCCACCACCAGCGCCAGCGACGACAGCACGGCGTACACCATCGTCCGATTGGAGAACAGACCCATGCGCAGCAGTGGATAGCGCTCCGAGCGCGCCGTGAAGGCACGCAACAGCTCCGAAAAGGAGAGGGTGGCAAACGACATGGTCTCGGCGAACTGCGGCGCCTCCGGATGAGCGCGTAGTCCGACGAAGTAGGCCCCCAGCGTGACCCCGGAGATCGCCAGCGTTTGCAGGACGATCCCGAGCTGCATCGACCGGTTGATCACCGGCTCGTTGGGGGGCCGCGGCGGCTGGTCCATCGTGTCCGGGTCGCCCTTCTCCATCCCGAGGGCCAGCGCCGGCGCGCCGTCGGTGACCAGGTTGAGCCACAGCAGCTGGATCGCCGTCAGCGGGGAGGGCAGGCCGGCCAGCGTGGCCACGAAGATCACGGTGATCTCGCCCAGGTTGCACGACAGCAGGTAGAAGACGAACTTGCGGATGTTGGCGTAGATGATGCGGCCCTGCTCGACGGCCGAGACGATGCTGGCGTAGTTGTCGTCGGTCAGCACCATGTCGGCTGTTTCCTTGGCCACATCCGTCCCGGTGATCCCCATCGCCACGCCGATGTCGGCCCGCTTGAGCGCCGGAGCATCGTTGACCCCGTCGCCGGTCATGGCCACGATCTCGCCGTTGGCCTTCAGCGCATCGACGATGCGGACCTTGTGCTCGGGGGAGACGCGGGCGTAGACGTCGGTGCGCACCACCTCGGTCTTCAGCGCCGCTTCGTCCATTGCCGCCAGATCGGCTCCGGTCAGCACCTGGCCGCCCGGCCGCAGCAGTCCGATCTGCTCGGCGATGGCGCGGGCGGTGTTGGCGAAGTCGCCCGTGATCATCACCGTGCGGATGCCGGCCTTGCGGGCACGTTCGATCGCCGGCGGCACCTCCGCCCTGCCCGGGTCGATCATGCCGAACAGGCCGACGAAGGTCAGGTCGCGCTCGATCGTTTCGGGAGTAACCTCTCCCGGCGCCTCCTGGTCGACCCGATAGGCCACCGCCAGCACGCGCAGCGCCTGCTGCGACATGCGGCTGTTCGCCTCCAGGATCTGCTGGCGCATCGCCTCCGTCAACGGCGTGCGGCTGTCATCCAGATGCTGGACGTGCGTGCACAGGTCCAGCACGATGTCCGGGGCGCCCTTCGTCGCCGAAACCACCCACTCTCGGTGATGGTCATCGGTGAAGGGGCTCGGGTCGGCCGTTGAGGGTTCCACCACGCGGTGCAGTGTGGTCATGCGCTTGCGGGTTGAATTGAACGGGATTTCGTCGATGCGCGGGTAGGCGCGGTCCAGCCGGTCCTGATCCGCGCCGCCTTTGACCGCCGCCACGATCAACGCCGACTCGGTCGGGTCGCCGACCACCCGGAAGCGCGACGCCTGACCCTCCTCGGCCCGCTCGATCTCGGCGTCGTTGGCCAGCACGGCCGCCCACAGGGCGGTGGACGCCCCCGGCATCCGAATCAGATCGACCGGTTGGCCGTCGACCCGGAATGCCCCGACCGGATCGTATCCCTGCCCGGTGACCTCCAGCAGCGTGCCGTCGACCCACAGCCGAGTGACGGTCATCTGGTTCTGGGTCAGCGTGCCGGTCTTGTCCGAGCAGATCACCGTCGTCGATCCGAGCGTTTCGACCGACGCCAACCGCCGGATCAGCGCATGCCGCTTGATCATCTCGCGCATGCCCAGCGCCAGCGTGATGGTGACGACTGCCGCCAATCCCTCCGGCACGGCTGCCACCGCCAGACTGACGGCGATGATGAACATCTCAAACGGCTCATAGCCGCGCGCCCAGCCGACCAGGAACACCAGTGCACATACGGCGAGCGCCGCCCACCCCAACACCTTGCCCAATTGGTCGAGCTTGCGCTGCAGGGGAGTCGACTCGTCCTCCGCCGCCTGGAGCATGGCGGCGATCAGGCCGATCTGCGTGTGCATGCCGGTGGTGACCACGACGCCACGCCCGCGGCCGTAGGCAACCACGGTGCCCATGAAGGCGGTGTTCAACCGGTCGCCCAGGGGCACGTCCTGCCGGAGCACGACGCGGGCGTCCTTTTCCACGGCGACCGACTCGCCCGTCAGCGCCGCTTCTTCGATGCGCAGGTTGACGGTCTCCACCAGCCGCAGATCGGCGGGCACGAAGTTGCCCGATTCCAGAACGACCAGATCGCCTGGGACGAGCTCACGCCCCGGGACGCTCACCCGGTGTCCATCGCGAACTACCTGGGCTTCGGGAGCGGCCATGCGCCTCAGAGCCGCCAGGGCTTCTTCCGCTCGTCGTTCCTGAACAACGCCCAGCAGCGCGTTCAGGGCAACGATCGCCAGGATGGCGCCGGCCTCGATGAAGTCGCCCAGCACGGCGGAGACCACTCCGGCGACGATCAGGACGATGACGATGAAGGAGCTCAGCTGCCCAAGCAGCATCCGCCAGAACCCCGGCCGGGGCTTTTCCTCCAACTCGTTGTACCCGTAGCGCGTCAGGCGCTGCGCGGCCTCCTCAGACGTCAGCCCGCGCTGGGGCGAAGTGCCCAGGGCCGGCAAGACATCGGAGACCTCCAGCGCATGCCAGACGCGCTCATCCGGTCGGGCGTCTTCAGGCTGGGGTTCGGGACTGGTCACGGACGGCCGCATTTCTTCCTCCGGGGCCGAGAAAAAAGGGCGCAGGGCGCCCTCAGCCAAAAATTATAGCATGCCGGACCTTCGGTCCCCGAAGGTTCGGCCACAGCCAGCAGACAGACGCCCGACCGCGAGACACGCCACCCCAGACCGGGGATCAGCGTGGGCGGCTACTCAATCAAGTCGGTCATCGCCTTGCTGACCTTCGGGTTGAGCTCGCGCATTTCCCCGCTGGCCATGAACAGGATCCGCTCCACGATGTTGGTCACCCTATCGCCAATCCGCTCAAGATTGTGGGCGGCGAAGATCAGATACAGTCCGCGGCTGGTCGTGTGCGGATCCTCGACCATATACGACAGAATCTCGCGGAAGATCTGCGTGTACAGTGCGTCTACGACGTCGTCCATGGCGACGATCGGCCGTGCCCTTGCGGCGTCGCGCTCCACATACGCTTGCAGCGATTGACGCAGCATTTCGCGACAGGTCTCGGCCATGCGCGGCAGATCGATGAGCGGCTTGAGGAGCGGCTGGTCCCCCATGTGCACGACCGTGCGGGCGATGCCGGCCGCATGATCGCCCATGCGCTCCAGGTCGGTGACGATGCTGAAGGCCGCCAGAACGGCTCGCAGGTCGCTGGCTGCCGGCTGCTGCCGGGCAATGAGCGCCAGGCAGGCCTCTTCCACCTGGAAACGCAGGGCGTTGACCTTGGCATCGTCGGCGTCCACCTGGAGGGCCAGGGCGGAGTCCCGATGGGCCAGCGCCTGGATCGAGCGCTCGATGGCCGCATCGACCAGGCTGCCGATGCGCAGCAGGCCCTCATTGATCTCGGTCAGTTCCCGGTCGAGCGTCGAACGCGCGTGCGTCATCCGCCTATCCTCCTGAGCCGCCCTCAGCCAAACCGCCCGGTGACGTAATCTTCGGTCCGCTTGTCCTTCGGACGAGTGAACATGGTCTCCGCCGGCCCGACTTCGATCACCGAGCCGGCGCGCTTCTCTCCGACCAGCATCATCATCGCCGTCACGTCCGAGACCCGCGCCGCCTGCTGCATATTGTGCGTCACGATCACGATCGTGTAGTTGACCGACAGCTGGCGCATGAGCTCCTCGATGCGCAGCGTGGCGATCGGGTCGAGCGCCGAGCACGGCTCGTCCATCAGGATGACGTCCGGCTCGACAGCCAGCGCCCGAGCGATGCACAGCCGCTGCTGTTGACCGCCGGAGAGCGACAGGCCGCTCTGTTTGAGTTTGTCCTTGACCTCGTCCCACAACGCCGCCCGGTTCAGGCAGCGCTCGACCAACTCGTCCATCTCACCTCGGTAGCCGTTGATGCGCGCCGCCCAGGCGACGTTTTCGTAGATGCTCTTGGGAAACGGGTTGGGCTTCTGGAAGACCATCCCCACCCGCCGCCGCACCTCGACCGGATCGATGCCGGGTGAGTAGATGTTCAGCCCATCGAACATCACCTCACCCTCGGTGCGGGCTGTGAGCACCAGTTCGTTCATGCGGTTGAGGGACCGCAGCAGCGTACTCTTCCCGCATCCCGAAGGCCCAATGATGGCAGTGATCTTGTGACGGGCGACCTTCAGGCTCACATCCTGGACTGCCAGAAACGACCCGTAATACACGCTCAAGTGCCGCATCTCCATGGCGGCCTTGAGTGCGTCGATGTCCTCTCCAGTTCGCAGCACCTCCCCACTCACGCGCACACTGCGCGCCGTCGGATCCGCGGTGGAAGAGCTGGGGGAGACGGAGAGCACGGTCAGCATTCGAAACTCCTACAGGTAGCGGCCCTGCCGGCCGTAGCGGTTGCGTAGCAGGATGGCGGCGGCGTTCAGACTGAGCAGCAGCAGCAGGAGCACCAGGATGGCCGCCGCCGCCAGGTTGCGGAACTCAGCTTGGGGCCGCGCCGTCCATTGGTAGATCTGGATCGGGAGAGCGGTGAACTTGGAGAAGATGCCGGTGGGATCGGAGGTGATGAATGTGGAAGCACCCACCACGACCAGCGGCGCGGTCTCGCCCATGGCACGCGAGACGGCCAGGATCGTCCCGGTCAGGATCCCGGCGATGGCGTTGGGCAGCACATGGTGCCAGACCGTCTGCCACTTTGTGCCACCCAGGCCGTACGCCGCCTGGCGCAGAGTCGCGGGCACTGCCCGAATCGCCTCCTGGGCATTGATGATCACCAGGGGCAAGACCAGCAGCCCGAGTGTCAGCCCCGCGGCCAAAATCGTGCGGCCATTGGCCGACGTAGGATCGGACACCTGACCAAGAACGGCGCCGCTGGTCAGCGGCTCAAGGGCGCGGACGAAGATCGCCAACCCCAGGATGCCGTAGATGATCGAAGGCACCCCGGCCAGATTGTTGATGTTGGTCTGGATGATGCGATTGAGCCAGGTGTCGGCGGCGTACTCTTCGAGGTACACGGCCGCGCCGATCCCGATCGGAAGGGCCAGCAGGACCGTCAGGCCGATGATCCACAGCGATCCCAGGATCGCACCGCGAATGCCTGCCAGCAGCGGGTTGCTCGACTGCGACGCCCCAACGAACGCCGGGTTGACCCATGCGCGGAACGACAGCGCTGCGGCGGGGTGGTCCGCCGCTGTCCGGGCCTCGATCTCCGGCTTGTGCAGCAGCGAGTTGCTCAGCGACCAGGTCTCAACGATCGTCGGTTCGACCACCCGATCGAGGACCAGCTGATAGACCTCGACGCGAGTACGGTCCGCCAGCGGCTGGTCGCTCTCCAGACGGCGGAGGAGGCCCTTGGACACATGCGCCTCAAGGATCGCCGTCAACTGGGCCTGCGACAGATCCTCAAGAGGAACGCCGTCCACGGCCAGGGATGCCGGGTCGACCTTGGCCTCGATCGCCACCAGCCCGAATGCCTGGTCAATGACGTTGAAGAGCAGTGCCGAAAGCACAACGATGCCGACGATGGTGGAGGCCAGGAATGTCCAGCGTCCG
The DNA here is from genome assembly GCA_963777165.1 of uncultured Chloroflexia bacterium. Taxonomy (GTDB): domain Bacteria; phylum Chloroflexota; class Anaerolineae; order Anaerolineales; family E44-bin32; genus DYJB01. The sequence continues at coordinate 89,287 of CAVZPO010000028.1, forward strand.
AGGCTCGACAGTCGATGGCGCTGGAGCGTGCGGTAGTCGTAGGCCGACGGCGGAGCGGTCGCCTGGGAGGTCACTCGTACGCCTTCCGGAATCGGCGGACGACCGACTGGCTGATTATGTTGAGCGTCAACGTCATCAGGAACAGCGTCAGCCCGATGGCGAAGATGCTGTCATAGTCGATCGATCCGTAGCTCAAGTCGCCGCCGCTGATGCGCACGATGTGGCCGGTCATCGTCTCGGCGCCCTTGAAGGGATTGAAGGTGAAGGCCGGGCCGGCACCGACCGCCAGGGCGACGATCATCGTCTCGCCGATGCCGCGCGACAGGCCCAGGATCAGCGCGGCCGAGATCCCGGAGACGGCGGCCGGGACGACCACGCGCACGGCCGTCTCCAGCCGCGTGGCGCCCACGGCATAGGATGCCTCGCGCAGCGAGCGCGGCACGGCGCTCAGTGCGTCCTCACTGATCGAGCTGATCAGCGGCAGGATCAGGATGCCCATCACGATGCCGCCTGACGCCATGTTGTAGATCTCGACCACGTCCCGCCCAAAAATCGAACGCAGCAGCGGGGTCATGAACGTCAGGGCGAAGTAGCCGTACACCACCGTCGGGACGCCGGCCAGGAGTTCGAGCACGGGCTTGAGCAGGGAACGGGCCCGCTCGGTGGCGTACTCACTCAGGTAGATGGCGACGCACAGCCCTAGCGGGACGGCCACGAGCATGGCGATGCCGGTGGTGATCAGCGTCGAGGTGGCCAGCGGCCAGATGCCGAACTCCCCGATGTGCGGCTGCCAGGTCGTCCCGGTGAGGAATTCTCCCAGGCTGACCTCGGGGCTGCTGAAGAAGCGCAGTGACTCGCGCACCAGGACGACGACGATGCCGATCGTCGTCAGGATCGACAACGCCCCGCTGAAGAACAGGAAACCCTGGATCAGGGTCTCACCCAATCGACGGCGGCGCTTCAATCCCAGGGACTGTGCGGTGGGAGGCCCGGGGAAGATCACGCTCTCTGCCGGGCCGGATCGCATGGCAGTCTGCATCCAACCTGCTCCTGAAGAGTCCACGGGCAACACACGGATTCTACGGGCAAAGCGGCACAGGGAGTAGGTCACTCCCTGTGCCGCGGGTCATCGGTCGGCCGGAAGAGCGCGGGCCTTACGGGACGGCGTCCAGCCAGGCCTGCCGGGCGGCGTCGAGGGCTTCGTCGCTCGCCGGGAAGTACCCGACGTCCAGGATCTCTTCGTTCACGAACGTCAGATAGAAGTTGATGAACCCGGCTACCTGGGGCTTTTGCGCCAGGATCATCGGATCCGAGTAGATGAACAGGGGACGGGCCAGCGGGTACTCACCGTTCTCCGCCGTCACGGCCGTCGGGGCGACGCCGTCGACCGACACAGCCTTCAGCTTGTCGGCGTTCTCCTGATAGTAGGCGAAGCCGAAGTAGCCGATGGCGTAGGGGCTGCCTTCGACACCCTGCACCAGCACGTTGTCGTCCTCGCTCAACTGCAGGTTCTTGGCCCCCAGCAGCGGGGCTTCGTCCTTGGCAAACACGTGCTCAACGAAGTAGTCGAACGTCCCGCTGTCGGTGCCGGGGCTAAAGCGCAGGATCGGCTCCGCCGGCCAGGCCGGATCCACATCCGCCCACGTCTCTGCCGTGGAGAAGATCAGGGCCAGCTGGTCCGTCGATACGCCCGTCAGGAAGTCGTTCTCGCTCGAGACGACCACGGCCAGGGCGTCGGTGCCGATGCGGAATTCGATCGGCGTGCGCCCGATAGCCTTGCATGCCGCCACTTCGTCTTCCTTGATCGCCCGGCTGGCATTGGCGATGTCGGTCTCGCCCGCCACGCAGAACCGCTCCAGCCCCGCTCCCGAGCCGATGCTGTCGATGGTTGATTTCACCGCCGAAGCCCTCATCCTTGAAGCGCTCGGCCATCCGCTCGCTCAGCGGGAATACCGTCGAACTTCCCGCTGATACTATGTTTCCGGACAGCGCCAGGGGGTCAACCTCGGGAAGTTGGACCTTGCCCGTCGCAGCCGGCTGGGCGGGCTCCGCCGTAGCCAGGGCCGGAACGGCCGTCGGTTCCATCGGTGCCGCGGTCGGGGTGGCCGTGCCGCCGCACGCCGCGATCAACATTGAAAGCACCATCAGCAAACCCGGAATGGAAATTCGTTGGAAAGACATGTGCAAACCTCTTCTCGTAGGTGTGTTCATCTCTGTGATCAGCCTACCCCGGCGCACTTAAGGCCGGGTCAAGGTCCTGTTATGACTTCTTAACCGGGGGAGGTTTCGGCTAACCGGGCGAGGAAGGGTTACGGTCTCGCGCCGGTTGGAAACGCAGAAACAGGACCGCGCCGCGCTGGGGCGGCCGGCGGTCTTCCGCCCAGGCCTCACCGCCGTGGGCGCGCAGGACGTGGCGCACGATCGCCAGTCCCAGGCCGGTGCCCGGCGTTCCCCGCGACCGGTCGCCCCGGAAGAACCGCTCGAAGATGCGCTCAAGCTCCTCCGGCGGGATCCCCGGCCCTTCGTCGGCAACCGACAGCGTGACCAACTCGCCCCCGTCGTCCAGGCGGCCCCGGATCTCCACCACACCGCCGGCCGGGGAGAACTTGATGGCGTTGTGCAGCACATTCCCCACGGCACGCACCGCCTGGTCCGTATCGGCCAGGACCTCGAGATCGGCGGGGACGTCCACGCCCACCTGCACGCTCTGGCGCCGAGCCTGATCGGCATGCTGCTCAAGGGCACGCGCAACCGTCGTCAGCAAGGCGCGTTGGAACCAGCCGGATCACCTGCCGGCCGGATTCGATCGCCGCCAGGTCCAGCATCTCCTGCGTCATCTGGCTGAGTGTGTCGACCTCGGCGCTGATCTTCGACGCCAGCTCGCGCGCCGTCGACGGGTCCTGACCCGCCGGCACTTGAAGCGTATCAGCCAGCAGGCGCAGCGCCGTCAGGGGCGTACGCAGTTCATGCGACAGATTGGCGACCATGTCCTGGCGTGCCCGACCCAGGCGTTCCCTCTCGGCGATGTCGGCCAGGGATACTCCAACGCCCTCCGGGGTGCACACGGCGCGAGCCAGGAACGGCCGGCGGCCGAATCGCACGGTGCGCTCCAGCACCGCGCCGGCGCCCGACTCGAGCGCCTCGCGCACCAAGTCCTCGAGGTCCAGGCTGCGCACGTAACTGATCAGCGTGCCCTCCGGAGACGGTGGGCCCAGGGCTTGCCGCGCGGCGGGGTTGACGCCGCGCACGCGCAGTTGATGATCCAGGGCGATCAGCATCTCCTGGCTGGCCAGCCCGAAGGTTTCGAGCCACAGCTGTCGCTCGGCGGTTTGCTGGGACTGCTGTTGCGCGGCCTCAAGCCCTGCGCGCAGCGCGGCGCGGGCCTGGCGCGTGGCGCGGTGGCGGCGCAGCTCGCGCACCCACAGTGCGGCGAAGCCGACGGCCACGAGCGCTACCACCAGCAGGGACGGATCCATCAGCCCTCGAACCTGTATCCCATGCCGCGCACGGTCACGATTCGCTCCGGATTCGACGCATCCGCCTCGAGTTTCTTGCGCAGCCAGCGGATATGGACATCCACGGTCCGCGTCTCCCCTGAATACTCATCCCCCCAGACACTGGCCAGCAGCAGCTCACGCGTCAACACCACGCCTCGGTTTCGCATCAGCTCGGCCAGCAGGTCGAATTCACGCGGCGCAAGCGAGATTTCGCGCGCCTCCAGGAAAGCGCGCCGCCCTTGAAGGTCCAGCCGCAGGTCCCGGGAGACAAGTTCAATGGGCAATCCGGCGCCGGCCTGCCCTCGGCGCAGGGCGGCGCGCACCCGCGCCAGGAATTCTCCCAGGGCAAACGGCTTGACGATGTAGTCGTCGGCGCCGGTCTCCAGGCCGATGATCTTGTCAGTCTCCGTCCCGCGTGCGGTGAGTAGAATGATCGGCAGAGTACTCTCCCGGCGCAGCAGCCGGCAGACCGTCAGCCCGTCCAGCCTGGGCAGCATCACGTCCAGCACCACCAGGTCGGGCTTGCCGCTGCGGGCCGCCGCCAGGCCGGCCTCACCGTCGGAAGCCGTGGCGACATCGTATCCCTCGGCCCGCAGGTTGAGCGCCAGTGTATCCCGAACGGTGACCTCATCTTCGACGATCAGGATCTTGGGCATGACGCCATTATAGGCCGAGGGCATCCTCCCTTTGCCTTCAGTTCCATCCGGCCCTCGCATCGGTCCGACTGCCCCATGCTTTGGCCCAGCGGTCCCCCGGCGCACACAGCGCATCGTCCCGGCGCACCAGTCGGCCGGGGCGGGCCAGCCTCGCATGCTATACTCGCCGCATGCGGCGCAATCGGCCCCAGACAGGACGCACCCCAGGCATTCGCCCATGAGCGAATGGTCGGGCAGGACCCTGTCGAAGGTCGTCCTCGAGCAACCGCTCGGCCGCGGCGGCATGGCCGAGGTTTACCTCGGCCGGCACTCGACGCTCAACATCCCGGTGGCGGTCAAGATCCTCTACGCGCACCTGACCGAGGACGAGGATCTGCGCCGGCGCTTCACCGCCGAAGCCCAATCGGTCGCCTCCCTGCGGCACTCCAATATCGTCCATGTGTACGACTTCGACGTGGTGGATGGGCGTCCGTACATCGTCATGGAACTGCTGGAAGGGAAGTCGCTCGAGGTGCACCTGAGCGAGCTCGGCGCCACGGGCCTGGCCCTGCCGCTGCCGACGATCGCCCGTTTGATGACCGACCTGGCCTCGGCCCTGGATTACGCCCATGCCAAGGGGATCGTCCACCGCGACGTGAAGCCTGCGAACGTCATTCTGCGCGCCGGCGCCACGCCGCTCCTCCCGGGCCTGCCGCTGACGGCGGATGTCCAGCCGATCCTGACTGACTTCGGCATCGCTCACATCGCCGGCACCGGAACGCAGACCGCCTCGGGTGATGTGCTCGGCACCCCGGCATACATGAGCCCGGAGCAGGCGCGCGGCGGACCGATCGACGCACGCTCGGACGTCTACTCCCTGGGCGTGGTGTTGTACGAGATGCTCGCCGGTCGGCCACCCTTCACCGCCGACCGCGAGACGCCCATCGCCGTGATGTTCAAGCACGTCAACGACCCGGTGCCGCCGATCCCCGACACCGAACCTGCGATCCAGCAGGTTGTCCTGCGGGCCCTGGCCAAGGAGCCATCCGAGCGCTTCCAGACCGCCAGTGATCTCGCTCGTGCGTTCGCCGCCGCCGTTGCGCCGTTCTCCGCCACACGTCGTGCCATCGGCATCGACGCCGCGCCCCGGCCCGGACTTCGCCTCCAAGCACCGCACGTCCTGCGCGCCCCCGCCTCACCTGGCTCGTAGGGGGCGTCATGGGTGCGGGGCTGCTTGCAGTGCTGGTGCTGGTCGCGGTCGGCCTACGGCTTTATGCAGGAGGGGTGACCGGCACGCCCACCCCCGAGAGTCTCCCCGCGCAGGCCGCCCTGCCTTCGACCGTCCCAGACCAACCGACCCAGGCGGCTCTGGTTCCCCTTCCGCTGAGCGAGGCGCGCTTCGCCGATGCGGCGCTCGATCTGTCCATCCCCGGCGTGGCCCCCGCTCCTGCGGGGTCGGTCTACGTGTTGTGGTTCATGCGGCCGGACGGCACCCGGGTGGAGGCAATGCGTTTCGCGGGACCGGAAGAAGCCCTCCAGATCCACGTCGTCGACCCCGCCGGGCGCAACCTGCTCGGCCAGGTGGACGGCTTGGCGATCAGCCTCGAGCCCTCGGCTGACTCTTCCAACGGCCCGATCGTCTACCAGGCGATCCTCAACCCGGAGATTCCTCTGCGGGTCCGGGCGTTGGAGGCGGTCAGCCGCCAGGAACCGACGTCGGCCAGCCTTCGCGCAGGCCTCCCCGCCCAGGCCGGCCATTTCGATGGCCATCTCGATTTCGCCGTCGACGCCGTGCGAAACCAGGACCTGGACATGGCCAAGCGACACGCCGAACATCTGGTGAACGTCGCCGAGGGGGAATCGGGGAGCAGCTATGGCGATCTCAACGCAGACGGTCGGATCGAGAATCCGGGCGACGCCTTCGGGTTGATCCCTTATCTGACCTTGCTGCGCGATTATGCCGTCAGCGCCGGCGCGTCGATCTATGCCACGCCGGAGTTGCGGGCCCTCGCGGCGGAGAGCCTGGTCGAGATCGATCGCCTGCTGCAGGATGCGGCCTTCGCCCGGGACCTGGGATTGCGACTCGCCGCCACCGACACCGCGGACGAGGCGGCGCCCCTGGCGGAGCAGCTTCTTGCTCTCCACATGGGGGAAGCACCCGCCGCCTTGGTGGACTCAACGCCTTCGTTTCTCTCGGGCCTGAGCGCCGAGGTCCTGGGGCTCCAGCCCTAGCTGCGCCTGCGTTCTTTTCGCAGCGCCGGACCACGCGGCCCGGCCATCCTCGCATGCTCCGTAGCGATGGTCTCCTGGAACGCCCGGGCGATCTGGCGATCGACCTTCCCCATCGGGAATTCGGTCAACCTCACCGGCCTGACCCAGCGGATGGCAGTGTGCTCGCGCGCCACGGGTTTCCCGCGCTTCACGCTGCATGCGTACGCGTGCACCGTCACGCGGAAGTGGGTGTAGGCATGCGTGAAGACGCCCAGCTTCGCGCCGACGGCGGCCCCAATTCCCAACTCCTCTTTCAGCTCGCGCTGCACGCAGCCGACGAGCGACTCACCGCTCTCACGCTTTCCCCCCGGGAACTCCCACATCCCTCCCAGGAGTTTCCCCTCCGGTCGGCGGGCGATCAGGACGCGGCCCGCGCGCCGCACGACCGCCGCGCCTACGATCCGATGCGGGATCGCCGGCTGCGCGGCGCGAACCGGCCGGCGGCTCTGCGTTCCCCGAGCGAAGGCCTGACAGGCGGAATGGATGGGGCAGGACTGGCAAAGCGGCGCGCGCGGCAGGCAGATCGTTGCGCCCAGATCCATCAGCGCCTGGTTGAACGCCGAGGCCCGACCGCTCGGCAGAAGCGCCTCGGCGTGGGCACGGATCCGTCGATCCCCCGCCGGCGTACGCGGGTCCACGCGCAAGTCGATCAGCCGCGCCAGGACGCGCTGCAGGTTCCCGTCGATGGCGACCTCGTCCCGCCCGAACGCCAGGGAGGCGATTGCTGCTGCCGTGTAACGCCCGATCCCCGGGAGACGCTCCAATTCGCCCGCCGTGTCGGGCAGCCCCACCCTGCCCTGCGCGACGAGTGACCGTGCCGCCTGGTACAGATTCAGCGCACGCCGGTAGTAGCCCAGCCCCTCCCATGCCTGCAGGACCTGGTCCGATGTTGCCGCCGCCAGATCTTCGAAGCGCGGGAAGCGCTTCATCCAGCGGTGGTAGTACGGGATCACCGCCTCCACCCGGGTCTGCTGCAGCATGATCTCCGAGACCCAGACGGCGTACGGATCGGGAGCATTGCGCCAGGGGAGCCGCCGCGCGTGGCGTGCATACCACTTAAGGAGAGCACGGGAGACAGCCTGTGCGGAATCTGGCCGGGTTTTTGAACGAGGGGTCACGGAGGGGCTAGGGTGCGTCGGCCTGGGCGGGACTCTCGCCGAGCGCTTCGCGAACCGCTCGCGCGAGCTTGGTCATGGTCAGCGGCTTCTGCAGCCAGTGCACTTTGCCGGACTCAAGGAGTTCACGCGTGCCCCCCAGCGGGTAGCCGGTCATCAGCAGGATGCGTTGCTCCGGTGCCTTCGCCTCGAGCGCCCGCACCAGTTCGCTGCCGCCCATCCCCGGCATCACCAGGTCGCTCAGCACCAGGTCGATCCGGCCCGCTTCCCGGGCGTGCACCTCGAGGGCTTGCCGACCATCCGAGGCCTGCAACACGCGATAACCAAGCGCGATCAAGATCTCGGAGACGCTGGCGCGCGTCGCTTCGTTGTCCTCGACAACCAGGATCGTCTCCCCACTCCCTCGGCCGGCGTCGTCGTCCTCGGAAGTCACCACAGGCGCCACGGCTGCGGCGTGCGCCGGCCAGTACAGGCTGAAGGTCGTTCCTCCATCCTTCGGGCTGACGACATCGATGTGTCCGTGATGCTGCTGGACGATGCCGTAGACCTGCGCCAGTCCGAGGCCGCTGGCCTGCGCCGGGGACTTCGTGGTGAAGAAGGGCTCGAAGATGTGAGGCATGACGTCCGGCTTGATCCCCGGCCCGGAATCCGTTACCGTCATGCGAATCCACGCGCCCAGGCCCATGTCCACACACGGCGCCGGCTCGCCTTCGCGGAGCGTAAAGGCGGACAGCGTGAAGCGCAGCTCGCCGCCGTCCGGCATTGCCTCGCGCGCGTTCAACGCCAGGTTGATGCACACCTGCCGGACTCGCGCCGGGTCGCCGTAGAGCATGAAACTCTCGCCCTCAGTCACTACCCGCACCCGGATGGTCTCGGGCAGCGTGCGCGTCAGCAGCCCCTCCATCTCGCGCAGGAAGGGCACCAGATCGAAGGGATGCTGCTCCATCACGGACTTGCGGCTGAAGTCCAGGATCTGCTGGATCAACTGCGCCGCTCGCTGCCCCTGCTGGGTGATCGTCCGCAGCCGCTCGATATCCTGTGCGTTCCGCCCCGGGGACTGCAGGAGCATCTCGGCGTACAGGATGATGACCGACATGATGTTGTTGAAATCGTGCGCCAGGCCGGCGGCGAGTTGCCCCACGGCGGCCAGGCGTTCCTGCGATCGCTGCTGCACCTGGGCTGATCGTTCGCTGGTGACATCGCGGATCTGAACGATCCACCCGACCGTCTCTTCGCCTTCTCCCAGACGCAGCGCGGCCACCTCGAACATCTTGCGCACTCCGGCGTCCAGCCGGACCTCGTGCCAGCCCGGCTGGCTGGCGCTGACCAGCAGGCGTTCCAGCGGCCGGCCACCGACCTGCTGCAGCGTGGCGGTCGAAGGCCAGCGCGCCAAATCCGGAAGGTACTCGCGTGCCAGCGGGTTCGCCAGAACGACGCGCTTCTCCGCATCGAGCAGCGCCACCCCCTGCGGCAGGTTCTCCACCAGCCTCCCCAGCCTCTGCTGCTCAGTCTCCAGCGCCACGCGCAGCACGGCCTGCCGCAGGGCCACAGCCAGTTGATAGCCGACCTCGCGCCCCAACAGTTCCGCATCCATATCGAACGCCGATCGGCGGGAAGAGTCCAGATTGATCTCGCCGATCAGCTCTCCATCCGCCACCAGCGGCACGGTCAGGAAGCTCAGGATGCCGGCTTCCAGCAGCTGCTTGCGCAGCGGGGTGAGGGCTGGAAGGACGCTCAGGTCATCCACCCGACGGACCTCGCCCGCCTGCAAGTCGTCGATAGGGCCGTAGTCATCGAGCGAGATGACCGTCCCTACCTTGAAGCCGGAGATTGGTGACCCATCCACCGCCAGCAGCCGCACTTCACCGCGCCCCGTGTCAAACAGCACCAGATCGGCATGCTCGCACCGGACCAGGGCTCTCAAACGCGAGAGCCCTGCGTCGGCTATCTCCCCCATGGAGCGTGCCGCCAGGATCGCTCGGTCGATCTCCTTGAGTGTCTCCAGTCGCTGGTTGGCCTCGAGCAACGCATGCGTGCGGCCGGCCACCTTGCGCTCCAAGCTTTCGTTTGCTTTCTGCAGGGCCTGCTCCGCCCGACGCCGCTCCAGCAACTCCTGCTGCGCCATCCCGAACAACCGCGCGTTCTCAAACGCAATCGCCGCCTGATCCGCCAGCAGCAGGAGCAGCTTGGTCTCTTCCTGCCCAAAGGCGTGGGGTTCCTCGTAGGCGGCGTTGAGCACCCCAACCACGCGCAGCCCCACCTTGAGCGGCACGCACGCCAGGGCCCCCGGCCAGCCTCGCGGGTCCCCGGGGTAGTTCGGGTTTGCGCGGACATCGGGGAGCAGGATCATCTCCCCCGTCCTGGCCACGGTGTAGGTTGAGCCCTGACGGCGGGGCTCGGGAGCTGCGGCCGCGGCGGCCATACGACCGCGGCGCGCGGCCGCCAGCGTCAGGCGGTCGTCGGCGTACACGAAGATGTGTGCGTCGAGCAGGTTGGGCATCAATTCGAACGCCGCGTTGACCACGGCGTCCAGTACACTCTCGACCTCCAGACGCTTGGTCAGGCTCAGGCTTACCCGGTAGAGCGATTCCAATTGGGTGGTGTGAGATGCAATGGCCGATCGCTGGGCTTTCAGGCGAACAGCCATTTCGTTCATCGTGTCCGCCACACGACCGATCTCGTCCCGGCGCATGCTCACAGCCTTGTGCTCCAGGTCGCCTCGGCCGAAGCGCTCGGCGGCCTCTTGAAGCTCACGCAAAGGGCGGAAGACCAGTCCGCTCAGCCGCCACCATGTCACAAGGCCGGCGGCGAGTGCCAGGCCCAGCAGTACCGCCGCCATGGAAGCGACAGTCCGCAGCAGAGGGGCATAGGCCTGGCTCAGCGGGATCGTTGTGATCAGCACCCACTGGGTCTCCGGAATCGGCGATGCTCCGCATAGCGCCGGACGCTCCTGAAGATCCTCGCAATCACCGAGAAAGGTCTCACTCGTGGCCTGCGTCAGCCTTGCCAGGGAAGGGATCGTCTGCACGGTAACGCTGCCCACGCGCGCAGGATCGACGTGGGCCAGGATTCGTCCCTGCCGGTCAACGACGAACGTCTGCTCCAAGGGGGAGGCCAGGCCCTCGATCAGTTCCTGCAGAAGGGTCATCTTCACGCGGGCCGCAACCACCCGCCCCGTGCTTCCGGGGCCGGCAATCACCACGAAGGGCTCACCATCGGGGGAGATTTCCAGTTCTCCGTAGTACATCTGCCCCTGACGCGCCGCCTCAAACCACTCAGGGGCCGACCCTGCGGAGGGCGAACCCAGGATCGGTTCATCGAGCGAGGCACCGGCGATCTGGCTGCCGTCCGCCTCCAGGTAGGAGACCTCAAGGAAACTCGCATGCTGTCCGAGAATGACGTTTGCCAGCTCGGGGTTGAGGGTCAACGTTTCCGATCCCAGCAGGTCCAACGCCCGGACGTCGTCTATCGCATGCGCGAGGAATCTTCGGATGTCAGTTGCCGCGCCGCGGGCTGCCTCAGCTACTCGTTGACGCCAGGAGGCCTGTTCTCGGCTCTCAAGCAGGAAGGCGGCGAAGGCACCTCCGGCCAAGAGGGACAGCAAAACTGTCGCCCAGGTGAGCATGACCAGGCGCGGGCGCAACCCCCACGCCCGTGGTTGAGAACTGGATGGTCGGCCGGGTGAACGCGGCGCCGTCATGTGTTCGTCTTCACCGAGGGAGCTCCCTCTGCTCAACCCAGCACCCACGTTCGGGCCCGCCTCGCATCACTTGCCGCACCTTCGAGATCGCCCATCGACGCGTCACCGGGGTGACGGGGACCGTCCTTCCCGTGGGAGAGCCGAAGCGGAAGCGGGCTACCGGATTGGACAACAGCGTCGATTGTCGGTCAGGATGCGCCCGGCGACAAGCGCCCGCTCACACTCCGCCTCAGCTGCAGGACGTGGACGGGTGAGGGGTACATGGACCGGCGAAGGGCGGGAGTGGCGGTGCGCCACCTCTCATCCGCTGCCCCGTGGTGCGAGCATTAGGGCTCGGTCACCGAGATCAGCACCGCCTGCACCACCCAGCGGTGCAGGTAGCGTCCGCTGGCCTCGTCGTACGTGTGGCAGGTGACCAGAGTCAGCCAGGGCTGCTCTTTGTGGGCGAGCGAGCGAAGATCGGCGGCGTTCACCCTGGCAACGGTGCGGACCTCGTATACGTACTCCTGCCCAAACGCACGCACGATGACGCGATCGCCCCAGCGCAGGTCGGCCAGCCTGGCAAATGGGCCAGGCTTTCCGCTCGGCAAGGTGACGTGCGCGGTCAAAGCCGAGTTCCCGCTGTGGGTCGGGTAGGCAGTGCCCTCGAGGTAGCCTGCCTGAGCCGCGAGCCAGGTGAGATCCCAGCCCTCTTCGCCGGAGGGAACGCCGACGATCGGCAGACTCAGTTGGAGCGCAGGGATGTCCAGCACCAAGCCGCCGAGGTCGGCATAGGGCAAGTCCGCCGGAAGGGGCGGCAGCTCGGTCACCCGATCAGGCGTGAACCCCGTCGCCGGCAGCGACGGAATCGCCACGGTGACATTGGCGTTGATCGGCGGATCGTAGACGCGTTCGGTGGAGAGGCTGTTGAAGGCCGATTGCGGCGTCGTGACGTCGCCGGGCAACGTCGACCAGGTCAGGTAGGCATCGTTGCGAATCTGCGTTCCCGCCGGCAGGTTACCGGCTGTTGCCTGGAACGTGACGATGACCGTTTCGTTCAGGCCGAGCACGGGCCGGGTGACCCGGAGCAATGGCTCTGCCGAGTCATCGACCGGGCCGCTGTCGCTGGCGGTGAGCGATCCGACGACATAGGTCATGCCCACGGGAACCGTATCGGTAAGCTCCAGGTCGAACGCCGGGCTGTCGCTCGGCGGTGAATCGTTACCGATCGTCAGCGTGAAGGTCACCACTCCACCCGGCGGCACCGTGCGTGGATCGGCGTCCTTCTCGAGCGTGAGTGTCGGCTCGACCAGGATGACTTCGACGGCGCTCTCGGTCAGTTGCCCGCCGACCCAATCCCAGATGACCCGGTTGTCGAGGCGCACGCCGCGGATGTTCCCCGGGTTGTCGATGGCCACAGCCGTGTAGCGCAGCGTCAGCGTGGCATTGCCCGGGCCCGGGTTGTTCATCGTCCCCAGATTGAAGGTGACGCGTCGGCCCTGATCGGCGACGCCGCCAGGCGGCTCGGCCGCCACGGTCGGATTGCCCGGCAAAGCGCACACGTCGGTAAATCCACCGGGGAGCGACGTGGTCAGGCTGCCCGAGACCACCGGATCGTCGCATCGTTACGAAGGCCAGCCCCAGGTCGAGCACGTCGGTCAGCGTGGCCGAGGTCATCGTTCCCTGAGGGATGGTGAGCACCAGCTCATAGGTCAGGATCTCGCCGATGGCCGCCGCCGGGTCGAGCGTGTGTGCCTGGTTGGTGTCGACCAGCGACTTGGCCAGGTCGGCGTTGGGGAGCGTCACCAGGTTGTCGGTATCGGTGTCGGTGTTGTCGCCCGGTGTCGGATCCGTGCCGTTGAGGCCGTCATCGGCAATCGAGATCGTATCCACGATCTGCGTCGTTCCTGCCGTGACCGGGTCATCGACTCGCACGGCGAAGGTCAGGTTGCCTCCAGTCCCCGCCGCCAGGTCGCCGATCGCCACCGTGCAGATCGTGCCGCCCGTCGAGCCGTCCGGGCCGACGACCAGACCGTCGGCAGGCTGGCGGCGGCGTCGAAGGTCGTCTCGTCCGGGACGCGTCTCGGTGATCACGCACGCCCGGTCGCATCCTGATCGCCGACGTTGTCGTAGCGGATGGCGTAGACCAGCAACGAGCCCGGCGAGACGATGTCTGACGCCGTCATCCTTGGTGATGACCAGGTCCGGCCCGGCGTCGATCGTGTCCACGTCGGTGGCCGTGTTGTTGGGCGTCGGGTCCGGTCCGGCGCTGCCGTCGTCGTGCGCCTCGGCCGTGTTGGTGAGGGACTCCACGCCCGCCGGCAGCGGGTTGTCGACCTGGACCGTGACCGTACGGAAGGTGCTGGTCGACGGCGCCAGGTCGAACGTCGGCCAGGTCACGACGCCGAGCGGCAAACGCACCGCTGTCGCTGGCCGACTGGAAGGTCGTGTTGGCCGGGATGGTGTCGGTCAGCAGGACATTGGGGGCGGTGCTGTTGCCGTCGTTGTAGACCGTGACCGTGTAGGTCAGCGTGTCGCCGGGCGAGGCGCTCACTCGCCCATCGCTCTTCAGCACGCGCACGTCCGGTCCGGTGACCGTAACCGGCGTGTTCGTCGTCGTCCGGTAGTCGTCGATCCCGCCGCCGCCGGTGCGCTCGTCGGCGCTCGGGCCGCTCAGCGAGGTCCAGGTGAGCGAGACGGCATTGGTGAGCACGTCGCCGACATGCAACGCCGATGAGTTGCCCACGGTCGCCTGGTAGCGAAGCGTGCTGCTCTGGCCCAGCGCCAGCGTCGCCCACGTGGCGCTCAGCGTCGGGGCGCCGCTGTCGTTCAGGACTGGCGGCGATCACCCGATTCGTTCGGCCAGCGATCCGGCGACGTACGTCAGCCCGGCCGGGATCACGTCGGTGAGCGAGAGCTCGAAGGCGTCGGCCGTGCTCGACGGGAGGTGCGAGACGGTGATGCGGAAGGTGACCACCTGGCCGAAGCCGGGGGTGGGATCGTCGGCGACTTTCACCACCGTCAGCTCGGGCTCGGTGACCGGCAGCGAACGCGAACCGCCGGCGACGGTCGTGTCGCCCGTCTGCGGGTTGACGTAGGCCAGGCTGGCGGTGTTCGTGAGCGGCGTGCCGTTCTGGTTGCCGGCGACATTGAGCACCCGGGCGCGCACGTGCACCAGGAACTGGTTGGCCGACGTGCCGTTGGCCGGGCCCGAGCCATTCGTCTGCACGTTCCCGAACTGGAACTCGAGCGTGACCCCGGAGGCACCGACGACGCAGGCCGGGCAGGCCGGGCGTGGTCGTCAGCGTGCCGTTGTAGTCGGCCGCCAGCAGGCCCGCCGCTCCCGGCGGCGGTCGTGATGACGCTGTGGCTGACGTATCCCAGCCCGGCCGGCAGCGCATCGCGCACGCGCAGGTTGGTCGATGGCGCCTTCGGGCAGCGTGACCAGCAGGTCGTAGTCCGCCTCGCCGCCGATCGTCTGCTGCGCCGGAACGGGCGCCTGCTTGACGACGGTCGGCGCGCTCAGGGTTACGTTCACCGTGCCGGTGGCGGTGTAGTCATTGACCCCGCCGCTGGTCCCGTTGCGCTCCCCGTTGCCGGCTCCCGAGGCGCCTGGCGTGATCGAGCCGGTCGTGTTGCCCGGGCCGGCGGGCGTCCCGCTCCCCGGCAGGCTGGTGTAGGTGACGGTGAACGAATTGGGGATCTGCAGCCCCGTCGCGGCTGTGTTGATCACGCGCGCCGTCACGGTAATCACCACGCTCGCCGCCGGATTCAGACGGTCGAGCAGACACGTCGACCTGGTTGCCGGGGATGTTCGAGTTGTCGGTGATGGTCGAGCCGGGAGCGCTGACGGACACGCTCTGCAGCGCCAGGTTGGCGTTCAGCGTGTCGGTCAGGCGCACCTCGAAGGCGGCGGCGCCGTTCGGCGCGGCACTGCTGTTCGTCGCCGTGAGCGTGTAGACGACCGTGTCGCCGGCGTCGCCGGGCACGGTCGTCACGGCCTTGACCGGATTGACGATCAGCGGCTCGACCACGCCGGCGTTCAGAACGGCCGAGAAGGTGCCGAGCGTCCCGACCCCGGCGCCGATGCGCGTGCGGTAGCGGTTGCCCAGCGTGACCGGCGTGGAGGCGCCGGTGACGTTGTTGTAGGCCTGGTTGCCGACGATGTTCTCAACCAGGGCGTTGAACTCGACGACGATGAATTCCTGATCGACATCGCGGTCGGCGTTGGTCAGGTCGCCGAACCAGAAGAAGACGTTCGTCCCCGCGCCGGCGACGTAGGCGTCGAGGTTCGGGTTGGTGGCATCGGACGAGACGGCGTTGTCGGGCAGGACGAAGGTCGGGCGGATGCCGGCCACGGTCGTCTCATTGCCCGAGACGATCAGCCCGGCGCCGGCCAGTGTGGACGACGACAGCCCGGCGCCGTTCGAGACCAGCGCCGCCATGGCCGTGTTGTCGTCCAGGAACAGCAGCCCGGCCGGCAGGTCGTCCTCCAGCCGGAAGTTGGCCGCCATCCCCTCGGCGATGCGGTAGACCAGGCGGTAGCGCACGATCTCGCCGATCGCCAGCCGCTCCACCCCGGACACCAGCCCGGTGTGCGCCTCGGAGGTGTCGATGATCGACTTGACCGGCGTGGAGAAGACCGTCACGGTGGCCGTGTCGGTGCCGCGGTAGGTGTTGGGCGCCACGCCGGTCCCGATGCGCTCGCCGTCGGCGGCGCCCGGCACCCCGGGCGTCGTCGATCCGGTCGGATTGCGGCGTCGTGCCGTTCGTCCCCGGCAGGCTGGTGTAGGTGAGGACGATCGTGTTGACGATCGATGTGCCGGGCGAGACGGCGGCCGTCAGCTCGGCGGTGTAGGTGAGCGAGACCGTGCAGCCGCGGCGCACGCGATCGAAGCGTCAGATCGAGCATCGTCGCCGTCGAGCTGTCGGTGACCGTCGGCGACTGGCAGGCGGCCGTTGAAGGTCGGCGCGCCGAAGACGATGTTGGTCAGCGGCAGAGCCGCCAGGTTGTCGACCAGGCGCGCCTCGAAGGCGTCGGCGTTGTCGGCGCCGTTGGCGGCGGTGAAGGTGACGGTGTAGGTGACCGTGTCGCCGGCGTCGGCGCTGGTCGGCAAGACGGTCTTGGTGTTCACGCCGACCGGGATGCTGGGTTGGGCCGTGCGCACGGTGACGGGCGTGGCATCCGGGCCGGAGGCCGTGCCGTCGATCGTCGTGCGCAGCCCGTTGCTCAGCACGGTGCCGGTGCCGTTCGAGGCGACGTTGCGCACCAGGGCGTTGAACTCGACGACGACGAACTCGTTGTCGGCGTCCGAATTGGCGTTGGTCAGCGTCCCCAGCTTGAAGAACGGATCGACGCCGTCGCCGTAGGCATCCGGATCGGCGGCCGTGCTGTTATCACTGCCGATGTTGAAGTCGCCGAAGGAACATGGCAGGGGCGCGGCCGGGGTGGTGCCGTCGGCGGCGCTGCCGTTGACGGTGCAGGCGCCGGCGATGGCCGGCACGGAGCCGAAGGCCGCCGACGTGATGCCGGTCCCGTTGGTGACGAAGGCCAGGCGGGCCGTGCCGTCATCCAGGAAGCCCATCCCGGCCGGCAGCAGGTCCTGCATCTGGAAGTTGGTGGCCGTGCCCTCCGGCAGGCGCACCACCAGCCGGTAACGCACGATCTCGCCGATGGCGACCCGCGGCGGCACGGAGGCATCCGAGGTGTGCGCCTCCGAGGTCAGCATGAAGATCTTGCTGGAGGTGGCGTTGGCGACCGTCACGTCGGCGGTGTCGGTCAGCGGGCCGCCCGAGTCGAGGAAGTTCGGCCCGCCGTTGCGGCTGGCGTACTGCGTCACGCTGGCGGTGTTGGTGATGACGTCCCCCGGCTCGACGCCCGGTGCCAGCTGCAGGTCGTAGGTCAGGATGACGATGTTGGCGCCGCTGCCCAGGCTGTGTCCCTGGCACACGCCTTCGTCATCGGTCGGGTCGAGCAGCTCGAGCCCGCCGCGGTTCAGCCCGACGTCGTAGAACAGGTACTCGGGCAGGGTGTTCGGTGCGCCGACGGCAACCCCCGAGGCGTTCAGGGCCTGATAGCCGATGGCGGTCTCCGTTGCCGCGGCGGATCTGCAGGTTGAGCCCGAGGCCGCTGCTCGGGATCACGTACCCGGGCGCCAGCAGGTCGCGCAGGCGGATGTCGAAGGCGCCGTGCGGGCTCGAGCCCTGGTTCTCGATCACCAGGGCGAAGGTCGCCAGATCGCCGGCGTCGACGCCGGCCAGATCGGAGTCGATCGGCTGGGCCGCCAGTCCGCTCGAGTTGACCAGGCCGCTCCACGACGGATTGGAGCCCGGCGGATTGAAGGTCACACCGGGCGGGGCGAACCTGCGGCGGCGTGAAGGCCCCCGTCGGGCTGCTCGTGGCGCCGACGCCCTTGGTGAGGAAGAGCAGCGGCTCCTGGACCTGGATCTGGATGATGACGTCGGTCTCGATCTCCCCGGCGTTGGTCGAGCCCTCATGCTGGCGCACCTGGTTGGTGAGGAACAGCCCGTCGGCGAACGGATCGGTGGTCACGCGAGACGGTGAAGAGCAGGTCGACGCGTGACGCCCGGTTGAGCGGATCGTCAAATGAGCCGTAGGTCAGCGTCAGGCTGTTGTCCGGCCCCGAGGCCGAGAGGCGGGCGTGATGCCGGAGATGCCCGTCGGACCGGTGAAGGTGTCCGTGGGACCGCGGCTGACCTCGCCCGAAGCAGGGATCGTCCCCGGTGCGGCGCCGTTGTAGCTCCACGCCGGCCCGGGGCCGCCGGCCGCGTCCGGGTCGAGGACATCAAAGACCGGCAGCGGCAGGTAGTCGTGGAAGTGCAGGTCTTCGACATCCGAGGCCGGCATGTCGTAGGTGATGCGGTAGGTGACGGTGTCGCCGGGCGCCACCTGCGCCGGGGCACCGATCACGCCGTTGATGGCATACAGCGACTTGCTCACCGGCCCGCGGGCGATGGTCACGCCCGCCCCGCTGCCGTCGTCTTCCGTCTCCCCCGTCGGCGTCAGGTCCGAGACCGCCAGCACGTTCCCGACGATCGATACGCTGTCGGTCAGCGTGTCGCCTTGATCGACTGAAGGATCGCCTGACGGGAAAGTGTCGCTGAACTGGTCCTGAAGGATGGTGCGGAAGACGATCGTGCCGGTGGTGGCGCCGTCGTTGTATCCGGTGCAGTCGGGCGTCGGGCCGCCGGTTCCGCCGGGGGCACGCATCCGCCGACCATTCGGCCGGTCAGCTGCCCGCGGCTGACGATCTCATCTGAGACGCGGAAGGTGATCGTCGTCGTGCCATCGTTGAGCGGCGGCGAGGCGGGTGTGTAGTTGGGGACGACGGTGAAGTTGGCCGGCGCTATGCCGGCCGCCGGTAGCAAGAAGCCGTTTCCGGCAATCGCCAGCGTCGGGGTAAAGGTGGCATCGAAGCGCTGGCCGTCGGTGAAGACGTCGGTAAGCGTCACGCCGTCGAAGGCGAAGAAGTCCGAGACCTGGAAGGCAAGCGTGTACTCGAGCACATCTCCGGGCGTGGTGGTGGCATCGGTACGGTTGGCGACCGACTTCTGGATGGCGATCGACCGGTCGTTGAGCGTGTGCTCCGGCCCGATCGGCATCGATCGTCATGGGCGTGATCGGGTCACGGCTATCGTCGGGATCCCAGGAGGCTGCCGCGCTGGCGTTGTCCTCCGAGATGCGATCGTCGCCGCTGGCCGGCGGCAAGACGGCAGCGCCGAGGGCGTCGAACTGCGGCACGTAGAACTCGAAGACGACGCTGGCGCTGCCGCTGACGGCACCAGCGAAGGTGCACGACAACGTCCCGCCGGGGATGCCCTGCCGGGGGCGGAGTGCAGGCCGCCGCCGGACTGGTGCTGACGACGCTGCTGAACTGCAAGTTGTCCGGCAGCGTATCGTCGATCGTCAGGCCCGTTACCGACTGCGAGGCGGCGATGCCGGCGGTCACCGTGTAGCGCCGCGGGAAGTTGGGGCCGGTGGCGGTTTCATCTTCGGAGCCGGAGTAGGCCTTGGACAGCGTCAGCAGCGTGGGGGTCAGCGAACCGCTTGGCCACCCGGCTCCATCGATGCTGGCCGGGTTGACGATGACCGCATCGCAGCACCAGTTGTCGAGTGGATCGGAGCCGAAGCGGAAGCCGCCGCGCGCCTTGACCATTAGCGATGTCGAGAGGTCGGCCAGGTTGCTGAGGGTCGCCTGCACGTTGACCGTGATCGAGGTCGGTCGGGGGCGAAGGATCCGAAGGGCAGTTCGAGAACGACCAGCGCGTCGCCGGCCGTCCCGCACACCTGCAGATAGACCCCCGAGGTGTTGCGGAAGTAAGGATGGGTGACGCATCCGGTCGTCCCCGGGCCGGGGCCATCCGCATCCGGGAACGGAAGAACGGTCGAGGTCAGTCCGACGCCGAGATACGTAGCCCCAACGAAGGCGATCCCATCCGGCGTATCCGTCCCGGCATTCCCATCGGCGCCGTTGACCGGGAAAAGCAGATCGACGATCGGACCGTAGCCGACATCCGATCCGACGGCGGAGGTGTTGTCGAAGCTGACGGTGAACGAGAAGGCTTCACCGAGGGAACTTGGGCCGGGACGGTCAGGGAGGCGGAGGGCGCCGGCGCCAGGCGCGGGCGCGCCAGGGCGACCGGCGGAGGCAGGAAGAGACCGAAGAGGACGCGACACCGCGCCCCAAAGCAGGACGCGGCGAAGTGAGTTCCCGCTAGAACGCTTCCGAACGGGCGGAAAGCCCCCATGCTGACCTTCAGGCGGCGAAGCTTGGGCTCACGCTGTGCGGCATGGGTGCGCCCGCTTCCCCCTGGAGGGCACTGGCTCCGCCTATCTCTTCATTCTACTGCCCCAGTCCATGCGACGCAATGCGGCCGGCCTCATGCACCGGCAGTACGCCGGTACGGTCCAGGGATGCCGGCCTACTCCGCCGCGCCCACCGGGAGCCACACGGTGAAGCTTGTCCCATGCTCCGGGAACTCAGCACGTCGATCCTCCCGCCGTGCCGGTCGACGATCTCCTTACAGATGGCCAGCCCCAACCCGGTTCCAGGCTCGCCCCGACTCGCCCCGTCTTCCCACGGAAGAAACGCTGGAACAACTGCGGCAGGTCTTCCGGCGGGATCGGGGGACCGTCATTCCACACCCGTGCCCCGACCTCCAGAATGCCATCCAGCCGTTCCCGGACCAGGCCAGTGAGCGTCACGTGTCCTCCGGGCCGGCGCATAGGTGATGGTGTTCCGACCAGATTGTTGAACACCTGGATCATCGGCTGGTACCCGATCCAGATGGCCGGTACTTTCGAGTTGGGTCGAGCCCTCAACTCGATTTCCTTGGCCTGCGCCCGTGCCCTGTGCGCCGTGACCACCTGGCGCGGAGGGGGTCGAGCGCCCTGAAGCTCGACGTGGATTTTCAGCGCCGCCTGGTCGATGCGGGAGAGCGTAGCAGGTCTTCATCAGACGACCGAGCCGCCTCGATTTGCGCCGCAGCACCTGCAGATAGGTCTCGGGGCGCTTTTCCGCCAGGCCGCTGCAGCAGGTCCAGGTAGAGCAGGACGTTGGTGATCGGTGTGCGCAGTTCGTGCGGAACATTGGAAACGAAATTGCTCTTCAGCCGGTCAAGCTCCTTGAGCCGGTCGTTGGCCGTTGCCAGCTCCCGGGTGCGAACCTGCACCCGCTGTTCGAGCGTTTCGCAGGACACCGGCGCGGTGGAGTGCACTTCCCACCACCTCCGCCAGCGCCATCAGCAGGCCTGCGCTTGCCGGCCCGAAGGGTCCTTGCGCCCCACCCAAAAGCAGCCCGACGACTTCCTCCTGTTCGACCAGTGGTACGAACGCCACGGCCGGCATCGCGTGGAGTCCGACGAGGCAACTGTGCCCACACTTCGCCTTCGACCTCGGGCTGCATCAGCGGCCTGCCGGTAGCCATGACCTCGCCGAATACCCCGCGTGCATCGGCCTGGCGTGTGCCCGTCAGCGGCGACCAGGCGCCGGAGGCGATGGGCACCACGATCTCCCGCGTCACCTGGTCTTCCAGCGCCAGCAGCGCCCCCTGTGCGCCGACCAGTTCCCCGAGCCTGGACAGGATCACCGGCATCATCTCGCCTCGCAGGCGTGTGGCCCGCAGCGCGGCAGCCACGCTGGTGATGGCTTGCAGGTGCGCCGCCCGCGGCGCGTTTCCTCCAGCAGGCGGGCATTCTCCAGCGCGATGGCGGCCTGGTCGGCGAACAACTGCAGGATGCGGATTTCGTCCTCTTCGAAGGGATCGGTTCGGCGGTCGTCGGTGACGTTGATCACACCGATGACCTGGGTCCGCTGCCGCAGCGGCGCAGCAACCACGCGTCGGAACACCGCCTCGTCATACCCGGCGTGACGCCCCTCCCACGCGGCGTAGTCGTTCACCGCCATCGCCTCACCGCTCAGGGCGATCTTGCCCGACAACCCTTCCCCGAGGCGCAGTCTGCGCCCCAGGAAGCCATCCGGCAGGTGGTGCGTCACGACGATTTCGAGCTCCTTCCCGGCGTCGTCCATCAGGTACACGCAGCCGATGGGCGTGCCCGACAGGTCGGCGGCGCGGGTCAGCACGTCTGGAGGATACTGCATCGCGTCGCTGGTCTCGGCCACTTCGAGCGATGTTCTCGTACAGCACGGACA
>CAVZPO010000029.1:0-87773 GCA_963777165.1 uncultured Chloroflexia bacterium
CAGGCAGCAGCCTGGCCAGCCCGCGCAGCACGATTTCCGGATACAGTCTCTCGAATCTCAACGGGAACACCGGCTCGACGAGCGGCGTGTGATACGGCCAGAGCGCCACGAGGATCGGGCTGTCGTCCGGCCCCTCCGGGCGGGCGTGCACCCCTGACGGCAGCTCCCCCAACAGCGCTTCGTGACCCGCCTCGCGCAGAGCGGCTTGCTCCTCCATCGACCAATCGAGCGTCTGCGGATCGCTGAGGATGAGCAGCGGCGCCTGGCGCGGCATGGCGCCCAGGGCATCGGAGATCGAGACCTTGACGTGCAGCTCGCAGGCGACCGGGAGATCGAGCTCGAGCAGTCGCGCCACGCGCCCCACGAAAGGGCCGGCGGCGTTGACGAAAGCCGGTGTGGCGATGCGCATCAAGCCCGACGGAGTGGCTGCGCACACGGCTGCGACGCGGCCGGCGACGGTCTCCACCGCCTGCACCTGCCCGCGCAGCCATCGTGCGCCACCCGCCCGGGCCCGGTCGAGCAGCAATCGTCCGAGCTGCTGCGCGGAAAACCAACCGGCGCGGCGCACGTGCAGCGCGCCGAGGACGTCTTCCGAGAGGCACGGATGATGGGCGCGCAGGAGCGATGGTTCGTCCAGGACGTCGAACCCGTCGATCGGAGCTTGCGGGCCCGAGGCGCAGTACGCCTCGCCGTGCCCCGGGTGGACGCGGACTGGGCCGGCGCCGAGGGCGCTCGAACTCCTCGGCAGCCCGCCGCAGCTGCTGAAGACGATCCCGATCGGCGGTGCAGTACAGGTAGCCCCGCCGATTGAGGTGGAAGGCGTCGCCGCTGGCCAGGGCCAGACCATCGAGCAGGTCGAGGCTGCGGTTCATCAGCCGAACCATGCCGTCGCCGGGTCCCGGCCAGAAGTTGCGGTAGCACTCGGTCGATTTGTCACTGGTGAGCGAAAGCGGCTCGCCCTCTTCAATCAGCACGACGTTGCGCACGCCGGCCAGCGTCAGGTGGTAGGCCGCTGCAAGGCCGGCAATCCCCGCACCGCAGATGACGACATCCGCCGTCTCCGCCATGTCTAGGCCTCGCCGTCCTGTTCGAGCCCAGCTGCGATGCGCAGCAGCCGCGTGACCTCTGGCGCCAAGTGCATCTGGGCCTGGGGAAGAAGCCGCGCGGCGATCGAGCCCAGGCTTTCGCCGGTGATCGGGTGCCGGCATTCGGGGTCAAGTTCGGCGAGTGGGATGGCGAGATGCGGCCGGATCATCAGGTCCGGGTCCGGGAGATTCTAGTTCGTCAACCTGGACCACGAGCGCGCCGTAGAGCACCAGGTCGAGGTCGATGGTGCGCGGGGCGTACTTGTCGGGCGTCCGGTGGCGGCCGAGACGCGCTTCAAGGGCACGCAGCTCGGTGCGCAGAACGTGCGGCGCGAGCTCGGTCTCCAACAACACGGCGGCGTTGAGAAAGTCGGGTCCGGGGGTGGGGCCGACGGCCGGGTTGCGGTAGACGTTGGAGCAGGCCAGGATGCGGCCGAGCGGGCGCAGCCCGAGGACCGCACGCGGCAGGTTGGATTCCGGCTCGAGGTTGGAGCCGAGAGAAAGGAAGGCCCGTTCGCCCACAGCAGGGATGATACACGCACCGAGGGGCAGCGACACCGCCGCCGGCGCTCGGGATTCGCGAAGATGGGTGGATGGCCAGGTCCTGAACCCCGACCGGGGCGAAGGTCTTCCGCTGTAAGGGCGACGCATCCGTCGCCGCCACGCGTCGGGCAAGATCAGCCTCCACGCCCCATCGAGTGCAATCCGCCTTCTCATCGATGTCCGATGATTCCCGGGGGAGAGGGTGTAGGGGCGATGCATGCCGTCTCGCACCGGCGTGCCGCCGGGCTTCGCGGCACGAACGGTGCATCGCCCCTACGGAATCTCGGGTGGCATGCCCCGCCAATGTGTTCAGGGTGAGACGAATGGGCGAAGCGCCCGGACAGTCCCGGGTGCTTCGGTCCTACATGGGGTCGAGTGTGAGGGTGGTGTCGGTGGATTCGGTCTAGGCGGTATGAGCGTCGTCGCGGGCGCGTTCGATCTCGACGCCGACCGACCGGGCGAAGCGCAGCGCGCCGGGTTTCTCGACGCGCACACGAACGCGGATCACGCGTGGATCCTGAAGACACAGCCGGGCCACGTCCGCCGCCAGCGCCTCGACGGTGAACCGCCCGGCGGCCTCGACGTGTTCGATCACGCGCTTGGTGATCGTACGGTAGTTGGCCGTATCGGCGATGTCGTCGCTCTGTCCCGCCGGCCGCAGGTCGGCGAACAGTGTCAGGTTCACCAGGATGTTCTGCTTCTTCTCGCGTTCCTGCGGATTGATGCCCAGGATGCCACGCAGCAGCAGGTCGCGGATCTCGATCCGGTCTTCGCTCATCATCGATCCTCAGGCCAGGTGGCGGCCCCCGTCCAGGTGCAGGATCTCACCGGTGATGAAGTCCGGCCCGGCGAGCAGAAAGAGCAAGGCGTCACACGTCTCCTCCAACGTCCCCCAGCGGCCGAGAGGCGCCTGCGCGGCCGGTCGATCATCCTCGCCCGATGCGCCCGGCGGCGGGAGGATGGCGCCCAGGGCCAACCCGTTGACGCGGATGGCAGGCGCCAACGCCTGGGCTAGGGATTTCGTCAGCGCCGCGAGCCCGGCCTTGGAAACGGTGTAGGCCAGATGGTCCGGGCCGGGGCGAAGGGCGCGCCAGTCGAGCAGGTTGACGATTGCGCCCGGACGGCCGTTGCGGTGACGAGCAAACGCCTGCGAGAGCAGGAAAGGGGCGGTCAGGTTCACGGCCAGGTGATGCTGCCAGGTGTCGACGTCGGTGTTGGCGAGGGTCGCCGATCCAAAGACCGAGGCGGAGTTGACCAGCAGGTCGACTTCGCCCAGCCGTTCCACGGCACGGTCCAACAGGCGCGAAACCGCCGCCGCGTCGGCCAGATCCGCCTGCAGGGCAACGGCCCGCACGCCGTGCTTCCGGGAAAGCTCGGCGGCCAGCTCGTCGGCGGGCGTAGTGCCGAAGTGCAGGCACACGTCGCCGCCGGCTTCCGCCACCGCGCGGGCGAAGGCCTCCCCCAGCCGGCGGCCGGCACCGGTGATTAACGCCGCGCGGCCGTGGAGATCGGCTTGAGTCCTCATGTCAGGGGGATTCTACCCGGGAAGCGAGGCGATGGGGACCCCGCAGGCGGTGCGTGTTACCATGGGCGGCAGACGTCGGAAGGAGGTACGGATGCACAACATCGAAGCGGCGGCCGAACTGTTGGACGGTGTGGGCGTGGCCAAACCTGAGATCGAAGAGGCGGTGCGCCGACTGCTGCAGGCGGTAGGCGAAGATGTCAACCGCGAGGGGCTGGAGCGCACACCCAACCGTGTGGCCCGGATGTATGACGAGCTGCTGGCGGGCTACCGGGTGGACCCGCACGAGGTCATCAACGATGCATTGTATGAGGTCGGCTACGACCAGATGGTGATCGTGCGCAACATCGAGTTCTACAGCCTGTGCGAGCACCACATGTTGCCTTTCCTCGGGCGGGCGCATATCGGCTACTGCCCGAACGGGAAGGTCATCGGCCTGTCGAAGATCCCGCGCATCGTCGACTTGTTCGCCCGGCGGCTGCAGGTGCAGGAACGCATGACGCGCCAGATCGCCGACTTCCTCGAGGCAGCCCTGCATCCGTGCGGCACGGCCGTCGTCCTGGAAGGCTGGCATCTATGCGCCACGATGCGAGGAGTCAAGAAGGCGCATGCCGTGATGGTCACCAGCTCGTTGACCGGTTCGTTTCGGGAGAATGACTCGACGCGCAAGGAGTTCTTCGATCACATCGGACGGGAGACGCTGCAGGTTTCGATCTGATCGAACGGAAGAACCGTGGGTCGCCCCTACGGATTCTGATCGAGGATCGAGGTCCCCAGGAGCGACGCGCCGCCGTCGATGGCCAGAACCTGGCCGCGGATCATCTCCGCCTCCGGGCTGCACAGGAAGGCCACGACACCGGCAACATCCTCGGGCGTCGTCAGCCGCCCGGCGGGGGTCCGCGCCGCCAGCCGCTTGAAGATCTCGCCGTCACGCGTCAAGGCGAAATGCTGCAGCGCGTCGGTGGGCACCACGCCGGGAGACACGGCGTTGACCACGATGCCCAACGGCGCCAGCTCGACCGACAGGTAACGCACCAGCGCTTCCAGGGCGGCCTTACTGGCCCCGACGACGACGTATTCGGGCAGCACACGCGACGCGCCGGGGCTGCTGACGGCCACGATCCGGCCGCCGCGTCCCTGCATGAGCGGCGCGGCGAGCTGCGCGGCGAACAGCAGCGACCGGGCGTTGATGTTCATCGTCCAGTCCCAGCCCTTTGGCGTTTGTTCGAGGGCGGGGCGGTTGTAGCCCGAGGCGGCGTTCGAGATCAGGATGTCCAGGGCGCCATGCTCTGGGCGGACGGCGGCGAACAGCTTCTCCAACCCCTGGATGTCTCCCACGTTCGCTCGCACGACGGTTGCCCGGCGCCCCAGGGTGCGCACCGCCTGGGCAGTTTCTTCCGCCGAAGCACGGTTGCGGAAGAAGTTGACGATCAGGTCGGCGCCTTCGGCGGCGAGCTGCAGGGCGATGGCGCGGCCCAGGCCGCGACCGGAGCCGGTCACGAGTGCCACCTTGCCTTCGAACCGCATCGTCCGGGCCTCCTCGGGTGGCTGAACGTCGGCGCACACTCGGGCGGAGAGAGCGCGTTCATCATACCATCCGCGCCCCGTTCATCCTGTCTCGCGGCGGCGGGCCTGCGCTGCCGGAGACGCTGTGATAGCATCCGACCGATGGACGCGGCGGATGCTCGGGCACGGATCGCAGCCGAGATGCGCCAGGCGGTCGCCTCGCGCGCTGCCGGGAATGAGGGGCGATGCATGCCGTCTCGCACCGGCGTGCCGCCGGGCTTCGCGGCACGAACGGTGCGTCGCCCCTACGAAATCCTGGTTGGCATGCCCCGCCATTCTGTTGAGGGTGCGACGAATGGGCGAAGCACCCGGACAGTTCCGGGTGCTTCGCCCCTACATGGGATCCAAGGTGAGGGTGGTGTCGGTGGATTCGGTCTAGGCGGTAGAGGTGTCGTCGCGGCTGCGTTCGATCTCGACGCCGACCGACCGGGCGAAGCGCAGCGCGCCGGGTTTCTCGACGCGCACACGAACGCGGATCACACGTGGATCCTGAAGACACAGCCGGGCCACGTCCGCCGCCAGCGCCTCGACGGTGAACCGCCCGGCGGCCTCGACGTATTCGATCACGCGCTTGGTGATCGTACGGTAGTTGGCCGTCTCGGCGATGTCGTCGCTCTGTCCCGCCGGCCGCAGGTCGGCGAACAGCGTCAGGTTCACCAGGATGTTCTGCTTCTTCTCGCGTTCCTGCGGGTTGATGCCCAGGATGCCGCGCAGCAGCAGGTCGCGGATCTCGATCCGGTCTTCGCTCATCTTCGATCCTCAGGTCAGGTGGCGGCCGCCGTCCAGGTGCAGGATCTCACCGGTGATGAAATCCGGCCCGGCGAGCAGGAAGAGCAAGGCGTCACACGTCTCCTCCAACGTCCCCCAGCGGCCGAGTGGCGCCTGCGCGGCCGGTCGATCATCGTCGCCCGATGCCCCCGGCGGTGGCAGGATGGCGCCCAGGGCCAACCCGTTGACTCGGATGCCGGGCGCCAACGCCTGGGCGAGGGATTTCGTCAACGCCGCGAGCCCGGCCTTGGACACCGTGTAGGCCAGGTGGTCCGGGCCGGGGCGAAGGGCGCGCCAGTCGAGCAGGTTGACGATTGCGCCCGGACGGCCGTTGCGGTGACGAGCAAACGCCTGCGAGAGCAGGAAAGGGGCGGTCAGGTTCACGGCCAGGTGATGCTGCCAGGTGTCGACGTCGGTGTTGGCGAGGGTCGCCGATCCAAAGACCGAGGCGGAGTTGACCAGCAGGTCGACTTCGCCGAGCCGTTCCACGGCACGGTCCAACAGGCGCGAAACCGCCGCCGCGTCGGCCAGATCCGCCTGCAGGGCAACGGCCCGCACGCTGTGCTTCCGGGAAAGCTCGGCGGCCAGCTCGTCGGCGGGCGTCGTGCCGAAGTGCAGGCACACGTCGCCGCCGGCTTCGGCCACCGCGCGGGCGAAGGCCTCCCCCAGCCGGCGGCCGGCGCCGGTGATCAACGCCGCGCGGCCGTGCAGATCGACTTGAGTCCTCATGCCAGGGGGGATTCTACCCGGGAAGGGAGGCGATGGGGACCCCGCAGGCGGTGCGTGTTACCATGGGCGGCAGACGCCGGAAGGAGGGACGGATGCACAACATCGAAGCGGCTGCCGAACTGTTGGACGGTGTGGGCGTGGCCAAACCTGAGATCGAGGAGGCGGTGCGCCGCCTGCTGCAGGCGGTCGGCGAAGATGTCAACCGCGAGGGGCTGGAGCGCACACCCAACCGTGTGGCCCGGATGTATGACGAGCTGCTGGCGGGCTACCGGGTGGACCCGCACGAGGTCATCAACGATGCATTGTATGAGGTCGGCTACGACCAGATGGTGATCGTGCGCAACATCGAGTTCTACAGCCTGTGCGAGCACCACATGCTGCCTTTCCTCGGGCGGGCGCATATCGGCTACTGCCCGAACGGGAAGGTCATCGGCCTGTCGAAGATCCCGCGCATCGTCGACCTGTTCGCCCGGCGGCTGCAGGTGCAGGAACGCATGACGCGCCAGATCGCCGACTTCCTCGAGGCAGCCCTGCATCCGTGCGGCACGGCCGTCGTCCTGGAAGGCTGGCATCTATGCGCCACGATGCGCGGCGTCAAGAAGGCGCACGCCGTGATGGTCACCAGCTCGTTGACCGGTTCGTTCCGGGAGAACGACTCGACGCGCAAGGAGTTCTTCGATCACATCGGACGGGAGACGCTGCAGGTTTCGATCTGATCGAACGGAAGAACCGTGGGTCGCCCGTGACGTCGTAGGGGCGAAGCACCCGGGACTTATCGGGTGCTTCGCCCCTATGGATTCTGATCGAGGATCGAGGTCCCCAGGAGCGACGCGCCGCCGTCGATGGCCAGGACCTGGCCGCGGATCATCTCCGCCTCCGGGCTGCACAGGAAGGCCACGACACCGGCAACATCCTCGGGCGTCGTCAGCCGCCCGGCGGGGGTCCGCGCCGCCAGCCGCTTGAAGATCTCGCCGTCACGCGTCAAGGCGAAATGCTGCAGCGCTTCGGTGGGCACCACGCCGGGAGACACGGCGTTGACCACGATGCCCAACGGCGCCAGCTCGACCGACAGGTAACGCACCAGCGCTTCCAGGGCGGCCTTACTGGCCCCGACGACGACGTATTCGGGCAGCACACGCGACGCGCCGGGGCTGCTGACGGCCACGATCCGGCCGCCGCGTCCCTGCATGAGCGGCGCGGCGAGCTGCGCGGCGAACAGCAGCGACCGGGCGTTGATGTTCATCGTCCAGTCCCAGCCCTTGGGCGTTTGTTCGAGGGCGGGGCGGTTGTAGCCCGAGGCGGCGTTCGAGATCAGGATGTCCAGCGCGCCATGCTCTTGGCGGACGGCGGCGAACAGCGTCTCCAACCCCTGGATGTCTCCCACGTTCGCTCGCACGACGGTCGCCCGGCGCCCCAGGGCGCGCACCGCCTGGGCAGTTTCTTCCGCCGAAGCACGGTTGCGGAAGAAGTTGACGATCAGGTCGGCGCCTTCGGCGGCGAGCTGCAGGGCGATGGCGCGGCCCAGGCCGCGACCGGAGCCGGTCACGAGTGCCACCTTGCCTTCGAACCGCATCGTCCGGGCCTCCTCGGGTGGCTGAGCGTCGGCGGACATTCGGGCGGAGAGACGCGTTCATCATACCATCCGCGCCCCGTTCATCCTGTCTCGCGGCGGCGGGCCTGCGCTGCCGGAGACGCTGTGATAGCATCCGACCGATGGACGCGGCGGATGCTCGGGCACGGATCGCAGCCGAGATGCGCCAGGCGGTCGCCTCGCGCGCTGCCGGGAATGAGGGGCGTGCGCGCGTGTGCGCCCGCCGTGCCGCCGGATTTGGCCTGGCCCTGGCCTGGGGAGGGTCCGATCGAGCGAACGCCTATGAACTACTCCGGCAGGCGGCCGACGACCCATCGCTGACCGAATCGATTCGTCAGGCCTCGGCGCGGCTCGGCGTCCGGGTGACCCAGGCACATCAACTTCCGCACCTCGAGGACCCGCTGGCGGACGCACGTTTGATCCTCGAGGCGCTTGGCTACTCCATGCGTCATTGACGCCCGTGGTTCGGATGGTCGCTGGCCCTGGAGATCGACGGGAAGGCAGGGACCCGCCCGATAGTCACTTGCCCTGGTCACGGAGAGTGTGAGGATCGGTACGGTTGCAGGTTTCGGGAGGATGGGGTGCGCAGCCTCGGCGGTGAGCGCGAGGGAGAGGCAGATGAAGAAGCATGTTGCTGTGCGCGTGGCCTGCATGCTGATCGCGCTTGTCGGCGCGGCCGGGTTGTCATACACCATGCCCCATGGCCCGACGGTGTTCAGCGACGGCGTCGTATACCTGCTCTCGGCGGACAATCTAGTCAAGGGCGAGGGGTTCGGGATCGTGTGGGGGAGCGGGCGGTTCCACCCGCTGGCGGGCTATCCGCCACTCTACCCAATCCTCGTTGCATTGGCTGAACTCCCCGGGCTGGGGATGCTAGCGGCCGCGCGTGCCACCGCGGTGGCCGCCTACTTCCTGACGATCCGCTGCCCGCGACCTGAGGTCGACGTTGGGTGACGTGCTCAAGTCGGACCGCATGCCTGGCACGAGCCGCCCGTCGTGAGGGCTTGCGCTTCGAGCCGCTCGAGGGGATCGAGGCCGATCCTGGGATGACCATGCACAACATCGGTCAGCCGCTCTCCACTGCCCGGTGGCCTGATCAGGTTGCGCGCCGCGCTGGGCGAGTGCGGTGTTCTAGCGGACGATCGAGGCCGCTATCGGCTGCGGGATGCTCGTGCTAGGGCTGTGGCCTCATCTGCTGTTTCTCGTCACCGTCGCCCTGGGAGTGGCCGCGGCCGGATCTCGCCGCTTGGCACAGTGCCGCTTGCGAAGCGGTCTGCCGTTCCGCGGTTCGGGTTGTCAGACGGCGTCATGCGAAGCCTACATCACTACCCAGCCCACGCCCGATGTGAACGAGCGGCTGTTCACACCGGTCTTCGTCTCGGCCGAGCTGGCGACAGCCGGCGCACTGCGGACCTGCCGACGTCCGACCAGGTGGCGGCTGATCGTTTCCGCGCCGGTAGTCCTCATGGCCGTGCTGTCGGTCCCAACGGCATAGACACAGCCGCTCTCAGTGCGTCTCGCGGGAGGAGGCGACGGATGACACGGCACTGCGTGTTCTGGGGTGACGGTACGGGCTGCCAGGGAACTCGAGTATGGCCACGGCCTTGCGGACCTTCATCAAGGTGGCCGACATATTGGATCCCGGAGCTGATGACGGGCATTCCGGATCCGAACTTCACGCGCTTTGGGACCACCCAGAACGATCCGAGGAAGAGTACGCATTCCGATACCGCAACGGCGTGTTAGTGGTCTTCCCGTGGATCCAAGAGCAATTAGACCGCTCTACGGGGACGCGGCCGCCGATCGAGCTCGGGCACTTACGGAGGGGCTCCGGGTGTACTTACAGTCCGCCGAAGGCGAGGCGATCTACATCTATCCCTGATGAGGTCGGAGCCGCGCGCCGTGCAATAGTGCCCTCGAGGTCGGCTCGCCTGCCGGGCCCACTTCGATTCGGCTACATGGTCTCTGGGGATGCGCCGAACTTCGGAAGCGCAGGGGGTCCGTGGGCCAGAGACAACAACACGGAGCCAATGGGGCGGTTCCCGCCCCGAGCCTTGGTTGTGCACAGGACTGCAAGACGGCCTTGCCGCCCACAGGAACGAGCACCAGGGAGGCTTCTAGAAAGGATGGCTGAGATGCAGATCGCTCTCGCCCTGGGGGGCGGGGGGGCACGCGGTCTGGCGCACATCGGGGTGCTGAAGGTCCTCGAGCGCGAGGGGATTCGGATCGGCGCCATCGCCGGGACGAGCATCGGCGGAATCATCGGCGCGGCGTATGCCGCCGGGTACGGGCCCGATCAGATCACCAACCTGGCGAACGCCGCCTCGATCCGCGATATGCTCCGGGCACGTCCGGAGGGTCCGGCGCTGATGGGCCTCAGCCGCATCGAACAGTGGCTGCACGGGATTCTGGGCCAACGCACGTTCGCCGACCTGCGCCTGCCGTTCGCCGTGACCGCCGCCGACCTGAACAGCGGCGAGGAGATCGTCCTGCGGGATGGCATCGTGGCGCACGCCGTCCTGGCGACGATCGCCC
Organism: uncultured Chloroflexia bacterium; assembly: GCA_963777165.1. GTDB lineage: Bacteria > Chloroflexota > Anaerolineae > Anaerolineales > E44-bin32 > DYJB01. Next base: position 10,340 of record CAVZPO010000029.1, read on the forward strand.
TGCCGGGCATCTTCCCGCCGCAGTTGATGGGCGACCATCGGCTGATCGACGGCGGCGCGTTGGACCCGGTCCCGGTGCGTCCGGCCCGCGCCCTCCTGAACGCACCCGTCGTGGCTTCGGTGCTTTCGCCGGGCCGCGAGTCGTGGAGCGAGGCGCGCTCCCCGAGCCTGGCGGCCATGCTGCCTGCGTCCGAGGTGCTGCTTCGCCTTCGGCCGGGGCAGGCGTTGAAGGTCTTCCAGGAGTATATGGAGATCACGGCCCGGACCTTCGCCGAGATGCGCCTCGAGATCGATCAGCCGGAAGTGATCGTGCGCCCTGAGGTATGGCGCGTCGGCCTGCTGGATGAACCGCCGGTGTCGGAGATGAGCGAGCTCGGGATCCGGGCGATGAACAAAGCCCTGCCTTGCCTGCGCGCCCAGTTCACCCTTCCGGGCAAGTTCTCTCGGATGGTGCGGCGGATCCAATCGGGCGGCAGATGATGGGACCGCGTGACCTGCGCGCCTACGCCCGAACGACGACCGCCCGGCTGTTCGCCGGCGGACTGCTCGTCGTGTTGGTCGGGGGCGGTGTGCTGGTCTACGCGTCCTACGGGCCCGGCGCCATGTTCTCCGCACTGCTGTGCATTGGCCTGGGGCTGGCGCCGATTGCGCTTGTGATTCTGGTTCTGGCGGCGCTCGACGCCCTGCGCCGCAAGGTCGATCGTGGCTGATTCTCGCACGCGGCGCGGCATCGTCGCTGGGCTGGAGAGTCGCTGGCGCGAGGCCGATGACCCGCGTGCGCCCCTGGTCGTCCTGCTGCACGGGCTGACGGGCGACGAGGACGTGATGTGGATCTTCGAGCCCGCCTTCCCGCCCTCGGCCTGCCTGCTGGCGCTGCGGGCTCCCAATGCCTTCCCCTGGGGCGGCTACAGCTGGGTCGATCCGGAACACGGCCCGATGCCGGACATCCCCACGTTCGCCGATGCGGCGCAGGCCATCGCCGATGCGGCCCGCGAGGCGCAGCGCGGCGGACCGGATCGGCCGCTGGTGCTGGCCGGATTCAGTCAGGGGGCTGCGCTGGCACTCAGCGCGGCCGCGCTCGGCAGACTGCGTCCGGCGGCCGTCGTCGCCCTGGCCGGCATCCTGCCCCATGGCGACGTGGCCGGGCTGCACTCGGTTCCGATCTTCTGGGCTCACGGCAAACGTGATGTGGTCGTGCCCGTCGAGCGGGCCCGGCGCGATGTGGAGCGCCTGCGGCTGGCAGGCGCCTCGCTGACGTACTGCGAAGCCGACGTCGGCCATCGGCTCGGCGCCGAGTGCTTCAAAGGCTTGCAGCAATGGTTTGCCGGACTGTCCCTGGATCGCCCCGACCGCGGCGCATGACGTTTGTCTGGGGCGGAGGGTAGGTCCTCCTTACCGCGTCTGTCTCGATGGTGCTATCCTTCGGGAAGCGTTTGCATACCCTTCGATGGGCCGGCCGGTTGGCGCCTGCCTGTCCGCCTGACCCCATCACCCTGGAGCGTTGCATGAGCAATCAAGAGCTTGATGAGAAGGTCATCAACTGCATCCGTTTCCTCTCCGCCGACGCCGTTCAGCAGGCGAAGTCGGGCCACCCGGGCATGCCGATGGGGGCGGCGGCCATGGCCTACACGTTGTGGTCGCGCCACCTCAAGTTCGACCCGACCGATCCGCACTGGCCGGACCGCGACCGCTTCGTCCTTTCGGCCGGGCACGGATCGATGTTGTTGTACTCGATGCTTCACCTCACCGGCTACGACCTGCCGCTCGACGAGCTCAAGCGCTTCCGCCAGTTGGGGAGCAAGACGCCCGGGCACCCCGAGTTCGGTGAGACCCCCGGCGTGGAGACCACCACCGGCCCGCTCGGCTCCGGGTTCGCCATGGGCGTAGGCATGGCCGTGGCGGTGGAGCATCTGGCGGCGATGTACAACCAGCCCGAGCTGCCCGTCGTCGATCACTTCATCTACGCCATCGTGTCGGACGGTGACCTGATGGAGGGCGTCGCCTCCGAGGCGGCCTCCTTCGCCGGCCATCAGAAGCTTGGCCGATTGATCTACCTTTACGACGACAACCACATCACCATCGACGGCCCCACCGATCTGGCCTTCTCTGAGGACCGGGTGAAGCGCTTCGAAGCCTACGGCTGGCACACGATCAGCGTACCGGACGGCAACGACGTCGAGGCGATTGATCGCGCCCTCCAGGCCGCCAAGAAAGATCCTCGTCCGTCGCTGATCGCTTGCCGGACCCACATCGGTTTCGGCCTGCCGACCAAGCAGGACAAGTCCTCTGCCCACGGCGAGCCGCCGGGCGACGAGGAACTCGACGGCGCCAAGAAGAAACTGGGCTGGCCGACCGAGCCGCGCTTCCTGGTCCCCGAGGACGTGCTGGCGCACCTGCGGCCTGCCGCCGAGCGCGGTAAGAAGGCGCATGCCGGATGGGTGCAGCTCATGGAGCGGTTCGCCAAGGCACATCCCGATCTGGCGATGCAATTCACACGCACCCAGGCCGGCGAGCTGCCCAAAGGCCTGGCGGAGCTCGTCCCGGAGTTCGCCGTTGATCCGAAGGGCATGGCGACGCGGGCCGCGTCGGGCAAGGTGCTCAACGCCCTGGCCCCGGCACTCCCCGAGCTGATTGGCGGCTCCGCCGATCTGACACCGTCCAACCAGACGGCAATCAAGGACGGCGGCGATTTCGCGCCGGAGGCTCGCGGCAGCCGCTATTTGCGCTTCGGCGTGCGCGAGCACGCCATGGGACAGATCCTCAACGGCCTCACGCTCCATGGCGGGCTGATCCCTTACGGCGGTACGTTCATGGTCTTCGCCGACTACATGCGCCCACCGATCCGCCTTGCGGCGATCATGCACAAGCGCATCATCCTGATCTATACGCACGATTCGATCGGCGTCGGCGAAGACGGTCCGACGCACCAGCCCATCGAGCACTTGCTGACCTTGAGGGCCATCCCGAATCTGAGCCTGCTCCGTCCCGCCGATGCCAATGAAACCAAACAGGCGTGGCTGGTGGCACTGGAACGGAGCAACGGCCCGACGGCCTTGGCCCTGACCCGGCAGGCGCTGCCGGTTTACGATCGCACCAAGTACGCGCCGGCGGATGGGCTGCGGCGCGGCGCCTACGTGATGGCCGACCTCGGCCAGGGCAAGCCGTCGGTCCTGCTGATGGCCTCCGGCTCCGAGGTCGAGATGATCGTCGCCGCCGCCGAGAAGCTCGTCGAGCAGGGCACGGCGGTGCGCCTCGTATCGTTCCCGTCCTGGGACCTGTTCGAGGCCCAGCCCGAGTCCTACCGGCAGCAGGTCCTTCCGGCCGATCTCCGAGCGCGGGTGGCCGTCGAAGCCGGCGTGAGCATGGGCTGGGACCGCTACGTCGGCGAAAAGGGCGTGGTCGTGGGGATCAACCGCTTCGGTGCCTCGGCGCCCTACAAGGACGTCTACAAATTTGTCGGGCTGACGGTCGACAACGTGATCGCCGCCGCCCACAAGGCCATGGCCGCGGCGAAGTAGGGAGGTGGCAGGGTGAAGGTAGCTGTCGCGTGTGATCATGCCGGTTTCCCGCTGAAAGAGATCGTGGTCGAGACCGTCCGCAAGGCAGGCCATCAGGTGCTGGACCTGGGGACGGACTCGACCGCCCCGGTCGACTACCCCGACATGGCCGAGAAAGCCGGGCGTGCGATTCAGAACCGGGAGGCGGAGCGCGCGATCGTGCTTTGCGGCTCCGGGGTCGGCGCGGCGCTGGCGGCGAACAAGATGATCGGCGTGCGCGCCGGCGTGTGTCACGAGACCTACTCGGCCCATCAGTGTGTCGAGCACGATGACGTCAATGTCCTGGCGCTCGGCGCCAGGGTCATCGGCCCCGACGTGGCGGTTGAGATCGTGAGGGCTTTCCTGGCGGCGAAGTTCACCGGCGAGGAACGCCATGTGCGCCGGGTGAACAAGATCCTGGCGATCGAGCGATCGGAGGCCTCCCGCAAGCAGGGAGCATGAGCGCAGGCGCCGAGAACACGCCTGGCTTGTGGCTGGCAGGCCTGACCCCCGCGGACCTCACCGCCGAACGGCTGGGGAGCTGGGCCGGGCCTGGCAGGATCGAAGGCGTGCTGATCGAATGGGGATCCGCCGCCGGAGAGAGCGACCGGCACGCGGCGGTCCGACCCCTTGCACAGGCAGGCTGGAGTGTGGATCAGATGTCCGACGCCCTGATGGCGTCGGACATGCGTTCCGCCGCCAGCCTGCTCCTCCCCATGCACGAGCGCAGCAACGGCCGGAATGGTTTCGTCGGCGCGCGGTTCCCCCCTGGCGCCGATGCCGGCTCCTATCGGCAACGTGCAGTAGATCTGGCGCGGCTGGTCAACCGTCCGAACCTTGTCATCGGCTTCCCTCACACGCCGGCCGGGCTCGAGGCGGCCGAGGGTGGGTTGAAGGACGGGCAGCCGGCGCTGATCGGACCGGTCGTCTCGTTCGATGGCCTCCGCCTGGCACTCGATGCCTGCACCCGAGGGCTGCAAGGCAGGGCACGCACAGGATCCTCGGATCTTCCGTTGTGTCTGGTCATCTTCGACCCCGCCAGCTTGGTCGCGCAGGTCGAGGCATTGCTTGCGGAACAGGCGGCCGGCGCCGGGCGGCGCGCCGAGCGGGCCGACGCTTTCGCCGGCCGAACTCGAAACGTACTTCTTCAACTCGCCCTGGCGCAAGTCGGGGCGGCCCAGGCAAATGTCGGCACCCTGGGCACGATCGGCCTGATCGCGCTGAGCCCGTGGGGAGAGGTCGCCCTGGAAGATGGCGATCCAACGCCTGCGACCGGAGCGCAGATCGGCATCCGGCTCGCCGGGGCGGAGGGGTCGATCGAGGGGATGGCGCGTCTGGGGCTGTCCGGGGACTGGGCCATGATCTCGTCGTCCCGGGCGCACCTGGAAGGGCTCGCCTCGCTGGGGATCTCCGTAGATGAGCTCGGGGTCCAGGCGAGTGCACATGCACTCGAATTAGACGAAGCGAATTCCAAACGCGACCATCAGGAAATGGAGACGACGGCGATGCACGCTCGGGCCGAGCTTGGCGACCTGGCAGAGGGGTTTCCTGCCGCGTTGGCAGGGTTGGAGGCCGATCACGTCGGGACGCGCCTGTGGCGCGAGGACGTCTCGCTGTGGACCGACAAGCCGTCCGAGGCCGACGAAGCTTCGCGTCGCCTGGGCTGGCTGACGCTTCCCGAAGCGATGCAGGCGGAGGCCGGTGCGCTGAACGCATTCGCCGAGGAGCTTCGGGGCGAAGGCTTGCGCCATGCCGTCGTGCTCGGGATGGGCGGGTCCTCGCTGGCGCCGGATGTCTTCCGCAGGATCCTGCACCCGGCGCAGGGGATGGAGCTGCACGTCCTCGACAGCACGGATCCGGAGATGGTCGAGCGAATTGCCGGCGCCGTCTCACCCGCCGAGGCGCTGTATATCGTGTCGAGCAAGTCTGGGACTACGACCGAGCCCCTGGCGCTGCTCGAATACTTCTGGGCTTCCGCGCAGGCCGCCGTCGGGGACGATGCCGGGCAGCACTTTGCAGCCGTCACCGACCCCGGGACTTCCCTTCAGACGCTGGCCGAAGCGCGACGATTCCGCCGCGTCTTCTCCTCTCCGGAATATGTGGGCGGGCGCTACTCGGCTCTCTCCGTCTTCGGCCTGCTCCCGGCGGCGCTGCTGGGAGCGGACGTCAACGCGGTGTTGACCGGCGCGGCGGATATGGCGCGGCAGTGCGGGCCGGGAGTTGAGGCGGCGCGTAACCCGGGGCTGCACCTGGGTGCATCCCTCGCCTTCGCAGCCGAACGCGGGCGGGACAAGCTCACGTTCCTGGCGGACGACGGCCTCGAGCCTCTCGAGGACTGGATCGAGCAGCTGATCGCCGAGAGCAGCGGCAAAGAGGGGAAGGGCATCCTGCCCATCACCGGCGAACCTCCAGGGAGGGTGGAGAGCTACGGGAGCGACCGCATGTTTGCCTACTTGCGGACGACCGGTGCGCAGGATGAACTCGTCGAAGGATTGGCGCGCGCCGGCCATCCAGTGGCGGTGATCGACGTCGAGCAGGGCGAGAGGGGGCTGGGGGAGGAGTTCTTCCGCTGGGAGTTTGCCACGGCCGTCGCCTGCCACCGGCTTGGCGTGAACGCGTTCGACCAGCCGGACGTCCAGCGGGCGAAGGACCGCACCTCCGAACTGCTCAAGACCTACCGCAAACACGGGTCCATTCCGACGCCGGCCGTCCTGTGGCAGGCGCAGGGGTTGTTGATCGAAGGCCGTGAGGGTTCGCTGCCGGGCCCCATGCCTGGTGATCTGGCGTCCGCCGATTCGGCGATCCTGTCCCAGCTCCACGACGGCGACGCGCTGTGCTTCCTCATCTATCTTCCGGCCGACGCAGCCATGGAAGCTGAGCTCCTCCGGCTGCGCGCCGCCCTCCGCGACCACCACCGTGCAGCTTCGTCTCACGGGTTCGGGCCGCGCTACCTGCATTCGACGGGGCAAATCCACAAGGGCGGGCCGGACGAAATGGTCTTCATCGTGCTGACCGCCGATCGGGCGGTGGGCGTCGCCGTCCCCGGGCTGGGTGTGACCTTCAACCTGCTCCAGCGCGCACAGGCCGTCGGCGATCTGCAGTCCCTGTTGTCCCTTGGCAGGCGGGCCTTCGGCTTCCATCTCGACTCAACCGCTCGTCTGCCGGACTGGTTCGCCTCGTTCCATGCCGCGCTTGCGGACACACACAACGGTTAACCATCCGGGCTCGGCCCGTCCCCGCCCATCCCTGCTCACAGGATGGCGAATGATCGCGGGCAATAGGAATCGCGCGCTGGGTCGATCCGCATGAGCCCTCGCCGTCGGTCCCCCTTGCCGCGTGCCATCCTCGCCGGTGAGCAGGAAGGCGTCTTCGACCAACTGCCCGAGACGGTTATTGCCAACCTGCGAAGACCCCATTCAGAGAACGCGCGTTTGTGGAACACGTTCTACCCTCGGCCGGGGGACGGCCTGCGCCTCGAGCAGCTCCTGGCGATTAGCCCGCTATGGGGGTCGACCCCGGACGCAGGCGAAGCCGACCGGCTGGAGCCGTACTTCTGGGGCGTGCACCCGAGTGGCCGGGAACTTGAAGGCCTGAGCGAGGCGCTGGATGAGGTGGATGGACCCGGCCCGCGAACGGAAATCGACCTCCTGCTGCGCGGGACATCGAACCTGATCGTGATCGAGGCCAAAAACCTCAGCACGCTCGGTCGGTGCGGCCGGCATCAGCGCAAGGTCTGCCCCGAGGTCCACCTCTCGGCGGAGCACTGGCTCGACCGCTGCCGTTACTGGGAGGTGCCTGCGGCCCGATTCGATCGTCTGCTCGATTTCGGGGCCCGACCCGGCCCCGGCGCGGCGACCCCGCCGTGCGCCCGGCACTACCAGCTGGCACGCACCCTCTTGGTGGGGGAAGCGCTTGCGCGACTGCACGCGCTGCGCTTGCACGTCTGGGTGCTCGTGCCGCGTAGCCGCTGGCCGGCGCTCGAGCGAACCTGGCTCGACTTCGTCGATGGCGTGCGCGACCCGGACTTGTGGCGACGGCTGCGCGTCGTCGCGTGGGATCAAATCCGCTCCGCGACCTAGTCTCTCAGCTCGCGCCGGGCATGCACAGCTCCGTGTGCCAGGATCGTCAGGCCCACGTCGGTCGTGTAGGCTGGATTCCCCCATAGTCAGGCGGGAAGAGTGGCCCGTTTCGAGGGACTGCATCCTGGGTTAGCACATCAGCCAGGGCGACGAACCGTTGTTGGGGAAGCATGGTCCCCAACGGCCTATCGTGACACCTTGACAACTAGAACAAACGTGCTATTCTGGATGTCGATCTCCCGCACGCGGGGGAACACCTGGAGTGAGCCGATGGCCAAGCGAGCTGCAGCACAGACCCAACCCCTGCCGGTCGAAACCGGGCACGCGCGACGCCGTCCTGGAGAAAGCCGTCGGCGAAATCACCAAGAAATACGGCGATGGTGCGGTGATGCGCCTGGGGGAGGCGACGCACCTGGTGGTGGAGGCGATTCCGACGGGGTCGCTCTCGCTGGACCTGGCGCTGGGGGTGGGGGGAATTCCGCGCGGGCGGGTGACGGAGGTGTTTGGTCCGGAGTCGTCGGGCAAGACGACGCTGTGCCAGCACATCGTGGCCGAAGCGCAGCGCCTGGGCGGGGTGTGCGCCTACATCGACATGGAGCATGCGCTGGACCCGGCGTATGCGGAGAAGTGCGGGGTGGACGTCGAGAACCTGTACATCTCGCAGCCGGACACGGGGGAGCAGGCGCTGGAGATCGCCGAGACACTGGTGCGGTCGGGGGCGGTGGACGTGGTGGTGATCGACAGCGTGGCGGCGCTGGTGCCGCGGGCGGAGATCGAGGGGGACATGGGGGACGCCACGATGGGGATGCAGGCGCGGCTGATGAGCCAGGCGCTGCGGAAGCTGAGCGGTGTGATCAAGCAGACGAACACAGCGGTGGTGTTCACCAACCAGCTGCGGCAGAAGATCGGGGTGATGTTCGGGAACCCGGAGACGACGACGGGGGGGATGGCGCTGAAGTTCTATGCGTCGGTGAGGTTGGACGTGCGGCGGATCGAGAGCATCAAGGTGGGGCAGGAAGTGGTGGGGAGCAGGACACGAGTGCGGGTGGTGAAGAACAAGGTGGCGCCGCCGTTCAAGGTGGCGGAGTTCGACATTCTGTACAACGAGGGGATCTCGAAGGCAGGCGACGTGCTGGACCTCGGGGTGACACTGGGGGCGGTCGAGAAGCGCGGGTCGTTCTACACGGTGGGTGAGCAGCGGATCGGGCAGGGGCGGGAGAACGCCCGGCAGACGCTGAAGGACAACCCGGCGATGCTGCAGGACCTGGAGGCCAGAGTGCGCGCCGGCGGGCAGGGCGCCGCCGTTGCTGCCGGAGGGCCCAACGGTGGCGGGTCCGAGGAGGGTGACGACTAGCGAACTGCGCGTCTCCAAACGCACATGCTCGGATGAGGGCGCCGCGCGCCCGGTCTATAATCAGGCAATGATAAACAGCCTTGCGCGGTGGCTCTGGCTCCCTCTTGGCGCAGCTCTGCTCGCAGGTTGCGCGAGCGGCGTGACCCCAACTGTCCCGCCGAGTACGCCGGGACCGACGGCTTTCGTCGATCTCCAGGTCGTCCCCGTCCCCACCGAGGCGCAAGTCTCCCTCCCGGCCGTCCCCACGGCCATCTGCTCCAATGATGCTGAGTTTCTGGAGGACCTGACCCTTCCCGACGGCACGAAGGTCCTGCCCGGCGCGGAGCTCGACAAACGCTGGTTGATTCTCAACCGAGGCGGATGCGGCTGGGGTTCGGAGTATCGCCTGGTGCAGATCGGCGACAGTCGTATTCAGGGCCCTCGCGAGCTGGCGCTCTACCCGGCGGTGGCGGGCGGGCAGGCGACCTGGCAAGTCCCACTCGTGGCGCCGCTCGAGGAAGGCGAGTACATCAGCCGCTGGCAGGCGCAAGCACCGGATGGGGCGGCCTTTGGCGATGAGGTCTATGTCCTGATCGTCGTCGACGCTTCGCCGCTCACGCCGACACCGATCCCCACGGCCCCGCGCCCTTGATCGATCCAAGGCCATCGACCATCCCCCGTATCGTGATACCATCCGCTGGCAACCTCGCCCCCCGAAGGGGGGAACACAGTGGCGTGACCGGGGGGTCGGCAAGCATGGGGTGGATCGAGCGCCGGGTGCCCGCCGCACAGCGGGCGCTCCCTGGCAGCGCCATCCACGCAGGTGCGAATCAGCTCACTGATTCCCGCCCCGAGGCCCGTCCATCCTGGTCGTCAACCAGATCAACATCCGTGAGACGCGGCGGGTCTTCTTCTGTCGGGGGCCGCAGCCGGTGACCGGTTTCGCCAATGTGGAGTGGTGGGGCGATCCGATCCTCGAACGGCTGTCCAGCCGGTGCAGGGTAATGCCGCTGGAGCGCAGACACAGGACCATCATCCAGGCCAAAGGAGTCCAGTCACCATGCGTTTCCTTCTGATCGCCAATCCAACTTCCGGCCGCGGGGCGGGCGCACGCGCCGTCGGCCCGATCTCGGAGCTGCTGCGTGCCGCCGGGATCACCTTCGACGTCGTTCGCACCGAGCGCCCCTGGCATGCGGCTGAGATTGCTGCCGGAGCGGCGGGCAAGGGCTGGGATGCGGTCGTGGCGGTCGGGGGCGACGGCACCGCCAATGAGACGATCAACGGGTTAATGCAGATCCCGCTCCCGCAGCGCCCCGCCATGGGAGTGATTGCCGTCGGCCGCGGGAACGACTTCGCCTACGGGATGGGCATCGCCCCCGGGATCGCCGAGGGTTGTGGCGCCGTGCTCTCCGGACGCAGGCGCCGGATCGATGTTGGCCGGGTGACGGGCGGTCTGTACCCGCAGGGACGCTACTTCGGCAACGGCATCGGCATCGGCTTCGACGCCGTCGTCGGTTTCGAGGCGCTGAAACTGGCCCCGCTGAGTGGGTTCGCTTCGTACATCGTGGCGGCGCTGAAGACGATCAGCGTCTACGACCACGGCCCGCGCTTACGCATCGAGCTGGATGGGGAAACACGCGTCCAGGAAACGCTGATGGTCTCGGTGATGAACGGGCGCCGGATGGGGGGCGGGTTCCACATGGCGCCGAAGGGCGACCCGGGGGACGGCCAGTTCGACGTGTGCATCGCAGGGCAGGTAACACGCGGTCGGATCCTGAGCCTGATCCCGCATTTCCTCAAAGGCGACCAGGAGGGGCAGCCGGCGATCAGCGTCGCCCGCTGTCGACACGTGCGGGTGACGGCCGAGGTCGGCGTCCTGCCGGCACACGCCGACGGCGAGACGTTGTGCGTCGATGGGCACTCGATCGAGGCCGAGCTGCTTCCAGCGCAGCTCGAGGTGCTGAGTGCGGCAGGGGCTTGAGAAGCGTGCGGCGACCTGGGTGGTGAACGGGACCGCCTGGCGGCTGTCGCGCCTAGCTTGCCGCGTCGACGACGGCGAGGTGCGCAGAATCCCGGCGCGCGGCCCGCTGCTCCTGGTGACCAACCACGTCAACTTCCTTGAGATCCCGCTGGTGTTCTCGCATCTGCAGCCGCGCCCGGTGACCGGGCTGGCCAAGGCCGAGACCTGGAACAGCCCGCTGATGGGGTTGCTCTTCAATCTGTGGGGGGCCATCCCCATCCGGCGCGGGGAAGGCGATGTCGTCGCCATCCGACGCGTGCTGGAAGCGCTCGAGGCCGGCATGATCGTCGCCGTCTCGCCCGAGGGGACTCGAAGCGGGGACGGGTGCCTGCGGCGGGCCAAGCCGGGGATTGGACTCCTGGCGGCGCACTCGTCGGCGCCGATCCTGCCGGTGGCGTTCTACGGACACGAGCGGATCTGGTCCAACGTCAGCCGCCTGCGGCGGACGGACTTTCACATTCGTGTCGGCTCGCTGTTGCGGGTGAGGCCGGACGGCCGGTGGACGGCCGAGAAGCGCCAGGCGGTCGCGGATGAGATCATGGTCCAGATCGCATGCCTTCTCCCGCGCCAGTATCAGGGAGCGTACGTGGACTTTCCCACGGGCACGGCTTCCTTCCTCGAGCCGGTGCCCGCCGCCTCCTGATCAACCTCAACCACAGCTGCCTCATTCGGGAGTGACCGTGAAGCCAGCCTAACTCGCCGAGCTCGCGCCTGGCTACTCGGACTTGGGACTAGTTGGCGCACCTCCGGACGCTAGCTCGGTGACCAGTGCCGCGACCTCCGACGACAACGCGGCGCCGACATCGGGGATCGCCTGCAGCCCTCTCAGACCCATCGTTCGGACCACGAGCCCGATGTCCAGGTCCATCTCTTCGATCGCCCAGGCCGCCTTGCGGTAAGTCCACACGCGCTTTGTCGGCCCGGCATCGATTTCCATGCCGTACGCCTGGTTGGCGAGCCGCTCGACGACGCGCCGGTTCAAGCCATGCTTGTCGCCGGGAATGATCGGCCGCGGGATGCGATCCGAAAGCCCGTAGTGCGTGCACAACTCGCGCACGCGCCGAGACAGCCGACGAGAGACGTCGCCCTTCGGGGCGTAGCTCGCTTCGGGATACAAGGCGCGGTAGGTGGCCATCAGATGGGGGAATCGCCCGGCCAGCGCATCCAAGAAGTACGCCTTCTGCTGATCGGCGAGGGTCAGCGTGCCGGCCAGCACGAATCGGCCGCCGTGCTCGGCCGTCCACTTCACGACCAACTCCAGGGTGGTGTCATCGTCGCTGATCCCGGGCAGCACCGGCATCAGGCAAGTGCCGGTGAGCAGGCCGGCCTCGGCGAATCGGGCCATCGCCCCGAAGCGCTTCTCCGGCGGCGGCGACAGGCGTTCCACCTGGCGCACCGGTGCGTAGCTCGGCGCATCCGGCGTCGTCAGGATGCTGAAGGCGACGACCGAAGGGGCCCGGCGGTTGATGTCCTGCAGAAGATCAAGGTCCCGAAGCACAAGCGGTGATCGCTCGAGCACGAAGACCGGGAAGCCCAGCTCAAGGCATGCCTCCAACATGCGGCGCGAGATCTGGAACTTACGCTCTGCCGGCTGGTAGTCGCCGGTGAAGACCAGATCGACCGGGACCTTGGACAGGGCGCGGCGCAGGAGGTCCGGCGCGTTCTGTTTGACCTTGATCAAGTGGGCGAAGTCCTCGGCGTCCTCATACGGGGCGTACTTGCGCTCTCGACAGTAGCAGAAGGCACAGCCGTGCTGGCAGCCGATGTAGGGATAGGCCGAGTAGCGCGTCCAGAACCAGTGGTCTGCGCGTTTGGCCTTGTTCAGGATGGTCTTCGGTGAATAGGTTTCGAAGCGCGTCCGGCGACCCGTCGCACGTGTCTGTCCGCTCTCGGCGTTCACAGACTCGCAGTCCGGGGTGCGTGGAATGGGGCATCGAGCACCGGGGCAGCATACCACCGCTGGAAGCAGGGCGGCACCGGGTGGACATCGATCTGTGGAAAGCCCATCCCGGTCTCGCGCACGCGTGTCGGGACCGGGGATCGATAGAGCACCGCAATCTGACCCGAGCGGGTGAGGCGGCGGTTCCAGGCCCTGCGCGGGCGACGCGGCTTCAGGATCCGGCCTGACAGGCGTCCCGCCATGCAGACAGATCGCGGTCCTTGAGAATCAGGCTGAAGCCGGCCTGCGGGAGCTCGGCGCAGGCGCGGTCGAAGTCGACACCGGTGTCGGTGTACTCGGCGGCGAAGACAGCTTTCCCGGCTTGCAGGAATGGCGACATGGACTCGCACCATCCCTGGTCGAAGCAGTCCTCCGTCAGCGCCCAGTCGAAATCGAGAGCCAGGTCGGCAGCCTGCCCGGCGTCGTTCTTCAGCCCGATCGACAGGCCGAGGGCATGCGCCTCGGATGCCAGCCAGCGGTTGTAGCGCAACTGGTCGTCGTAGGTGATCGAGAAGCCGGTGTCGTTGTCGTACCCATCGATGTTGTCGGGCTCGACGGCGTCGAACCCCTTCTCCCGGCACATGCGCAGCCGGGCGGTCATGATCGGTCCCAGCAGGTCGATGCGCCGCACATCGAGCCAGCGTTCGCCGGGCCAGCCTGCGTACTTCTCGCCGATCACGACGTCCGGGAAGTCGGCCGCATCCGGGCGCCAGTCTTCCCACGAGCCGGCGCTCAGGTAGCAGATCGTGCTTCGCCCACGTGCGTGCAGGTCGGCGATCGTCTCCGGGCCGGTCTCAAACAGGTCGAGGTCATAGACCTCCGCGTCCACCCCCAGGTCAGCGGGCAGCCCGGACAACTGCCATTGCCAGCTGGCCGCCTGAACCGGGATCCAGGTATCCGGCGACGGGGGCACCGGCGGGATCGGCGATGGGACCGGATCCGGAAGCGTGGACTCCGCAGGTAAAGGAAGAGAGGCGGGCACCAAGCGGCAGGCCAGGCTCAACAGCAGGAGGGGAACAAGAACAGGACGCCGTCGCTTGGGGACTTGCATCAGCGCCCCACGCTGCAATTCGGGAGGCGGACAACTGTCCGATCCTCCGCGACGCCGATCACCGGCGGCGCCATCGCTGCCGCGAGCCGGGTGGGCGTTCTGCTTCGGCTATTCGGCCAGCCAGCGCTCAACGAAGTAGTCCAGGAGCGGCACGAACTCCTCCGTTGCCTTCTGGTTTCCCGCCGGCGTCGGATGCGAGTCGCCGGGGTAGGCATAGGCCGACGTGTCCGAGCCCTGGTCGTAGACGTACTCGATCTCGCCGTCCACCAGGCGGTGATGATTGCCGCCGGATGCGCCGGAATCGTTCTCGTCGGGAGACCCGCCGTTCGAGGTCAACACGTTGTAGAAATCGAACACGGCGACGTTGGCGAGCGGGTAGTCGGCGAGCCACTCCTCCACCAGCCAGCGGTTGAACGCACGGGCGTTGGCGGCTTGCTCGGGCGAGGTCTCATCCTCGTGGAGAGGCGGGGCGGTGATGGCCACGAACAGCTTGTCGGGGTGCGCGGCGAAAACCTCGAGCAGGTCGACGTAGATGCCTTTGGCGTTGGCGACCGTCTGCTGTCCGCTGTAAGAATCCAGGCCGCGCAGCGGGTTGTCCCCCTGCGTGGGCGGATCCTCCGGGTGCCCTTCCAGGGCCGAGTTCGGGAAGCACGACTTGAAGAGGATGATGCTGTTCTCGCCGCCTGGGTCCTGCTCGAGGCGGGTATAAGAAGCGTGCTGATCAGATTCGGCAGATCAGGGCGCCCATGATCGCCGGGCTGTCCGGGCCCAGCATCCACGTCCACCAATGGCCGGTGTCGGTGTAGGAGCCGATCGGCCCTCCAAGATCGGAGGCGTCCGGGCCCCAATCGTAGTTCGTGTCGCTGACGAAGTATCCCCAGTCCATCAGGGCCAGGCCGAGACCGCCATGCTCATCGGCGAGCCAGTTCTCGCCCGACGAATGGTGAACAAAGACCAGCTTCCGTCCATTGTCCTGCCCGGCGTCTGCCGCCGCAGACTCATCGCCGGTGGGAGGGGCTTCCGCCTGCTCGGCTTCGCCCGCACTTTCGGACACGATCTCCGGTTCCTCATCTCCACCCGCTCCGCCGGCGATGGCGCCTGGCAGGGCGCAGGCGATCGAAATCGTCAGGCCGAAGATGATCAGCGCGGCCAGCGCAGGTCGATTCATGAGACGCCTCCGTCTGCAGGTGTGATGGAACAAGACGGTCGATATGCCATTGGCTGGGCCGGCGAGGGGACGATGGGTGCATTCGAGTCGATGGGCGGGGCAGTGGAAGGAACCCGGCGATCATTGCCCGGGCCATCGGATCCTGGAAGGCCGCGCTCGCTGAGTGTGAAGGACATCCCCGCCTGCGCCGGCGTCCCCCCGGGCGAGTCCGGAGGGCCCCCGCCCGCGACGGATGGAAGTTTATAGGAGCCCGGCGGCATGCACAACCACCGACACGGGCAGAGGGACAGATGCCTCACTGCTCGCTTCCAAAACGAAAGCCCGGCCGGCCTTGGTCCTGAGAACCTGGCCGGTCGGGCCCGGAATGCTGGCTGGTCGTGCGCGCCGCGATCCGATGTGCAACCGGTGACCGGCGGCCTACGTGCCTTCTTCCCACGATGCCAGGTACTTGCGCTGCTGGGCGCTGAGCACATCGATGCGGATGCCCATGGCCTCGAGCTTGAGGCGGGCGATCTCGCGATCGATGTCCTCCGGGACGCCGTAGACCTTGTTCTCCAATTCGCTGGCGTGCTTGAGCATGTACTCCAGCGCCAGGGCCTGGTTGGCGAAGGACATGTCCATCACGCTGGCCGGATGGCCTTCGGCTGCCGCCAGGTTCACCAGGCGGCCCTCGGCCAGCAGGTTGATGCGGCGGCCGTCCGGGAGCAGGTACTGCTCGATGAACTCGCGCACCCGGCGCTTCTCGCCGGCCATCGATTCCAGCGCCGGGATGTTGATCTCGACGTTGAAGTGGCCGGAATTGCTGAGGATGGCGCCGTCCTTCATGACTTCGAAGTGGTGCTGATCGAGGACGTTCAGGTCGCCGGTGAGGGTGCAGAAGATGTCGCCGATTGGGGCGGCGTCGGCCATGGGCAGGACGCGGAAGCCGTCCATCACCGCCTCCAGCGCGGCGAGCGGATCGATTTCGGTGACGACGACGTTGGCGCCCATGCCGCGCGCCCGGTTGGCCAGGCCGCGCCCGCACCACCCGTAGCCCGAAACGACGAACACCTTGCCGGCCAGGAGGATGTTGGTGGCGCGCACGATGCCGTCCACGGTCGATTGCCCGGTGCCGTAGCGGTTGTCGAAGAAATGCTTGGTCATGGCGTCGTTGACGGCGATGACCGGGTAGGCCAGGGCCTTATCGGCCGCCATCGCCCGCAGCCGAATCACGCCGGTCGTCGTCTCTTCGGTGCCCCCGCGCACGTCCTTGAGCAGCTCGCGGCGGTCCTTGTGGAGCGTGCTCAGCAGGTCGGCGCCGTCGTCCATGGTGACGTGCGGCTTGTGATCCAGGGCGGCGTGGATGTGCTTGTAGTAGGTGGCGTTGTCCTCGCCCTTGATGCCGAAGACCGGGATCTCGTAGTGCGAGACGAGCGAAGCGGCGACGTCATCCTGGGTCGAGAGCGGGTTCGAGGCGGTCAGGATCGTGTCGGCTCCGCCGGCTTGCAGGGTGCGCATCAGGTTGGCGGTCTCGGTGGTCACATGCAGGCAGGCCGAGACGCGTGTCCCCTGCAGCGGGCGCTCCTTCTCGAAGCGCGCGCGGATCTGGCGCAGGACGGGCATTTCCTGCTCGGCCCACTCGATTCGACGCCGGCCGCCCTCGGCCAGGCGCATGTCTTTCACGTCGTGCGTTTGACTCATCGAACCCTCGACTCCTGGGGGGAATGGGACGCCGGGCCAAGTCGCCCGACGCCCTCATGATAGCCGCAAAACGGCCAGAATCCTAGCCTTTGATAACAGCGCAGCGCGGCGGCATTCTCCCGGGCGACGTTAAGTACGATCGTCCGCAGGCCGGGGCGCTGCAGCAGTGCCTGGACGACGGCCGCCGTCGTGCGCGTGGCCAGGCCTCGCCCGCGATGCGCGGGGTGGGTGAACACGTTGCCGACCGCCGCCACGCCGCGCTGGGCGGAGACGACATGCGTCCCGGCGGCGGACACCAACTCCGTCCCGTGGCGGATGCCGAAGAATGCCTCGTCGGCGAGTTGTGCGGGATCGAACGCGTCCGGCCGGTCGGAGCCTGTCCCGAACAGCGCCTCGAGGTCCGGCAGGTCGTTAAGCGTCAGCCGTTGTACACCCTGCACCAGCGACGGATCGAACCCCTCCGGCCGCAGAGTCATGCGCCACATGATGGTCTCGTGCGAGTCCAGGATGCGCTCCTCGAGCAGCGCGCGGTGGGTCGGCATCAGCGTGAACAGATAGCGGCCGGGCGGGATTTCCTCGAAGAGCAGGCGCACCTCCTCCGGCGCGCCGGCGGCGAAGAGGACGGGCGGATCGAAGCCGGCGTAGGTGAGGACAACCGCCTGCTCGCTGGCAAGCCAGGCTGCGTGCGCTGCGTGCGGCGGATCGAGATCGGCCAGCGCGTAGGCCGACCAGATTCGGTCGTGCTCCAGCGCGCGTTCGGCTCGTTCGCGCACCTCGGGACTCACACCAGGCGATCCAGTTCGCCGTGGTCGTCGAAGTGCGTTCGGAACCGGCGGACAAATCCTGGCAGGTCATAGCTGTGAGTCTGCGTGCCCTTGGCCTCCAGGCAGTACGTCGCCGCCAGCGCGCCCATCTGCGCGCAACGCTCCAGCGTCAGGCTGTGGACGAATCCTTTGAGGAAGCCGCCCCGGAATGCGTCGCCCACGCCGGTCGGATCCGCCAGGCTGATCGGGGGGACGGAGGGTACATGAACCACGCCGCCTCGCGTGTGGACGTCCACGCCTCCCTCGCCGAGGGTCACGGCCACAAACGCCGCCCGCTCTACGAGGGTCTGGGGGGTTAGCCCCGTCTTCTCCTCAATCAACGCAAACTCGTAGTCATTGCCGAAGGCCGCCATACAGCCTCCGAGTCCTTGGGCGAGGGTCGTGGCATCCATGCGGACGATCTGTTGGCTCGGGTCGTAGACATACGGGATGCCGAGGCTCAGGCATTCCTCGGCATGGCGGAGCATCGCCGTGGGGTCGTTGGCTGAGATCACAACCAGCGACGGGCGCGGTTCGATCTCACCCAGCTTCAGGTCGCCGGCGCTCGCCATGGCGCCGGTGTAGAAGCTGGCGATCTGCGAGTTGATCGTGTCGGTGGTGACGAAGAAGGAAGCCGTCCACTGCCCCGGAACTGTTCGAATCGTCGATGTGTCGACGCCTTTGGAATCCAGCCAGGCGCGGAAGTCCTCGAAATCCTCCCCGACCGTCCCGACGACCTTGGGGTGCTCGCCCAGGAGCGCCAGCGTGTAAGCGATGTTGGCGGCGATCCCGCCGCGCCGGCGTTCAAGCGAATCCACCAGGAAGGACAGGCTCAGGCGATCCAGGCGATCGGGGAGGATGTGGTCTTTGAACCTCCCGGGGAAGGTCATCAGGTAGTCGAAGGCGATCGAACCGGAAAGGGCGATGGTCATGCGGACATTCCTTCCTGGGTCGCCCGGCGCAGCGCCGCATCGAACGGAGGCCGGTGTACGCCGGCTTCGGTCACCAGCGCCGTGATCAGTGCATGAGGCGTGACATCGAAGGCCGGATTGCGCGCGCGGCTTCCAGGCGGCGCGGCCGGCTGACCGTCCATCGACAGCCCCAGAACCTCATCGGCTGGACGGTCCTCGATCGGGACCGAGTCCCCGTCGGGGCACTCGAGATCGACCGTCGAGGTCGGGAAGACAGCATAGAACGGCACCCGGCTGGCCGAGGCGGCCAGGGCCAGCATGTACGTCCCGACCTTGTTGACCACGTCGCCGTTTGCGGCGACGCGATCGGCGCCCACCAGTACGGCCTGCACTTCCCCACGGCGCAGGAAGGTTCCCGCTGCGCCGTCGGTGATGATCTCGAACGAGACCCCGAGCTGCTGGAGTTCCCAGGCCGTCAGCCGGGAGCCTTGCAGCCGCGGCCGCGTCTCATCGACCAGGACGTGCAGGCGCTTGCCCTGTTCGTGCGCGGCGCGCACGATCCCCAGGGCCGTGCCGTAGTCCACCGCCGCCAATCCGCCAGTGTGGCAGTGGTGGATCAACGTGTCCCCGTCGTTCAGCAGCGCAGCCCCGTGCTGCCCGATGCGTCGGTTTCTGGCGACCTCGTCATCGGCGAGTCGCTGCGCCTGGTCCAGGAAGGCCGCCTGCGCCGCGTCGACCGACGACAGCTCGGCCGCCCGGACTCGACGCATCAGCTGATCCAGCGCCCAGGCCAGATTGATGGCAGTGGGGCGGGAAGCCTGCAGCCGGCGCGCGCCGCGGGCGATGTCCTCCCAGAAGGCGGTGAGATCGGAGGCGTCCGAGGCGTGTGCCGCCAGAGCCAGCCCGAACCCTGCCGTCGCGCCGATCGTTGGCGCGCCCCGCACCGCCATCCCGGTGATGGCGTCGGCGACGTCGTTGACGGTCAACAGGTCGAGGCATTCGACCCGGGCCGGGAGTCGCCGCTGGTCGATGACGCGCACGGCAGGTCCGATCGGGTTCCATTCGACTGCGCGCATGGGATCTCGTTCCTGAGGCCTGTCCGGAGTCGATCCTCGAGGGGCGGGGCGCCGCCCGGGGCACGAAAGCGCGCTCTCGAGCGGAGAGCGCGGGGTCTGGGCACGTTCGAGTCTAGCACACAGGCAGTGAGGCGACAAGGCGGCATCACGGCAGAGACGAGCGATGCCCAATGTCCCCCTGGCTTCGGAAGTCGTCGTTGACACCCTCCGGCAACCCCCGTATGATGCCGGCCATGCCGACGTTCAGAGCCCTGGTCGCCTTCCTGCTTGTGGCGCAGCTCCTCGCCGCGTGCACGGCGCCGTCATCGTCGCCGGAGACCGTGGCTGTCGTCACGCCGACGCCTGTCCCGAGCGACACACCGATCCCATCGCCTGAGCCAACGGCCACTCCTTCCCCGGCCGAATTCCTTGGAGAGGCGGACGCCGCATTGCGAAACGGGGACTGGGACACTGCCCTTGGGCTGTATCAACAGGCGCAGCTCGTGGCGGGCGACCCAGCAGCGCAGGCCGAGGCGCAGCTTGGCGTCGGCCGGACGTACCTCAGTTGGGGGCGCACGGCTGAGGCGGCACAGGCACTCGATCAGTTCCTGTCGGCTTATCCCGGCGACGCACGCGCCGCCGAGGCGAGCTTTCTGCGTGCGGTGGCGCGTGAGCAGCTCGGTCAGCCCGGTGAGGCGCTGCAGGATTACCAGCAGTACCTGGCTCAGCGACCCGGCGTGATCGACGGCTTCGTCCACGAGAAGATCGGCGATTTATGGCGCGGCCTGGGCGCACCGCTCGACGGCGTCGCCGCCTATCGCAGCGCCCTTGCGGCGCCGCGTCTCGGCAGCGACGCCACGCTTCGGGTCAAGATCGGCCGGGCGCTGGTGGAGGCCAATGACGCCGACGGTGCGCTGGCCGAGTACGCCGCGCTGGCGCAAACGACGTCGGAGCCGTCTCTCCTGGCAACCCTCAACTACCTCTCCGGCCTGGCGCTGGAGCTGAAGGGAGAGACCGCTTCGGCACAGGCGCGCTACCTCGATTCGGTGGAGCGCTTCCCGGACGCCTATGACACGTACAGCGGGCTGGTGCGGCTGGTCGACGCCGGGGTCCCGGTCGATGACTACCTGCGCGGCTATATCGATTTCCAGGCCGGCGCGTATGAGCCTGCAAGGCAGGCATTCGACCGAGCCATCGGCCGCGCGCCCACCGGGCCCGCCTACTACTACCGCGCCCTCAGCCTGCTCGAGATTGGAGACGTGTACGGCGCCATCGAGGACCTGCGCGCCGTCGTGCTGCAGTATCCGGACGAGCCGCTGCGCGCCAGTGCCTGGCGGACGCTGGCCCGCATCCGCTGGACCGAGCTCGACTTGCCGGTCGACGCGGTGCAGACGTACCTGGATTTCGTCGGCAACATGCCGGGCGATGCGGCGGCGGCGGAGGCTCTCTTCGACGCCGGACGTATTGCGGAGCGCTCGGGTGATCTCGGCTGGGCAGTGGAGATCTGGCTGCGGCTGCCGGCCGAGTATCCGGCCAGTGCCGAGGCATACTCCGGTTCCTTCCAGGCCGGCATCGCCCTTACCCGGCTGCAGACACACACTTCGGCGGAGTCGGCGTTTCTGACGGCCGAGACGAAGGCCACGGATCCGGAAGACCGGGCGGCGGCGCTCGTGTGGGTAGGCAAGGCTCGCAAGGCGCAAGGCAACGATGGCGGGGCGGCCGAAGCCTGGCAGGCAGCCGCCGCGGCGGATCCCACCGGCTACTATTCCCTTCGGGCCGCCGACCTGCTCGCCGGGCGCACGCCGTTCCAATCGCCGGGGCTCCCCAACTTCGTCACCGACGCGATGGCGGAACGCACCGAGGCGGAGACATGGCTCCGGTCGACGTTTGCCCTTGCCGGCCCGGAGCCCTTGTCCGGACTGAGCCCGGCCCTGGCCGCGGATCCACGACTGACGCGCGCCGAAGAATACCTGAGGCTGGGGTTGGTGGTCGAGGCGAAGGCCGAGCTCGAGTCCCTTCGGCTGTCAGTGGAGCCGGACGCCGAGGCTACCTACCGCCTGATGCACAAGCTCCTCGAGCTGCGCATGTACCCGCAGGCGATCTTTGCTGCGCGACAGGTCCTACGGCTGGCGGGGATGGATGACGGCGCAACCGCATCGGCTCCCGAATACTTCAACCGCATTCGCTTCGCGCCGTACTTTGGCGAGTTGATCCTGCCGGCGGCAGCCGACGCCGGGCTCGATCCCTTGTATGTGTTGAGCGTCGTCCGTCAGGAGAGCCTGTTCGAAGGCTATGCCACGTCATACGCCGAGGCGCGGGGCCTGATGCAGGTGATCCCTTCCACCGGCGAGCAGCTGGCGCAGCAGTTGGGCTGGCCGCCGGGGTATACGGATCGCGACCTGTACCGTCCCATCGTCAGCGTACGCTTCGGCACGGCCTATCTGGCCGAGCAGCGCGATCGATTCGACGGCGATCTGGTGGCTGCCCTGGCAGCCTACAACGCCGGCCCGGGCAACGCGCTGATCTGGAAGGAACTGGCCCCGAGTGACCCGGATCTCTTCCTCGAAGTCATCCGCCTCGACCAGCCTCACCTGTACATCACCACGATCTACGAGGTCTTCTGCCGCTACCGCGACCTGTATACCGAGCCGGCGAGCCCCTGACCCGTGCCGAAGGCACCAGTCTGATCGTGGGTTCGCAGCCTAATCGGGGAGGCGTGCCACTCCGCCTATCTCGTCGAGCGCGTCTCGAAGTTGGTCGAAGCGCGCCGGGGGCATCTTCGGCAGGTGGGCCGGGAGCCTCTTGCGGAGCTGTGCCGGCTGGCACACGGGGATCGGCGGCGACTCGACGATCACCTCCGCGTTGGGGTGGACAAACAGGACGATGGCGTTGACCGGGACGGGCGGACCGCCCGCCAGGAGCCGTGCATCGAGCAACTGGCTGAGCCGCCGTGCGTCGGCCTGAGCCCGGGCGATCGGATCGCCAAACGTCTCCTCGACGAAGAAGCGCAGCGCGCGGCCGAGCGGCATGTGCTGTTTCCAGCGCCCGTCACGATACACGAACCTGCCCTCCAGGTTCACGGTCTCGATCACCACGATCCCGCTCGTCGTCAGCAGCACGTGGTCGATGGGGAGCAGGTAGTGGTAGATCCGGGAGGGATCGCCGAGTCCTTTCAGCCCGAGCGCCAGCGTGTCCTCGGGTCGCGGCTTCTTCACCCAGCGGTTGGCAAAGTAGATCCCCACGGTGGAGACGGCAAAGCCCACCACGAGCAGGATGGCGGTGAGCGTCGCCCACTGCGGCCGGCTCATCGTGAGCACGACGGCACCCAGGATGACCAGCAAGCCCCCCAGGCTGGCGGCATGCGACGCCGATGCGCGACGGCGAAGGCGTTCCCGATCGATCAGGATCTTCATGGCGTGGTGTGTATCCTCCGGAAAACCGGGGCCAGTGCGTCGTACACCCGGCGATACTCCTCGCACATCCGCCCGTAGCGGCGTTCGAGCGAACGGCGGGGCTCCACAACGTCATCGATGCGGATCTGATCGTCGACGGCGTCCACGCCAGGGTACACCGCCATCCCGACGGCCACCGTGAGTGCCGCACCCATGGTGCCCGCCTCGAGCAGGTGTTCCACCACCTGCAGCGGCGGTCCCATTACATTACATCGCTCAAACTTCGCGTCCAGACCGGGCTGCTGCACTCGCCGCCGATGGAGTTCAGGGCGCCGATCTCGGCGCCCAGCGCCTCGAGCGCCTCGCAGATCCAGCGCACAGGACCGCCTTGTCCCCTCCGGTTCCGGTATCGTGCGCCAGCAAATACCGCTGGTCCATCATGCGGCATGCAGGCCCTCCCGGGTCGGGCGTTCAACGCATCAGTTCTTCGACGTCCTTGTACCACTTGACCCGCTCGCCGACGGCGGCGCGCACTTTCCAGCGGCGAGACTTCGGCGCGGCATCGATCCGGGCGCGCAGATCCAGGATGCGCTGGCTGACGACGCGTTTGTCCTCGGTACTCAACTGCGGGTACCGCCCGAGTGCCTCGAGCACAGTGTCCAGGTTGGCGGTGAGCGTGCGCCACCAGCCCCAGTCCGAGGCGGCGAAGCGGCAGACGATCCGAGCGTTGATCGTCTGGTTATCGCCTTCGTCGACGGGATGTTCGCGCAAGAGCATGATCGTGTCGATCAGGTCCTTCTCGTTGATGCGGACGATCTGCATCTTCTCGAGCAGCAGTTCGGCCAGGGGGATCGTCGGCCAGTCCGCCTCCAGCCGGCCCGTGAAGGGCAGGGGGTGGCAGAAATCCAGTTTGTCCAGGAAGACGTCGATGTGGCGCCCGTAGTGCGGGTCGTGGAAAATCAGCCGCCCCTCCCCAAACAGGCGGGTGACCATCTTGTCCTCGTCGTAGCCGGCGTCGGTCAGAAAGCGGATGATGGCCTGGAAATCGCGGCTGTAGCCGACGAAATCGATATCGGTGAAGACGCGCCCGAGCGCATCCTGCAGCCGGCCGTGCTCGGGACAGTGGGTGCGAAAGGCCAGGGCTCCTATCAGGCGCAGGGATAGGGCGCGATTCTCGGGTCGCTCCAGCGCCTCCAGCAGGCGCGAGCATTCGGCGAGGAAGTCTTCCAGGATCGGACCGTAGGCTCTCATCGGATCCCTCCGCCGCGGCCGCCAACCTCAGGCCGAGATCAACAGATGCCCTTTGACCTTGTCGCGTTCCAGGTTCAGGATGGCGGCCTTCATGATGCCCTCGGCATACTCACTACCTGGGTTCATGCACAGCGTCCGGCCGATGCGCGTGTGGCCGGGGGCTTCGTGAATGTGGCCGTGCAGCGTCACCAGGGGCTGCACGCGCTCGATCAGCCGGCGGACGGCCGGGCTGCCGACCGGTTTCATCAGGATCTGCCCGCCGCGGGCGATGATCTTCAGGTTGGCATCCAGCTCGGGGCACACATCGATCCCGGAATCATAAGGCGGCACGTGCAGCGCCATCAGCGCCGTGGACGGGCGTTCCAGGAGTGCGGCGACTTGCGTCAGGCGCGCCTCGAGCTGCTCCTCTTCCAGGTCGCGGGCGCAGTGCCACGGCGTCATGTTGGCGTTCGACACCCCGATCAACTCATGATCGTCGTCGATCCACAGCCGCTTGCCGTCGGGATTGGCCACGGAAGGGAACTCGTCGATGACGCGGTCGATGGAGTACAGATCATCGTTGCCCGGCATGAAGTACATCCGGATGCCCTGCGGCGTGAGCTTCTCGTCGGCCAGCGTCAACCACTGGCGGATTCGATCGCACATGGCGCGCTCGAAGACGGCGCTCATCTGATCCGCGTCGCCCTCCAGCGCATTGGCTTCGTCCTGCTCGAGCACCAGCGGGTAGAAGCCGACGTTGCTGATCGTCTGCTTGAGCTTCTCGAGCTCGGCCGTCGTCGCCGGCTGCTCGCGCCGGTTGAACAGATAACCCTCATACCGACCGCCGCCCTTGTGGACCACGGGGACCATCGCCTTGCCGGTCACATCCCCGCCCACGATCAGCACCTGCGCCTTGTACTGCAGCGCGGCAGCCAGGAATTTGCGGAAGAAGGCCTCCGAACCATGGAAATCGGTGGCAAACAGAACGCGCGTCATACCCATGCAGGCTCCCCTCGCAGCGTGCCCGGCGGGGAACCCCGCCGAAGATCGTTCTGCGGGGCGTGGGTCGGGCCCTTTCTGGCACAACTCGGACGACGGCCGGAGAAGGCTTGCCCTTCTCCGGCCGTCAGGAGACTCCCATTCGCCGGTCAGACCGGCGGGATGGACTGGAAGGTCCAGTTGATGTCGATGCCTTCGTTCTTCAGCCGGTAAGCCCGCGCGGCATAGAACACGATCAGGCCGCTGATCACCAACCCGGCCAGGACGAACAACTTGGTCGAGTTGATCCCGCCGCCGACGGCGGGGTAGAGGAAGGAGGCGATCACCATCCACAGCATGTAGGCCAGGGTGATCGCGCCCACCAGCGTGACGACCGGAACCGGGCCGATCTTGCGTCGGACCAAGGCGCTGGCGTTCTCAAACAGGTCCTTCTTGAGGAACGGGAACAGCGTCATGGCGGTGACGGGTACGAACATCGTGCACACGGCGAAGAAGACGAAGTTGAGCTGGGCGCCCATCACCCCGCCGGCCCACAGCAGGCCGGAGGCATCGATCACGCCGATCTCGGCGATCAACGTGATGATCAGGATGGCCCAGATCGGGCTGCGCAGCTTGGGGTGGATCCAGCATACGCGTTCCGGGATCAGCCGGTCGAACGACCAGGCGAAGACGATCCGGCTGCAGTAGAAGAAGTAGGTCTGCGCCAGGTTGATCAAGGTGTAGATCCACACCGCCGCCACGATCAGCACCAGGATGAAGCTCGGCCTGAGGATGGCGGCGTAGAACGTGATGTAGGGCATCGCCGTCACGCCGGCCGACGGCGTCTGGCTCAGGAAGCTCTCGGCGGCGATCCACTCCAGGGGCACGACCCGCTGCAGCAGCAAGGCCCCCACGATGAAGATCGCCCAGGTGACGATCAGCGACGACCAGGAGCCGGCCAGCAGCGTGGTCTCGGCCTGCTTGACCTCGCCGGCGAAGAACGTCGGGATGTAGTAACCGTAGAACACCCAGAAGCCCATGATCAGACCGGCCAGCGTCATGATCATCACGTTCGGGTTGGTCACCATCCCGTTCGACTCCGCCAGCGCAACACGCCCGGCGTAGCTCCCGGCACCCATGAACTTGTCCCACGCCGCCGGGAAGGCGTCCGCCGAAGCCGTACCCAGCTGGAAGTACAGGATCGCCCACGCCAGAAGCCCCAGGAAGAACCCGACTTCCAGGATGCGCACGATGGTGCGTGTCGGCAGGATCATCGTCCCGAACGTGATCAGCGTGCAGATCGTGCCGATTACGACGATCCCGATGGAGCTCCCCGACCAGTCGGCGAACCCGACCAGGCCGGGGTTGGAGAAGATGATCCCCATCGAGCGCGTCAGCGTCGGGATCGCCACCAGCGGGATCCAGGCGATCAGCGAGCCGGCGACCATGGCGCTGAAGATGACAAGCGTCCAGCTGGCGGCGAATGCCAGTGGGGCGCTCAGCACGCGGCTTCCCAACGTGTAGTCGGCGGCGGAACGAGGCATGGTGGCGCCGATGGCGGCGTAGGTGTAGGCATGGAACAGGCAGAAGATCATCGCCACGGTGAGCACACCGATGATGCTGCTGCCCGGCCAGACTCCCGCAACCCAGGAGTACGGGATCAGCCCGGATGACGACAGGCTGATGCAGTGGACGCCGAACACCATCGCCCCGAAGACGCCGATGGTCCGAATCAGACCGGAGCTCTTACGAGCGTAGAGCTTGCGCTCGCCGCCCCCGGCTGGGGCAACCATTTCGGCCATGATGGCATTCCTCCTCAAGTGGTCTCGGATGGAGCGTCGTTCAAACGAGCAGGCGTCCGAGGACACCTCCTTCTCATCCTGGCGCTGACCACCAGGACGTGCGACTGCGCCCCTTTGCGACGGTTCCATGCCGCGCCATGCGGCGGCGAATTCGATTCAGCGGGTCTGTGTCTCAGGGCCCTCGACGTACGGCCCTACAATCCGAACCACGTGCTGTCGAGGACCAACCTGCAGCTAACGGCGAAGCCTCCCCCGCCGCTGATCCGCTTGGCAGGACCGGGAGTAGCGTTCGCATGGAAGATCCTCGGGCCTGGAGGGCGATGGGCGTGGGAGGTGTTGCTACGAAGCGCCACCCCGCCCGAGTGATAAGAGAGGGGCCGGGCGGAGGAGTCGTGGTCGGTGAGAGGGGATCGCGGATGATGACCACACCGCACCATTCGGCCGTCGTTGCGAAAGACTCCCAGCCGTCGCCGGCCCCGATGGCCGATGTCCGGGCTCCGGGCGGTCGCTCAAGATCGTGGTATATCTACGCCGACAGCGACGGAAATCGTATGCCGCCGGAGCCGGGCCCCTCCAACCATTATAGGGAAGGAAGCCCCGCTGGGACAAGTGAGAATGCCAGTTCCGGACCGGAGAATGGGCGCCAGGGCGATCCCCCAAGACCCAAGGCGCTGGCCATGGCCAAATACGCTCCGCGCCAGGCGCCCGGGTGTGAGAATGGAACTTCTCAGGCGCGTGCTCGCTCCGTGGCGAGCCAGACAGGCTGCCGAGGCGGAGAGCGACATCCGAGGCTGGCACGCGGCGTGTGAGGTGGTCCTCGGCACCTCGATCCAGGCCCTCCAGGACCCGAAGCTCGCGCGAGGAGACATCGGCGTAGCCCTCGATCGGATCGACCGGGCGCTCTTCCGCCTCCGAGACACCGGCACCGGAGCTCAGCATGCCTTGCGACGGCGGGACCCCGGGCTGGGTGAGCGAATGCGCCTGCTCTCGGAAGCCATTGTCGTCCTGCGGAACGACACTGTCCGCTTCATGATCCGCGCTCAGGGGGCGACGCCGCCGTTCATGCAGGAGGAAGGGGGGTCTCCCCGACAGGCCGAAGCCTACCAGCGAGCGATGCTAGACGTTGGGCTGGCCGCCCGGCGACGCTCCGCCGGGATCGAGCGTGACCTGCGCCAACTCTGGGCGGATTTGCAGCCAACCCTCGCCCACCTGGCCGGTTCTTCGACCAGGCCCTGACCGCCTAGCGGTCCGGCTTCCCTCTGGCACCCGGACCAGGCGGGGGAAGGGGATTGACGACCTCCGATTCCGGTGATATCCTGTTCATTCGCAATCCACGGCCGCCTCCCAGGAGGCTTGCGGGAAACGGCCTGCCAGGAAGGCAGGCGGTTCCCCGCGCTTTTGTGTTCAGCGGCTGGCTCGCCGGTGCATCGCAGTCGAGAGGAGCAGCTTGATGGCGTCGACCTTGGCCCAGAAGTTGTATTCGCGGATTCCGGACATCTTCTCCCTGCCCACGCTGATCGATGTGCAGACCGAGTCCTTCGAGTGGCTGAGGGGCGAGGGCCTGCGCGACCTGTTCGACGAGATCTCACCGATCGAGTTGTACAACGGCGGAATGAAGCTGTTCTTCCCCGGGAATACCCGCGAGTCCAAGGAATTCGGCCTCAAGTACTGGTTCGAAGACCCCAAGCACGACATTGACGAGTGCGTGGAACGCGATCTGACGTACGCCGCACCGATGTACGTCTCGGTGCTGCTCGCCGGAAGCGAAGTCCCTGAGCCGATCAAGCAGGACATCTTCCTGGGCGACTTCCCGCTGATGACCGACAAGGGCACGTTCATCATCAACGGGACGGAGCGCGTCGTCGTCTCGCAGCTGATCCGCTCCCCGGGCGTGTATTTCGAAGCTCCCGAGGATCGCGCCACCGGCCGGCGTCTGGCATCCGCCAAACTCATCCCGGATCGCGGCGCATGGATGGAGTTCGAGACGCGCAAGAGCGACTACATCACGCTCAAGTTCAACCGCAAGCGGACGGTGCCGGTCACCGTGTTCCTGCGCGCCCTGGCGGCTGTGGACGACGGGCTGCGCACGGCGCCGCTCGGCGACGGCTCGGACGAAGAGATCATCTCGCTGTTCTACGCCGCCGACAGCAACCCCGATCACCCCTATATCGCCACCACCATCCGCCAGGAGCCGACGTGGGAGATCAAGGAAGGGCGCACCCTGGCGGAAGAGGCGCTGATCGAGTTCTACCGCCGCATGCGCCCCGGGGATCCTCCGACGCTCGACAACGCCCGCGAGTACCTGCGCGACCAGCTGTTCGACCCGCGACGCTACGACCTGGAGCGCGTCGGACGCTACAAGCTCAACACCAAGCTCCAGCTCGACCAGACGGCCGTCCCCCTCAGCCACCGCCGCGTGACCAAGTGGGACATCGTACGCCTGGTGGAGCGGATCATCCTGATCAACAACGGCATCATGAACCCGGACGATATCGACCATCTCGGCAACCGCCGGGTGAAGACGTGCGGCGAGCTGATCCAGGGCAAGCTGCGCGTCGGGCTGCGCCGCATGGAGCGCGTCATCCTGGAGCGCATGTCGATCCGCGATCAGGAACAACTCTCGCCGATGACGCTGATCAACATCCGGCCTGTGGTGGCCGCCATTCGCGAGTTCTTCGGCTCGTCGCAGCTCTCGCAGTTCATGGACCAGACCAACCCGTTGGCGGAGCTGCGCCACAAGCGCACCCTGTCGGCGCTCGGGCCCGGCGGCCTGCGCCGCGAGCGCGCCGGCTTCGACGTCCGCGACGTCCACCACTCACACTACGGGCGCATCTGCCCGATCGAGACGCCCGAGGGCCCGAACATCGGCCTGATCGGTCGCCTGGCGTCCTATGCCAAGGTCAACCGCTTCGGCTTCATCGAGACGCCTTACCGCCGGGTCTTCAAACAGATGTACGCCGACGACCCGCGGCTGATCGGGCGGTTGGTCGACGGCGACGTCGCCGATCCAAAGTCCGGGAAGGTACATGTCGCCAGTGGCGAGCGCATCACGCAGCAGCAGGCGAAGGGCCTGGCGAAGTACGAGGGCCCGATCCCGATCGCCCCGTTCGTTTCGGATGAGGTGCTCTACCTGTCGGCCGATGACGAGGACCGCTGGGTGATCGCCCAGGCCAACGCGCCCCTGACCCCCGAGCACGAGTTCGTGCGCACCACGGTCTCGACCCGCAACCACGGCGACTTCGGGTTCCGCGAGCCGTCCGATATCGACTTCATGGACATCGCCCCGCGCCAGATCGTCGGCGTCAGCGCGGCGCTCATCCCCTTCCTGGAGCACGACGACGCCAACCGCGCCCTGATGGGCTCCAACATGCAGACGCAGGCCGTGCCGCTCATCCGCCCGGAAGTCCCGCTGGTGTCGACCGGGATGGAACGTCAGGCAGCCATCGACTCTGGGCAGGTAGTGGTGGCCGACGTTGACGGCGAGGTCGAATCGGTCACGGGCAGCAAGATCGTCGTCCGGTCGGGCCGCGAGCGCCGGCAGTTCAACCTGCGCAAGTACAACCGCTCCAACCAGAGCACCTGCATCGACCAGCGGCCGGCGGTCATCAAAGGTCAGCGGGTTCACAAGGGCGACATCATTGCCGACTCGTCTTCGACGGCCAACGGCGAGCTCGCCCTGGGCCAGAACGTGCTGTGCGCCTTCCTGTCCTGGGAGGGCGGCGACTTCGAAGACGCCATCCTGATCTCCGAACGCCTGGTGCAGGAGGATCGCTTCACCTCGGTGCACATCGAGAAACACGAGGTCGAGGCCCGTGACACCAAGCTGGGTCCGGAAGAGATCACCTACGACATCCCCAACGTCGGGGATGAGGCCCTGCGCGACCTGGGCGAGGACGGCATCATTCGCGTCGGCGCCGAAGTCGGGCCGAATGACATCCTGGTGGGCAAGATCACGCCCAAGGGTGAGAAGGAACTTACGCCCGAAGAGAAGCTGTTGCGGGCGATCTTTGGCGAGAAGGCTCGCGAGGTCAAGGACACCTCGCTGCGCATGCCGCACGGCGAGCGCGGCAAGGTGGTCGACGTCAAGGTCTTCACCCGGGAAGAGCACCGCGATCTTCCGCCGGGCGTGGAGAAGATGGTGCGCGTGTCTGTGGCGCAGAAGCGCAAGGCCACCGAGGGCGACAAGATGGCCGGGCGCCACGGGAACAAGGGCGTGATCTCCAAGGTTGTCCCGGTGGAGGACATGCCGTTCCTCGAGGACGGCACGCCGGTCGACCTGATCCTCAATCCGCTCGGCGTCCCCGGCCGCATGAACATCGGCCAGATCCTCGAGGCGCATTTGGGGTGGGCGGCCGACCGGCTCGGGTTCCGCGCCGTTACGCCGGTGTTCGACGGGGCCGACGAAGCCGAGATCGAGGCCGAGCTGGCACGCGCCTGGATGATCGATCGTGCCTGGCAGGAAGTCGCCGAACGCGCCTGGGCCTGGGTCAAGGACCAGGGCTACTACCAGGAAGAGGCCTTCGAGGATGACGGAGAGGTGCGGCGTCTGTTCCTCGAGAACTGGCTGGTCGACAAGGGCTATGACGCCGAATTGCTGGCCACGTCTCCCATCTACGCCCGCCGCTCGGCGCTGCGCGAATGGCTGCGTGAGCAGGGGTTCGATCCGGATGGAATGCTGACCTTCGAGGGTGTGCAACTGCCGCGCGGACGAACGCGCCCGGCTGGATGCCGCCGCCATCGACGCCTGCCTCCGGCTGTGGGTCGAAGCTCACGGCGGCAAGGGCAAGGGCGCCAAGGACATCCGCGCCACCGCCGAGCAGACGATGGCCGAAACGCGCGTTCCCCTGCCGATCCTTGGGAAGCAGATGCTGCTGGACGGGAAGACCGGGATCGCGTACGACCAGCCCGTGACGGTGGGGAACATCCTGATGATGAAGCTCCACCACCTGGTGGAGGACAAGGTCCACGCTCGCTCAACCGGCCCGTACTCGCTCGTCACGCAGCAGCCGCTGGGCGGCAAGGCCCAGTTCGGCGGCCAGCGCTTCGGCGAGATGGAAGTCTGGGCCCTGGAGGCCTACGGCGCGGCCCACACCCTGCAGGAGATGCTGACGGTCAAATCGGACGACGTGCAGGGGCGGGTGAAGACGTACGAGGCGATCGTCAAGGGCGAACCGGTGGAAGAGCCGGGCATCCCGGCCTCCTTCCGGGTGCTGGTCAAGGAGCTGCAGAGCCTGGGTCTGTCGGTAGAGGCGCTGGGCGATGACAACGAGCTGTTGAAGTTCGGCAAGGAAGAGGACCGGGCGCGCCCGGCGCGTCTTGGGCTGGGGTTGCTGGACATGGAGTCCGGGTTCTAGCCGGCACGACAGCAGTTGCCTGACAACTGATCTTGACGGTTCCGGCGTCGGGTGGTATTATCGACATTTGCCCGCACTGAACTGAGGGGCAGGGGTGCTCGATCTCCCTGCCCGAACCGAATACGAACGGTGTCGCTGCGGAGGCCATCGTGCACGACGGATGGCCTCCCACGTTGGAAAGAGGCCGGGGCGCAAGCCCCGGCTCCATCTGGAGGCAGAGAGTGCCCACGATCAACCAGCTGGTGCGCAAGGGCCGGACGGCTAAGAAGGGCAAATCCAAGGCGCCGGCGCTGCAGTTCAGCCTGAACACGATGAAGCAGCGCCGAAACGCCGTCGCCAAGGGATCGCCCCAGAAGCGCGGGGTGTGCACGCAGGTGCGCACCCAGACGCCCAAGAAGCCGAACTCGGCGCTGCGCAAGGTCGCCCGAGTGCGGCTGACCAATGGCATCGAGGTCTCGGCCTACATCCCGGGGGAGGGCCACTCGCTGCAGGAGCACTCGGTGGTGCTGGTGCGCGGCGGCCGTGTCAAGGACCTGCCGGGCGTGCGCTACCACATCGTCCGCGGCACCCTGGATACTACGGGCGTCGACGGACGTCGTCAGGGCCGATCCAAGTACGGTGGCAAGCGGCCCAAGGAATAGACCGGCCTGTGCCGTCGGCGCTCCGCCGGCGGCCGATGATGTTTCAGGAGCAGAACGATGCGACGCAGCAAGCCCACCAAGCGCAACATTCCCGGCGATGTCCGGCACAACAGCGTGCTGGTGACCGGGTTCGTCAACCGGTTGATGCGGCGCGGCAAGCGCAGCACCGGCACCCGGGTCGTGTACCGGGCGTTCGACCTGATCACGGCGCGCGCCAAGCGGGACCCGCTGGAGGTATTCGAGCAGGCGATCAAGAACGCTTCGCCGATGCTCGAGGTGAAGCCCCGACGGGTGGGTGGCGCGACGTACCAGGTGCCGGTCGAGGTCAGTCCGGAGCGGCGCACAGCCCTGGCCATGCGCTGGCTGCTGGCTGCCGCCCGCTCGCGCGGCGGCAAGTCGATGTCGGAAAAGCTGGCCGGCGAACTGATGGATGCTGCCAACAACACCGGCTCGGCGATCAAGCGCCGCGAGGAAACCCACAAGATGGCGGAGGCCAACCGCGCCTTCGCCCACTACCGCTGGTAGAGAAGGAGTAGGCCCGGCCTTCGGGCTGGGGACCGTCATGGCCCGCGAGCATGCGCTCGAGCGCACCCGCAACATCGGCATCATCGCCCATATCGATGCCGGCAAGACGACCACCACCGAGCGGGTGCTCTATTACACCGGTCGGACGCATCGTCTTGGCTCGGTCGATGACGGCACCACCGTCACCGACTGGATGGAGCAGGAGCGCGAGCGCGGCATCACCATTGTCTCCGCCGCCGTCACGGCCGAGTGGCGCGACTACATCATCAACATCATCGACACCCCGGGCCACATCGACTTCACCGCCGAGGTCCAGCGCTGCCTGCGGGTCCTCGACGGGGGCGTGGTGATCTTCGACGCCGTGCAGGGCGTCGAGCCGCAGTCCGAGACCGTCTGGCGACAGGCCGACCGCTACAGCGTGCCGCGCTTGTGCTTCGCCAACAAGATGGATCGGCCGGGGGCTTCCTACTTGCAGACGATCGAGTCGATCCGCGCCCGCCTGGGGGCCAATCCGATCGCCATTCAGATGCCGATCGGCGCCGAGGCGTCCTTCGTCGGGGTGATCGATCTGTTCGATAACAAGGCGTTGGTCTGGAGCGACGTGACCGGCGACGCCTACGAGACGGGCGAGATCCCTCCCGACCTGAGGGCCGAAGCGGCGGAGATGCGCGCCCGGATGGTTGAGCAGATCGCCGAGACCGACGAGGAATTGACCCTCAAGTACCTGGACGGTGCGGAGATCAGCGTCGACGAACTGCGGGCCGCCCTGCGCCGGGCGACCATCACCAGCAAGGCCACGCCGGTCCTGTGCGGCTCGTCGCTGCGCAACAAGGGCGTGCAGCCGATGCTCGACGCCGTGATCGACTTCCTGCCGTCGCCGGCGGACATCGCCGATGTCACCGGCACGAAGCCCGACTCGGACATCCCCCAGACGCGGCCGGCGAACGACGACGCGCCGCTCAGCGCCCTGGTGTTCAAGATCGTCTCCGACCCCTATGTCGGGCGGCTGGCTTACTTCCGAGTCTATTCGGGCAAGATCACGCAGGGCTCGATGGTCTACAACTCGACCAAGGGCAAACGCGAGCGGGTCGGTCGGCTGATCCGCATGTATGCCGATCGGCGCGAGGACCTGCCCGAGATCCTGGCCGGGGACATCGCCGCCGTGCTTGGGATGAAGGACACCTTCACCGGCGACACGCTGTGCGACTCCGCCAACCCGATCGTGCTCGAGGCGATTCAATTCCCCGAGCCGGTCATTTTCCTGGCGATCGAGCCGCGCACGACCGCCGATCAGAGCCGGATGGCCGACGCGCTGCAGAAGCTGTCCGAAGAGGATCCGACGTTCCGGGCGAGCTACGACGAGAACGCAGGTCAGACCGTGATCTCGGGCATGGGCGAGCTGCACCTGGAAGTGCTGGTCGACCGGATGATGCGCGAGTTCAAAGTCCAGGCCAATGTCGGTCGCCCGCGGGTCGCCTACCGCGAGTCGATCACCGTGCCTGTGGCCAAGTCCGATTACCGCTACGTGAAGCAGACCGGCGGACACGGGCAGTACGGGCACGTGGTCCTGTCGCTCGAGTCCGGCGGGCCGGGCTCGGGGATCACCTTCGAGAACCGCATCATGCGCGGCGCCATCCCACACGAGTACATCCCGGGCGTGGAGAAGGGCGTGCGCGAAGCGGCCGAAGGCGGCGTCCTGGCGGGCTACCCGATCGTCGACATCAAGGTCAAGCTGATCGACGGCTCGTTCCACGAAGTCGACTCGAGCGAGATGGCTTTCAAGATGGCCGGCTCGATGGCGTTCAAGCAGGGTGTGCAGATGGGCGCGCCCGGTGCTGCTCGAACCGATGATGCGCGTCGAGGTCCTCACCCCGGACGAGTTCCTGGGCGAAGTGACCGGAGACCTGGCCTCGCGGCGGGCGTCGATCGGCGGCATGGAGATGCGGCCCGGAAGTGCCCAGGCGATCCGGGCCGACGTGCCGCTGGCGGAGATGTTCGGCTACGCCACCGACCTGCGGTCGATGACCCAGGGACGCGGCGTATTCACGATGGAGTTTGATCACTACGCGCAGGTGGCCGAAGCGGTCACCAAGTCGATCCTGGCCGGCGTGCCGGCGTAGCGCCGCGCATACGGGCCCGGCGAACGGAGCATCGTCATTATGTCGAAGCAGAAGTTTGAGCGCACGAAGCCGCACATGAATGTGGGGACGATGGGACACATCGACCACGGCAAGACGACGTTGACGGCGGCGATCACGAAGTACTGCTCGTTTTTCGGAAAGGCGCAGTTCCGGCCGTTTGATTCGATCGACAATGCGCCGGAAGAGCGCGAGCGCGGGATCACGATTGCGATTGCGCACGTGGAGTATGAGACCGAGAAGCGGCACTATGCGCACGTCGACATGCCGGGGCACCGGGACTACATCAAGAACATGATCACGGGGGCGGCGCAGGTGGACGGGGCGATTCTGGTGGTGGCGGCGCCGGACGGGCCGATGCCGCAGACGCGGGAGCACGTGCTGCTGGCACGGCAGGTGGAAGTGCCGGCGATCGTGGTCTATCTGAACAAGATCGACATGATGGACGATCCGGAGCTGCTGGAGCTGGTGGAGCTGGAGCTGAGGGAGCTGCTTGACGGTGTACAAGTTCCCGGGGGACACGACGCCGATCGTGCGGGGGAGTGCGCTGCAGGCGCTGGAGTCGAAGAGCACGGACCCGAATGCTCCGGAGTACGCCAGCATCAAGGAACTGCTGCGGGTGGTGGACGAGTACATTCCGGAGCCGGTGAGGCAGACGGACCGGCCGTTCATGATGCCCGTCGAGGACGTGTTCTCGATCAAGGGTCGGGGGACGGTGGTGACGGGCCGGGTGGATCGGGGGAAGGTGAAGGTCGGGGAGACGGTGGAGATTGTCGGGCTTGCGGGACGAGGTTGTGACGTCGGTGGTGACGGGCGTGGAGATGTTCCACAAGCTGCTGGACGAGGGGATGGCGGGGGACAACCTGGGTCTGCTGCTGCGGGGGATCGAGCGGACGGACGTGGAGCGGGGGATGGTGATTGCGGCGCCGAAGTCGATCACGCCGCACAAGAAGTTTCTGAGCCAGGTGTACGTGCTGACCAAGGAAGAGGGGGGACGGCACAAGGCGTTCTTCACGGGGTACCGGCCGCAGTTCTACATTCGGACGATGGACGTGACGGGGACGATCACGCTGCCGACCGGGGTGGAGATGGTGATGCCGGGGGACGACGTGAATCTGACGGTGGAACTGATCACGCCGGTGGCGCTGGAGAAGGGCTCGAACTTCGCCGTGCGCGAGGGCGGGCTGACGGTCGGCGCCGGCGTCATTACCGAGATTCTGGAGTAATCGATGGCGAAGCAGAAGATCCGCATCCGGCTCAAGGCCTACGACCACCGTGTGCTGGACGCTTCGGCGCAGCGCATCGTCGAGACCGCCGAACGCACCGGCGCCAAGGTCGTCGGCCCGGTTCCGCTGCCCACCCGGCTGGAGCGCTTCACCGTCCGCCGGTCGGCCTTCATCGACAAGGACTCGCATGAGCACTTCGAGATCCGCACGCATAAGCGGCTGATCGACGTGCTGGAGCCGGACTCGAAGACGATCGATACGCTGATGCGGCTGAATCTGCCGGCCGGCGTGGATATCGAGATCAAGATCTAGCGAACGGCAACAGGCGGCGTGGCAAGCGCCGGACGGAGGGTGGGCCCTAGACGGACCCCCGCCGGCCGGACGGCGGACTGCCACGCGGTCGGGGATGATGCGGCCGGGCCCTGGCCGACAGTCCCGTCAAGATGGACGACCAAGGAGATGAGGGATGAAAGGGCTCATTGGCAAGAAGCTGGGCATGACCCAGGTCTTCGACGAGTCGGGCTTGGTAAAGCCGCTGACCCTGATCGAAGCCGGGCCATGTTTCGTTACCCAGGTCAAGCGCCCGGAGAAGGAAGGCTACCAGGCCGTCCAGCTCGGCTTCGGCGAATCCAAGCCGCGCCGGCTCTCCGGCGGCGAACTGGGACATCTGAAGAAGCTGGACCTGCAGCCCCTGCGCCACGTGCGCGAGTTTCGGGTCAAAGGCGACCTGGACGTGAAGGAAGGCGACCGCCTGACGGTGGACGTCTTCGTCATCGGCGACCATGTCGACGTCGTCTCGGTCAGCAAGGGCAAGGGCTTCGCCGGCGGCGTGAAGCGCTACCACTTCCGCGGCGGCCCCAAGACCCACGGTCAGTCCGACCGACATCGCGCCCCCGGTTCGCGCAGCTCGACCTCGACGCCCGGGCGGGTCTACAAGGGCTCGCGCGGCCCGGGTCACATGGGCTCGGAGCGGGTCACGTCGCAGAATTTGCGCGTCGAATTGATCGACCCGGAGCGCAACCTGCTCGGGGTCCACGGCAGCGTGCCCGGTCCGAAGGGCGCCGTCGTGGTCGTCACGCAGGCGCGCAAGCAATAACAAAGCGGGAGCATCGACGATGAAGGTGGATGTGTTGAACATGCAGGGGCAGAAGGTGGCCACGACGGAGCTCCCGGCCGCCATCTTCGAGGCTCCAATCCTGGAAGACTTGATGCATCAGGCGTTGGTGCGGCAGCTAGCCAACGGCCGCCTGGGCACGCGCAAGACCAAGACGCGCGCCGAGGTGTCCGGGGGCGGGAAGAAGCCCTGGCGCCAGAAGGGCACCGGGCGCGCCCGGCAGGGCTCGACGCGCGCCCCGCACTGGCGCGGCGGCGGCGGAGCGCATACGCCCATGCCGCGCGACTTCTCCGTCCGCATGCCGCGCAAGATGCGCCACGCTGCGCTGCGTTCGGCCTTGTCGGTCAAGGCCGCCCAGTCCGAGATCGTCGTGCTGGACGAGATCACGATGGCCGGGCCGAAGACCAAGGACATGGCCGCCACGCTGGCCAGGCTGGTGGGCGACGCTTCGGCGTTGATCATCCTGGCCGGCCCGGATGACGCAGTGGAGAAGTCGGTCCGCAATCTGCCGACGGCCAAGACGCTGCGCGCCGCGTACCTCAACATCCGCGACCTGCTCGGGTACGACCGGGTCCTCATGCCCATGGGCACGGTCGACGCCCTGGGCACGGCCTTGGCGGCGTAGGGAGGAGGCAGCATGACTACGGTCTACGACATCCTGCGCCGTCCGATCGTCACGGAGAAGTCCAACTACCAGAGCGGCAAGCTGGGTCAGTATGTCTTCGAGGTCGCCCACGGGGCCACCAAGGCTCAGATCAAGGAAGCGGTCGAGACGCTGTTTGACGTCAATGTCGAGCGCGTCAATGTGCTCACGGCGCCTCCGAAGCGCTCGCGGCGCGCCCGCAGCCGGCGGCTGCTCGTCCGCCACGCCGGCTACAAGAAGGCCGTCGTGACGCTGCAGACGGGCCAGACGATCGACCTGTTCGAAGGGGTGAAGTCATGAGCGTCAAGATCTACAAGCCGACGTCACCCGGCCGGCGGGGGATGACCGGACCGACGTTCGAGGAAATCACCAAGGACAGCCCCGAACGATCGCTGCTCGTCCCGCGCAAGAAGAGCGGCGGACGCAACGTCTACGGTCGGGTCACCGTCCGGCATCGCGGCGGCGGCAGCCGCCGGCATGTGCGCCTGGTCGATTTCAAGCGCGACAAGCACGGCATTCCGGGGACGGTGGCGGCGATCGAGTACGACCCGAATCGCTCCGCCCGCCTGGCGCTCCTGCACTACGCGGACGGCGAGAAGCGCTATATCGTGGCGCCGCTCGGACTGCAGGTGGGCGACGTGGTCACCGCCGGGCCGGAGGCGGACGTGCGCCCGGGGAACAGCCTGCCGCTGACCCATATCCCGCTGGGCACCATGGTGCACAACCTGGAGCTCCAACCGGGGAAGGGCGGCCAGCTGGTGCGCTCAGCAGGCACGTCCGCGCAGCTGCTGGGAAAGGAAGGCACCTACGCCGCGGTGCGTCTGCCGTCTGGCGAAGTGCGCCGGATCCTACAGACCTGCTACGCCACGATCGGCGAAGTGGGCAACGAAGACCATTCGAACATCAAGCTCGGGAAGGCCGGGCGCAAGCGCCATCTGGGGGTCCGCCCGACGGTGCGCGGCACGGCGATGAGCCCGCGCGACCACCCGCACGGCGGCGGCGAAGGCCGTCAGCCAACCGGGCTGCCAGGGCCGAAGAGCCCGTGGGGCAAACCGACACGCGGCAAGCGGACTCGGATGGCCAAGCCGTCCGACAAGTACATTGTCCGCCGCCGCTCGAAGAAGCGCCGCTAGGTTCGCCTGGGCTTCCGAAGTCGCGGAGCGACTTCGGAAGTCGGATGGGATTGAGGTGAAACGATGTCACGATCGCTGAAGAAGGGCCCGTTCGTCGAGCCCAAGCTGCTGAAGAAGATTGAAGAGATGAACCAGCGGGGCGAGAAGAAGGTGCTCCGCACCTGGAGCCGCGCCAGCACGGTGTTCCCGCAGATGGTGGGGCACACGGTGGCGGTGCACGACGGGCGCCGGCACGTGCCGATCTACATCACCGAGAACATGGTCGGGCACAAGCTGGGCGAGTTCGCCCCGACGCGCACCTTCCGCGGGCACGTGTCGAGGGAGAAGACGACGAAGGTCGTCGAGACGGCGACGAAGGTCGTCGAGCCGAAGTAGCCATGGCCGAAACACACGACGTCCGCGCCTTCGTTCGCAATGTGCCGATCTCGGCGCAGAAGGTCCGCCTGGTGGTGAACCAGATCCGCGGCCAGGAAGCCAACCGGGCCCTGGATGAGCTGCGCTTCATGCCCAACGCCGCCGCCCGGTCGGTGTCCAAGGTGCTCCGGTCGGCGATCGCCAATGCCGAGGAGAACTTCGGGCTCAGCCGGGATGAACTGATGATCTTCAAGGCTTTCGCCGATGAAGGCCCCAGCCGCCGTTGGCGGCGCTTCGGGGCCCGCGGCCGTTTCAAGCCGATGATTCGACGGTCGTCGAGTGTGACGATCGTCCTGCGCGAGAAGGAGCAGGCGGCGGCCTAGCCGCGCCTGAAAGGAGTACGCATGGGACGCAAGGTCCACCCGATTGGCTTCCGCCTGGGGATCAACAAGACCTGGGAGTCGCGCTGGTTCGCCAACCCGGATGTGTACGCCAAGCAGCTGCACGAGGATCGCGCCATCCGGCTGTTGATCGTCGGCTCGGCGCCGCGCTCGGGCATTGCCCGGATCGACATTGAGCGCTTCCCCAACAACGTGCACGTCACGATCCACACCTCCAAGCCGGGGATCGTGATCGGCCGCAAGGGCGCA
The DNA here is from genome assembly GCA_963777165.1 of uncultured Chloroflexia bacterium. Classification (GTDB taxonomy): domain Bacteria; phylum Chloroflexota; class Anaerolineae; order Anaerolineales; family E44-bin32; genus DYJB01. The sequence goes on from CAVZPO010000029.1 coordinate 51,094, forward strand.
AGCGTCAAGGAGCTGCGGCGGCAGATCCAGATCCTGACCGGGACGGTGGTCAAGCTGGACATCGCCGAGATCAAGGAGCCGGACATCGACGCCCGGCTGGTGGCGGACAACATCGCCGGCCAGCTGGAGCGGCGCATCAGCCACCGGCGGGCGATGCAGCGGGCGGTGCAGCAGGCGATGCGCCAGGGGGCGAAGGGCATCAAGGTGATGTGCGCCGGGCGGCTGTCGGGCGTGGAGATGGCGCGGCGCGACTGGATGCGGGAAGGCCGGGTGCCGGCCCAGACCCTTCGGGCCGATATCGACTTCGCCAAGGCCGAGGCGCTGACGACCTACGGGCGGATCGGGGTCAAGGTCTGGGTCTACCGGGGCGATGCGGAAGTGGCAGAGCCCGAGCAGGCCCAGGCGATGGACGTGTACGTCAGCGAGTAGGCGAGCGCCGGAACGAGGTGTGACGATGTTGATGCCAAAACGCGTGATGCCCGGCCGCCTGAAGCAGATGCGCGGCCGGATGAAGGGCAAGGAAACCCGCGGCGTCGAGCTGAACTTCGGCGACTACGGGCTGCAGGCCCTCGAGCCGGGGTGGGTGACGGCGCGGCAGATCGAAGCCGCCCGCCGCACGCTGGTGCGCTACATGAAGCGCCGCGGCAAGGTGTGGATCCGCATCTTCCCGGATAAGCCGGTGACCAAGAAGCCGGCCGAAACGCGCATGGGCAAGGGCAAGGGCTCGGTCGACCACTGGGTGGCCGTGGTCAAGCCCGGGCGGATCCTGTTCGAGCTGTCCGGCCTTCCCGAGGACGCGGCGCGCGAAGCCATGCGCCTGGCGTCCCATAAGTTCTCGATCCAGACCCGCTTCACCGAGCGCGGCGAAGTGGGGAGAGGCTAGCAGGCGATGAAGACATCGGAGATTCGCGCCCTGTCCGACGGCGAGGTCGCGGCACGGCTGAACGAGGCCCGCGAAGCCTACTTCAAGCTGCGGTTTCAGTTCGCCACGGGGCAGCTGAGCGATCACACGCGCCTGAAGCGGGCGCGGCGTGAGATCGCCCGCCTGGCCACCCTGGCGCGCGAGCGCCAGCTGACCGGCGAAGGGGAAGGGAGCAAGGCATGAGCAACACTCGCCGCCGCATGTCGGGCCTGGTGACCCGGGCCAAGGCGATCAAGACGGTGTCGGTGCGCGTCGACCGCAGCTACCGCCATCGGCTGTACGGCAAGGTCGTCCACACCAGCAAGCATTACCTGGTGCACGACGAGCTCGGCTGCCGACCCGGGGACGAGGTGGTGATCGTCGAGAGCCGGCCGCTGTCGAAGCTCAAGCGCTGGGTGGTGGAGACCATCGTCCGTCGGGCAACCGAGGAGCAGGTCGAAGCCGGCGCCGCGGTGCAGGTCGACATGCCCGCGCTGGAGGCGCAGGGATGATCCAGCAGGAAACACGCCTGAAAGTCGCCGACAACACGGGCGGCCGGGAGCTGCTGGTGATCCGCGTCATGGGGGGATCCCGCCGACGCTACGGCTCCATCGGGGATGTCGTCGTGGGGACGATCAAGTCGGCGGCGCCGCACGGTGCGGTCAAGAAGAGCGAGATCGTCAAAGCAGTTGTGGTGCGGGTGGCCAAGGAGTACCGCCGCGACGACGGCTCCTACATCCGGTTCGACGACAACGCCGCCGTCATCCTGGACGCCGACGGGGTGAACCCCAAGGGGACGCGCATCTTCGGGCCGGTCGCCCGCGAGCTGCGCGAAAAAGGGTTCACCAAGATCGTCTCGCTGGCGCCCGAAGTCCTGTAGGAGGCTGAGCGGTGAAGGTCAAGATCAAGAAGGGCGATACGGTGGAAATGATCAGCGGCCGCGAGAAGGGCATCCGGGGCGAGGTGCTGCGCGTCCTGCCCAAGGATGAACGCCTCGTGGTGCAGGGCGTCAACGTGCGCAAGAAGCACCAGCGCCAGGTCCAATCGGCCGGCCGCACGATGAACCCGGGCATTATCCAGTTCGAGGCGCCGGTGCACCTGTCGAACGTCATGCTCGTCTGCCCCAAGTGCAGCAAGCCGGTGCGCGTCGGGCTGGATCGAACGACGGGCAAGAGCCGCAGGGTGTGCAAGAACTGCGACGCAGTGATCGACAGCTAGGCGGGGGAAGAGGCGAGATGGAGCACATCCTGAAGACCCATTACGTGGAAAGCGTGGCCCCGGCCCTGCGGAAGGAATTCGGGCTGGCCAACGACCTGCAGGTGCCGCGCATCGAGAAGGTCGTGGTCAACATCGGCGTCGGCGAAGCGCTGGAGAACGCCAAAGCGCTCGACGCGGCCGTGGAAGACATGACCACCATCACCGGCCAGAAACCGGTGGTGGCCAAGGCCCGCCGCAGCATCGCCAACTTCAAGCTGCGCGAGGGACGGGACATCGGCGTGCGCGTCACCCTTCGGGGCGAGCGGATGTGGTCGTTCTTCGACCGGCTGGTCAACGTCGCCCTGCCGCGCACGCGTGACTTTCGCGGGATTTCGCCCAACGCCTTCGACGGACGGGGCAACTACACGCTGGGGATCCGGGAGCAGATCATCTTCCCCGAGATTCACTACGAGAAGATCGACAAGCTGCGGGGCCTGGAGGTGACGATCGTGACCTCGGCTCCGAACGATGAGCAGGGACGGCGGCTGCTACAGCTGATGGGCATGCCGTTTGCGAGAGGCGACTAGCATGGCCAAGAAGAGCCTGATCCTGAAGGAATCGCACCGCAAGTACACGATCCGGGTGCGCAACCGCTGCAAGGTGTGTGGTCGGCCCCGCGGCTATATGCGCCGCTTCCAGCTGTGCCGCATCTGTTTCCGGGAGATGGCCCTCAAGGGGCTCATTCCCGGCGTCACGAAGTCGTCGTGGTAGGCGCAGGGAGGGTGTCATGAGTGTAACTGACCCGATTGCTGACATGCTGACCCGCATGCGCAACGCCCTGATGGCCGGCCACCAGGTCGTCTCGGTGCCCAGCTCGAAGATCAAGCTGGCGATCGCCCGCATTATGGTCGATGAAGGGTTTGTGGAGACCTTCGAAGAAGCGACCGATTCCGGCCACAAGACGCTGCGCGTGAAGCTCAAGTACGTGGGCGAACGTCGCGAACGCCGGCCGGTGATCAGCGGCCTGAAGCGCGTCAGCTCGCCGGGCCGCCGGGTGTACGTCAACAAAGGCGATATCCCCTTGGTACGCTCCGGCATGGGCGTGGCGATCCTGTCCACCCCCAAGGGCGTGATGACCGGGATGCGCGCCCGCAAGATGGGCGTGGGCGGGGAAGTGCTCTGCCAGGTCTGGTAGGCCGGCAGACGGTCGGAACGGCCCGGGCATCGATCCCGGTGGCCGACTGGACGAGGAGGGACACGTGTCAAGAATTGGACGCAGCCCCGTAAACATCCCTGGCGGGGTGCAGGTTGCGATCGACGGCGCGACGGTTCGGGTCAAGGGCCCCAAGGGGGAGCTCACCCGCACTTTCCGGACGGAGATCACCATACGCCAGGACGGCGGACAGCTGATCGTCGAACGTCCGTCGGACGCCCCGTCGGTGCGCGCCCTGCACGGGCTGACTCGGGCGCTGCTCAACAACATGGTCCTGGGTGTCAGCACCGGGTTCTTCAAGCAGCTGCAGGTGGAAGGCGTCGGCTACCGGGCCGAGAAGAACGGCAACGATCTGATGCTGAGCGTCGGCTACTCCCACCCGGTGCGCGTCCCGCCGCCGGGCGGCATCAGCTTCGAGGTCGACGAGAAGGCGCGCCAGATCAAGATCCTCGGGCCGGACAAGGAACTGGTGGGCCAGGTGGCGGCGGACATCCGTAAGGTGCGTCCGCCCGAGCCCTACAAGGGCAAGGGCATCCGTTACCTCGACGAGCACGTCCGGCGCAAGGCTGGTAAGGCCGGGAAGGTGGCATAGACGATGGCAAAGAAGACCCGCGAGGACATGCGCAAGCGCCGCCATCAGCGCGTCCGCCAGAAACTGGCCGGCACGCCGGAGCGCCCGCGCTTGAACGTCTACCGCAGCCTGGCCGAGATCTACGCCCAGGTGATCGACGATGCCGAGGGCAAGACGCTGGTCGCCGCTTCGAGCGTCGACTCCGAGCTGCGCCCCAAGATGGCCGGCCTGAAGAAGGCCGAGCAGGCGAGCCTGGTCGGACAGGCGATCGCCGAACGCGCCAAGGCCAAGGGCATTTCAAAGGTCGTCTTCGATCGGGGCGGCTACCGCTACCATGGCCGGGTGCGTGATCTGGCCGAAGCCGCGCGCAAGGCCGGGCTGGACTTCTAAGCCGGCGGGATGGAGAGGGTAACGTGAGATCAGACTTCCGGGATCGTACTGAGGACCGCTCCGAGTTCGACGAGCGCGTCATCGACATCGCCCGCGTGGCCAAGGTGGTCAAGGGCGGACGCCGCTTCTCCTTCCGCGTCACGGTGGTGGCGGGGGATAACCACGGCAACGTCGGGTTGGGCATGGGGAAGGCGCGCGGTGTGCCGGACGCCATCAAGAAGGCCACCGAGCGGGCACGACGCGCCATGCTGCCTGTCCCGCTTTCAGGGACGACCATCCCGCACGAAGTGATCGCCAAGCATGGCGGGGCGTCGGTGCTGCTCAAGCCGGCGTCCCCCGGTACGGGGGTCATTGCCGGTGGGGCGGTGCGGGCGGTCCTCGAGGCGGCCGGGGTGCGCGATATTCTGACCAAGTCGCTCGGAAGCGCCAACGTGCTTAACGTGGCCAATGCCACGCTCGAGGGCCTGCGATCCCTCAAGCTGGTGGAAGGCGAAGCGGCGGCGCGCGGCAAGTCGCCTGCCGATCTCAAGCCTTTCTGGGAGCGGAAGCGCAATGGCTAAGTCAGCGGACACGGCTGCGACGCTGCGCATCACGCTGGTGCGCAGCCCGATCGGCTTCGCCGAGCGTCAGAAGAGAACGGTGCGGGCCCTCGGCCTGCGCCGGATGAATCAAACGGTCGAACACACCGACACGGCACAGATTCGCGGGATGATCGCCAAGATCCCGCACTTGCTGCGCGTGGAGGAGCAGGCAGGATGAAAGCTCACGACTTGAAACCCAGGCCGGGCGCCACGCACCGCAAGAAGCGCGTCGGGCGCGGCATCTCCGCCGGGCAGGGCAAGACCGCCGGCCGGGGCACGAAGGGCGAGGGCGCCCGCGCCGGCAGCGGAGGTCACCTGTACCGCCAGGGCGGCAACCTGCCGTTCTTCCGCCGGCTGCCGTTCAAGCGCGGCTTCAGCAACTTCCGGCGTGTGATCTACGCCGAGGTCAACGTGGCCCGGTTGGCCGCCTTCGCTTCGGGCACCGAGGTCACTCCGGAAGTGCTCGCCCACGCCGGGATGGTCGATCCGAAAATGCCGGTCGTCATTCTGGGGCACGGCGAGCTCAAGGTCGCCCTCAAGGTGCGTGCGCATCGCTTCAGCCAGACCGCCAAGGACAAGATCGTGGCGGCGGGCGGCAGCGTGGACGTGATCGCGGCGTGAACGGACGACGAAGGAGCGAGCGATGAGGCGTTCTCCCTGGCGGTTCTTGCTGATCTCGCCGGACATCCGCAACCGACTGCTGATCACCCTCGCCATCCTGGTGATCTACCGCCTGGCGGCACACATGCCGGTGCCGGGCGTGGACCGCGCCCAGATCGCGCAGATCCTGGGGAGGGCTGGCAGCGGGGCGACGCTGTTCAACCTGCTCGACCTGCTCTCGGGCGGGACGGTGTCCAACTTCTCCGTCCTGGCCATGGGCGTCTACCCATACATCACGGCCCAGATCATTCTGCAGGTCATCACGCCCATCATCCCCGCCCTCCAGCGCCGTATGGAAGAGGACCCGCGCGAAGGGCGCAAGTGGATGGATAAGTGGACCTACTACCTGGCGGTCCCCATGGCGGCGCTGAACGCCTTCGGACAGATCCGCCTTTTCCAGCAGTACGCCGGCGGCGTCGAGATCCTGACCACACCGCTGGGGTTCAATATCCCCACGCTGACCATGATCTTTGCCATGACCGCCGGGACGATGTTCGCCATCTGGCTGGGCGAGCTGATCTCCGAATATGGCATCCGCAACCAGGGGCTGTCCCTGATCATCTTCGCCGGGATCGTGGCGCGCATCCCGGCCAATGTCGGAAAAGTCCTGACCGACCAACAGCAGCGGATTCCGCTGATCATCTTCCTGCTCTTCCTGACCACGATCACGATCTTCGCCATCGTCTACGTCCAGGAGGGCCGGCGCCACGTGCCGGTGATGTACCCCGGGCGACGCGTGGGAAACCGCATGTCGATGCCGGTCAAGGGCACGCTCCCTCTGATGGTCAACATGGCCGGCATGATCCCGCTCATCTTCGCCCAGTCGCTGCTGACGCTTCCCGCGGTGGTGGCGCAGTTCTTCGTGAGTTCGCCGAATGAGACGATCGCCAAAATCGCCGTCGGCATTCAGAGCACGTTCGGCGGGATCAGCCCGCTGTATTGGGTCATGTACTTCCTGATGGTCGTCGGGTTCACGTTCTTCTACACCGATGTGATCTTCGCCCAGCAGAACTACGGGGAGAACCTGAAGCGCGCCGGGGCGCAGATCCCGGGTGTCACCAAAGGCGCACCCACGCAGCGTTATCTGACCCGCGTGCTGCGCCGCATCACCTTCCCGGGGGCGCTGTTCCTGGGCATCGTGGCCATCATGCCCTTCCTGGTGGGCCTGGTCTGGCCGACCCTCGGCTCGGGCAGCAGCACGCTTCTGGTGACTTCCGCCGGGCTGCTGATCGTTGTCGGTGTCGTGCGCGACGTGTACCGTTCGATCGAAGCCGAACTCAAACTGCGGGGTTATGACCAGGCGGTGCTGGTGCACTAGGCATGCGTAACTTCCTGGTGATGCTCGGCCCGCCTGGGGCGGGGAAGGGGACGCAGGCCGCTCTGTTGAGCGCGCGGCTGGGAATGCCGCATGTTTCGAGCGGCGACCTGTTCCGCGAGCATATCCGGGGTAAGACCGAGCTGGGAAAACTGGCCGAGGGTTACATGGCCGGCGGCCAACTGGTCCCGGATGAAGTCACCATCGCCATGGTTCGGGCCCGGGTCTCGCAGCCCGACTGTGAGCGGGGTGCGCTGCTGGACGGGTTTCCACGCACGCCGGCCCAGGCCGAGGCCTTCGGGCAGATGGCGCGGGAGATGGGCGGCGATGTGCGGGCGGTGGTGTACCTGCGTGTGTCCGACTCCAAGCTGATCGAGCGCCTGAGCGGGCGCTGGATGTGCCGGGCGCAAGGGCACATCTACCATAGCCAGACGCACCCGCCGAAGGTGGCGGGGCGATGTGACCTGGACGGCTCGGAGTTGGTCCAGCGCGACGACGACAAAGTGGTGACGGTCACGCGGCGGCTGGGCGTGTATCGGGAGCAGACCGAGCGGTTGATCGAGCACTACCGCAAGGCGGGGTTGCTGGTCGAAGTTGACGGCGCCCAGCCGGAGGCGGCGGTGGCGGAGTTGGTGGCGGTGGCGCTGAAAGGGCGCCTGGATTGACCGATGGCCTGGCATCGCGGCGTGGTGATCAAGACTGAGCGGGACCTGGTGGCGATGCGCAACGCCGGCCGGGTGAACGCCTTAGCGCTGGCGGCAGCGGTCTCGGCCGTTCGCCCTGGGGTGACCACGGCCGAAGTGAACGCCGCCGCGGAGCACGTGCTGCGCAACCACGGGGCGGGGATGGCGTTCCTGGGGTATCCGGGGCCGTACCCGTACCCAGCGGCGACGTGCATCTCGGTGAACGACGAGCTGGTGCACGGCATCCCGGGGCCGCGCCGGCTGCAAGAAGGCGACATCGTCTCGATCGATTGCGGCTCGGTGGTTGACGGCTTCGTGGGTGACTCGGCGATCAGCGTTGGAGTGGGGCAGGTCTCGGACGAAGCGCGGCGGCTGTTGGACGTGACCTGTGCCGCCCTTTTTGCCGGGATCAAGCACATGCGGGCCGGGGGGCGGACCGGCGACGTGAGCGCCGCCATCCAGGCGCTGGTCGAGCGGAACGCCTTCAGCGTCGTCCGGGAATACACCGGACACGGCGTCGGCCGGGCGATGCATGAGGACCCGCAGGTGCCGAACTACGGGAAGGCGGGCACGGGCATGGCCCTGCGGCCGGGGATGACCATCGCCCTCGAGCCGATGGTGCTGGCCGGAAGCCCGGAGACCCGGGTGCTCCGGGACCAGTGGACGGTGGCGTCCCGCGATGGACGCCTGACCGCCCATTTTGAGCACAGCGTGGCGGTGACCGCCGACGGTCCGCTGATCCTGACGGCCTTGGATCGGGATCTGGACGGGGGGCCTGCCGCGGCGTATAATGATTACTTCGTCGGCCGCGTGCCCGCGGCCGGCCGAGAGGTGGAGGAACAGCGGACATGAAAGTGTCTTCGTCCGTGCGCAAGCGTTGTCCGAAGTGCAAGATTGTCCGCCGACAGGGCAGGGTGTACGTGATCTGCGAGAATCCGCGGCATAAGCAGCGACAGGGGTAAGGCAACATGGCTCGTATTGAGGGCATTGATCTCCCGCGCGACAAGCAGGTGGAAGTGGGCCTGACCTACATCCACGGCATCGGCCGTCCGGCTTCGCGCCGGATTCTGGCACTGACCGGCATCGAGCCGGCCCGCCGGATCAAGGACCTGACCGAAGAAGAGGTCACGGCCCTGCGCGACTACATCGGCCAGAACCTGACCGTCGAAGGCGACCTGCGTCGTGAGACGCAGATGAACATCAAGCGCCTGATCGACATCGGGTGTTACCGCGGCCTGCGTCACCGCCGCAATCTTCCTGCCCGCGGGCAGCGCACGCGCACCAACTCGCGCACGCGCAAGGGGCCGAAGAAGACGGTTGCGGGTCGCGGTCGACGCCGCGGGGCAAAGAAGAAGTAATCCGGGCACAGTCCGAACGGGCCTCCGGCCGGCGGGCGGGATCCTTCCTCCTGCGCGGCTGAACCGCCGCTGGGCGCCCGCATCGACCGACCCGGGACGAGGACAGAGGGACCATGACCGAAGAACCTACCGCCAAACCCACCCGCCGGACGAGCACCGTGCGCAAGACGCGCCGGATGATGTCCCATGGCCAGGCGCACGTGCACGCCACGTTCAACAACACGATCGTGACGATCACCGACACGCAGGGCAATGCCGTCGTGCAAGGCAGCGCCGGCGCGGCCGGTTTCAAAGGCTCGCGCAAGAGCACGCCCTATGCGGCCCGCATGGCGGCCGAGACGGCGATTGTCGCCGCATCCGGGTTCGGCCTTCAGGAAGTCGACGTGTTCGTCAAGGGCCCGGGCCCGGGACGCGAAGCGGCTATCCGCGCCATTCAGAGCTCGGGGATCCGCGTCCGTTCGATCAGTGATGTCACACCCGTGCCGCACAATGGCTGCCGGCCGCCGAAGAAGCGCCGCGTCTGAGTAGGAAGGAACCAGGAAGCGATGAAGTACACCGATCCGGTTTGTAAACTCTGCCGGCGTGAAGGCGAGAAGCTGTTCCTCAAAGGGCAGCGCTGCCTGACGCCGAAGTGCGCGTTCGAGCGGCGCGGGTTTCCCCCCGGCGAGCACGGCCGTGATGCGCAATTCCGACGCCGCCGGGTGTCCGACTACAGCCGCCAGCTGCGCGAGAAGCAGAAGGCGCGCCGGGTGTACAGCGTCACCGAGAAGCAGTTTCGACGCTACTACCGCGAGGCGCTCCGACGCCGCGGCGTGACCGGCGAGGTCCTGCTGCAGATGCTCGAGCGGCGCCTCGACAACACCGTCTACCGGCTGGGATTTGCCGAGAGCCGGCCCCACGCTCGCGCCCTGGTCTCGCACGGGCACTTCAGCGTCAACGGTCGACGGACGGACGTCCCGTCGATGATCGTCCGCCCGGGCGATAACATCTCCGTTCGCGACGGGTCGCGGACGCGGGCCTACTTCAAGGACCTGGCGGCGGCCGCCGAAACTCGCACCGTGCCGCGCTGGCTGGAGCGGGACCTGAAGGCCCTGGCGGGCAAAGTGGTCCAGAACCCGGAACGGACCGACATCGACGCCAACCTGCACGAGCAGTTGATCGTCGAGTTCTACTCGCGCTAGCCACATGGTTGGCGCGCGCCGCCTCTACGGAGGGGGCGCGACCTGGAGGGCGAACGTGTCAGTCACCGGCACCATGGTCATGCCCAAGATCGAGCGCGAAGCCGTGGCCCGCAACTACGGCAAGTTCATCATCAGCCCGCTCGAGAGCGGCTACGGAATCACGGTCGGCAACGCCCTGCGCCGCATCCTGCTGTCTTCGCTGGATGGCGCGGCGGTGACGTCGATTCGCATCACCGACGTCTCCCACGAATTCTCGGATATCCCCGGGGTGCGTGAGGACGTCCTGCAGGTGATGCTCAACATCAAGCAGCTGCGCCTGATCCTGCACGAGGGCGAGAGCGCCCGCCTGCGCCTGGAAGTTCAGGGCGAAGGCGTGGTCACGGCGGCCGACATCCTGGCACCGGCCGAAGCTGAGATCGTCAACCCGGAGCTGTACCTGTTCACGGTCGACGACGACAAAGCCCGGCTGGAAATCGAGATGACCGTCGGCACCGGCCGCGGCTACTCGCCGTCGGACGAACGCGGCCGCCTGCCGATCGGCGAGCTGCCGACCGACGCCATCTACGGTCCGGTCCGCCGGGTGCACTTCGAGGTCGGCCGGGCGCGCGTCGGGCAGGACACATCCTACGACCGGCTGCTGATCGAGATCTGGACCGACGGCACGATCAAGCCCGAACAGGCTTTGAGCCGCAGCGCCCAGATCCTGATGGCCCACCTGCGCGACATCGCCGGCGTGACCGAGGAGAGCCTGATGGCCGCCTCGGCGCACGAGGAAACGCCCAAGAAGGCCAGCGAGATGTATGAGATCCCGATCGAGAATCTCGACCTCTCGGTGCGGGTCTTTAACTCGCTCAAGCGCACGGGCATTACCACGATCGGCGAAGTGCTCGACATGCTGGAGAAGGGGCCGGACGCCATGCTGTCCATCCGCAACTTCGGCGAGAAGAGCCTGGATGAGCTGAAGGAACGGCTGCGGGAGAAGGGCTACCTGGAGGACCAGGCGGAGCCGGCAGCCGCGGAAGCGGAGCAAGTGTCATGAGACATCGCATTGCTGGAGTACACCTCGGGAGATCGAGCGGCCACCGCACGGCGCTGCGCCGCAACCTGGTCACCGAATTCCTGCGCAATGAGAAGATGCGCACGACGCGCGCCAAGGCCACGGCGATCCGCGGCCAGGCCGAGCGGATGATCACCTCCGCCAAGCGCGGGATCTCGGGCGGGGAGGCCAAGGCCATCCATGCCCGCCGGCTGGCGGCGGGCCGGCTCAACGACCCCGAGGTCGTCAAGAAGCTGTTCGATGACATCGCCAAGCGCTACACCGACCGCCCGGGAGGCTACACGCGCGTCATCAAGATCGGCGCCCGCCTGGGCGATGCGGCCGAGATGGTCATCCTCGAGCTGGTCGAGGAGTAGTCCGGGGCGCGCCGCACGGCGGGGTGCACGCCCATGCCAGCTTACCAATCGATCGTCGCTTACGACGGCACGGAGTTCCAGGGCTTCCAGCGACTGGCCGAAGGCCGGCGGACGGTGCAGGGCGTGCTGGAAGACGCACTGCGCCGCGTCGGCTGGACGGGAACCAGCTTGCTTGCAGCGGGGCGGACCGACGCCGGCGTGCACGCTCGCGGACAGGTGATTGCCTACGACCTGGCGTGGCGGCACGATACGGACACGCTCAGCCGTGCGCTGAATGCCCATCTGCCGGCCGATGTCGCCGTGCGGCATTCGTCCGAGGCGCCGGAGGGATTCCACCCGCGTTTCGCTGCCCGCCGGAGGATCTACCGCTATTCACTCCTGGTGGACGCCTGGCCCGATCCGCTGGCCGAACGGGTGGCCTGGAGACTGTGGCCCGAGCCGGACTTTGGGATCCTGAGCGCCGAGGCGGCTTGCACTCTGGGCCGGCATGACTTCGCCGCCTTCGGGCAGGCACCGATCCCAGGCGGCCACACGCTCCGGGAGATCTTCGAGGCGAGCTGGGACCGCCGGGCCGGGGGCCTCATGTTCCAGGTGCAGGCGGATGCCTTCCTGCACCACATGGTCCGCCGGTTGGTTTCGGTCATGGTGGCGGCCGGGCAGGGACGCTGGCCCGTGGGGACGATGGCTGCTCTGGTGGCCGATCCCGCGCGGCGCTGGGAAGAGAAACCGGCGCCGGCACACGGGTTGTGCCTTGAGGCGGTCGTGTATTGAAGTTGGACGATCCAGTCGTGGGAATCCTCCACGACGTAAGGAGTAGGACGTGCAGAAGACGTACTTCCCCAAAGCCAGTGAGATCACCCGAGAGTGGGTGCTGGTGGATGCCGATGGGCAAAACCTCGGCCGGCTGGCGACGCGCCTGGCGCGGACGCTGCTCGGCAAGGACAAGCCGACCTTCACCCCCGGCGCGGAGACGGGCGATTTCGTGATCGTCATCAACGCCGAGAAGATCACCGTGACCGGCAAGCGCCTGGACGACAAGTTCTACTACCGCCATTCCGGCTACCCGGGCGGGATCAAGAAGATCAGCCTGCGCGAGCAGTTGAAGAAGCACCCGGAGCGCGTCATCACCGCGGCCGTGCGCGGGATGCTCCCCAAGAATCGATATGGGCGGTCTTTGCTCGGGCACCTGAAGGTATACGCCGGGGCAGAGCATCCCCATTCGGCACAAACGCCCAGGCCGCTCGGGGGCTAGGGTCTGCGAAGGTCGAGCAGCGAGGACGGAGAGGAAGACAAGGCGAATGGCAACATACTTCGAAGGGATCGGCCGTAGGAAATCCAGCCATGCCCGGGTGCGCATCTTCACCGGGTCTGGAAAGATCGTCGTCAACGAGAAGCTCCTGCTGGAATACTTCCCGCGAGTTGGCGACTCGGAGGCCATCGTGGCTCCGCTGCGCATCTCCGGCATGGAAGGCAAGCTCGACGTGACGGTCAAGGTCGAGGGCGGCGGGGTGACCGGTCAGACCGGTGCCGTGCGCCATGGCCTGGCCCGGGCACTGGTGTTGATGGATCCGGAGCTGCGGACCGCGTTGCGCGACGGGGGCCACCTGACGCGGGATGCCCGCGCCAAGGAGCGCAAGAAGCCAGGCCTCAAGCGGGCGCGCAAGGCTCCCACCTACACCAAGCGTTAACAGAACTACGGGGGTGATTCCCCTGAGTCATCGGTCATCCGGCCGGGGAAGGGGGCTTCCCTGGCCGGTTGTCTTTCCCGGGAGGTGGCTGTGCCGCCAGGTGTGACTGTCGTCGGCCTGGGACCGGGCGATCCGGACCTGCTAACCCGGCGCGCGTTCGACGTGCTGCGTCTCCAGGGCGAAGTCTACCTGCGCACCCGCCACCATCCGACGCTTGCCGGCCTACCGCCGGAGACGCGGGTCGAGGCGTTCGATGATCTGTACGAGCAATCGGACGATTTCGAGGCCGTGTACGCGCAGATCGTCGCCAGATTGATCGACCTGGCGCGCCGGCCGGCCGGTGTGGTGTATGGCGTGCCGGGCGATCCTTCGGTCGGCGAGGCGACGGTGCCGGCGCTGCGCCAGGCAGCCGCCTCGGCCGGCCTGTCGTTCGAGATCGTGCCGGGTGTCAGCTTCCTCGAACCCAGCCTGGCCGTCCTTGGACTCGATGCCCTCGACGGCCTGCAGGTGGCGGATGCGTTGGAGCTTGCCGCACGCCATCATCCTCCGCTGTCCCCCGACCGGCCGGCGATGATCGGGCAGGTGTACTCGGCGCTGGTGGCGGCCGATGTCAAGTTAACCTTGATGAACGCCTACCCGGACGATCACCCCGTCGTCCTGCTTCACAGCACGGGGACCCGAGACGCCGTCCTGGAGCGATTGCCCCTGCACGAGATCGACCGCAGCCACGCCATCGGTCTGCGGACGTCGTTGTATGTCCCCGCCAGGCCGCGGCGCAGCGCGCTCGAGTCCTTTCAGGAGACCGTCGCCCACCTGCGAGCGCCCGACGGATGTCCTTGGGATCGCGAACAGACGCATCAATCGCTGGCACCTCACTTGATGGAGGAGGCCTACGAGGCGCTGCAGGCCCTCGACGCCGAAGACATGGCCGGGCTGCGCGAGGAACTGGGCGACCTGCTGCTCCAGATCGTGCTCCAGGCGCAGATCGCGGCGGAGGAAGGCGACTTCCAGATGAGCGACGTGATCGCCGGGATCGACGAGAAGCTGGTCCGGCGGCACCCGCATGTCTTCGGCGAGGTCCAGGTCTCAGGTGTGGAGCAAGTTCTGCACAACTGGGAAACGTTGAAGCGCGCCGAGCGGACGGAGAACGGGACCGACAAGGGGTTGTTGGACGGCGTGCCGCTCTCCCTGCCGGCGCTCGCCCAGGCGGCGGAGATCCAGGGCCGCGTGGCGCGCGTCGGATTCGATTGGCCGGGGTTGGAAGGGGTGCAGGCGAAGGTGGCGGAGGAGTTGAACGAGCTCTTGGAGGCGGAAGGGGAGGCCCGGCGTACGGCGGAGATGGGCGATGTGCTGTTCGCCATGGTGAACTACGCTCGGTGGCTGGGGGTGGATCCCGAATCGGCACTGCGCCAGGCGGCCAGGCGCTTTCGGCAGCGGTTCGGGGAGATCGAAGCGGCGGCCCATCGTACGGGCAAGTCGCTGGACGGGATGAGCGCCGACGAGATGGATCGTCTGTGGGAGGCGGCCAAGGAGCTTGAGTGAGGGCGTCGGGCGCGGCTCGCTGCGCCGGGCGGATCGTCTCTGGGGGAACGTTGCGGGTTTGGGTGGACATCGCCAGCGGAGGTGTGTAGGCAATGGCCAATGCCATCGGGTATCCCAGCCAGTACGACCTGGCCCATCACGGCCTGACCAACCTGAACATGGAATACTGGACCTTGCCGTCCCCGATGCTGGTCGAACGGATCGTCCAGCGCCAGGAGGGCCAGTTGGCGCACCTCGGCCCGGTGGTCGTTCGCACCGGGCACCACACCGGCCGCTCGCCCAATGACAAATTCATCGTGCGCACTCCGGCCACCGAGTCAGAGATCTGGTGGGGAAAGATCAACCGTCCGATGCCCCCGGAGAAATTCGAGCGCCTGCATTTGCGCATAGGGGCCTACTTTCAGGGCCGCGACGTCTACGTCCAGGACGCCTATGCCGGCGCCCACCCCGCCTACCGTGTTCCGATCCGCGTCATCACTGAGTATGCCTGGCACAGCCTGTTCGCCCGCAACTTGTTCCTGCGCCTGCCGATGGAAGCGCTGGCGGCCCACGTCCCCGAGTTCACCATCCTGGATGCGCCGCGCTTCCACGCCGTGCCGGAGGAAGACGGGACGAACTCGGAGGTCTTCATCGCCCTCAACCTCGAGAAGCGGCTGATCCTGATCGGCGGGAGCAGCTACGCCGGCGAGATCAAGAAGGCTGTCTTCACGGTCATGAACTATCTGCTGCCGCGCCAGGGTGTGCTTTCGATGCACTGCTCGGCCAACGTCAACGCCCAGGGTGCGGTGGCGTTGTTCTTCGGCCTGTCGGGGACGGGGAAGACGACCCTGTCGTCCGATCTCGAACGGCGCTTGATCGGCGATGACGAACATGGCTGGGGAGACGACGGGGTCTTCAATATCGAAGGCGGCTGTTACGCCAAGACGATCAACCTGCGCGCCGACCTCGAGCCGCTCATCTGGCAAGCCACGCGTCGCTTTGGGACCGTGCTCGAGAACGTGGCCGTCAACGTCGGGTCACGGCGGTTGGACTTCGACGACTCGGGCATGACCGAGAACACGCGCGCCGCCTACCCGATCGGCTTCATCGACAACCACGTGCCGGAGGGCCGCGCCGGGCACCCGACGCACATCTTCTTCCTGACGGCGGACGCCTCGGGGGTGCTGCCTCCGCTTGCCCGGCTGACCGACGAACAGGCGATGTACTACTTTCTCTCCGGCTACACCTCGAAACTCGCGGGGACAGAGAAAGGACTGGGCGCCGAGCCGCTGTCAACGTTCTCAACTTGCTTCGGGGCGCCATTCCTCCCGCTTGCCCCGGGCGTGTATGCCCGGTTGTTGGGCGAGAAACTGGCGGGGCATCGTGCACAAGTCTGGCTGGTGAACACGGGTTGGACAGGCGGCCCCTTTGGGACCGGGAAGCGAATGCCACTTCCCTATACGCGAGCCATGGTGCGGGCGGTGCTGACCGGCGCGCTGGAGGATGTGCCCCTTCAGGTCGATCCGTACTTCGGCCTGCGCCTGCCCGAGAGGTGCCCTGGGGTGCCGGCGGAGCTCCTGGACCCGAAGCAGACGTGGGGGGATGAGACCGGGTATGACCTTAAGGCGCGGACACTGGCCGCGCAGTTCCATCAGAACTTCGACCAGTTCCGCGACCGGGTGTCCGCCGAGGTGGCGGCTGCCGGGCCGCTGGCGGGGCGCTAATCTCGCAAACGATTCTGTCAGCCCCGCGGGCCTTCCGAAGTCGTTCGAGATCTAGAAGAGTGCCATTCCCAGTGCGACGGCGACCGCCGTCGTCGTCAGGTTATCGACGTCACGCAGGGGCAGCGCCTCGACCACCGTCGCTGCGACGGCTATGACGGCCGTCTTCCATGCCGCGATGGGCAGGCGCAAGACCGGATCGAACACGCCCCATCGATCGAACAGGGCGACGAAGGCGAAACCGAAGACGAAGCCGCCGATGAGCATGGCGGCCGAACCGGCCCATGACTTCGCGGCGTTGAACGGCAGCTTCGCCTTACCCCACTTGCGTCCCACAAGATCGGCCAGCCCGTCACCCCCGCACATCAACATCAACGCCAGGATGCCCACCGGAGACGTGCGCCAGAAGGCCAGCGTGCACACGACGAAGACGAGGCCGTAGTAGAGCGGACCGCGCAGGATCTCGCGCCGGTCCCCGGTTCGGCTCATAGCCTTGACGGCAGCCGGGTCCTTGATCACGCCGGCCCCGACCAGGACGAACTGCGCCGTGATCGCCAGCGGAACCAGCGCTGCGAGGAACCTGGCGGCCGGTTGAGGGCTGAACAAGGGCCAGCACAGGACGAAGATCGGGCCGGTGCCGATATGGATCAACTTGCGGCTGACCGCCTGGTCGAACACGCCCCGGGCAGCGAGAGTATCCATCAGGCGCAGCCAGGCGAGTGCGACGGCGAACGTGATCAGCGTGGCGACGATGTCCTGCGCCCAGACGTTGCTGAAGAACGATGAAAGCCACATGGGGTCCTCGCGCCTCGGTGTGCACCAGAGTAGCAGTGGGCAGGGCGGACGTCAAACCCGTTCTGGGTCTGGAGCGCGTCGGGCCGGAGCGCGGGTTCAGATCGACCTGACCGTTCAAGATTGACCAAACACGGTCCAAATGGTAGTATTAATGTCGATGGACGACAAACGAATGGACGTCTCACGCAGGCTCTCGCTCACGCCGCACTCTGTGGACCTGAACGCCTCGTCGAGCGACAGCCTGGCGCGTTTCTACGGCGACGCGCTGGGGTTTTCCGAGACTGCCGGCGAGGCCGGGTCGCGCGGCTTTGCCGCCGGCGACACGCCGATTCTCGCCACGACCCCGGCCTCCGCCCATGCGGCGCCGGCGCCGCGAGCGTCAGGGCTCTACCACCTGGCAATCCTGGTCCCGAGCCGATTGGATCTGGCCCGCGTCCTGCGCCGGCTGCTCGAGCGCGACGTCGCACTGCAGGGCGCCTCCGATCATGGGGTAAGCGAGGCGCTTTACCTCGCCGACCCGGAAGGCAACGGCGTCGAGATCTACGCCGATCGCTCTCCCGAAGACTGGCCCCGAAGGGGTGGCGAGCTCGAGATGTTCACCAGGAGGTTTGACTTCGAAGGCGTGATGGGCGAGCTGCGCGCCGACGGCAGGCCGTGGGACGGCATGCCCGGCGGCACGCGGCTGGGTCATGTCCATCTGAAGGTATCCGACCTGGGGCGCGCCGAGGCCTTCTATCGCGACGTGATCGGGTTCGATTTGATGCTGCGCTTCGGGGACAGCGCCTCCTTTCTGTCGACCGGCGGGTACCATCATCACGTCGGGCTGAACACCTGGGAGAGCCTCGGGCGGGCGGCGCCGGCGCAGGGTGCGCCTGGCCTTCGACGGGTGACTTTCAACGTCGATGGCCCGGCGAGGCTCGGCTCAATCAAGGCGCGGGCAGAGGCCGCCGGGTTCCTGGCCGAGTCCCACCCCGGGCGCCTGGAGCTCACCGACCCGTCCGGCATCCGAATCGCCTTTGCGATCCAATCCGAAATCGGCAACGACACCGGGCCCATGACGGAACCGGCGCGCGACCTCGAAGAGGTGCATGCGGCCCGATGATCATCCTCTTCTAGTTCCTCCAAGTCCTGCTGGCGCTCCACTTCGTATCGACCGGCTTCATGCACTTCAACATCCCTCCGGGGCTGCACGCTCCGATGGCCTGGAGGTACGAGCTCCCAGGCGGCCCGAACGCCTTGAGCGGGGCGGCCCACATCCGGGCGCGTTCGTCACCTACGGCCGCTGGCGCCCCAAGCCGATTCCTGCGCGTCGTCACGCCTCACCCACATGAGTTGCCATCCTGGCTTGTGGTTGGAGATTCCCACTCGGCCCTCGACCCCGTGACGGAAGGACAGACACCTGTGCCTTCGCCCGCGGTCCTGCAGCATGCCCGGGCGGGTTCGCGACCTTTCCTGGAGGTCTGCGTATACTCTGATGAAGCCAAGTACCAGGACCGGAGGTCCGCATGAAATCCCATCCCGTATTGCTCGCCTTGTCACTCACCTTGATGGCCACCCTGGCCTGCTCCGTCGCGATCCCATCGGTGGACATCATGACCGGCCCCGAGACCGAGACAGTGATCGCAGTGCCGCGATTGTCGGACCCCTCGCAGGAGGCGTACGTGACGCTGGCCTTCGGCGCCAATGAATTGCGTCTCTCCCCTGGCGCAGAGCAGGGCCTGGTGAGCGGGACGGTCCGGACCAACTTGAAGGACTTCGAGCCCCGGGTGACGATCAACGGGGCCGACATCCGGATCGAGCAGGGCGATCTCGACGTTCAGGGGCTGCCCAACTTCAGCGCTGATGATGTCATCAACCTTTGGGACCTCAAGCTGGGTGCCGACCCGATCCGCCTGCGGATCACCGGCGGTGCCTATCAGGGGGAGGTCGATCTTGGCGGACTGGCGCTGACTGACCTGTATGTCTCGGATGGCGCCGCGACGGTCAAGGTCGATTTCTCTGCCCCCAATACTGTCGAGATGAGCAGCCTGCGCTACGAGACGGGCGCTTCGACTGTCGAGCTGCGCAATCTGGCCAACGCCAACTTCGCTTCGATGAACTTCCGCTCCGGCGCCGGCACGTACACGCTGGACTTCGGCGGGACGCTGCGGCAAGACGCACACATCGATATCGAGTCAGGCTTGAGCACGCTGACCATCGTCGTCCCTCAGGATACGGCGGCGGAGGTCGAGGTCTCGGGCGGGCTTTCGAGCGTCAATGCCAGCGGGGCGTGGGTGATGCGCGACAGCTCGCGCTACGAGATCGAAGGGGATGGTCCCCGGCTCCGGTTCGATATCACGATGGGTGCCGGGACGGTGAACCTGGAAACCCGCTGACGGCTGCCCGTTCTGGAGGGCTGTGCCGATGGCGCAGGCGCACGCAGCCTGCGCCGTTTGTCGATTTTGCCCTGCCCCTGTCGGCCAGGAACCGAGTACACTCCTGTGATCTACGCGGCCATGCCGCCATACCCCACTCGATCCGAGGAGGAGATCCGTCATGTACAGGTATGCCCTTGTGCTGCTCTTGGTGGGAGCGTTCACGCTCAGCTGCGCGGTGACCGGCGCCACGCCCGCGCCGGCTGGTGAGACCGGGGTCTTGTTTCAGGACGATTTCTCGGACCCGGGATCCGGTTGGGATCAGGTCTCATTCGAGACCGGATTGACCGACTACGCGGACGGCGTCTACCGGATCTACGTCAACGAAGCCAGCGTGGACTACTGGGCCAATCCTGGGCGCAGCTACACCGATGTGCGCGTGGAGGTCGAGGCCACCAAGGTCGGCGGATCGGATGACAACGACATGGGGATCATCTGCCGCTACCAGGACGCGGACAACTTCTACTTTGCCGTCATCTCGAGTGACGGGTTTGCCGGTATCGTCAAGGCGGAAGGTGGAGAGCAGACTCCGATTTCGAGTGAGGCGCTCGAAGCCTCGGATGCCGTGCGGAAGGGCGACACCACCAACACCATCCGCTTCGATTGCGTGGGGGATTCGCTCACCCTGCTGGTTAACGGCACACAGGTCGCCACCGCCACTGACGCCGAGTGGTCAAAGGGCGATGTGGGGCTCGTAGCGGGTACATTCGATACGCCTGGCACAGACGTTCACTTCGACAACTTCGTCGTCCGAGAACCCTAGCGAGGCCGAGGCGTTTTGATTGCGAGGGGAGCCGGTAAGAAGCTTCCTGTGCGCCACGGAATGGAAAGCAAGGCGGGCCGCGCTCTGCGCGGCCCGCCTTCGCGGTTCAGCGGATTGGGCTAGCGGCCGGTGCGCGTAACGGACGAAGGGCGGGAGTCGCCTGGCGACGCGGGCGACATGCGCCGGAAGACATCCAATGCCGTCGCCCGCAGCAGGGCGGCCGACTCGGTGTCGATCCGCTTCTGCTCTGGGTGGGGTCGGCGCAGCTCGTCGATGGGCGTGGCCTTCATCGTTTGCCATCCGTCATAGGGCAGCATCGTTCACCTCGCTGCCAGACTGGATGCAAGTTCCGGGCCGGGGCAGGCGCTGGAGGATAGGGCTCTGGTACTACCGGACGGAATGATGGCCGGGGATCGAGCTGGGCGTCGGTGGGCAGACGCCGTCTGGGCTTGGGGCGCAACCTGAGCGGGCGGGAAATCACTCAGACGAGAAGGACGGCGAAACCCGAACGGCTAGGGTGAGGCCGGGGGCCAGATGTCCGGCCACAGCCACCGGGGCTGGTCCGCGACCGCCCGGAGCTCTTCCTCGTTCACCCAGCCGGAGGTCTCCGAGAAGGCGACCTTCCACCAGTGGGCCCCACGAGCGAGGACGCCATCGGTCTGTTCGGTGTGAGCGACGATCTCTCCGACAATCCCCTCGGGGAGCAAGGCGGCGACGTCGAAGTTGTCACCCGGGCCCAGCCGGAGCTGCGTCTCTGCCACGGTGACCACGGTCTGGGAGGGCTTGAAGCGGCGGGAGTTCTCGGGCGGCTCGACGACGATCATCATCAGCCCGTTCGCCACCTGGCGCTCGGTGCCGTCGGAGGGTACGTTCCGGACCCTGCCTTGCACCCACATCGTCGACGATCCGCCGCCGTCCTGGTTGATGCCCCACCTCGCACCGAGCGTGTCGCGGCAGAAGCGTCCGAGCTCGTCGATGGTCATGCCGATGCTGCGGCCGGGATCGCGCCCGTCGACGACGACGAAGAAGATCCAGTCGTCATTGAAACACACGGCCGTGCGCGGGTTTCGTGCGGTTGCGCCGAGATCCGTGAAGGTCCGAATGTCCCCGTCGAGCAGAAAGTCAAAGCTGCCCCCCACACCGGCGTAGGTCTTGGTCCAGTCCAGCCCCTGCCAGGTGTTGCAGTGAGGGCCAAGGTCGGTGATCTCGAGGGAGACGCCGATTTCATCTCCCGGCCGTGCGTAGCGTTCGAGCAGCGTGCGCGCGCTGCCAGACGCCGAGACAATGATGGAGTTGAAGGGCAGGGCGGCGGGAATGACGTCCGCCCGCAGCTCGCGGATCGTCCCGCGGGCCATGGCGGGCAAAGGAAGGATCAGGAGGGGGCGCTCCATCTCGACCAGCATGTTGATGCGGCCGATGCCGACGCTCGGCGGGAGCCCTGAGCCGGGGGTGAGCACAATCAAGTCGTTCCCCTCGCCCTCGACATCGACCCCATCGATGGGTTGGGTAGCGCGGCGGGTCAGGTAGCTGAGAACCTGCTTCTCCGGTCGGTGGAACACGCACTGCCCAATGAAAGCCTGCCGGTCGAGCGTCCAGGCGAACCCGCTGCCTCCCCCCAGGCTGCGGTACCACTTGGTGTAGACACCGGAATGGACGACGCCGCTCTCCGGCACACCCGTGCTCGTGTCATAGAACGACCCGTTGATGGCAACGACCACCTGATTGCGGTTGCCCCACGTCCCGCCCCAGGCGTTGAGGGCCTGGTCGTAGCGCGGCGCCATTTGGCTGACCGTTTCTTTGCCGGCGCCGATCTCGCCCAGGGCGATGCCGCTGTCGATGATCAGGTCTTCTCGCGCTCGATCCATCCGCGCAACGTACGCCCGGTTCGGCCCGGGCAAGGAGAACTCGCGGTAGTCGATGCCATCGACCAGCGGCTGCCACCCGTCTTCTGCACCCGCCGGCGCCGAGGCGAGGGCCAGGAGGAGGAGGAGCAAAGCTGCCCGGGCGTACGCCGCGCCAAGGCGAACGCCACGCGGCGCCGCGCGGCGAGCATGGCGGCCCGGGCGAACAGGCTTGGTATCGGGCGACGCGGCTCGAGCCGATCTGATTCGCAATGTCATCAGCAGTTCGCCAATCCCATCTTCAGCCTCGCATGGATGACTGTCAGTCGCTCCGTTTGACCCCTGGCTGCGTCCTAGTATACCCAGTCACCGGGGCCATCGCCGGGGAGTCGGTCGGAACCGCCCAGCCTGACCCTGGATGTCGCCGGGGAGAGATTGCCCCAAGCGCAGACTTCGTATACAGTCGCAGGACATGGCCATGATGCAACCTCCCGAGCCCGAGACGCGCCGAATCGGCTGGCTCATCCTCCCATCGACGCGTCGCTTCTTCGAAGCCGCCGAGCGCGGCACGTATGTCATGGTCCCGCCGGCTGCATGGCTACTTCTACGCCCGCTGGACCTATCTCTACATTGGGATTGGGATTGGGGAACACCCGATCGCACGATGGATCGGCCCGTTGACGCGCGCCCTCGGTTCCAGGGCTCGGGCCTCCGGCCCCGACCATCCGACGACGGCCGACGGCTACCATGGGAAGGTGCTGCCTCTCGAGGCGGCACGGCAGTTGATCCGTGTCCAGGAATCGATTTCCCTGGGCGACCTCGAAAACGTCATCCCCTATCGGCTGGCCAGGGAGCTGGTGCTGGAAGACCCCGATCACATCGTGGCCTTGGAATGCCCCTGCCGCTCCGCCCGCGCAACTCCGTGTTTACCGCTCGACGTATGCCTGGTCGTCGGCGAGCCATTCGCAAGTTTCACGGCTGAGCACCACTCCGGCCGAGCGCGGTGGATCACCTCCGGTGAGGCGGAGAGCATCCTGGAGCGCGAGCATGCGCGGGGGCATGTCCAGCATGCCTTCTTCAAGGATGCGATGCTCGGGCGCTTCTACGCGATCTGCAACTGCTGCCCCTGCTGCTGCGGCGCGATGCAGGCCCATCGTCAGGGAACCCCCATGTTGGCCGCCTCCGGCTATCGTGCCCTGGTCGATCCTGCAGGCTGCAGCGGGTGTGAGGTCTGTCTCGACGCCTGTCCATTCGACGCACTCCGGATGCAGGACTCCGTCCCGTTTCCCGAACCGGGGAAGTGCATGGGCTGCGGCGTGTGCGTCTCCGCCTGCACGGCCGGTGCGCTCTCCCTGGTGCGCGACCCTCAGCAAGGCATCCCCCTCGAGCTCGACCGCCTGATGCAGGCCGCGGCGGCGCGCGGCTGAACCGACCGTGGGAATCGGCAATGTGCTGCCCATGTTGAGCTACGTATGACCGCCGCTCCTCGCCCCCGGCTGGAGATCGACTCGGGGATCGCGCGCGGCGTACGCGTGCGCGGGCTGAACCGCGCCTGCGACGCCATTCAGCGCCAGTTCGAGACCTCGTTGACCCGGTCGGGACCGGATCAGGCGGATGCTCTGCGTTCCATGGGTGCCGAGATCCTCACCGTCCTCGAAATCGTCGGCGTGGCGTGCGATCGCGCCGATGTCAGCCCGCAGGAGTTCCCGCTTCCTGCTCGTCGTGCGTTCGCCTGGCTAGGACTGCTCGCGGACGCCGACCACCGCCGCACACACCTGCAAGCTCTTCAGGCTGCCGCAGCCGTCGATCCACGCGTGCGGACCCGCTTCTACAACTCCACGGCTCTATATCGGCTCTCGCCGCAAGACGGGGTGGTCCATCTGACCGCGCACGAGGCTTTCGTCGGCGCGCCGCAAGATGTGCTCCACGCGCTTGTGCGCCTGGGCGTGCCGTACTCGCGCAAGCGCGCCCTGCGCGCACGGGTGACGACCCACACCGAAACGGCCGAATTCCGATCCGCCCTGGAGGGGCTGGACCGGTTCAACCGGCCTGCCGAAGACGCGGGACGGGGCCGCCACATCGACCTGGATGCCGTCTACGCGCGCGTCGAACGCGCCTACTTCGGCGGTCGGATGGCCCGCCCTCACCTGGCTTGGAGCCGCAGCGTCTTGCGCCAGGAATTCGGCCGCTATGAAGCGTCGCGGGACACGGTCACGCTCAACCGCGCCCTGGACCAACCGGATGTCCCCGAGATGATTGTGGAGTACGTCATGTATCACGAGCTGCTCCACAAGGCGTTGGGCGTTCGCATCCAGTCCGGCCGACGGCAGGTGCACAACCGTGCCTTCCGCGATGCGGAAGGGCGGTTCGTTCAGCGGGCAGAAGCTGAAGTCGCCTTGAAGCGACTGGGGGAACAACTCCGACGGGGTTGATCTTGCCTGCCGTGCGGGCAGTCGGAACGCAGCTCCCCGCTGGTGCTTCGAGGCGAGCATTGGCATAATTGCCCTGCTGGTCCGCACTCGATCCGACGGGAGAGGGAATCCATGGGCTTTAACCTGCGCCACCGCAGCTTCCTCAAGGAACTCGATTTCACACCGGGAGAGCTGGAGTACCTGCTCAAGCTTTCCGCCGACCTCAAGGCCGCCAAGTACGGCGGGTACGAGAGGCCGAGGTTGAAAGGCAAGAACATCGCCTTGATCTTCGAGAAGACGTCGACGCGCACCCGGTGCGCGTTCGAGGTGGCGGCCCTCGATCAAGGCGCTCACGTCACCTACCTTGGTCCGGAGGGCTCGCAGATCGGCCACAAGGAGTCGATGAAGGATACGGCGCGCGTGCTCGGGCGCATGTATGACGGGATCGAGTACCGGGGCTTCGCGCAGGCTACGGTCGAGACGCTGGCGGCATACGCAGGCGTGCCGGTTTGGAACGGGCTGACCGACCAGTTCCACCCGACGCAGACGCTGGCCGACGTCCTGACGATGAGCGAGCACTGCGAGAAGCCTCTTGGCCAGATCGCTTTCTGCTACCTGGGAGACGCGCGGAACAACATGGGTAACTCGCTGATGGTGATGGGGTGCAAGCTTGGCATGGATGTCCGGCTGTGCGCCCCGCGCAGCCTGTGGCCGGCGGAAGAGCTGGTTCGGACGTGCCAGGCGATTGCGGCCGAGACCGGTGCGCGGCTGACCGTGACCGAGAAGGTAGACGAGGGCATACGCGGCGTCGATTTCGTCTATACGGACGTCTGGGTCTCGATGGGCGAGCCGAAGGAGGTCTGGGATGAGCGCGTCAAGCTGCTCAAGCCCTACCAGGTGACCCTGGATGTCCTGCGCCGGAGCGGGAACCTGAATGTGAAATTCATGCACTGCCTGCCGGCGTTCCACAACCGGGAGACACGGATGGGGGAGGACATCTTCCAGAAGACCGGGCTGGATGGGCTCGAGGTGACGGAAGAAGTGTTCGAGTCCGGGCAGTCGATTGTCTTCGATCAGTCGGAGAACCGGATGCACACGGCCAAGGCGGTGATGGTCGCCACACTGGGCGACTAGCACCGACCTGTTCAGGAGCGCCACCCCGGACCGGGCGGGCTTCGGATCTCGCATGGACTGTGAGCGTTTCTGCCCGGCGCACCGGGCGAGAGGATCCACGCACACCGCATGGAATCGGCCCTGGCGTACGGCGCCATAGACCTGAGCCGGATCACGGACGGCCTGTTTATCTCGGACTGGCCCGAAGAGTCCGATGCGCCCATCCTGGAGGCAAACGGTATTCGACTGCTGCTGTCCATGCACTGGCGTCGTCCGTCGCCCGTCTACCGTCGGCCGCCGTTCTCCACCGTCTGGCTCCCGACGATCGACTCGCCGATCACGCCGCTGCCCGTGCCGACGCTGCGCACCGGCGTGCTGGCCGCGCTTCCGGCCCTCGCGCGAGGCGAAGGCGTCCTGGCGCACTGCGTCTTCGGACGACATCGCGGCGTGGCGATGGCGTGCTGCGTCCTGATCGGGCTTGGCTATACCGCCGAACAGGCCATGGCCCTGGTTGACCAGCGGCGGGCCGTGGCGGATCCCCACGTCTGGTACATCCGCCGGCGGATTGAGGCTTTCGAGCGCGATTGGAATTCCCACCGGCATTGATGGGGGTCACGAATCCCGGGGCCACAAGGAAGCCAGCTGGGGACAACTCGTCTTTGGTTGCCATCGGCGCCAGGGGTTGACTTGCTGGTCTCGGGTGGAATGCTGCCGGGACAGAACAGGGACGACCGGATGGTCGTCCCTGTGTCTGCTGGTCGGGGCGGGCGGATTTGAACCGCCGACCTCACGGACCCGAACCGTGCGCTCTAGCCGAACTGAGCCACGCCCCGAGACGGTGCCTCAGGCGCTGGCGCTTGAGGACCTAGGCATTCTACCCTATTTGAGGCCGGGGCTCAAGGGAAGGGGAGCCATGGGGACCTCCGAGCTCAAGAGGACGCAGGGTGTCGCCATGGAAATCCTGCTGGTCAGGTGCGGAAGACGCGGGCGGCGCTGCTCGCCTGGCGCTCGTTGACCGGAAGCATCATGCAGAACAGGCTCCCGGTGCCTTCCTTGCTCTCCACCCAGATCTGGCCGTTGTGCATCTCCACCATCGCCTTGGCGATCGATAGGCCCAGCCCCATCCCGCCGTGCCGTCGGGTCAGATGGGACTCGACCTGGTAGAAGCGGTCGAAGATTCGATCCACCTCGCTGGCCGGAATGCCGATCCCCGTGTCGACCACGAAGACCTTCACGTATCCACCCTCGGTTTCGGCCTTCAATCCGACCTGCCCCGACGGATCGGTGAAGGCGATGGCGTTGCGCACCAGGTTGCCCAGGGCCACGTCGATCTTGTCCCGGTCGGCTTCGATCATCAGCGGATCGCTATCCGGGACGTCGTAGCCCAGCTCGATCTGCTTCTCGACCGCCAACTCCTTGAAGCGGCTGACCGAATCGATCACCATCTTGGTCATCGAGAAAAGTTCGCGGCGGACGCGCGACTGCCCCTCCTCCTTATGGGAGATCGTCGACATATCCTCGACGATGGCTTTCAGCCGCATCGAGCCCTTGATGATCACGTCCATCTGCTCGGCGTAGTCGGGCGGCACGACCTCCTTGAGGAAGGTGGCGTGCCCAAGGATCAAGCCGAGCGGGGTTCGAAGTTCATGGCTGGCGATGGCGATGAAGTCCGACTTCATGCGGTCAAGGCGCATCAGCTCGGCGTTGGCGTCCTGAAGCCGGGCGAGGAGGCGGGCGTTCTCGATGGCGATGGCCGCCTGTGCGGCCAAAGTCTCTAGCACCCTCAGGTCATCTTCGGTATAATGTGCGGAGTTCCTCTTGTTGACCGCTTCGATGACGCCAATGGTCTCTGCCCGGATCCGCAGCGGCAGGCCGAGCAGCGAGCGGGTGCGGAAGTGAAGGGCGTGATCGACCATGCGGTAGACGCGCGGGTCGGTGGCAGCATCCTGAACGACCATCGGCTTGGTGTGGGTGAAGATCCAGCCGGCGACGCTGTTCTCCAGCGGGACGCTCAGGCTGCGCAGGTCCGACTCCTGAACCCCGGGGACCGTCTCGAAGCGGAGCTCCCCGCTGGCCGGATCGTAGAGTAGGATGGAGGCCGCCTCGCTGTCGGTCAGCTCCATGGCCACGTCGACGATGCTCTGCAACAGCGGGGCAAGATCGAGCGTGGACGACAGCGTGCGGCTGATCTCGAGCAGGCGCTCCAGCCGCTCCGACCTTCGCAGGGGACCTGTCTGACCGGTCATGGCTCTCCGCCGCAGGAGAGGGATTCTAGCACACGGATGCCGACAGACCAACGCCCGGGGTGCGAGCGCTGCCGGAGCGAACCATCGGGACCGGATTCGAGGAGGGTTGCATGCCAGGCAAGAAGAAGGTGCGCGTGGCGATCATCGGCGTGGGGAACTGCGCCTCGTCGCTGTTGCAGGGTGTTCACTACTACCGGGATGCCAAGCCTGCGGACAAGGTCCCCGGGCTGATGCATGTTGATCTCGGCGGATACCACATCCGCGACATCGAATTCACGGCGGCATTCGACGTCGTCAAAGGCAAGGTCGGTGAAGACCTGAGCCGGGCCATCTGGGCCTACCCCAACAACACGATCAAGTTCGCCGACGTGCCCCGGATGGGCGTCAAGGTCCGCCGCGGCATGACGCACGATGGTCTGGGCCGTTACCTGTCCGAGAAGGTCGAGAAGGCGCCCGGCCCGACGGAAGACATCGTCGGCGTCCTCAAGCAGACCAAGACTGACGTGGTCGTCTCGTACCTGCCGGTGGGCGCCGAGATGGCCACCAAGTGGTATGTCGAACAGGTGCTGGAGGCCGGCTGTGCCTTCGTCAACTGCATTCCGGTCTTCATTGCCTCCTCGGACTACTGGGCGGCGCGATTCGCCGAGCGCGGCCTGCCGATCATCGGCGATGACATCAAGAGCCAGGTCGGCGCCACGATCACCCACCGCGTCTTGACCTCGCTGTTTGTCGACCGCGGCGTGCGCCTCGACCACACCTATCAGCTCAACTTCGGCGGCAACATGGACTTCTTCAACATGCTCGAGCGCGAACGGCTCGAGTCGAAGAAGATCTCCAAGACCGGCGCCGTCACCAGCCAGCTGCCGTACAAGATGAACCCCGATGATGTACATGTCGGCCCGAGCGACTACGTGCCGTGGCTGACGGATCGTAAGTGGTGCTACATCCGCATGGAGGGCACCACGTTCGGCGATGTGCCCCTCAACCTGGAATGCAAGCTCGAGGTCTGGGATTCGCCCAATTCCGCCGGCGTGGTCATCGATGCCGTGCGCTGCGCCAAGCTGGCGCTCGACCGCGGGCTCTCCGGCCCGATCGTCGCCCCGTCGTCATACTTTATGAAGACGCCTCCCAAGCAATACAAGGACGAAGTCGCTCGGCAGATCACCGAGGACTTCATCGCCGGTAAGGCGACCGGCAAGGAATAGCAGCGGCGGGGGCGGCCCACGGCCGCCCCCGTTGACTTCCGGTCATGCGCCGCCTGCTGCTTCCCCAGCCTGCGCCGATCGAGAGCCGGCCTCTGCAGCCTGGCTCAACCGAGTTGCCTGGGCCGGGATCCGGCCAGCTGCGCGTCCGGGTGCTGGCGTGCGGCGTGTGCCACACCGACTTGCATCTCGTCGAAGGTGAGATCACCCCGCCGGCCTATCCGATTGTCCCCGGACACCAGATTGTCGGCACGGTCGACGCGGTCGGCGATGGGGCGGGCGAATGGGCGGTGGGGGATCGCGTCGGAATCGCCTGGCTGCACATGGCGTGCGGCATTTGCAGCTTCTGCCGGCGTGGGGAGGAGAACCTGTGTCCTCAGGCACGCTTCACGGGCTTCCACGTCGACGGCGGGTACGCAGAGACCGTACTGGCGGAAGCGTCGCATGCTTTCCGGATGCCACCGGGGATTCCCGATGAGCAGGCTGCGCCGCTCTTGTGCGCCGGGATCATCGGCTACCGGGCGCTGCGCAAGGCAGACGTCTCCCCTGGGGAAACCGTCGGGCTGATCGGCTTCGGCGCCAGCGCGCACCTGGCGATCCAGGTGGCGCGCGCCTGGGACTGCACGGTGTTCGTCTTCAGCCGCGGTGCCCGCCACCGGCAACTGGCCCTCGATCTGGGTGCGGCGTGGGCGGGGACGATCGAGCAGCCGCCTCCGTCGCCGCTAGACCGCGCCGTCATCTTCGCCCCGGCAGGCGACCTGGTCCCGGCGACGCTCTCCCTCTTGCGGCCGGGAGGAACGCTGGCAATCAACGCCATCCATATGACCTCTATCCCGTCCATGCCCTACGCCGCAATCTATGGCGAGAAGACGCTGCGCAGCGTGACCAATGCCACCCGGCGCGACGGGAGGGAGTTTCTGGCGCTGGCCTCGAAGCTCGGGCTGCGCTCCACGGTCATGCGCTACGCGCTGGACGACGCCAATCAGGCCCTGCTCGACCTCAAGAGGGGGGCCATCGAAGGCGCGGCGGTGCTCGTCCCGTGATTCGTCTGGGAACCTCCGGCTTCTCGTACGACGATTGGGTTGGGACGGTCTACCCGAAGGATCTCCCGCGCTGGCAGTGGCTTCCTTTCTATGCCTCGCAATTCGACACGGTCGAACTGAATGTGACCTACTATCGGCACGCAGACCGCAAGATGGCCTCCGGGTGGGTCCAGCGCAGCCCCGAGGGCTTCTTGTTCTCGGTCAAGGCGCACGGCAGCCTGACCCACGAGCGCAGCGAGCCGGAGGTCGAGGCATTCCGAGAGGGGCTGTCTCCCCTGGTGGACAACGGCCGCCTGGGTTGCGTGCTGGCGCAGTTTCCGCACTCCTTCCACAACACGCCGGACAACGCTGCTTACCTTCCGGCTCTGCGCGAGCACCTGGATGGCCTGCCGGTGGTGATCGAATTCCGCGACGCCGGCTGGATGACCGACGAGACGTTTAGCTTGCTGCAGGAGCTAGACTTCGGATTCTGCTGCGTCGATGAGCCGCGCCTCAACGGATTGATGCCACCGGTTGCCCGCGCCACGGGCCCGCTGGCGTACGTCCGGCTGCACGGACGAAACGCCGCCAAGTGGTGGGAACACGAGAATGCCTGGGAGCGCTACGACTACACGTACTCGGATGACGAGCTGCGCGAGTGGATTCCTCGTCTGCACGAGCTCGATGGACAAGTTCCGCTGACGTTGGTCTACGCCAACAATCACTATCGCGGCCAGAGTGTCGACGCGCTCAAGGCGCTCAGCCGGCTGCTGAGCTCCGAGTAGCATGCCACCGGCGGGGAAACCGATAACAAGGGCGGGCCTGCTGGGCTGAGGTTCGCCGTTTTGAGTACGCAGGCGTGGCTCCTTGCATGTGCCCTCGTATAGGATGACTCAATCGACGGGGGTTGATGTGCTGTGGCTTTCGCTATTTGCAGCCCTTAGCCTGATCCTGTTGATGCTGGCCTGGACTGACACTGCGCACGCCATCGCGCCGTGGGCCCCTTCGCTTTCTGGCTTTCGAGGCGCTGCTGGGTCTCGTCGTCATGGGCGCTCCCGCATGGTTTGTCGACCCGTGGTCTGCGCGGCAGTTGGTGTCTTGGGCGCTGCTGGCCGCCTCGGCGGCGCTGGCGATCCATGGATTCGTCATGCTGCATCGCCACGGGGCCCCCGAGGCCGGGATCGAGACCACGCGGCTGCTGGTGGAGCGTGGGGCATACCGGATGATCCGACATCCGCTCTACGCCTCGTTGCTGCTGGCTGGCGCCGGTGCGTGGCTAAAGCGCCCGATCGCCTGGGGAGGCGTGGTCCTGCTCGTGCTGGCCGGCCTGCTCGCCGTCGTGGCGCGGATCGAAGAGGGCGAGAACCTGGTCCGGTTCGGCCCGGCTTACCGTGCGTACATGCACCGGACCTGGCGGTTCGTCCCCTGGATCTACTGAAGCCGGTGGGCCCCGGAAGCCCGGATGGTATAATCCAAAAGAGCGACATTCTGGGCGAGCCATCCCCGGCGCCGCCCTCAAAGGTAGAACCATGTCCGGACATTCCAAGTGGTCGACGATCAAGCGCAAGAAGGCCGCCAATGATGCCAAGCGCGGCAACATGTTCACGCGCCTGGCACGCGAGATCGCCATCGCTGCCCGCGAGGGCGGGGGCGACCTCGACGCCAATTTCGGCCTGCGCCTGGCCGTCGACCGCGCCCGGTCCGCCAACATGCCCAAGGAAAACATCGAGCGGGCGATCAAGCGCGGCACCGGGGATGATAAGGACGCCGCGGCGTTCGAGCACGTGGTCTACGAGGGCTACGCACCGCACGGCGTGGCGATGATGATCGAGGTCATCACCGATAACCGCAACCGCACGGTGGCCGAGATTCGCCACCTGCTTTCGCGATCCGGCGGAAACATGGCCGAGGCCGGTTCGGTCGCCTGGCAATTCAAGCGCGTCGCCTACTTCGCCCTCCCGACGGCGGGGTTGGACTCAGACAAGATCTTCGAGCTGGCGGTGGAAGCCGGGGCGGACGATGTGGCCATCGGGGACGACAGCATCGAGATCACGGCCCCGGTCGAGGCCTTCAAGGCGGTGAACGATCGACTCACCAGCGCCGGCGCCAAGCCGGCCGAAGCCGAGCTGCGCCTCAATCCGACGACGCTGGTCGAGCTCCCGCCGGACCAGGCGCTGCAGGTGATGCGGATCACGGAAAATCTGGAGGAGCTGGACGACATCCAGCGCGTGTACTCGACCCTCCAGGTCACCGACGAAGCCGTCGCGCTGCTCGAAACGGCCTGACGCCCGGCGGAGCCCGGGCACGCATGCTGGTCCTCGGCATCGATCCCGGTATCGCTACGACTGGCTACGGCTTCATCCGGCCGTCATCCACCGGGGGGCTGGAGGCGGTCGCCTACGGGGTCCTGCAGACGGATGCCCGAATGCCCCTGCCTGAGCGCCTGGCGCACCTCCACCAAAGCCTGACCGAACTGCTCTCTCTCCATCGACCCGACGCGTCGGCGGTGGAGCGACTGTACTTCCAGCGCAACGTCTCGACGGCGATGGTGGTGGGGGAGGCGCGCGGCGTGCTGGTGCTGGCGCTGGCGCAGGCCGGCATCCCTGTCGGCGAGTACACGCCCGGGGAGATCAAACAGGCGGTGACCGCCTATGGCGGGGCAGAAAAGCGGCAGATGCAGGAGATGATTCGACTGCTGTTGGGGCTGGCAGAGATCCCACGGCCCGACGACGCCGCCGATGCGCTGGCGGTGGCCGTGTGCCATCTTCAGCGCGCCGGGCTCGAGCGGCGAGCGGGAGGAGTGCCATGATCGCCTCGGTGCGAGGGATCGTGCAGCATGTCGGAGTCCAGGAGGTCGTCCTGGAAGTAGGGGGGATCGGCGTGCTGGTCGCCGTTCCTCAGCCGGCGCTGAATCCGGCACCCATCGTCGGCCAGGCGATGTTCTTGCATACTCGGCTGGTCGTGCGCGAGGAGTCGCTGAGCCTGTATGGGTTCAGCACACAAGAGCAGCGGGAGGTATTCGATCTGCTGCTCCAGGTCAACGGGGTCGGCCCGCGGCTGGCGGTGATGATCCTCTCGCACCTCCCTCCGGACGGATTGCGCTCGGCGGTGGCGGCCGATCAGCCGATGGCGCTGACGAAGGTCCCGGGGATCGGGCGCAAGACCGCCGAGAAGATCATCTTTCATCTGAAGGACCGGCTGGCGGCGCCCGAGGCGATGGCCAGCCTGGCGCTGGAGGCGGACAACGACGTCGTCAGTGCGCTGACGGCGCTGGGATACAGCCTGGTCGAGGCGCAGTCGGCCGTGCAGTCGATCCCGGCCCAGGCCACGACGGACGTTGCCGCGCGAGTGCGGCTGGCCCTGCAGTACTTCTCCCGGCACTAGAAGCCCACCCAACTTCCATTTTCGAGATGCGGGCCCGAGTTGTTGCCGGCCTCCCCGGAGGGCAAACCCCTCCGGGGAAACGGTTAAGCCTGCCAGAGAAGGGGGACTCCCTCGCTAAGGGGTGAGGCCGCAACGGAACCCGAGGGTGATGTCGGTATCCTCGGGTGAGGCCCAGCCGCGATAGGCCGCGCGATTGCCGTCCTCGGGGTCATGCCACGAGCCGCCGCGCAGAACGCGATATTCACCGGAATCTGGGCCCCCAGGATTGGCGGAAGGCGAACTCTGATAGTAGGCCTCGTCCGCCCAGTCATTCACCCATTCCCATGCGTTCCCGACCATATCCAAGGCTCCGTACGGGCTGGCACCTTGAGGATAACTCCCCACGGGCGCGGTAAGCTGAAAACCGTCATCGAAGCTGTTGTTGCCCCGGCCCGCTCCGAGATTGACGTCTGCGGAATTCAAGCGTGTCCCGTCAAACTCGTTGCCCCAGGGAAAAGTCCTGCCGTCTGTGCCGCGCGCGGCTTTCTCCCATTCGGCTTCGGTCAGCAGGCGGCGTCCTGCCCATTCACAATACGCCCGCGCATCGTTCCACGAGACATGCACCACCGGATGCTCCGCGAGATCCGACAGGCCGGAATCCGGCCCCAGCGGGTGTTCCCAGTCTTCGCCCTGGCTTTGCCCGGACTTGCCGGTATTGGGGTCGTATCCATAGGACGAACCCGTGTGTTCGGCATCCGTCTGATAGCCGGTCTGCGCGACAAAGGTCCCGAACATGGCATTGGTCACTTCGGTCTGGTCGATCCAGTAGGGCTCCAGGGAGACGGTATGGGCAGGTCTTTCGTTGGCGTAGCTGCTGCCGTCGCTGCCCATCGTGAAATCCCCGCCCGGCACGAAGACCAGGGTCATGCCGTCGGTCTCCGAGATCCGGGTGGAACCTATCGCGGGCACTTCCGTCTTCACGGGCGCTTCCGTCTGCACGGGTACTTCAGATTTCACCGGCAGTTCCGTCTTCACCGGGAGGTCGGGGGCAGGGGGCGTGACCGTTCCGGAGACACTGCAAGCCCCCAACACGATGACAAGAACGGCCAACGCAAGTGCAACTTGCTTCATCGTTTCTCCTTCATTCATGCACGAATAGACTCCGGGTACTTCACCCCATGGACTTACCCCCTAACACCGCGAGATCCACCTACCCAGTCCCTCGCGATCCTTGCACCTGAGTCCGCACTTGCACGGTCACAAGTGCCGGGGAGTGCAGAGCACACCCTCCCAGCGGGAGGGGGAACGTCAACTTGGCGAACGCGCATCAGCATCGGGCGAGGAAAACCCTGTAGAAGCCAAGAATGGCACCGCAGGTCACACCTGGGAGATGTTCTTTGTTGGAGAGACTGCAAATACAGGCCGGCTGCCAGAGCAGCCTGCCTGTGTTCAGATCGAGTTCGTGCTTCACGAGAGGCCACCCGCCGCCGTTACTTGTCGCATTCGGCAGGGATTGCGATTTGGAGGGAGCCGTCGTCCACGAGGACGTAGTTGAAGGTGCGGCTGATGTCGGTCAAGCTGGCTGGAATCAAACCCAAATCTCCCTTCATTCTCCTGGGAGTGTAGTTCAAAGCGCGTAATGTAACCGCCTTCACGAGCTACATACACAATATGCGCTGACCAATCCATCGCCACCGTGCAGGGTGTCGGAGGACAATTCGTACTTGTCGGAGACGAGTCCATTGACCTCAATGCCGGCTCTCTACGCGCGGCGCCTGGCCGGTGAGCCACTCCTGAATCCGGGGGGTGGACTCCGACAGGCTGGGTCCCTGCATCTCGGAAGCGAGGCCGGTATTGCAGAACAGCTCCGGGGCTGCACCGTTGACGCTGACCATCTGTGCGCTGGTCATCTGGTCGCCGATGATGACCGTGTCCGACGACAGGATATTGATGCTGCCCGACGACCCGGCGTCATCGACATAGCCCTCCAGGCTGGACAAGAAACGCTGCGTGACCTGCGGCTGAGTCTGGACCTCCGCCAAGCCGTTCTCGGTGACTTCCTTGGCGGCCCCGCTCTTGTCCGTCCCCGTGTACCTGATGGTGCTGTCGAAGTGATACGCCGGAGCATCAGGAAGGAGGTAGAGCGCAGGGCTAGTCAGGTCGATGGACTCGGGGCCGGCTGAACCGTCAGCGTTGGCTCCATCCTGGGATGGGGCTGTTGCCCCGTCGAGGTTGGACGGAGCGCTTTCGGTCGTGGCGGCCGGCGAACCTGCCGGGGCCTGCTCATCGCCTGCGCCCGCCGGCTGCGCAGCGCCGCCGGCGCCACACGCCGAGACCGTAAGGAGAACCAATGCCAGTGCAACATACAAAGAGCTTCGTTTGTTCATTTCATCCTTGTCTTTTCCAGAACTAAGAATCGGCGGACGGGCTCCACCAGTCAGGGGTGCGATTTCGTTCATGAAGCCCGCTTGATCCCAGGCCCGCATCCCTTGATGAGGATGGGACGGCGGTCTACGGGCCGGCGCGCAGCCACTCGATCGGCTCAGCGCCCTCGGCTGGCGGCCACGTGGTCAGGGTGTCACCCTCGCACGTGTAACGGGTTGGGAACTCCTGGTCTGACCGGCAGGTCCTCCGGATCGAGGGGATCTACGCTCTCGCCCAGGGAAACGCCGTTCAAGAAGATCTCCACGGACAACGAGATATTGGTTGCTTCGGTGTAAGCGATTAGCTCGGAGCCATCGGCGGAGTACCTTCCGCTGGCTGTGCCATCCATCAAGACGATCACGTCAACGCCCGATATATCGCCAGCCTGCTTCTCTCGCACGCTGAGCTTGTCGTACATGCTGCTGCCCACCCCCGTTCCTTCAAAACGCATCAACATGCGCCCGTTGACGCTCTTGATCTCCGGGTCGGTGGCTGTGCTCGCCACGCCCGCCGATTGCATATACACCTTCACGCTGTCGTTGGTCGCCTCCCAGCTGCCGAGCAGGCACCGGTCGCAGGGTGCCTCGGTGACTGTGGTGGGAGTGATGGTCTCCGTGACTTCCAGGTCGCCGGGCGCGGCGGTAATGACATACAGGAGATAGGCCTGCTCATCACACCCCCCGAGCGCGGTGG
>CAVZPO010000030.1:0-29205 GCA_963777165.1 uncultured Chloroflexia bacterium
GCTCGAAGAATCGCGGCGGAGAGGGGGTACTCATTTCTGGGGGGTGGAGGGAGCGAAGCTCCCTCCACTCCCCAGAAAACTCATCCCCTCCGGCCCTCCGATCAGGCCTGCCAACGCAATGCCACGGCCGCAGGAGGAAATCAGGGGTGGGGGTTTGGGACGCGGGGTTCGGTCGACGTGGGCCGCTAGACGACCGAGGTGATCTCGGGCGGCGGGATCTGACCGAGTTGGCTGCCGGGGATGCGTGCCGACAGCAAGTTGACCAGCGCCTGCGAGTCGCCACGCTCGACCAGGTGCTCGATTTCGGTCAGGGTCTCACCGAGCGAAGCGCCGGAGAGGGCCTGCGCTTCGGCCACGCGCACTACGTCCGGGTGGGAAGTGGTGGCGTACTGCATGCCTTCGTCCCACAGCGCTTCTTCGAGCTTCTCGCCAGGACGGATACCGGTGAACTGGATCTCGATGTCCTTGCCCGGCTCGAGGCCGGACAGCCGGATTAAGTCCTCGGCCAGGTCGACGATCGGCACCTGCTCGCCCATGCGCAGCACATACACCTCGCCCCGATCGCTCCCCTCGCTCAGTCCGGCTGCCTGCAGGACCAGATGAACCGCCTCGGGAATGGTCATGAAGTAGCGCCGCATTTCCGGGTGGGTGATCGTGATCGGGCCGCCGCGTGAGATCTGGCGTTTGAACAGCGGGACGATACTGCCGCGGCTGCCGAGCACGTTGCCGAAACGCACTGACACGTAGGGCAGGCCGGTGCGCAGGGCGGCGTCGCGCACGATCATCTCCGCCAGCGCCTTGGTCGCGCCCATCACGCTGGATGGCTGAACCGCCTTGTCGGTCGAGATCAGCACCAGTCGTTCGGTTCCCGCCGCCAGGGCGGCGTCGACGACGGACCGAGTCCCGAGCACGTTGTTGGTGACCGCCTCGGTGACATTCAGTTCCATCAGTGGAACGTGCTTGTGCGCCGCGGCGTGAAAAACGACCTGCGGTTTGAGATCGGCAAAGACGCCGGCGATTCGCCCCGATCGCGAATATCGGCGATCACCGGCAGCAGCGGCAAGTCCGGGTAGTTCTCGCCGAGCTCCAGCAGCGCCTCAAAGATGCTGTTCTCGCCGTGGCCCAGCAGGACCAGCTGAGCCGGCATCCAGCGCGCCACCTGCCGGCAGAGCTCGAGGCCGATCGAACCGCCGGCGCCCGTAACCAGGACACGTTTACCGGTCAGCGTGAGGCCGACGACCTCGTCGTCGATGCGCGCCGGCTGGCGGCGCAGAAGGTCGGAGATCTCAACCTCGCGCAGGCGATTGACGTTGACCTTACCCCCGATTAGCTCGTAGATTCCGGGCATGGTGCGGAATGGGATCCCCTTGCGGCGGCAGATCTGCGTCACCAGACGCACGACGTCGCCGGGCGCCGAGGGGATGGCGATGACGACCTCGCGGGCGCGCGAGCGGTCGATGACCGACGACAGGTCGCGCAGCTGGCCCACCACACGCACGCCGTGGATGTCCTTGCGCAGCTTCTCCGGGTCGTCGTCGACGAAGGCCACCGGCTGCATGTGCAGCTGCGGATTGCGCTGCATCTCGCGCACCACCAACACGCCGGCGTCGCCCGCGCCGACGACCAATGCCCGGCGCATGCCCCCGCGGCCGTCGCTCTTCTGGCTGACCTGACCGCTCTCGGCGATCAGGCGCACCGTCAGGCGCAGACCACCGACGCTGATGAGCGAGATCAGCCAGTCGATGAATAAGACCAAGCGCGGGAACGTCGCCGGCAGCAGCGAGGTCACGATCGCCAGCATCAGCAGCAGGGCGACGACGACCTGTGCCCCGGCAGTGGCGACGGCGATCAGCCGCAGCTCGCGCACGCTGGCGTACACCCAGTAGCGGCGGTACAGGCCGAAGAAGTAGTAGACAGTCGGCTTGACCACCAGCGCCACGGCGACCATCAGCCACGCCTGAGGCATGAAGTAGACGAAGGCCGGGCCAAGGTCGAGTCGCAGGGCAAAGCTGGCCAGGACGGAGGTGACGATCAGCACCAGGTCGCCGGCGAGCAGGAACCGATTGCGGATGGGCGAGGCAGGTTTCATGCGCGCCCGTCAGGGCATGGCTCCTCGCATCCATTCTACCGTCGCCGCCAGGCCTTCCGCCAAGGTGGTGTTCGGCCGGTAGCCCAGGGCCGCCTCGGCGCGGTCGATTCTCCCGGAGGACAGGCGAATGTCCCCGGACCGCGCCGGGCCGTAAGTCGGCTCGGGGATGCCGGAGAAAAGGCCGCGCAGCGTTTCGACCAGATCTTTGATGGTCACCGATCGGCCGCTCCCGATGTTGAACACCGAACCGGGATCGGGGACCGCCTCGGCTGCCAGCAGGTTGGCGCGGGCGACGTCGCCGACGAAGACGAAATCGCGGGTTTGAAGGCCGTCGCCGTAGATCGACGGCGCCTGCCCGTCGCGCATCGTCTGGATGAAGGTCGGGATGGCGGCGGCATAGGGAGAGTCCGGCGCCTGGCGCGGGCCATAGACGTTGAAGTAACGCAGGCAGACGGTCTCGAGCCCGAAGGCCAGCGCCATCATCCGGGCGGCCTGCTCCATCGCCAGTTTGGAGGCGGCGTAGGGCGAGATCGGCGCCGTCGCAGATGTCTCATCGACGGGGCCGCCGGCGTCGCCGTAAACGGCGCACGACGACGAAAGGACGACCCTGCCGACGCCGGCCTTGCGGGCGGACTCGAGGACGTGCAGCGAGCCCAGGACATTGGCTCTGTAACACTCGACGGGCTGAGCCATCGATTCGGGGACCGAGATCATCGCCGCCAGGTGGAAGACGGCCGTCGCACCCTGCGTCGCCTGGTCGACCACCTGCGGCTCGCGAATGTCGCCGACGATCAGTTCGGCACCGGTCCCCGCCAGGTTGTCGCGCGAGCCTGACGACAGGTTATCCAAGACGCGCACTGTCCAGCCGCGTTCGATCAGCAGCCTCACCAGGTGCGATCCGATAAATCCTGCACCGCCGGTTACCAGTGCGGTGGGCATGTCAGACCCCGCGCAGTCCGAAGATCGCGCCGGCCGTGCGGAGCAGAATCCACACGTCCATCAGGAGGCTACGATGCTGGATGTAGTAAAGGTCGTATTCGAGCTTCTCGGCCGAGCCCTCGACCGATGCTCCCTTGCCGTAGTTCACCTGTGCCCAGCCGCCGATCCCGGGCTTGACCAGCAAGCGCGCCCGGTAGAAGGGTATCTGCTTCTCCAGCTCGGCGACCAGCTCGGGCCGTTCCGGCCGCGGTCCCACCAGGCTCATCTCGCCGATGAGCACGTTCCAGAACTGCGGGAACTCATCCACGTGCGTACGGCGCAGCAACCGGCCGACGCTAGTCGTGCGCGGATCTCCCTGCTGTGCCCAATGCGCCTGGCCATCGGCCTCGGCATCCTGACGCATGGTGCGGAACTTGATCACGTCAAACGGCCGGCCGCCCTGGCCCAGGCGTCGCTGCCTCAGAAAGATCGGCCGGCCGCTTTCGGTCAAAATCGCCAGCGCCACCCACGGCAGCGCCACCCCCAGCAGGCTCAGGCCCACGATCCCGCCGAGCATATCCAACAGGCGCTTGAGCAGGAGGTAGACCGTGCTGACCTGCAGCTCGTCGACAAATGATCGCAGGAGCCAGTCCGACTCGAGGTAGCGGATCGGGACGCGGCCGAGCAGGGCTTCGTAGGCTACGGGCATGCGGGCGATCTGCACGCCGCGCTGCTGCGCATCGAGCAGGGCCTGGAACATGGAGCCGTTGAGCGCGCCGGTGATGGCCACAATCACATCCGAGATTCCGTGCTCGTCCAGGATCGCTCGAAGCTGAGCGTTGTCCCCCAGCACTCGCA
This sequence comes from uncultured Chloroflexia bacterium, assembly GCA_963777165.1. GTDB lineage: Bacteria > Chloroflexota > Anaerolineae > Anaerolineales > E44-bin32 > DYJB01. The sequence continues at coordinate 3,866 of CAVZPO010000030.1, forward strand.
CGCCGGAGATTTCGCGACCCTGCTTGGACGGGTCATCGTCGATCAGCCCCACCAGGTTGAATGGCGGTTGGCTCAGGCCGCGGATCGCCTGCACCAGAGCCGTGCCGCTCTCACCGGCGCCGACGATCAGCACGCGCCGCAGGAAGGACGGCGCGGTGAAGACCAGCAGATACGCGCCTCGCCACACGAGCGTGAACAGGATGGCGAAACCCAGGAAATACAGCACGCCGCGGCGTACGAGTGAGCCTTCGAGCGTGAAGTAGATGATGGCGTAGAAGACCAGCCCGCTGCCCGCCGCCAGCAGTACGCCCTTGAGCGTCTCGCGCCAGGAGGAAGCGCGATGGGCGTCGTAGAGGTTAACCATCAGGAATGGCCACAACAGGGGCAGCGCCACAAACCACCCGGCGCGGAAGCGGACGAACTCGCTCGTCGGCACCGGGCCGAGGTAGTCAATGCGCGCCCACAGCGCCAGCGCCACAGCCACGGCGCCCGCCGCCGCCAGCAGATCGCCGATGATCAACAGCAGGCGGCGCTCGCCCAAGCCGAGCTGCAGACCTCGGGCCTTAGGTGTCGCGTGACTTACTCGCGCCTCGTCGGAACGATGTCAGCCATCCCCACCAGAACGCGCCCCCCCAGGAAAGATGCATGACCGCCAGGGCCAGCGGCAAGCCGGCCGCCAAGGCCGCGTCGCGCCTCACGCCGCGCCTGGGCCACGCCGGTCGTCAGGATCGCCCCGGCATAGAGCGCCCATTGTAACCCGAGCAGGCAGACCGAAGCCCGGAGCCAGGGGGCGGTCACGAGCAGGCCTACGGTGGCCAAGACGAAGGCTGGCGGAAGGGCTTGCCGCCAACGGAGCGTGCCCGGGTAGCGGCGCAGCATGCGCGCCTTCCAGAAGCCGTAACGCGCGTACTGGTGGGCCAGGCCGCCGAGTGTGGAGCGGGCAAAGTAGATCGAGCGGATAGCTGGATCGAACCAGATGCTCCCGCCCGCCTGGCGCAGCCGGACGTTGTACTCGTAGTCCTCATTGGTGAGCAGCGACTCATCATAGGCGCCGACTCGCGCGAACCAGGCGCGCGGGTAAGCCCCGAAGGGGACCGTGTCGACCTCGCCCGCCAGCCCGCTGGTCCGGTAGCGCGCATCCCCCGCCCCGAGGCGGTGGCCGGCAGCGACGGCGATGCTGCGCGCGATCCAGGTCGGCGCCGAGGGATGGATCTCCCACGCGCCTCCGGCGTTCGCCGCGCCGGTCTCGCGCAGGACGCGTACACACTGCTCGACATAGTCCGGCTGCGGGATCGAATGCGCGTCCAACCGGAGGATGACCTCGCCGCGCGCCAGGGCGATGGCCCGATTGAGCGCCGCGGGGATACTGCGCGACGGGTTGTCGATCAGGCGCAGTCTCAGGCCAGGGTGCCGGCGGGCGAAGTCGGCGATGACTTGCCGCGTGGCGTCCGTCGATCCCCCATCGGAAAGGAGGACTTCAAGCGTCTCCGACGCGGCGGTCTGGTCGCGGATCGCCTGCAGGAGCAGGTTGATGGTGCGCTCCTCGTTGTAGCAGGGGACGATGATCGAGACCGTGGGATCCGGAGTCAGACGCCGCTTCGGGACAGCGCGCTGCCGTGCCGGCGGCCTCCGATGGGCGATGCGAGTTCTCCCAGTGGGGCCTGCGCGTTGTTGAGGGGCACGGGGCTTTGAGGCCATGGTCAGGACCCGATCCTTGATGGTGCGCCTACTGCCGGGAGGTCACGAGCAGCACCTGGTAGTTACCCTGCTCGGCCACGAAAACGCGCTCGAAACCGTTCCCGATCTCCGACTCGATCAGCGACCACAAGGCGGGATTGTCACCGTACAGGCCTGCGTCGACATACACCGCCTGCATCCCCTGCTCCCGCATCCAGCGCACCACCTCGGCCGGGTCGTCGAATTGGGGAACATCCGTGGACGAGAGAGTCGCTGACGTCATGCCGGCCGCCTGCACCACCCCCGGGATCCCGGTGGCGATGAGCGTACCTGGCGGGAAGTTCTCACGCAGATAGAGCACCGCCTTCTCATCACCGGCCACTCCAAGTTGCCGGATCTTGGGCGCCGGAAAGGTGCCATGCAGGATCAGGCCGGCGGGCAGGAAGACCATGAGCAGGATCGCGGCCGTTGAAGCGAGTTGGCGACGCGCCAGGATGAACCCAGCCCACACAGCAGCCAACATGATCGCAGCCGTGTAGTAGACCGCCAGCTTGTTGTCCGCCACTCCATAGGCTGCGACGGCAACCCACACGGCGGACCATATCCCGAGTGCCGACCACCGCCCAAGTGCTCTGACCAGCTCGGAGAGGCCAATGGCCGCGAGGGCGAAGACCGAGAACCACCAGAAGCGCAGGTAGCCCATACGGATGTTGGTGGTTACGAACACAGACAGGAAGGGCAAGGCGAAGGACACGAGTGCGATCGGGACCTTGTACTCCCGCCGCCGCACAAGGGCGACAAGTCCGACCGCGCCAAGCAAGACGAAGGCCGCCCCAAAGCGCTTACCGTACGCCTCCAGGAAGTTCGACGGTAACCCACCGAAGAACGCCCGCCAACGGGCGATATAGGCAGGTGGATTGCGACGGATGGCGTTCCACAATGAGTAGTGGTTCTCCTCCGGCGTCCCGAATAGTCTGCGGGCCTCAAGGCGCGCTTCGATCACCGTGTTGCGCTCTCCAGTCCCCTCAAGGACGGACAGTTGGCCATCCTCGAAGTTGGTGTACATCCGGTCCGACGCTCCGAGGGTGAAGGTGCCGGACGGCAGTCCGCTGATCAAGGTGACACCGCCGATAAGCGCCATCGCCGGCAATGCCGAGGCCACCAGAGTGCGCCATCGGCGTCCCCTGGGCGCAAGCAGAAGCAGGAGCGGAACGAGCACCAGTGCGACAATGACGCCATCATTACGCGCCAGCGCCGCCAGCCCGACGAAGGTCGATGCTCTCCAAGCATGTCGCAGGTTGTGATCGGCGTGGAACGCCAGCACCTCGGCCAGGCCGAGCCCCGCCAGTGCGGAATAGAGCGGATCGCTCGGGTACCTCAACAGGCTGCTGAACATGGGCGCGACGAACGCCACCCCCAGGAGGATCCCGCCCGCCGGCTTGGGAAGCTGGCGGGCGATGCGGTACACGCTCAGCCACAGCAGGCCGAACAGGATCAGGCGCGCCAGGGAGTCGCTCTGCACCATCCAGAACGGGGAGTCGCGAAACGGAAGCGACGTGAGGGCGAACAGTCCCAGCGCCAGCGGGCTGCTTCCCACCGGGGGAAGCCATCCCGTGAGAAGCCCCCTCCCGCCCGCGATCCAGGCTGCTTCGTCCCACATGTTGAGGTCACGAAGGTTGGGGACAAACTCCGCCTGGTGCAGGAACAGGCTGGCGGCGAACAGAACAAGACCCAGTAGGAGAAGGTGGTCGTCCAGCGCGTTGCGGAAGCGCGCCAGAAGCCGCCTGGCGGAGCTCTCCTGTGTTCCCAGGTCCGCAGCAGTTGACTCAGCCATTGCGAGCACCTCAGATCGAATTGGGGACGCGCCAACAACGCTGGTCGGCACAGCCGATCGCCCGCGGAAGCCCGCGCCCAAGTCCACTTCGGCTGGCGGAGCGCAAGGCGAGCGTCGGAAAGTCCAGCGCCCGTCGCCATTCCGACGCAGCGGCCAGAGCGGTCGAGACCACGCTTGCCCACATATCAGCCAACGCGGCTGATGCGTTGAGCGCAGGCCCCGGTCAGAACGCGCCCTCGGCCTCGGAGCGCTGCGAGCGGGGTCATCAGCAAGATGCGCAGATCGAGCCACAGCGAGTAATTGTAGACGTAGTACAGGTCGTCGTCGGTGTTGAGGTGCATCGGCTTGTCGCTGCGCCCGTTGATCTGCCACCAGCCGGTGATCCCTTGGGGAACAGCGAACCGTTTGCGCTGCCACGGCTCGTAGCGATCGACCAGCCAGGGCATCTCCGGCCGCGGGCCGACCAGGCTCATCTCGCCGCGCAGTACGTTGATCAGCTGGGGAAGTTCGTCCAGGCTGTAACGCCGGAGCCAGCGTCCGGTCCGGGTGACCCGCGGATCGCTCTTGTGTTTGTGGATCACTTGGCCGTCTTGGGTCGTCACCAGCACTTGATCCTGGAGGCTCTCGGCCCTCGCAACCATGGTGCGAAATTTGAGCATATCGAACAGGCGGCCGTTCTCACCTGCCGCGCTTCTGGCGGAACAGGGCCGGCCCGGGCGAGTCCAGACGGATCAGGAGAGCGATAGCAGCCATCGGCAGAGCGGCGACCAGCCCGAAGGCCCCTCCGGCGAGGAGGTCGAACAGCCGCTTGATCACCCGGTCGGCGCCTTCGATCACCGGTTCGCGCAGGCCAATCAGTGGGATCCCTCCGAGAAGTTCGGCCTTGGCGCGAACGAGGGCCATCGAGAAGTAGTCGGGGGCGATCTTAACTCGAACCGGGAACTTCTCGGCCGTGGCTACGACCTGGTTGAGCCGCCCATGCGCACGGGCGGGTAGCGCAATCCAAAGTTCCTCGACCTGGCGCGACTCGATAACACCGGGCAGGTCAGCTAGCGTCCCAAGGACAGCCGCCTCCCCGATCTGCTTGCCCTGCTTATTCGGGTCATCATCCAGGTAGCCGACCAGGTCGAGCCCCCAGCGGCTTTGATCGTGGATCAGATCACCCAGCTTCTGTCCGAGGGCCCCGGCGCCGGCGATCAGGATGCGGGACCGCCATCCCGGTCGCGTTCGCCGAGCCATCCGGTAGTACAAGCGCAGCGACCCGCGGTAGCTCACCAGCAGTGCCAGCGCGAGTGCCCATGAATAGATGAACTGCAGGCGGGACATGTCGCGATATGCGAAGTACAGCCCCCCGGCCATCAGGAACAGCGCAAGGCCGGAAGCGAGGGTCACCTGCCAGGCCTCGTTATACCAGCGCAGCACGCGTTCGGGGTCATAGGCCCCTGCAAGGACGAGCCCGCTGCCCCATGCAACCAGGGCGATTGCATAGACGAACCAGGGGAGCAGGACCGAATCGAGCGGGAGGGCTCCGCTTACTCCGTAAGGCAGGGACGCCCGCAGTAAGGTAGAGAGCAACAGGGCGACGGGGACCAGTACCAGGTCGGCGAGGAGGAGCTGGATGCTGAGTGGGGAGAGACGTTTCCGGCCCATGACCGCTCCTGGCTAGAGTCTAGCACGGAGAGTCGGACCCGGCAGCACCGCAAGCCTTCACCACTCGATCACCGGAAGGCCTCGATGGCCCTGCGGGACCTAAGCAGGAGGCGCGCCAATCCGATTCGAATGGATGTCTCGGCCGGGAGGCCGGGCCTGAGCTCACGCAGGGCCAGGGGGGTGCTCGCGCACGGGGCTAACCTTTGGGACACTACGGGCCATGGACTGGCTGCGCCCGCCAATCTCGCACAAGGGTACCCACTTGTCCACCGACCTCCTTATGGCTGGGGCCAAAGTGAGCGAATGGTGCTCCGTTGACGGAAGTGGACAGACAGCGACGAAGGCAGGGTGCCTCGGGAGGAGCAGAGCAGGACTTAGCTTGCTCGGGCGCTGCCTGGACGTCAGCAGCTGAGTCCATCTGAGGTGATAGGGCTTGCCACCTGAGGGCACTTGCCTTCATGCGGGCGGCGGCTAGCGAAGATGGCCATCGAGAGAGCAGACGAATCGGTTCACCTCTCCGGGCCGGCCGGTGCATCGAACTTCACGAATCCCCATCTCTGGCAGAGCACGCGCCAGAAGAAGAGCGGGTTGCCCACCAGGTACCGGCGCCACAGGCGGCCTGGCTCAACGAGCAGCCTCCCTGCCCATTCCAGGCCGTGGTCGGTCAGGAGCTGCGCAGGACGCACCTTCACACCGGCGACGTAGTCTAGGACGGCGCCTGATGTCATTGCCACCCTGACGTCGATACCCTCCCAGTTCTCCAGCAGCCACCGTTCTTGGATCGGCATTCCCATCGCCACTACGAGGATATCCGGTCTGAACTCATTGATGCGCTGGATGACCGCCTGGTTTGCCTCACTGGTGGCGGCCTTGTCAAAGTAACCATCCTGGCACCCGAGAACCTGAAGCCCCGGGTGCATTTCGGTTAGCCGCCGGCTTGCTTCAACTGCAATCCCCTCCCTACCGCCCAGGAAGAAGCATGTGTGCCTTCGCGCTGCTGCGGAGGCGGCGAGCGAATCGAACCAGTCGCCTAGGGACGCCCGGTTCGCGACGGTTTGGCCGACGAATGCCGCACCCCATTTCACGCCAAAGCCATCACAGTAGACAAGTTCGCAGCGGTTGAAGAAGTCCCGGAGCCAGGGCTGTTCGAAGGCAAGGTTCATCGTGTGCGCATTGACATTGGCGACGATCATCCTGGATCTGGCGTCGACGACAGCTCCGATCCGCGCGATCAGATCCTGCGCAGAGAGGTCATCGAACTCCACACCGAATAGATGTGCCCGTGGTACAGATCCCGAGATAGTCACTGACTCACACCTCTCCGCTTCATGCCTGGGGCCCCCCGCCAGGCCCTGAACATGTTTCTCCGATAGCCGTCCGAGGCAGGGCAGAGATTCTGCGGGACGATTCTTGCGCCGGCACGGCCACTCCAAGCGCTCGTGCCGCATGGGCAGCCGGCGGCGGGCCCACACCCCCAGGTCCTTTCCGGCAAGGGCCTTTCGCCGGCGCGAGGCCCTGGGCCGCCACTTTCCCACTCAGCCGACCAATGCCTGCCCCAGCGCGCTTTCGTAGACCCGGAGGGTTGACCGGATCATCACCTCAAGGCTGAAACGCTCCTCAAGGATCGTGCGGCCCCGATGTCCGAATCGAATGCGCATCTCCGAATTCCTCAGAAGCGCGCACACGGCCGAGGCAATGCCAGCAGGATCTTGTGGCGGCACCAGGAACCCGGACTCATGGTCAGCGACTATCTCAGGCAAGCCTCCGACCCGCGTGGCTACAATCGGGAGTGACGCCCTCATCGCCTCCAGGGCAACGTACGGGAATCCCTCCTCTAAGGAGGGGATGACCAAGACGTCCAGCTCATCCATCGCCTCGAGAGGATCACACCATCCCCGGAAGGAGAGGGTCGCATCTTCAATCCTCAGACGCTTCGCCAGTGTTCGAAGGTCCTGTTCTTCCGGCCCGTCTCCGAAGACCACATACTTTGTTCCAGGGCATTCCCTGGAAGCCAACGGGATGCTCTCGATGAAGTAGCGGACCCCCTTCTCGGCGGAGAGCCTCCCCAGGCAGCCCACCACGAGCGTGTTTTTCCGTTCTGCGTGATTGGCGTTCTCGCCCGCTGCCCCGGCCATGGCCGCCTTCAACGGAATGGCATTGGGGATCACGGCGATCGTCTCGGGATCAAACCCGTATTGAGTGCGCAGGTGGAGCGCGAGGGCAGCGCTGGGCGCGATGGTCCGGTCGCCGGCCAGGAGCCATCCCAGCCATCTCTTGTTGTACCGAAACTCGTGTACGGTCACGATCAAGGGCACGCCCTCGAGTTCGAGACGCGAACCTCCCCACCAGAGTGCCAAACCTGTGATGGCTGTGGATGAGCGAGACGCGCCTGTTTCGGACGACACGCGCCAACTGGGCAGATGCTCGGAGGAGGTTAGAGGGTGACGATGGGGTCAGCCTGGCGTGGATGATCTCTACACCGGCTTCACGGAGTGCCTCCTCGGACTTGCCACCCGACGTCGCCAGTAGGACCTTAACACCGGCCTCGCGAAGCCCTTGGCTCAGCAAAGCAATGTGCTCGGTTGCCCCTCCGGGTTCCAGGTGTGGCCGAACCATCATCACGATCACGGGCTGCCTTCCGGCGCGCACTCGGTTGTGCAACTTCGGGACAGGATATCCATGCCCGGAACTCCCCCACACCATCTGCCCAAGTCTAGCCAGAGGTCACCTCGGAGCACAGGACGGACTCACGGGCCTGCCCCGCTGCTGGCTTCCATCGGACCGGCGCGCAGGACTCCCGTCGCCGAGTGATCGTTTGAATGATGCCCTTCGACTTCAGAACCGGCAAATTGCCGCTCGCATTTGCGTGGCGGTAAGCGTGCGGGCGGTCGAAAAGCGACCAGGGAGTCATCAATCCCTTCGGCCTCCCCCAGGGATCGGGGCTCGCTTGAGCCGCCGCAACGCCATCTGTACCAACCCTGCCATGGCTCGTTTCTCCATCTCACCAAACACACCCACCAGAAGCCCTGCGGCAACGTAAACCAACCCAAGCATAGATCCGACGGCCCCCAAACCAAGCCATGAATTCGCCAGCGGTCGCAGGAGGAACGCCAGCCCGGCCAAGCCGCCTGCCAGCAGGACCGGCTTAAGATATGCAACCCGGACGACGGCCCATGGTGAGACCAGTAGATAGCGGTGCAATGCCACGATGAAGTAAACGACGTCTACGCTACATGTGAGCAAGAGCGCCCAGCCTGCGCCTTCCAGGCCGAGAGCAGGAATCAACGCCAGGCAGAGAGCTGTCTGGACCGCGGCACGTGTGGTCGTGTAGATCGTGAATTGCCGAATTCGTCCAAGGCCGACCATGAGGTTGTTCGTCAAGGTGGCCCCCAATGTCCCGATATAGCCTCCGAGAGCCAGCAATCGCAGGACTGCCGCAGCTTGAGCGGCGATGCTCGGGGTCCAGATCGCCATGATCCGATCGCCGAGCACGATCAAGGGGATGAAGGTCAATCCCGCCAATGCCGCAATGAACCTTGATGCGCGGATGTAGATGTCGCGCAGCCGATCCATCTGCCCGAGACTTTGCAGTTCACTCGCCAGGGGGAAGGTGAAGCCGAGCATCAGAGCGACCATATAGACGACCGAGTGCACGACCATGAAGGGCACCGCATAGACCCCGGCTGCTGCCACACCTGCCGAGATGCCTATGAGTGTCTGGTCAAGCCGGCTGACCAGACTGCTGACCGTCCGGTTGAACGCCCCGTACCCGACATAGCTCCTCACTCGGTGGAGCGTCCCCTGGTGTAGCCCGGCGCGAAAGGTATAGCCCGAGAGGACGCGGCGGGTCAAGACGTAGTAGACGGGGCCTGCCAGGACTGTACATACCGTGCGCGTCAGTACATAGCCGACCACCCCGAAGCCCGCTAACACCGCGCCCAATCCTATCAGCGTGCCTGACGTGCTCAGGACAACAGAAACCGAATAAGCCACATCGAAACGCTGCAAACCAGCCGCAACGGAACGTCCCCAGGACAGTCCCATGCTGCCCAGGAACCCGATGCCCGCCAATCGGAACACCGTCACAGCCTCGGGCTGCAGGTCGGCAGGTACCTGGAACACCGAACGGGCAAACCAGCCCGCCAAGAGCGCGATCCCTGACATGCCGACCAGTCCAATGACAGCATATAACTGCAAGGTAGTGCTCAACAAATGGTTCCCGGCTTCAACATCCTGGCGTGCGCGGTCCTCGGCCAGCAATTTGGTAATAGGAAAGTCCAGGCCCATATCCATGAAGGTCAGGTAACCGATGATCACCGCCACGAAACTCTGCAGCCCGTATGCCGCTTCTCCGAGCGCGTGCAACAAGAGGGGGGTCGTGACCAAGGCGACCAGCATGGGCACGACGTATCCCGCCATGCTGGAGACCATATTCACCGAAGAACGCTCCAGGCGATTCACCGCGACTCACCATCACGCTGCATGGCCGCATTTCTCCGGGTGGAATTCCCCGATCGGCTCGAAGGGATGTCGAGTGCGAATTGGCAGTTGCGGGTCACGCGGAGTCTCCAAGACTGCAGCACCATGGTCCTGACGGATCGACCGCGACGCCCCCTTAGCCGCGTCTGCATGGTGGAAGATGTCGTGGATTGGCGGAAAGGGCTCACCAGAACCATCCGCTGCCTCGGGGGAGTCTCCGAGTTCGAAGCCGCCTATCGAAGCTGCAATGGACTCTGGACTCTCCAATAGTCCGTCGACAGGCATCACAAGGAAGGAGCAACCCATGCCAACCGGGCCTCCAATGCCGCCTCGCAGACTCCCCCATGACCTCGGTTTTCGAGGCAGTGGGGCCTGGGCGATTGACACCAGCGGACCTCCTCTGGTCGACATGACTCAGGCGGCGTGATGCTACGACCATCTCGCCGCCCTCAGGTCCTTCAGGCTGCAAGCCCGCCCGGGAAGAGCGGCGATTCTTCGCCGAGCATGCACTTGGGCCGGCGATGCTGCGGGCTACCTCAACCCGGCGGTCGGCGCGCGGCCGGCCTTCATTGGCGCGCCGGGCTCAGCCGTCGCCGCAGGTCCCACTCATAGGCGCGCACCACCGCCCGCCCGACCGATCGGCCCATCCCGCAACTCACACTCATCCGGAAGCCCAGGCCGATCACCATCCGTGCCAGCAGCCGCGGTCGCTTGAATGCCGTCACAAACTGCCGCATCTTCACCCCCGCATTGAGCAGCCCTCGCGCTTCGCTCACCCTGTCCTGTGCCAGCAGGTTCATCGCGCACAGCACTTGGTCGGCAGCACGCTGCAGCTCGTAGAGCGCGAGCGATCGCGGTTCCGCCTTCGGCCGAACACCCGGCTCGGCCAAGCGAGCGTCCAGCACCAGGAAGAAATCTGCCAGGGAGGTTCGCTGCCTGCTCCAGAGGAAGCTTCCTTGCTCGGAACTCACCCGATACCTGTGCAGGGGCTCATCGATGATCCCAATCGGGCCCCAGTCTGCCATGCGCAGATACAGATCAATGTCGGATGCGGAGGCGAAACGCTCCCATCGAAACCCCCCCACCGCGTCGAGAGCTGCTTTGCGTGCCATCATCGTTGGCACAACCATGAAGTTCCCGTATTCGAGCACGGCATCCAATAACGACGGCGAATCGAACACACTCCGCCCACGCAGCGCCTGCGGCAGGCGGGTGCCTCCCATCCGAACGGGACGATCCTGATCATCGATCCTTCGCGTCATGGTGAACACAGCACTGGCACGCGGATGCGCCTCCAGGAACTCGACCTGCCGCCGTACCATCGTGGGGGTGTACAGATCATCAGCATGGTAGAGCGCAACGAGAGGAGCCCGAGCTAGCGAGATCGCAACGTTCCAATTGCTCTCCCCCCATTTCTCGAGGTTCTGGTTCAAGGAGTACTGGACACCACGGCCGGCGTAACCCCGGACGATCTGAGGCGTGTCGTCGGTTGAGCAATTGTCACAGACCACGATCTCGCAATTCGGATAGTCTTGACCCACAATCGAGTCCAGCGTGCGACGGAGCGTTCGACCTCCATCCCGGACTGGGACGCAGACAGTGACCCGTGGACTCCGCGTGTCTTTGTCCATCGAGCCTTGATGAATACCAGGTGCCATCTCTCGCTCGTCCCCGGAGTGTTAGGTGCTACCGTTTCCGTCAACACCAGGCCATGGTGGCATCGGCTCCCCACGGGCAACACACAAGGTCAAGGGGAGGCGCAGCCCACGAGCAAAAGCCGACGTCCTCCGTCCGGCTGTTCCCCCCGGAACTTGGTCGATTGTACTGCCCATTCGCCTTCTGGCCGAGACGGCCGATATCACGAGTGACCAGTTGGGAAACCGAGACCCTCCCGCCCACCGTCCGGGAATGAAGTCTCAATTCACGGCGCTGAGATTGGTCGACAGAATCCCGCGATCTAGTCCCTGAAGTGGTGGCGAATCTCCTACGAGCTGGACGCGGTCGGTGGGAGCGGCGTTGCCTCGAAAGCCGCTCTCGCCGGGGACAGTGGCCGGGGCGCAAGTCGAAGCCCGACAACCGCGTTCGCTGCGGGTCGATCGGCAGCGCTACTTCAGGCGGCGGGGGAAAGGATGGGGAGTTACTCTGGGTCGCAAGGGCATTGGTGGCCGCACAGCTCAGCCGCTCGCCGGTCCCAGGACCAATTCGACCATCGAACGCAACATCTGGAGACTGTAAACAAGCTGCGGCTTCGCATACCACGCCATGGCGGCGAGCATGCCGGCGAACACCAGCCATGCTTCCAGGCGCCTAGTCACGTTTGACGACATACAGCCCTCGCACTCTCTCGCGCAGCACGAGCTTCTCGGTGGCGCACTGGTTTAGCAAACCAAGGATCCAGTCCTCGGTGTGCTCGGGAGCCACGAACAGGTAGCGCGTGCCCTGCGCCTCGATGGCCGCCGCGATGCTGTCGCATGTGCTGCCTTCGGGGATCGGCACGTAGGCCAGCCGCTGAGAGTAGTCGGCGCGGTAGAGCGGATAGATGAACCCGTTGCCGTGCACGTTGTATCCCAGGATGTCTTCTCGGGGAACGATCTCCAGCGCCTGTGCGTACTCGTCCGGGACCTTCAAACTCAGCCCCGCCGATTGACGCTCCAGCACAGGCAGGGTCAGCATGGCCCCGAAGCTGGACGGCGGGAACACGTTGTAGTTCAGCATCATGCCGAAGTTAACCGCGGAGCACGTCACAAACACGACGCCGAATCCCCGAAGCACGCCTCGGTCGGCGGACAGCACGGCATCGAAAGCGAAGCCGATCGCCAGGCAGAGCAGCGCCGGGAACCAGATCGCATAGCGCATGTTCCAGGGACTGGTCGGACTGGAGAAGAACAAGACGAGGAGTGACACGGCGAAACCGGCAAACAAAACGCGTGTTCGCGGGCGGCGTGCCAAACCCCAGGCCAGCGCCGGCAAGCCCAGCCCATACGCCACCCAGCCCCAGCCCGTCGTGTTCGGAAGATCCGGGGTGATCCGCGCTTGCTTGTCGCCGAAGCGGTGGGCAAACGACTTGAGGTTCTCGAGGAAGTTGGTCAGGCCCAGCTGCGTCACGCTTCCGCTGGCCGGAATGACCTGAGTGCCCTCCACGGTCACCCCGTATGGGAAGAACGGGTTTCCCATCAGCCTCCAGTTGCGGACGTACCAGAAGGATCCGAGGAGCAAGCCCGCGGCCAGGACCCACCCGGCTGCCAGGCGGAAGCCATCCGGGTTCGAGCGCACACGAGCCATGATCGATCCTGGCAAGGAGCGCCAGCCCTCCCTGCTCTCCGACCCGATCGATACGAGCATCCATGCTAGCAGCAAGCCCGGGGTCAGATGCAGAATGTAGGGCTTTGTCCCGAGCGCCAGCAGCCATGCGCCCACCAGCAGCACGACCTGCCCCGGGCGGTTGCGCCTGGGCTCAGCGCCTGATCTAACTGCCAGATCCAGCCCGAGGGCCAGCATCATCAGGTAGAGCGCGGCCATGATCGGGTCGTTCTTCGTCGCAGTGGTCGCCAGCAGCAGCGCCGGGGTCGAGGCGTAGCCCAGGGCGGCGATCAGCGATCCGGCGGGCTTCAACCCCAGCGTGCGGCCGATCGCGTACACGGCCAGGCACGCCAACAAGTAAGCAGGCAGCCCGGCCGCCTCGACGACCACATCGTGGTGCAGGAAGACTGTGAACCAGGCTGCAAAGACCTCGTAGTTCGCCGGCGACCAGATACGGTCCACCGGGGTCTCGAACGGCGCGATCAAGCCGCTCTGCGTCCACTGGGCCACGTTGGTCAGATGATAGGTGAGCGAATCCCAGGTGAACGGAGGCAGCACCCAGATCAGGAATGCGAAGCGGACCACCGAAACCACCGCGGCGATCCCCGTCAGCCAGCGCAGCCAGCCCGGCAGAGCCCGCCACCAGCGCAAACTCTGGAGGGCAAAGGCGGAGAGGTCGGCGCGCCACCAGAGAAGCGCCCGTCGTGATCGTCGCCAGAGCACAAGTCCGGCGAGGCCGAGAGCACCGACGGCAGCAAGCGGGCCCGGCTTCAGAAGCCCGGCAAGCCCGGCCAACAACAACAGCGTCGTAGGGAAAAACACCGTGAGGAAGACGAAGGTCAGCGCGTTGAGCGACGGTCGATCGGTCCGCAACGACCGGCAGGTCAGGTACGAAACGGCGAGCGCGAACACGCCGGCCAGACTCCACGCCACGACCCCGAAGACCACGACGCTGCTCCTGCGGGATGGATCATGGATGATACCACTGCGGCCTCGCTCTGATTCCCATCTTAGGCTTTCGCTGGCGTAGAGCGGGTCCCGCGTAACCGAGCGCCGGCCCTCCATCGATGACCGGTGCGATGCCGCGGACTCCCGCGCACGATGAGAGCCGGGGGTGCGGCGCGGTCAGGCCGAACCGCGAGCTGCAATTACGCGTCCCGCGTGCACGCGCGTGGGTCTCCGCAGATGGCTGCGCCGCCCGAGGCGATCGGCATACGCCGTCTGTGCCCGAATTCGGTCCGAGATGCTTTCTGGATGCGGCTTGCCGCACGGCCGGCGCCGTGGGTGCAGAGCGAGAGTCTCAGGAGGCTTGTTGCATTGGGCCGCCTGCAGCCGGCGCCGGGCGCGCCGCCATGCCCGCTAGAAAGGCGAGGGCATCCCCGGCGCTCGTCGCCAGGCGCATGATCACCGTCACCCCCAGCGCCGTACCGGCGCCGTAGACCGGCGACAGTCCAGCCACCATGATTGCGTCCCGCACGCCGAGCCCGGCCGGTGCGCCGGGCGTAATGAACCCAGCCACCCAGGCAAGAGCGAAGACGCCCGCGACGTTCAGGTATGCCCCGCCGTTGCCGCCGAAGACGGACACCTGGAGCAGAACTGGGATTGCGCCCAGGAGCAGCATGTTCAGGCAGCCGATGATGTAACAGACGACCAGCGGCCCCACCCGCGGTGCCTGCACCTCGCTCAGCCCGGGGATGCTGGACCGGACGCGCTCCGGCAGCCGGCGAAGGAGGATGGCCCCGGCGAAGGGCACACACAGGGCAGCCGCCGCAACCCCCGCCAACGCAATGACCGATGGCGCCGCCAAATCCGCCCCCCAGCCGCTCGTCCCCGATAGCAGCAAAGCGCTGCCGGCAACTGACACTCCGGCCAGTACTGCCCAGGCGATCTCGAGGGCCATGGCTGCCAGCACGCGTTCGCGGACGAAGCCGGCCTTCACCGCCAGCACCACGCGCCCGGCGAGGTGCGCCACGTTGCCGGGGATGTACTTGCCGAACTGCGCCACGCCGAAGATCGCCAGCGCAACCCGGGGCCGGCCGGGCTCACCCACCGAACGCAGGAAGATCAACCAGATCACCCCGGCCAGCAGCACGACAACCAGGTACAGGAGGATGGATCCCGCCAGCCCGGCGAGCGCGGCGGGGTTCCAGTTCACGCGCGGCAGGGCGCCCGCGTTGCGCACCGCGAATCGCAGGAAGTAGGCCAGCGACAGCAGCAACGCCGCCAACCCGAGCCACCGGTAAACACGGGACATGGGCTTCCCAAGCATCATCCGCTCACCGGGCGAACCCTGCGCGGGTCGGGCCGAACCTGCGGCAACATGAGAAGCCCTCGATCCAAGTTCCTGAATTCACTCTTTCCCGACGCCAGCCCAAGGTGTCCGTCGGCCCCAACGCGGCGTGCAATCGGAACCCACGTCCGCTTCGGACCCCACATGCAAGTCGGCGGCGAACTGACGCGCGATTGGGTACGGCGGGGACGCACATCACGTCTCAACACGAGGACGGGAGCTGCGTGGCCTCAAGTCGCCGGCAGTGAGCGGGTGAGCCTCGTCCCCGTCTCGTCCGAAGGAGCCCGATCGTGTCACCGGTGACGCCGGCGCGGCCATCATGCCCCGCTGCCGGTTGGCCGGCTGCCAAGAGCGATCTTCTTCAACCGGTAGCTCACGTCTTCACTCAGCTGCCTGTTGCGCGCGATCAGGTCCGCCAGCAACCCGAGCAGGAACGCCTGCAGCCCGAGCACGATCAAGATCGCGGCGGCGATGAGTGATTGAACGTGCCCCTGCCCCTGGCCCCCGAGGTAGAAGGCCATGAATCGGGCCAGAAAGAACAGCCCGCCCAGGAAAGGCCCAACCCCGAGTGTGAGGAAGACACGCAGCGGCTCATACATTAAGAAGATGCGCAGGATCGTCCCCGAGGAGGAGATCAGGTAATGGAACAGGCTGCGCATCAATCGCGATTCACGCAGCTTGGGATTCGTCGCCACGGGCACGGAGGCGACGGGGATGCCCTTCTTGCCCGCCTGGATGATGGTCTCCAACGTGTAGGTGTAGCCGGAGAAGACAGCCAGCCGCAGCGCCGTGTCGCGGGTGAAGGCGCGGAATCCGCTGGTGGCATCCGGGATGTCCGTCCCGGAGGCCCAGCGCACCACGCGGCTGCCGAGGCCCTGGAGCAGCTTCTTGAGGATTGAGAAGTGCGGGATGGTGTTCACCTGCCGATCGCCGACGACCATGCCCGCCGCGCCCTCCAGGATCGGCCGCACCAGATCGGCCACACATGCGCCCCGGTACTGGTTGTCGCCGTCGGTGTTGACGATCACATCCGCGCCCAGGGCCACCGCCTGCTCAAGCCCGGCCGCAAACGCCGCGGCCAGGCCGCGGTGACCTTGCAACCGTAGGACGTGCGTCGCCCCATGGCGAGCGGCGAGCTCGGCCGTCCCATCCGTACTCCCGTCATCGATGACCAGGGTCTCGATCCGATCAAATCCCGCCACTTGTGCCGGAAGATCGGCCAGCGTCACCGGAAGCGTCTCAGCCTCGTTGAAACACGGGATCTGGATGATCAGCTTCACACGTACGTCCTCTCCGTCCTCAGGCTCGCCGTACAGGCTAGAGGGATCGAGCTGCGCGACGACGACCGGCATTCGAGCGCTAGCAGCGCCCGCTTAGATTGATTCATCCAATGGAACTCGGCTGAGGGTGACGAGCAGTGTCGATCCCACAAGCACGACGCCGGCGAAGATCAGGTTGGCGACCAGCACGGTGGCATCGAGGGCCATGAAGGCCACCAGCCCGAGAACCACCGCCGTCAGGTGCATCACCAGCACGGCGCGGATTGGGTCGAGCCCGAGGCCCAGCAGCCGGTGGTAGGTGTGGTCGCTCCCCGCCCGATAGACTGGGCGCCGGCGCAGCAGCCGCGAGAAGACCACGAGCGTGATGTCGAAGATCGGAACGCCGAGGACCAGGATCGGCGTGAACCACGACACTCCCTGCGGCAGCCCGGCGCGGGCCGGGATATAGGCGATGCCCAGGGCGGCGAGGAGGAAGCCGAGGAGCTGTGCTCCGGAATCGCCCAGGAACAGCTTCGCCGGCGAGGCGTTGTAGAGAAAAACGCCGACGGCGCAACCGAGCAGCGCGGCGCTCAGCACCGCCAGCACCGGCTGCGTGGAATCGATCGTCACCAACATGAAGAACGCCGCCGCGATTCCTCCCAACCCCAGCGCCAGCCCGTCCATGCTGTCGACGAAGTTGAAGGCATTCACCATCCCGATGACCCACAGCAGCGTCAGCGCCAGATCGACGGCGTCGATGCGGGTGACCTGGATGCGCACTCCGACGGCGATCAGGATCACGGCGGCAACAGCCTGCACGAGCAGCTTGAGCAGCGGCGAGAGACCGATGCGATCGTCCACCAGCCCGCCGACGGCTACCACCAGCGCGCCGACTAGCATCCCCTGGATTGAGGAGTCGGCCGGCGGTCGAAGGATCAAGTAGCAGACGAGGAGTGCAAACGCCAGGACGGGGCCGCCAGCCAGAGGCGTCGGCGCCCCATGCCGCTTGTGAGGCGCGGAGCCCGGGACGTCCACCCACCCCAGGCGTCCGGCGGCGCTCACGGCGAGCGGCCCGAGGATGACCGACGCCAACAGCGTTGTCAGGATGATCGGGAACAGATCGGCCAGGCGAGTGATCATAGGCAGGCCGCCCATCCCCGAGCGGGTGCGGCGGGCAATGGGCTATCCGACGGATGCGGAGGATTGTAGCATCGCCGCGGGCGGATCCGAGTCCTTCACAGAGTCCGGCCGCAGCGGACGCGTTCAGCGCGTGCGTCACCAGCCCGAGCAGGATCCAGGTGTGCGGTAGCGCGAAGGTGTCCAGGCTGAATCCCTCGCCCAGCCCGGCGATCCAGCCCAGCACGCCTGCGCAGCCGATCAGCCTCTCGAGGGCGGTGCCCCGGTGCCAGAGCAGCGCAGCGCCGGCACCGATCACGATCCACCAAGTCAGGAACGCGGCGAATCCGAGAAGCCCGGTCTCGGCCAGCAGGCGAACCCACAAGTTCTTCGGGTTCGGCAGGCCGGCAAATTCCCCGGAGATCAGGTCGCGGACCTCGGCCAGCCGGAAGGCATACCCGGGCAGGTTTGCCTGCATGAAGAACCCGGAGTTGCCGAATCCCACCCCGAGCACCGGGTGCGTGGAGAACGTGCGGAACCCCGCTTCCCAGTAGGCGATCCGCTCAGCGAAGGCGACCCGGTTCGCCAGTTCGTACAGCACTTCGTTCGGGTAGTGCGCCCTGACCTCCGGGAGGAGCTCGACGCTCTGGAACAGACGGACCATGCGCGGGTCGATGCGGCTGTAGACGCGCGCCGCTCCGTACAACCCCGCGCCGCACGCGACCAGGAAGCCGAGGACCATCACCACGCGCATCTCCAGCATCCTGCCGCGGCGAACCGGGGCCGCGTTCCCAGCGCGGCGACGCTGCAGCCATGCGGCCGCGTTCCAGACGCCGATCAGACCGATGACACCGAGTATCATTCCGAAGCTGGCATACGAGATGCGCGAACGCGTCAGCGCCAGGACGATCAACCCCCAGACGGCGAGGGTCGCTTCGAGCCACCAGGCACGCCGGCCGGAAGACCACGCGGAGGTGCGCGTGAGCACCGCCGCCAGCCAAAGTGGCAAGTAGAACGTCACCAATTGGTCGCCCAGCCAGGAAGGCTCGAAGGCCAGCCCACTCAGCCGGTCGGGGACCGGGTCGCGCGGCGAGATCAAGCGATGCAGGTCGACGAACGCCTGCGGCACGCGTTCTCCTCCGGTCATCACGACGGCGGCCTGCACCGTCGACCACAGCAGCATGGCGATGGCGCCGATGTAGATCGCGCGCAGTGCCGGCCGAATGCGGCGCTGCTCGGCCGGCAACAGCGCGGCGCACAAATAGAAACCGACGGCGATCCCCAGCGTCAGCAGCGCACGGGCCTCGCGGCCGAGCACCGAAACGCCTTGGAGTGGCAAGATGCGCTGACCGAGGGCGACCGCCGCGGCGAGCAGCGCCAGGCCCACGAAGACCAGCAGCGGCATAACGAGCGCGGGCAGCTTGCGCCCGCGCAGTAAGGCGGGCACGAGCCAGCCGGCCATCAGGCCAGCCAGGGGAATGAGGGCCAGCGGCGCCACTGGAGTCCCGCCGGCGAGCGTGACCAGCGGCGGGAAGCTGGTCACCGGTATCGCAACCAGCAGAATCAGCCAGAGCGCGTAGACGATCTTGTCGTAGCCGATGCGCAGGCGGGCGTTCATCCCGACTCCCCGGGAGCCGTGCCGTGCGGCCGATCGATCGTCGTGGGACTGAGATCCGCGCGGCAGCGCGGCGATCAGAGCCGCGCGCCTTCTGCGCGGTGTGCTGCGCTGCGAGTTCGGCCTGGCGGCATGATGGTCACTGCGCGCGCCTGAATGGCCACCCGAGTGCGGCGATCACTCCGACTACGGCGCCGGCCAGCAGCCCGGCCAGCACGCTCATCCCGCGCGATCCGGCCAGAGGCCCACCCGGCGGCTCGGCCTCCTGCAGCATGGCGAAAGACATCGACGGAAGGATTCCGCGGCTGAGGACCGCTTCCTGCTCGATCTCGGTCAGCGCCTGCTCCGGGTCGTATTCCTCCGGAGCCGCAGCGCACGCCCAGGCGGCCGGCAGCGCCGGCGTGGCCGCGGGCTGGAGTTCGCAACCGGTGATGAACCACTTCGACTGAAGATCTGCCGCGCGCCAGGCATGTCCCACGGCGGTTTGCAGCGCATCGACGGAAGCCGAGGCCCAGGCGTTCGCCGTCCGGGCGGCGGACTCCGGGGACTGAGCCCGAACGCCGAGCTCCCAGCCACCTCCGATCTCCGACAACCGCAGTGAGCTGCGCAACTCGTTCGTCGTCGTTGGCGCGCCCGGGGTCTTCCCCTCGGCCGATCCAATCGTCTCGAGGGTCTCGTCGGCCAGGAAGACCTCACGCGCCCGGTCGAAGGCGTGCCGCAGCGCTACATCATCCAGCGGCAGCGTTCGTCCGTAGTCGACCCCGACGCCGACGACGGCCACACCCTCGTACACCGGAGGGAACAAGCCGGATGCGCCCAGCCCGAGCAGGCCGCCGAGGCACGCTGCCGCCAGCAGCCACAGCCAGCGCGCAATTAGTCGCTGAAGGAAGTCCTTCGAGTCAACCGGCTCAGAGATCATCGTGCCTGCCTCGACCTTCTGGTTTCGCAGCCGGTAAGCTGCGTGATTGTCGGCCACGCCCGAGCACCGTCAGCGACCATCGGCACCGGGCGCGCCCCCCGCAGCCCACGGAGGAATTGAAAAGCTGCGCGCCGTAGGACCATGCGCAGCGGCATGACCGGCTCGACCACCTGTCGAACGAGGTACTTGGCATACAGGATCGAGAAGACGCTGCCGCCGTCGCGGAAATGCACGCGCATCATCTCCGGCCAGCATTGCCGTGCCACGGTCATCGATTTCGACTCGCCGTGCAGCCGGAAACCTGCCCAGAGGGAAGGAACGTAGGCAAGTGAGGTCACCGCCGAGATGCGGATCCATAGGTCATAGTCCATCGCGTAGTGAAACGTTGGGTCAAGCGGGCCGACCATCTTCCAGACCACCGTCCGGAAGAACGCCGCCTGCTGGGCGATGCGAGGCGCGCCGCGGCGCAGGTCGGTGTGGCTCGTCCGAGCTGACGGGAAGCGCGCCACCGCAAGCCCCGCCTCATCGATGTAGTTTGCTCCTCCGTGCACCATCCCGATCTCGGGATGGGCCTGAAGGTATGCCACCGCCTCGCCCACCGCGCCGGGACGGTACACGTCATCGGAGTTCAGCCAGGCGAGGATCTCGCCGTGCGCCATGCCGAACCCTCGGTTGATGGCTTCGGTCTGTCCCCGGTCGGGCTCGGAGACCCAGGTCGACAGCCGATTCGCGTGCTTGCGGAGGATCTCCACGCTTCCGTCGGTTGAACCGCCGTCGAGGACGATGTACTCGATGCGCGGGTAGTCCTGGGTCAGGACGGACTCGATCGTCGCTTCCAGGAAGCGAGCCTGGTTGAACGACGGCGTGACGATCGTCACCAGCGGCAGGGGCTCGCGGGAAGCGCTCAGCATGGCCGGGTCCTGGCGGAGAATCCGATCATGGCCGGGCCTTGGATGGCGGTGGCGCCTCAGGTCCGCCCCCCGCCCCGGGTTCGATCCGTCGGCGCCCGTGTTGCAGGCTGCGCCGCGTACGGCGGTACCAGAAGAAGAAGCTGGCCATGCCCAGAGCGCTTCCCGCCGCCTGCACGAACTTATACCAGTAGCGCGCCACCGTCGGCGGGTGCTGGCCGAGCGCCGTCAGGATGTGCCGAAACGCCCGGCGGTACTCCCCGGCGTCGATCAACCGGCGAGCGGCAAACACGTTGAAGCCCGACTGAATCCGCCGGCGATAACGGCGAACCGTCCCGGAAAGTTCAGGCGTTGACTCAGCCCAGCGCAGCATGCGCTGCGCCTCCTCGACAAAACCGGCGGCGCGGGCGATCGTCTTCGCCTCGGCGTGCGTTCGTTCGAGCGCCCAGGTCGCCTTGAGATGGCGCAAGGGCGCCCGCGTAGCGATGCGCACCCACAGTTGGTGATCCAGGATGAGCTGGTAGGCGTTGTCGAGGTACCCCGCCTGTTCGAGCACCCGGCGGCGCATGAAGACGGTCGGCTGAAGCAACACCTCGAAGCTGAGCAAATCAACGAGGGACAGCGTCCGATAGCGGTGTCGATCCAGCAGCATCTGCTCGGAGTCGACCATCATCCCGTCGGCGTAGACCATGCCGAGGTCCGGCTCGCGCTCGAGCGCCTCGACGGCCTGGCGGATCGCTCCGGGCAGGTAGACATCGTCTGAGTTCAACCAGGCAATCACGTCACCCGTCGCCAGCCGCAGGCCCTTGTTGATCCCGGCTGCCTGCCCGGAATCCGGTTCTGAGATGCAGGAGGCCAGTCGGTCGCGGTAGCGGCCCAGCACCTCCAGGCTGCCGTCGGTCGAGCCGCCGTCGATGACGATGTACTCGATCCGCGGGTAGTCTTGCTCGAGCACCGAACGCAGCGCCGTCTCCAGATAGCGGACCTGGTTGAAAGACGGCGTGATGATGGAGACCAACGGCAGTCTTTCCATTACGTGCGGGCCCGAGGTGCGCCGGCCATCATTCGAAGAGCCTGCGGTAGTCGACCTTGGGGAAGACCGTCAGCTTGCCTCCCACGGTTGCATCGAGCACCGATCGTCCGGCGGCGGCGTAGGCGTCGCGTGCCAGACGATAGGCCGCTTCGGAGGCCTGCAGATCGGGAAGCTGCCAGCGGAATCCTTTCCCGAAGTAGCCGGGGGAAAAGTGATTGGGATCGTCTCCCGAAGACACGACGGTGACGTTGGGCTGCCCCGGTGTGGTGAAGTTGTGATCGACGCCGATCAGGATGACCGGGTCGCAGCCCATGAAGTAGGCCAGCTGCAGCGCGGTATAGGTGACCGTCGAACCCTCGAACATACGCCGCGTCGGATCGCCGGTGAAGTTCGCCGGGCCGGTGTAGTCGGTGTCGAGAAACAGCGTCTGCGGGCCCGCAGGGAACCAGCGTCGGGCACGCCAGGTGATGAATCGGGGAATTCCAAGGGCGGCGACCTCCGCGACGCACTGCTCCAACACCAACGTGTTGACGGCGACATAGTACGTGGTCGGGAAGGCCATCTCCGGGAAGAGCAGGTAGATGCGGTTCATTCCGAAGGTGATCTCGTCGCGCAGCCGCGAGAGATCGGTGTCCCGCAGGCTCGGGCCCGTTGCCCAGGATGAAGCAGCGCTGTCCTCGATGACAGTCGCGGAAAGCCTCGGCGGCCGCCTGGCTGTCGCGCAACCGGCGATCGAACAGCGCCGCCGCCTGATGCCGGGCGCGGTTGTACCACCACCAGTACGGGCCGGTGAGGCCACGCCAGATCGGAGGCGGGACGAAGCGTTTGACGGCGTAGATTGCGCGTTGCATGCCCGAGGAGTCGCCGGACGCATCCATTGTGGGGATTCTACCCGACGAGGAACTTAGCATTCGCCGTCACCCGTCCGCGTCCGGAACGTAGGACGAACCGACGAACAGCCTGACCCCGCCCCAGTCCGAGACCATCCCGAGCCCGTGCAGGCGCAAGCGATCCCCACAGATAGTGCAGATGATGGCACACGGCTTGAAGCCCGGATCGGCGTAGCGCCGGGTCTCGGGCAGCGGATAGATGTTCTCAACGTGAATCCCACTCTCGGGGGCACCCAGGATCCGCCAGAACAGATAGTCGTAGTCCGAGGAGTTGATGCGCAGGCCGACCTGGGTGCAGGCTCGCGACCGGATCGCCTCGGCAACACGCAGGTATGCCTCCTCTTCCCCGGGTCTGTCCCGGCGAAGGCGGCGAACAGCAACTCCGATTGGCTGGCTCGGAACACACTCTCCGTTCGCGTCGGCCACGGCGGATGGCCGATCACCGGGCGGGTGTTATTCAGCAGCAGCCACGGCAGCGCCGCCGTCAGGAGCCCGAGGCCGCCGATCAAGCCGAGCGTCACCTTGCGCCACGAGCTCCGCCGCCAGCCCGAAGACCGGAGCCCAGAGGATCAAGAAGGGCAGCTGGAAGCGGAGGCCCCAGACCGACGAGCCGTGCCCGATCACGATCGGGATCAACGCGTATGTGGCCAGCACGACGCCGGTGACCATCCACCGGCTTGGGCTCAACCGGATCCGGGGCCTCTTCAACAGCAGGATCATCGTGCCCGCGACCAAGAACAAGTGAAGGGGGTTGCCGGCGGTGTCTTCATGGTTCCAGGCAATCATCTTCATGTCGGCAAAGAACCCATCGTCGAACACGGTCGGGTATCGGCGCAGAACAGTCCGAATCGCGGCATTCAGCGCCGACGAAGGTGTGACAAAGTTATAGGCGATCATCGCGCGCCCAGCCCCTCATGATCCCAAGACCGCCCTGCACCACAGGGGACGCCGCGCTCTGTGGCCGTGTCCCTCCGTCCGCCGTGGCTACGTTCGCGGCGGGATCCGGGGTGGAGGCGACGCCCTGCGACGGCTCATTCGCCTCAGGCACCGAAGTCGAGCGTCCTGCGGCGAGTGTGGGAATCGAGGTGGGCTGCACACTCGCCGTTGGCAGCGGGCGCCACGCGCGAGCAGTGTGAGATTGGCCCGGAGCCACTCGCTGTTCCCATACGGCCCCCCGTAGGTGACGATGTTCCTGGCCCAGAAGCCGAGGTTGACCAGCACGACGATCCCAATGACCAGCAACCCCTCCGTGAGCCACTGTCTCGGGCGCCGCTGGTAGACCATCGGCACGAAGTGCCATGCCATGACCGGCAGGGCGTAGACGAAGAACGTCCCTTTCGTGAGGAGGCCGGTCCCCAGCGCGAGTGCCAGGCAGACATTCTCGAACAGGCTCAGCGGCCGCTGCTTGCCCAACACGACTAGGCTCAACAGACACACGGCCCAGTAGGCGACCACGTAGTCATTCTGCGTGCTGCTCGCCTGCAGCACGCCCATGGGCACGCTGACGGCAAAGAGCGCGGCGAGGATCTGCCCGCCGCCGGTTGGCGCCGATGCTGGCCGCGATCCAAGAGACACCGACGAGCGAGCCGGCCATGCTGAACCACTGAACGAGGTTGGCGGGTCGATCGCTTCCCCACAGCACCCGCAATTCAGGATGGCGGTTTCGGCCCAGGTGGGCATGACGAGTTGGTGCGCGTAGCTTGTAGGGTAGTGCTCA
Organism: uncultured Chloroflexia bacterium; assembly: GCA_963777165.1. GTDB lineage: Bacteria > Chloroflexota > Anaerolineae > Anaerolineales > E44-bin32 > DYJB01. The sequence goes on from CAVZPO010000030.1 coordinate 28,553, forward strand.
AGACTTTGTCCTCCGGCCCGAATGCACGACGCGCGCCATGTGATACAGGAGGGAATCCACATTGTTGGGCGGAGCGATCCAGGCGACCACCAGGAGGAGCACGGCCACCAACGCCAGCCCGACGAGCAGGATGCCATCCGCCGCCGGGACGCTGGGCGCTAAGGCGCGCAGCCTCGCTCCCAGGAGGGCTGAAGGTGCCGCGCCGGTACGCCCAAGCCATCAGACCGATCGCCGTTACGCCCCAGACGGCAGCCAGCCCCGTCCGATTCAGGAGGTGAAACGGGCTCAACGCCTCGCTGAACAGCGTGACGAGGCCTGCCCCACAACACGGACGCCTCGAGGAACGACAGCCGGACGTCGGGCGCAGTGTCGGGAGCCCGTCTACCTCCGGGCGTGCAAACCAGGGCAAAGAGCGCGACGTAGGTCAGTATCGGGAAGAGAACGAGCAACTGCATGGACGCGGTTCCCCTTCGGGTGCTGCGATGTGACAGGCGCTGCCCGGCGTGCCGCAACCCTGCCCACCATCTGCTCGCCCGGCGCACAGAACACACCGCGCCAAACCACGGCAACGTCGATCCACGTGCGACAGCGGTCACTCCCCTTGCGTTGCGCGGTGGACATTCAAGCCGCCGGGAGCCGACCGGCCGTCGCGC
>CAVZPO010000031.1:0-34209 GCA_963777165.1 uncultured Chloroflexia bacterium
CGCCTGAGCACCCGTAGCCGGGCGCGACGGCCGGTCGGCTCCCGGCGGCTTGAATGTCCACCGCGCAACGCAAGGGAGTGACCGCTGTCGCACGTGGATCGACGTTGCCCTGGTTTGGCGCGGTGTGGACTGTGCGCCGGGCGAGCAGATGGTGGGCAGGGTCGCGGCACGCCGGGCAGCGCCTGTCACATCGCAGCACCCGAAGGGGAACCGCGTCCATGCAGTTGCTCGTTCTCTTCCCGATACTGACCTTCGTCGCGCTCTTTGCCCTGGTTTGCACGCCCGGAGGTAGATGGGCTCCCGACACTGCGCCCGAGGTCCGGCTGCCGTTCCTCGAGGCGTCCGTGTTGTGGGGGGGCCTCGTCACGCTGTTCAGTGAGGCGTTGAGCCCGTTTCACCTCCTGAATCGGACGGGGCTGACCGCCGTATGGGGCGTGACGGCGATCGGTCTGTTGGCCTGGGCGCATCGGCGCGGCACCTTCAGCCTCCTGCGAGAGAGGCTGCGCGCCTTCGCGCGCCAGCGTCCCGGCGGCGGATGGCATTCTGCTCGTCGGGCTGGCGCTGGTGGCCGTGCTCCTCCTGGTGGTCGCCTGGATCGCTCCGCCCAACAATGTCGATTCGCTCCTGTATCACATGGCGCGCGTCGTGCATTGGGCCGGAGGACAAAGTCTTGAGCACTACCCTACAAGCTACGCGCACCAACTCGTCATGCCCACTTGGGCCGAAACTGCGATCTTGAATCTCGCGCGTGCTGTGGGGAAACGACCGGCCGGCGAAACCTCATCCAATGGTTCAGCATGGCAGGCTCGCTCGTCGGTGTCTCTTGGATCGCGGCTAGCATCGGCGCCACCCGGCGCGGGCAGATCCTCGCCGCGCTCTTTGCCGTCAGCGTGCCCATGGGCGTGCTGCAGGCGAGCAGCACGCAGAATGACTACGTGGTCGCCTTCTGGGCCGTGTGTCTGGTGAGCCTGGTCGTGTTGGGCAAGCAGCGGCCGCTGAGCCCGTTCGAGAATGTCTGCCTGGCGCTCGCGCTCTGGGAGACCGGCCTCCTCACCAAAGGGACGTTCTTCGTCTACGCCCTGCCGGTCATGGCCTGGCACTTCGTGCCGATGGTCTACCAGCGGCGCCCACGACAATGGCTCACGGAGGGATTGCTGGTCTCTGGGATCGTCGTGCTGGTCAACCTTGGATTCTGGGCCAGGAACATGGTCACCTACGGCGGGCCCTATGGGACCAGCGACTGGCTGCGGGACAATCTCACCTTCCTGCAACTCGCTCCGGCTCCGACAGAAAGCGCGCTACCGCCAACGGCTTCACCTCCAGCCGGAACACAATCTGCCCCGGAGTTGCAGGCGGAGGAGTCATCCCGAGAAGTCGCCACACCCGTACCGGCCGAGAACGCGGCGCAGCCAAGCGAAGGTGCCGGGCAGCGGAGTGTTGCGCTTCCGCTTCTGCAACGTGCGGTCGGGCTGGCGGGGGGCTGGGCGCGTATGATCGCCTACAACTTCGTCACGCCTTCTTCGGCCGTCAACGCGGCAGTCAATGCCTGGTTGCGCCACTACCCCACTGTGTTCGACGAGGCTTTCTTCGCGGACTGGAGCATCCTCGCCTGGAACCATGAAGACACGGCCGGCAACCCCTTTCACCTGCTCATGGTCGCGGGCACGATGATCCTGCTGCTCAAGAGGCCCCGGCTCCGGCTGAGCCCGAGCCGCTGGATGCTCGCCGGCGTCGTCCTGGCTGCCTACGCGCTGATCCCGATCGTCATCGGGCACGGGACGTCCATCTGGGGGCTGCGCTACCAACTGCCGTTCTTCATCCTGTGGTCGCCGGTCTTCGGGTTGGCGGCGGGTTCTGTGGCGCAAGGGACGCTCGGCCTGGTCGGCGGCCTCGGGCTCCTGACGGCGGCGCTGCCGTGGCTGCTGCTCAATAACACCCGCCCGGTGATCGGCCATCCGCCTTGGCCGACACGAACGGAGAGTGTGTTCCGAGCCAGCCAATCGGAGTTGCTGTTCGCCGCCTTCGCCGGGACAGACCCGGGGAAGAGGGAGGCATACTTGCGTGTTGCCGAGGCGATCCGGTCGCGAGCCTGCACCCAGGTCGGCCTGCGGATCAACTCCTCGGACTATGAATATCTGTTCTGGCGGGTCCTGGGTGCCCCCGAGAGTGGGATTCACATTGAGAACATCTACCCGCTTCCCGAGACCCGGCGCTACGCCGATCCGGGTTTCAAGCCGTGTGCCATCATCTGCACGATCTGTGGGGATCGCTTGCGCCTGCACGGGCTCGGGATGGTCTCGGACTGGGGCGGGGTCAGGCTGTTCGTCGGATCGTCCTACATTCCGGACGCCGACGGGTGAAGGTGAACGGTGAGTCGCCCGTCGGGTAGAATCCCCACGATGGATGCGTCCGGCAACTCCTCGGCCATGCAGCGCGCAATCTATGCCGTCAAGCGCTTCGTCCCGCCTCCAATCTGGCGTGGCCTCACCAGCCCGTACTGGTGGTGGTACAACCGCGCCCGGCATCAGGCGGCGGCGATGATCGATCGCCGGCTGCGCGAAAGCCAGGCGGCCGCCGAGGCTTTCCGCGACTGTCACCGAGGACAGCGCTGCTTCATCCTGGGCAACGGGCCCAGCCTGCGGGACACCGATCTCTCGCGGGTACGTGGCGAGATCACCTTCGGGATGAACCGCATCTACCTGCTCTTCCCCGAGCTTGGCTTCCCGACCACGTACTACGTCGCCGTCAACACGCTGGTGCTGGAGCAGTGCGCCGCGGAGGTCGCCGCCCTCGACCTTCCCCGCTTCATCACCTGGCGTGCCCGACGCTGGTTCCCTGCGGCGCCGCAGACGCTGTTTCTCGACACCGACTACACCGGCCCGGCGAACTTCACCGGCGATCCGACGCGGCGTATGTTCGAGGGTTCGACGGTCACGTATACCGCCCTGCAGCTGGCCTACTTCATGGGCTGCGACCCGGTCATCCTGATCGGCGTCGATCACAGCTTCACCACACCGGGGCAGCCCAACGTCACCGTCGTGTCTTCGGGAGACGATCCCAATCACTTTTCCCCTGGCTACTTCGGGAAAGGATTCCGCTGGCAGCTTCCCGACCTGCAGGCCTCCGAAGCGGCCTATCGTCTGGCGCGCGACGCCTACGCCGCTGCCGGACGATCGGTGCTCGATGCAACCGTGGGAGGCAAGCTGACGGTCTTCCCCAAGGTCGACTACCAGGGGCTCTTCGGATGATGGCCGGCGCACGTCGGGCCCACACGTGATGGAAGGACTGCCGTTGGTCTCCATCATCACGCCGTCTTTCAACCAGGTCCGCTATCTGGAGACGACGCTGCGTTCGGTGCTCGAGCAAGACTACCCGCGGATCGAGTACATCGTCATCGACGGCGGCTCGACCGACGGCAGCCTGGAGGTGCTGGGCCGCTACCGCGACCGTCTGGCCTCCTGCGTCTCAGAACCGGATTCCGGGCAGGCAGCCGGGATCAACAAGGGCCTGCGCCTGGCGACGGGCGAGATCGATCGCCTGGTTGAACTCAGACGATGTCTACCTGCCCGGAGCGATCCACCAGGCCGTCGAGGCGCTCGAGCGCGAGCCGGACCTGGGCATGGTCTACGCCGACGGGATCATGGTCGACTCGGATCAGATGCTGCTGGATCGACACCGTTATCGGACGCTGTCCCTCGTTGACTTGCTCAGTTTCGAGGTGTTGCTCCAGCCGACCGTCTTCATGCGCCGCCGTGTGCTCGAGAAGGCGGGGTACCTGGACAACACCTACCAACTCATCCTGGATCACCAACTGTGGGTGCGCATTGCAATGCTGGCGCCCTTGCGCCATCTCAAGGCGACCTGGGCGCTCGAACGAACGCACGGCGAGGCGAAGACGATCGCCCGCGCCGCCGGTTTTGTCGAGGAGGCTCAGCGCATGCTGCGCTGGGCTGAGTCGACGCCGGAACTTTCCGGGACGGTCCGCCGCCATCGCCGGCGGATTCAGTCGGGCTTCAATGTCTTTGCCGCTCGCCGGTTGATCGACGCCGGGGAGTACCGCCGGGCGTTTCGGCACATCCTGACGGCGCTCGGCCAGCACCCGCCGACGGTGGCGCGCTACTGGTACAAGTTCGTGCAGGCGGCGGGAAGCGCTCTGGGCATGGCCGGCGTCTTCTTCTGGTACCGCCGCACGCGGCGCCGCCTGCAGCACGGTCGCCGCCGCATCGAACCCGGGGCGGGGGGCGGACCTGAGGCTCCGCCGCCATCCAAGGACCGCACCATGATCGAGGTGCCCGCCGGGACCCGACCATGCTGAGTGCTCCCCGCGATCCACTCCCGCTGGTGACGGTCGTCACGCCGTCGTTCAACCAGGCTCGCTTCCTGGAAGCGACGATCGAGTCCGTCCTGACCCAGGACTACCCGCGCATCGAGTACATCGTCCTCGACGGCGGTTCGACCGACGGGACCGTCGATATCCTTCGCCGGCATACCGATCGGCTGGCGACTTGGGCCTCCGAGCCGGACCGAGGCCAGACCGACGCCATCAACCGCGGCTTTGGGATGGCTGCCGGGGACATCCTCGCCTATCTCAACTCGGATGACATCTACCGCCCGGGCGCGGTGAGCGATGCGGTGGCGTTCCTTCAGGCCCATCCCGAAATCGGGATGGTGCACGGGGAGGCGCACTACATCGATGAAGCCGGCCGTGCGGTGGCGCGCTTCCCGTCGGCCCGAACGGATCATCGCGACCTGCGCCGCGGCGCGCCTCGCATCGCCCAGCAGGCGGCGTTCTTCCGGACGGTGGTCTGGAAGATGGTCGGCCCGCTTGACCCAACGTTTCACTACGCCATGGACTATGACCTGTGGATCCGCATCTCGGCGGTGACCTCACTTGCCTACGTTCCTTCCCTCTGGGCCGGTTTCCGGCTGCACGGCGAGTCGAAGTCGATGACCGTCGCACGTCAGTGCTGGCCGGAGATGATGCGCGTGCATTTCCGCGACGGGGGAAGCGTCTTCTCGATCCTGTATGCCAAGTACCTCATCCGGAGGGTGGTCGAGCCGGTTATGCCGCTGCGCATGGTCCTACGCCGCGCGTCCTTTCAATTCCTCCGACGGCTAGGCGGCGGCACGCCCGATGCCGAGGGTCGCTGACTGTGATCGGGCGTGGCCGACATGCACGCAGCTTACCGGCTGCGAAACCAGAAGGCCGAGGCAGGCACGATGAACTCTGAGCCGGTTGACTCGAAGGACCTCCTTCAGCGTCTGATTGGGCGCTGGCCGTGGCTGCTGGCGGCAGCGTGCCTCGGCGGCCTGGTCGGGCTGGGCGCATCCGGATTGCTGCCTCCGGTGTACGAGGCCGTGGCTGTCGTCGGGGTCGGGGTCGACTACGGACGAACGCTGCCGTTGGATGATGAAGCGCTGCGGCACGCCTTCGACCGGGCGCGTGAGGTGTTCCTGGCCGACGAGACACTCGAGGCGATTGGGTCGGACGAAGGGCCGAACCTGGGTTCGCCGACGACGAACAAACTGCGCAACTCGCTGCGATTGTCGGAGAATGGTGGCGGCTGGGAACTCGGCGTTCGGGCTGAGTCTCCTGGGGCCGCCGCCCGGTTGGCGAACGCTTGGGCTACGGCTTCCGTCGATGCACTTCAGACTGCCGTCGGACATGCCTGGCGCGCAGCAGATCTTCAGTCGAAGTGGTTCATCACCGGTTGCGAGCTCCAGCCCGCGGCCACGCCGGCGCTGCCGGCCGCCTGGGCATGCGCCGCAGCTCCGGAGGAGTACGACCCGGAGCAGGCGCTGACCGAGATCGAGAAGGAAGCGGTTCTCAGCCGCGGGATCTTGCCCTCGATGTCGTTCACCTTGCTGCAGGAGGCCGAGCCGCCGGGCGGGCCTCTGGCCGGATCGCGCGGGATGAGCGTGCTGGCCGGGCTGCTGGCCGGCGCCGTCGTCGGAGTGATCGCCGCACTCGGGTGGCCATTCAGGCGCGCGCAGTGACCAGCATGCCGCCAGGCCAGACTCGCAGCGCAGTGCACCGCGGAGAAGGCGCGCGGCTCCGATCGCCGCGCCGCCGCGCAGAACTCGGTCCCGGGGCGATCGATCGGGTGCACGGCAGGGCTGCCGGGGAGCCGGGATGAACGCGCGCCTGCGCATCGGTTACGCCAGGACTGTCGAGGCGCTCTGGCTGATGCTGCTGGTCGCGATTCCGGTGACCAGCTTCCCGCCGCTGGTCACGCTCGCCGGCGGGACTCCCGTGGCGCCGCTGGCCCTCATTCCCCTGGCTGGCCTGATGGCCGTCTGGCTCGTGCCCGCCTTGCTGCGCGGGCGAAAGCTCCCCGCGCTCGTCATGCCGCTGCTGGCCTTTGTGGGCCTGGCGCTGCTCGCCGCGGCGGTCGCCCTCGGTCAACGCATCTTGCCGCTGCACGGCGCCTCGGTGCTCGGCCGCGAGGCCCGTGCGCTGCTGACGCTGGGGATCGCCGTAGGTTTCTATTTGTGCGCCGCGTTGCTGCCGGCCGAGCAGCAACGCATTCGGCCGGCACTCCGCGCGATCTACATCGGCGCCATCGTCATGCTGCTGTGGTCGACGGTGCAGGCCGCCGTCGTGATGACCGGGGGAGAACGCGTGCCGCAGGCGTTCGTCGACCTGCATCGCTTGATCTCGCCGCGCGACCCGGTCCCCGATCGGCTGAGTGGGCTGGCCTTCGAACCTTCCTGGCTGGGCGACCAATTGGTGACGTTCTACCTGCCGCTGTGGCTGGCGGCGGTGCTCACGCGCACCTCCGCGTGGTCTTCCGGCCGGCGAGCCTGGTGGCTCGAAGCGACCCTCGCCGTCTGGGGGTTGATCGTCCTGGCCCTGACGCGTTCGCGCATCTCGTATGCCAGCTTCGGATTGATACTCGGTGTCCTCGGTCTGATCGCCGTCTGGAACGCGGCCGCATGGCTGCAGCGCCGCCGCGCCGGGAGCGTGGCCCCGGTTCGCCGCGGCAGGATGCTGGGGATGCGTGTGGTGATGGTCCTCGCCTTCCTGGTCGCGTGCAGCGCGGGGCTGTACGGAGCGGCGCGCGTCTACAGCCGCATCGACCCGCGCATGGTCCGCCTGTTCCAAACCGTCGAGCTCCTTCCGGAGGTCAGGGCGCACTACCCGAACGAAGTGCTGTACGAACTGGCGAACCGGGTCGCCTTCGCTGAGCGGATCGCCTACTGGGAAGCAGGCTTCCGGACGTTCTCCACACACCCGGTGCTCGGGGTGGGGTTCGGCAACTCGGGCTTCTTCATGCAGGCCAACCTGCCCGGGTACGCGTTCCGCCTCGACCGAGGTCCGCGACCTGATTTCCGGGGAGTTCGCCGGCCTGCCGAACCCGAAGAACCTGTGGGTGCGGCTGCTGGCCGAGACCGGGCTTCTCGGATTCGCCGCGTTCCTGACTTGGTGGATCGTGATCGGTGCCGGCGCTGTGCTGCTCTGGCGCCGCGGCCATCCGCTCGAGCGGCTGATCGGCTGTGCCGGCCTGCTGGGCTGGATCGCCGGGCTGGGGGAGGGATTTCAGCCTGGACACCTTTGCACTGCCGCACACCTGGATCCTGCTCGGGCTGGTGACCCACGCGCTGACGCGGCCGCTGCGCCCGGACTCCGGGAAGGACCCGGGCCCGCCAGTGGCAATGCTACAATCCCCCGCATCCGTCGAGTAGACTGTTGTCCGTCGGACCCGTTCGGGGATGGGCAGCCCGCCTATGATCACTCGCCTGGCCGATCTGTTCCCGATCATCCTGACCACGCTGCTTGCCTCGGTCTTGCTCGGGCCGCTGGCCGCCAGGGTCGCTGGACGCCTGGGGTGGGTGGATGTCCCGGGCTCCGCGCCGCACAAACGGCATGACACGCCGACGCCACTGGCTGGCGGCCCCGTCCTGGCGATTGCCCTGCTTGCCTGCTACCTGATCCTCCGCCCGCCGGCCGACGCCTCGATTCAAGCGATGCTCGCCGGTGCACTGGTGGTGGCTGTGGGCGGGCTGGTGGATGATCGTCTCGGGCTCTCGCCGCTGCTCAAACTCCTCGTGCAGGCCGTCGCCGCTGGGATCCTGATCGCCGTCGGCGTGCGCATTCAGGTCACCCGCATTGACGCCGTCGATCTGGCGCTGACCCTGCTGTGGGTCATCGGGATGGTGAACGCCTTCAACTTCGTCGACAGCATGGATGGCCTGGCGCTGGGGTTGGGAGGAATCGCGGCGGCGTTCTTCATGCTGGTGACGATCGATTCCACGCAGCCGGTGCTGGCAGTGCTGAGCGCCGCGCTGCTCGGTTGCGCTGTCGGCGTCTTTCTCTACAACGCCTCGCCGGCGAAGCTGTTCCTGGGCGATTCCGGAGCACAGCTCCTCGGCTTCCTGCTCGCCGCCCTGGGCATCGCCTATATCCCGGCCCGCGCCGGGCTGCCGCAGGGAGTGTCGTGGTTCACGCCGATCCTGGTCCTCGGCGTCCCGATCTTCGACATCACGCTGGTGGTCTTCTCGCGGCTGCTGCGCCGGCGCCCAGTCTATCGGGCGGGGAGCGACCACACCTACCACCGGCTGCTGGGCCTCGGGCTCGACCCAATCCGCGCCGTGCTGGTGATGCACCTGACGGCGGTGGTTCTCGGGCTGGTGGCCTTCATGGCCCTCGATGCCACCGTGCTGGTCGCCAACCTGATCTTCGCCGGCGTCGTGCTTGTGGGATCGACACTGCTCGTCACCCTCAGCCGAATTCCATTGGATGAATCAATCTAAGCGGGCGCTGCTAGCGCTCGAATGCCGGTCGTCGTCGCGCAGCTCGATCCCTCTGGCCTGTACGGCGAGCCCGACGACGGAGAGGACGTACGCGTGAAGCTGATCATCCAGATCCCGTGCTTCAACGAGGCCGAGACGCTTCCGGTGACGCTGGCCGATCTTCCGGCACAAGTGGCGGGATTTGATCGGATCGAGACTCTGGTCATCGATGACGGGAGTACGGATGGGACGGCCGAGATTGCCACCCGCCACGGTGCGACCCACACACTGAGGCTGCAGGGCCACCGCGGCCTGGCGGCGGCGTTCGCCGCGGGGTTGGAGCAGGCGGTCGCCCTGGGGGCGGATGTGATCGTCAACACCGATGGCGATAACCAGTACCGGGGCGCATGCGTCGCCGATCTGGTGCGGCCGATCCTGGAGGGCACGGCGGGCATGGTCGTCGGCGATCGCCAGGTGAGCACCATCCCGCACTTCTCCGTCCTCAAGAAACTCCTCCAGCGCCTCGGCAGCCGCGTGGTGCGCTGGGCCTCGGGGACCGACATCCCGGACGCCACCAGCGGGTTTCGCGCCTTCACCCGCGACACGGCGCTGCGGCTGGCTGTCTTCTCCGGCTACACCTACACGTTGGAGACCATCATCCAGGCGGGCAAGAAGGGCATCCCTGTCGCCTCCGTTCCCGTGGCCACAAATCCCAAGCTGCGTGAATCGCGATTGATGCGCAACCTGTTCCATTACCTGATCTCCTCCTCGGGGACGATCCTGCGCATCTTCTTGATGTATGAGCCGCTGCGTGTCTTCCTCACCCTCGGGGTTGTGCCTTTCCTGGGCGGGCTGTTCTTTCTGGCTCGATTCATGGCTTTCTACCTCGGCGGCCAGGGGCAGGGCCACATCCAGTCGTTGATCGCAGCCGCTATCCTGATCGTGCTCGGGCTGCAGGCGTTCCTGCTCGGGTTGCTGGCGGACCTGATCGCGCGCAACAGGCAGCTGAGTGAAGACGTGAGCTACCGGTTGAAGAAGGTCGCTCTTGGCAGCCGGCCAACCGGAAGCGGGGCATGATGGCCCTGCGGCGTCACCGGCGACACGATCGGGCTCCTTCGGACGAGACGGGGACGAGGCTCACCCGCTGGCTGCCGGCGACGTGAGGCCGCGCAGCTCCCGTCCCCGTGTTGAGATGTGATGTGCGTCCCCGCCGTACCCAATCGCGCGTCAGTCTGCCGCCGAGCTAGAGGTAGGGTCCGAACCGGATGCGAGATCCCGGTGCGTGCCGCTTGGGTGCCGACGGATCCTTCGGGCTGGCGTCGGGAAAGAGTGAACCCAGGAGATAGGATCGAGGTCTCCTCATGTTGCCGCATGTTCGGCCCGACCCGTGCAGGGTTCGCCCGGTGAGCGGATGATGCTTGGGAAGCCCATGTCCCGTGTTTACCGTTGGCTCGGGTTGGCGGCGTTGCTGCTGTCGCTGGCCTACTTCGTGCGATTCGCGGTGCGCAACGCGGGCGGCCTGCCGCGCGTGAACTGGAACCCCGCCGCGCTCGCCGGGCTGGCGGGATCCATCCTCCTGTACCTGGTTGTCGTGCTGCTGGCCGGGGTGATCTGGTTGATCTTCTTGCATTCGGTGGGTGAGCCTGGCCGGCCCCGGGTTGCGCTGGCGATCTTCGGCGTGGCGCAGTTCGGCAAGTACATCCCCGGCAACGTGGCGCACCTCGCCGGGCGCGTGGTGCTGGCGGTGAAGGCCGGCTTCGTCCGCGAACGTGTGCTGGCAGCCATGGCCCTCGAGATCGCCTGGGCAGTACTGGCCGGAGTGTCGGTTGCTGGCAGCGCTTTGCTGCTATCGGGGACGCGCGGCTGGGGGGCGGATGTGGCGGCGCCATCGGTCGTTGCGTTGGCGGGGGTTGCGGCGGCTGCCCTGTGTGTGCCCTTCGCCGGGGCCATCCTCCTTGCGCCGGCTGCCGGAGCGCGTCCGGTCCAGCATCCCCGGGCTGAGCGAGGTGCAGCCGCCGCGGGTGGGGCCGCTGGTCGTGTGCTACATCATCGGCTGCCTGAACATGCTGCTCCTGGGCGCAATCCCAGTTCTGCTCCAGGTGTCCGTTTTCGGCGGCAACGGCGGGGCATACCTGAACGTCGCGGGCGTCTTCGCTCTTGCCTGGGTGGCTGGGTTCGTAACTCCCGGCGCACCGGCCGGGCTCGGCGTGCGGGACGCAATCATGGTGGCTGGACTGTCGCCGGTCTACGGCGCCGGTACGGCGCTGGGGGTGACGGTGATCATGCGCCTGGCGACGAGCGCCGGGGATGCCCTCGCCTTTCTAGCGGGCATGGCGGCGCGCCCGGCGCCGGCTGCAGGCGGCCCAATGCAACAAGCCTCCTGAGACTCTCGCTCTGCCCCCACGACGCCGGCCGTGCGGCAAGCCGCATCCAGAAAGCATGTCGGACCGAATACGGGCACAGACGGCGTATGCCGATCGCCTCGGGCGCGCAGCCATCTGCGGAGACCCACGCGCGTCCACGCGGGACGCGCAATTGCAGCTCGCGGTTCGGCCTGACCGCGCCGCACCACCGGCTCTCATCGTGCGCGGGAGTCCACGGCATCGCACCGGTCATCGATGGAGGGCCGGCGCTCGGTTACGCGGGACACGCTCCACGCCAGCGAAAGCCCAAGATGGGAATCAGAGCGAGGCCGCAGTGGTATCATCCATGGTCCATCCCGCAGGAGCGGCGTCGTGGTCTTCGGGGTCGTGGCGTGGAGTCTGGCCGGCGCGTTCGCGCTCGCCGTCTCGTACCTGACCTGCCGGTCGTTGCGGACCGATCGACCGTCGCTCAACGCGCTGACCTTCGTCTTCCTCACGGTGTTTGTCCCCACGACGCTGCTGTTGTTGGCCGGGCTCGCCGGGCTTCTGAAGCCGGGCCCGCTCGCTGCCGTCGGTGCTCTCGGCCTCGCCGGACTGGTGCTTTGGCGACCGATCACGTCGGGCGCTTCTCGGGTGGCGCGCCGAGCTCTCCGCCTTTGCCGTCCAGAGTTTGCGCTGGTGGCGGGCTCTGCCGGGCTGGCTGCGCTGGCTGACGGGGATCGCCGCGGTGGTTTCGGTGATCCGCTTCGCATTCCTGATCTGGGTGCTGCCTCCGTTCACCTGGGATTCGCTCACCTATCATCTGACCAACGTGGCCCAGTGGACGCAGAGCGGCGTGATCGCGCCGTTCGAGACCCCGGTGGACCGGATCTGGTCGCCGGCGAACTACGAGGTCTTTGCAGCCTGGTTCACAGTCTTCCTGCACCACGACGTGGTCGTCGAGGCGGCCGGGCTGCCTGCCTACCTGTTGGCGTGCCTGGCCGTGTACGCGATCGGCCGCACGCTGGGGTTGAAGCCCGCCGGATCGCTGATTGCCGCCCTGGGCTACGCCTCGACCCCGGCGCTGCTGCTGGCGACCACTGCGACGAAGAACGACCCGATCATGGCCGCGCTCTATCTGATGATGCTGGCCCTCGGGCTGGATCTGGCCGTCAGACCAGGCGCCGAGCCCGGGCGCAACCGCCCGGGGCAGGTCGTGCTGCTGGTGGGCGCATGGCTGCTGGCGCTCGGGACAAAGCCGTACATTCTGCATCTGACCCCGGGCTTGCTGCTAGCGTGGATGCTTGTATCGATCGGGTCGGAGAGCAGGGCGGGCTGGCGCTCCTTGCCAGGATCGATCATGGCTCGTGTGCGCTCGAACCCGGATGGCTTCCGCCTGGCCGCCGGGTGGGTCCTGGCCGCGGGCCTGCTCCTCGGATCCTTCTGGTACGTCCGCAACTGGAGGCTGATGGGAAACCCGTTCTTCCCATACGGGGTGACCGTGGAGGGCACTCAGGTCATTCCGGCCAGCGGAAGCGTGACGCAGCTGGGCCTGACCAACTTCCTCGAGAACCTCAACTCGTTTGTCCAACGCTTCGGTGACAAGCAAGCGCGGATCACCCCGGATCTGCCGAACACGACGGGCTGGGGCTGGGTGGCGTATGGGCTGGGCTTGCCGGCGCTGGCCTGGGGTTTGGTACGCCGCCCGTGGACACGCGTTTTGTTCGCCGGTTTCGCCGTGTCACTCCTCGTCTTGTTCTTCTCGAGCCCGAACAGTCCCTGGAACATGCGCTATGCGATCTGGTTCCCGGCGCTGTTCGCATTGGCGATCGGCTTCGCTTTCGATGGCGTGCTGTCCGCCGAGCGAGTCGTGCTCCGTGGGTTCGGCGTCGTGTTTGCGGCGTGCTCAGCCGTGAACTTCGCCATGATGCTGAACTACAACGTGTTCCCGCCGTCGAGCTTCGAAGCCATGTTGGCCCTGCCGGCGCTGGAGCGTCAATCGGCGGGGCTGAGTTTGAAGGTCCCAGAGGAATACGCTGCGGCGTTGGACATCGTTCCCCGCGAAGACATCCTGGGCTACAACGTCCACTCCAACGGGTTCATCTATCCGCTCTACCGTGCCGACTACTCGCAGCATCTGGCCTACGTGCCGATCCCCGCGGGCAGCACGTGCGAGAGCATCGCGGCGGCCATCGAGGCGCAGGGCACGCGCTACCTGTTCGTCGCTCCCGAGCACACCGAGGATTGGATCCTGAGCTTGCTGAACGAATGCGCCACCGAGAAGGACGTGCTGCGCGAGAGAGTGCGAGGGCTGTATGTCGTCAAACGCGACTAAGCGCCTGGAAGCCTGGCTGGTGCTGGCGGGAATGCTGGCGGCGATGGCGTGGTATGCGAGGCCGCAGCTCGCCTTCTCGGTTGCGGCGCTCAGGGAGCTGGCCCATCTGGCTCTTGGCGCTTTGGGCGGATAGAAGATTCCCGGTAGACCTCCGACGGTCTGGATCACCCGGGCAATCGGCGGGGCTGTCCCTTTCTCAGGTAGTCTTGGAATGGTGCACCTGGCAGCGATGCCTCGCGATTGCCCATCCGTCCATTGCGTCGGGAGCGCCAGGAGCCCTTACCGTTCTACACAGAGCCCACTGGGTTGGGGGTGCTGCGCTAGAGCGGCAGCCTGATGGGCATTCACCGGCTGCGCGTGTGCTTGTGTCGTGAGGCAGCGCGCCTTGGCCGGCGCGGGAAAGGACTGGCCGCATTCCGTTGGGAGGAGTGGGCGGCGGCTGTGTCCCACCCCTCCCTGTGGGCGATGCTCTCATGGCGGATTCCACCGCCGAGCCTGGGTGTGGCAGAGGCTGGGCCATCCGGGAAAGGTGCGCCGTGTTGGTCACCTCGCCGGGGTGGGGGATGGCCCAGTCATCTCTGGGCGGTGGAGCGCCGGATCACCAGGGAGCAGTCCCCAGAGTCCCGGGGCCTGGCCCGAGACCGCAGATGCTGCCGAAGCGTTGATCGAGTTGCATCTGCCGCACCTGGATCTCTGCCTCCATGCCCTGAGGAGATCGCCCCCGGGTGCTGAGGGCCAGATCGACCGCGCGGGCCACGGCCCGATCATCCACTCGCGGGGGAGATTCGTGCGGCAAGGAAGCGCCGGACACGGGCTGGCTGCCCGATGCAAAACGAACTCGTGCGGCCGCAGGTCTCTCAAGTCCGAGGCGGTCTGGTGCAGCTGTCGCTGCAGCTCCATCAGATACTGGCCAGCGCCGTCTCGGGGTTCGGCCGGAAGCGGTCGAGAGATCTCGCGGGCCAGCTCTTCGACCCCTGGCCCACTAGATCCGAAGATCAGGAGGGTGGAGACATTCCCCAGTAGGGCCTGATACAAACTCCGGTCCAGCATGGTCTGGGCCTGCACGATCACCGTCAAGCGAACGGCCTCCTTGCGTGCCCGGTGCAGGAGCTGCTGGAACGACTCGGGGGAGATCTCCGCCAGCTCATCCACGTACAGATTTATGGGATCACCGGTCCCCCAACTTGCCCTGCCTGCCAGCAACCGCTTAGCAAGCCAGGTGGTGAGCAGGGCGTTGAGCAGATGGGCCGAGCGGTGGAGCCTCGCCTGTCCGATGCCGATCAGCAGCGGCGTCCCCTCCTGGATCTGCTCGAAGGTGAAGGTGCTCCTCGAGCACCCGATGAGCCGTTGGGCGTCCGGCGGGCTGAGTAGCGTGAGGATCCGCGTCCACGTAGACTGGATCTGCTCGTGCAGCTGCGTCCGGGTCAGGTCTTCCAGCCAGCCCAGGGAAAACCCCGGGATCAGGCTGGCAAGATCCTTCCCACCGCCGTTCCGACCAAGCACCTTGTCAGCCAGATGGTCGCGGAAGGCCCTGCTCCGCAGGAAACGCGGGATCTCCAGCAGGGTATAGCCGTCATCGGCAGCCGCGAGAAAGTACGCCGCGCATTCAACCAGGTGTCGGATTCGCATAGGGAGCTCGTCCTGGTAGGGCATGAAGACCTGGACCAGTCCGTCGGTGACGCAGCGAGCGGCGTCCACAGGCGTCCAGTGCGGACCGGTCTCGAGCAGGTTCACGCTGTGCATGCCGGCCACTCCGGGGACGACCAGGACGGGCATCCTCCCGTTCACCAGACAGGTGTGTGCCATCTCTCGGGCCAGCTGGGTGTGTGGATCGACCAGGATCACCTTCCGCCCGGCTTGGAGGTCCTGTGTCACCAGCGTCTCCATCATGGTCGACTTCCCCGACCCCGTTCGACCCAGGATGGCCACATGCCCTTCCCGTTCGTAGGAAGGGAGCACGATTGGCACGTGTGGCCAGCTTACGGTCATGCCCAGGCGCAGGTCGCCGGGCCGCAAAGGGCGCAAGCGTCGGACCAAAACGGCGATCCCGAGCATGACCATTTGCACCAGGCGCGCGCTCGCGGCAGGGATGCACAGAAGCAACACCGTCAGCGCGGCGAAGTCCATCATCGGCACACCGACCAGCCATAGCAGCAGAAACACAGCCTCCGACACAAGCAAGATGTCAGCCATCTTCCGCATCGGATCGGCCCCAGCATACGTGTTGCGTTTCCCAGTACGCACTTTCTCATCCCCTTTCACACCAACTCAACATGGTTCGACCAAGTGACACGCTTCGCCGGTTCGACCGTCGCGCCAGCCTAACGTGACAGGAGGGCCGTCGAAGGCTTCGGTTTGCCGGGCGACAACCGCGCGCACACGGCAATGCCCCTCTCGGATGATGGCTGTGACCACCTCCTCCCTTTGAGCTGTTGGGACGACGAAGCCGACCATCAGCCGGTCGCTGCCCAAGATGCGCCGGTGTTCGTCAAGGTAGTACCGATCAAGCCGGCGCAGCTTGGCGCGAAGCTGGTGGCGACCCTCCGTCCCGCAGTCGACCTCCAGAAACAGATGCCGGGTGTATTCAGCAGCTCCTGAGCCGACTCGGAAGGCCAGGTAGGCATCCGGGGCGTACTTGGATCGGGCACCCGCCTCTTTGAGACCGGCGGCCAGCTGATTGCCTACGATCAGGGTATGGATCCTCTCCCGGCCCAGCCCGGCTACCAGAGAAGCCACGGCCTGGCTGACCGCCAGCTGGTGATGCACGAAGATGGAGGCCTTGCTGTCCATCCGCAGGCAGCGGACCTTTCGCCCGACCAGTTCCTTCGCCTTCCGGGCACCGCGCCGGGTCAAGCAGACCAGCCATCGTCCTGCCTGGTCGCCTTCTCCGGGGAGCCAGAACCTCTCAAGCAGGCCCTGGGCTGCAAGCGCTATCGAGCCTGTCTCCGCCTGTTTGACCTCGAGGCTCCCGAACTGAGCCAGCTCGCCTGCACTGGCAAGCTCGAGCACGGCAGTCGCTCGCAGGATCTCGCTGATCGCAGCGGGTGGGCACTCGAGTAGTACGCCCGTGCCGGACCGACGGCGTCGGGCCTGCTGGTTACACGCCTCTCGCAGCGCCGATATCGACCCTGGACGCTCGCCTTGATTTGATGGCTGGCCCATCACTTCCTCCGCGTCTTCTGACCCTCAGGCTACTCGCGCGGGTGTGCGCATCCCACTTCCGTTGCTCGAGTCCAGTCTTGCACAGAATGGTCGGGACAAACGGGACACACACGACACCCAGACGGGACACACACGGCCCGTGGTGTTCAGCGGCAATCTGATCGGATTCCTGGCCGCTCAGCCGGCTGTGACCCGCAATGGGCCAGGGCTACTCCGGCCGAGCCTCCTCGGCGATCGGTGGTCTGGCGGATCGATGCCGCAGACCGTTGAGGTTGTCGGGCGAATCCAAGGATTTCGGGGTGTGCTACGTTCGGAATGCGCGTCACGTGCGTGGGCTTTCCGCCTGCACTGAAACCGTCCAGCGGGTCCTGTTCGGTCACCATCCCCGTGGACGTGGGGGGCCGACTTTCCACCGCTCGTCGATTCGTCTCAGGTAGAATTGGGGTTCAGGATCTCGATCGCAGGCCACGGATATCGGGCCAGGTCTGCCACCAGGTCTGCGCCTGTGCCTACGCGAGGCCAGGTGAGCATGTCCCGGCTGGCAACCGAAAGATCCAGGAGTCCGGAGAGCGGGGCGGCGTGACTATTCCTGACATGCTCATCGCCCAGGCGGAACGTGCACCCCGGGAGACGGCCATCGAGGCACCCGGCCGCTCGCCTCTTAGCTACGCCGCGCTGTGGCAAGCCGTGAACGCTTGCGCCGCGCCAACTGCGGGGCATCGGAATTCAACGGCCGGATCGGATCGCCGTTTGCCTGCCCAATGGCCCCGAGATGGCCGTGGCCTTCCTGAGCGGTTGCCAGTGTGGCGGTGTGCGCTCCCCTCAATCCGGAATACCGCGAACGCGAGTTTGAGTTCTTTCTTACCGACCTCCAGCCGAAGGCGATCCTCCTCCTGGCAGGTCGGGCCACCCCGTCCCGCCCGGCCGCCGAGCGGCTTGGCGTCCGAATCCTCGAGATCGAAACGGAGGCAACCGGTCCGGCGGGCACCTTCAGGCTGGTTGGTGGGACCTCCGCCGCGGATGGGAAGGTCGAGCGAGCTTCCGAAGACGACGTTGCCCTGATCCTGCACACCTCCGGTACGACCTCGCGGCCGAAGATGGTTCCGCTGACGCATGGAAACCTGTGCGCCTCGGCCGAAAACGTCAAGCAGGCGCTGGCTCTCACCCCCACGGATCGCTGCCTGAACGTCATGCCGCTCTTCCACATCCACGGCCTGGTGGCTGCCGTCCTGGCCTCGCTCTCGGCCGGTGGGTGCGTGATCTGCACCCCGGGTTTCTACGCACCCGACTTCTTCGATTGGGTTCGGGAAGGCCGACCCACATGGTATACGGCCGTCCCGACCATGCACCAGGCCATTCTCGCCCGCGCGGCGGAGAACCAGGCGGTGATCCGGGCCAACCCACTGCGTCTGATCCGATCGTCGTCCGCATCTCTACCGCCCCAAGTGATGGAGGCATTGGAGAACGACCTTCGGCGCGCCCGTGGTGGAGGCCTATGGCATGACCGAGGCCGCCCACCAGTTGGCGAGCAATCCATTGGCGCCCCCTCCGCGGAAACCGGGGTCGGTTGGACTGGCTGCCGGCCCCGAGGTAGGCATCATGGACGAAGAAGGCAGGCTGTTGCCTGCCGGCCAACGCGGCGAGGTGGTCATCCGGGGCGCCAACGTCACCCGCGGCTACCTGAACAATGCCCGAGGCGAACTCCAAGGCGTTTGTACGCGGATGGTTTCGAACCGGGGATCAAGGCTACCTGGATGCGGATGGATACCTGTTCCTCACCGGCAGGCTCAAGGAGATCATCAACCGCGGGGGCGAGAAGATCGCTCCAAGGGAGATCGACGAGGTCCTCCTGGATCATCCTGCTGTGGCCCAGGCGGTAACCTTCTCCATGCCCGATTCTCGGTTGGGCGAGGACGTCGCCGCGGCCGTCGTGCTGCGCGACCGGCGTCGTGGCCACCGAGCGCCAGCTGCGCGAGTTCGCCGCCACACGGCTCGCGGATTTCAAAGTTCCCCGCCGGATCATGATCCTGGACACGATCCCGACCGGTCCGACGGGCAAGCTCCAGCGGATTGGCCTGGCGGACACGCTCGGCCTGACCTCGGCGGCCGAGCCGCTGCCGGCGGCCGCTACCGCGTTCGTCGCGCCCCGAAGCCATGTCGAGGCTGAGTTGACCAGCATCTGGCAATCGGTGCTGGGCCGCGAGCCCATTGGGATGCAGGATCACTTCCTCGATCTCGGGGGGAATTCGCTTCAGGCGACGATGATCGCCTCTCGGGTGCGTGAGCACTTCGGGATATCGCTCTCTCTGCTTGACTTGCTGGACGCGCCGACGCTTGAAGAGCAGGCCCGCATCGTAGAGCAGCGAACTCGTTCGGCCGGGAATCCTCCCTCGGGATCCACCTCTTGATCACTCAGCGGCCATCAAGGCGGGCCGCACGTGTCCTGTTTGGACGTGACCGCGTCCACTTGAACCGAGGCCTCGACTTACCCGTATGACGGATCGAACGCCACCAGAGGCCAACGCCTCCGGGCCCGCACCTTCCGACGCCATTCCACGGCGAGCCCCCGCGGCCTGGACGCGCCTCTCCTATTCTCAGGAGCGGCTGTGGTTCCTCGACCAGCTCGAACCGGGAAACCCGGCCTATCACCGGCCCTGGGCGGTGCGACTTGAGGGTCCGCTTGACCCGGGCGCTCTGGAAGGAAGCCTGAATGAAATCCTCCGCCGGCATGAGATCCTAAGGACCAACTACACCGCCGTCGATGGAATTCCGATGCAATCGGTGCGGCCCCATGCTCCCATTCCCCTTCCGATTATCGACCTCACCCAGACCCCGGCCGACGAGCGCGAGACGTGTGCCCGGGACCGGATCGCGGTCGACGCCAGGCGGCCCTTCGACCTGGGCCATGACGAGCTGACCCGGCCGCAGTTGCTGAAGCTGGGGGACGAGGATCACATTCTGTTGTTCCTCACCCATCACATCGCCTTCGACGGGTGGTCCGATGGCGTGCTGTTGCGCGAGCTGGCCGCTCTGTATCCCGCCCGTATCGCCGGCCGTCCCTCTCCCTTGCCCGAGCCGGAGGTGCAGTATGCCGACTTCGCCGCCTGGCAGCGGACGCGCCAGGCCGACGAGCAGATCGGACCGCACCTCAGCTACTGGAAGCAGGTTTTTGCCACGCCTCCGCCAACGCTTCTGCTCCCGACTGATCCTCGCCACCACGGCGCCTCAGGTTGGGAGGCCGGCCGCCGTTCGGTCGGCCTGGAAGCCGAACTCACGTCGGCGGTCCAGCGCCTTGCCCGCCAGGAGAATGCCACGTCGTTTATGGCCTGGCTCACAGCCTTCCTGGTGCTTCTGCACCGACAGACGGGGCAGACGGACCTGGTCGTCGGTTTTCCGAGCGCCGGTCGGGTCCGGCGCGAGCTGGAAGCGAGTATCGGGACCTTCGTCGAGGCGCTGCCCCTGCGTGCCGACCTCTCGGGTCGGCCGACGTTTCGAGAAGTCTTGCGCAAAGTCCGCCGGCAGGTGCTGGACGCGCTGGCACACCAGGACCTGCCCTTTGAACGGGTGGTTGCCGAGGTCCAGCCCGAACGCTCCCTGCAGCACGCCCCGTTGTTCGACGTCCTGTTCAACTCCCATTCGCTCCGGTCACCGGTGGGCCACATTGGCCCCCTGACCGTTCGACCTTTCCGCACGCCGGATCCCTCCGCGCGCTACTTGCTGACCGTGTACATTGAGCCAGGCACGGAGACCACGGCTGTCGACGCCGTCTTCCGGCTCTCGGGAATCCAGAGCGGACGACGTCGACTGCCTGCTGAGCCAGTATCGGCACCTGGTGCGCCAGATCGTGGCGGACCCGGACCGCGAAATCAGCGAGTACTCACTTGCATGTCCCGAAACCGTCCACCTGCTTCCCGATCCTCGGCAGCGTCTGCCACGTCCGCGCCACCGGCCGGTGACGGACCTCGTCCTCGCCTGGGCGCAGCAGGCGCCGTCGGCCACAGCCGTAGATCAAGGCGACCGGACTTGGTCATATGCGCAGTTAGCCGAGGCAGCGAAAGCGATCGCCGCTACGCTGGCCGAAGGTGGCATCGTCCCGGGAGACGTCGTGGCCGTGACCGGCCGGAGGAGCTTTGGACTGATTGCCTCGCTACTGGGCTCGCTGCTTGCCGGCGGCGTCATCCTGCCGCTCGACCCGCAGCTGCCAGGCATACGCTTGCGCCGCATGCAGTCACTTGCCTCCCCACGAGTGTGCCTGTGCGCCGACGACTTCGGGTGGAACCCAGGCTGCAGCCTGGGTTACGACCCCTTGCCTGGCGGTCGGTCAGAACGACGGGCGGGCATCGGGCCTCGCACCCCTTGGCGCATCAGCGCCGGGCCATGCCGCCGGAACACGAACCCCGGCCTATATCTTCTTCACCTCGGGCTCGACCGGTGACCCCAAAGCCGTGCTGGGCAGCCATGAGGGCCTGGCACATTTCCTGGCCTGGCAGCGACAGGCATTCCAGGTCGGTCCCGCCGATCGCGTCGCCCAGCTCACGAGCCTGTCGTTCGACGTCATGCTTCGCGACGTCTTCCTTCCGCTGACCAGCGGCGGGTCGGTGTGCCTACCCGAAGAGTTACTCGAGGCGGGCTCCGCATCCGTCCTGGGATGGCTTGATGAAGTCCCGCGTCACGCTGCTCCATACGGTGCCTTCGCTGGCACAGTCCTGGCTGGCCGAAAAGCCGGACGGAGTGCACCTTGCCTCCTTGCGCTGGACGTTCTTCGCCGGTGAGGTGCTCAGCGCGGATCTGGTGCGCAAGTGGCGGGAGGCGTTTCCGCAGGCGGGAGGGATCGTCAACCTGTATGGTCCGACCGAGACGACGCTGGTCAAGTGCGCCTACGTGGTCCCCGAATTGCCAGGCACTGGGGTAGTTCCGGTGGGCACACCCCTTCCCGGATACTCAGGCACTCGTCCTGACACCCTCAGGAAGCCCGTGTGGCATCGGCGAGGCAGGGGAGATCGTCATCCGTACGCCGGCCCGCAGCATGGGATACCTGCATCCCGAAGATGCGCAATCTCGCTTCCGCCCGAACCCGCACACCTCGGATCCGGAGGACATCCTGTACTGGACGGGCGATCAGGGACGGTACCTGGCCGACGGGAACCTGCAGTTCATGGGACGCCTCGACGACCAGGTCAAGATTCATGGTGTCCGCGTCGAGCCAGGTGAAGTGGCGGCGGCGCTGGCCTACCACCAGAAGATCCCGCGCATGCGCGGTCGTGCCCGTAGACGGTCCGCACCTGGTGGCCTATGTTGTCCCGGTGGGGATGGCGCCCACGGCCTCCGACCTACGCGCCTATCTCGCCGATCGCCTCCCGGCGGTGATGATCCCGTCGGCATTCGTGACCCTCGAGCAGCTACCGCTGACACCGAACGGGAAGCTCGACCGCTCGGCGTTGCCGCGCCCGGCTGCATGGGACGAGCCACGCGGTGCCGTTCGCCATCAGCCTCCACGTGACCGGCTTGAGCGCCAGCTGGCCGCCATCTGGGAAGAGGTGCTCGGCGTGCGGCCTATCGGACTAAACGATAGCTTCTTCGATCTAGGCGGGCACTCCCTCCTGGCGGTAAGGCTCTTCGCGCGCATTGAAAAGGCAACGGGCCGCAAGCTTCCGGTGCGTGCGCTGTTTGAGGCACCTACGCTCGGGGAGTTGGCCGCCATCTTGCGCTCGGGATCCTGGCAACCAGCCTCCCGCTCGTCGCTCGTCGCGCTGCAGACCGGAGGCTCCCGCGACCCGGTGTTCTGGGTCCACGCCGCCGGGGGCCACGTCGTCGCCTTCCGTGGTCTCGCCCAATTCCTGGGACCGGACCAGCCTTCCTTCGCCCTCGAAGGCGCCGACTTCCCGGAGGGTAACACTGAAGACCGCATCGAGGACATCGCCGCGCGCTACATCGGCGATATCTTGGAGGTGCGCCCCGTCGGGCCCTACTTGCTTGGCGGTCTCTCTTTTGGCGGACTGGTGGCGTTCGAGATGGCCCGCCAGTTGCAGGCTGCCGGTCACGCCGTGCCATTCCTGGGTCTGCTGGACACGTATGGACCGCGCTATCCACTGCTGAAACCTGGACAGGACTGGGGTTATTGGTTCCGGCAGCGGGCGGACTATCATCTCGGCAACCTGTCTGTTCTCGATCTGCGCGCAAAGGCCGCATACGTTGGCGCTCGCATCCGACATCAAGCCGCTCGCGCGGTGCCCCTGACGCCGCGCAGGCCTGCATTGGCTGCGCTCCGTGGTGCGCTGGGGAACGCGAAGGGACATTGGCCGAGCTTACTGGGCGGCTCAGCGCGCCCGCCTGGCATACTTCCCAGAACCGTATGACGGACCGGTCACCTTGTTCCGCGCCGCGAGCCAACCGAAGGATCGGCTGGACCCCAGCCTCGGTTGGGACGAGCTGGCTCGAGGAGGCCTAAATATCATCGAGGTCGGTGGTACGCACGTGTCCATCATGGCCGGACACCGGCTGGCCGGGCTTGGGGAAGCGGTGAGAGCCGTGTTGGCCTCAGTGGAAGGGATCGGCCGTTGACTTCCGGAGCGGCGCCAGAGCGAGTGGACAACATCGCCCGCGCCCCCAGGTCTTCGTGGCTGCAGTCCGAGCCGGCTGTGCGTTGGGAAGTGCCGCCACGATCGCCGGCATTGATGAACGATGAAGTCCACGTTTCGCACGTCAGGCCTGACATCCCGCTGGGCGAGCAGGAGCAGCGGGCGGCCTGCCTCACGGCGGATGAGCTCGGCCGTGCCGCGCGCTTCCGCCGATCTATTGACCAGCGCCGGTACGTTGCCCATCGGAGCGCGCTGCGGGAGATCCTGGGCGTGTACATGGGCCTGGAGGCTCGCCAGGTTGAGCTCTATCGTGATCGGCTGGGAAAGCCCCATCTGGCGGGCGAAGCCGGGACCGGATGGCAGTTCAGCGTCAGCCATTCGGGCGGTATCGGCTTGATTGCTGTGCGGCGCGGCAGGCAGGTGGGCGTCGATGTTGAGCACGTCATCCCCGGATTCGACTGGCGGGAGGTGGCGGCCCTGGCGCTGAGCGAGCGCGAACGGCGCGGGCTGGATTCGCTGCCGGCTGACAAGCAGTGCGAAGCCTTCTTCGCCATCTGGACGCGCAAGGAGGCGCTGGCCAAGGCCGTTGGTTTGGGGTTGCGCCTCGAGTTCCCGGCGGTGGAGGTCCCGGCCGACTTTTGGATCGACGGATGGAGCGTGCAACATGGATTCCCGCCGGGGAGGGGGAGGTTGAATGCAGCCATCGTAGACCTGCCCGTGGGGATGGGATTTCGGGCCGCCCTGGCATCGATTGGGGGGCAGGGCCGGGTGCGCGGCTTCAATTGGGTGGCGAACGCGTCTTCGGCCCCGGATCAGAATGGCGATGTTCGGCGCGGAAATCAGCCCTGTGAGCGTTGAAGAACCCCTAAGTACCCCTCTGGTGGGCGTCGTAAGCCTGGGGGTGCGGGTGCCTTGAACGCCGATTCAGGGGGCCCCGTCGATCAAGCTCCGGTGACGCTGCGCTCGCGGGTGACCGAGAGCGCCACCCTATTGACGCTGCGCGAGGGCGCCGGGGTGCTCATTGGTCTGATCGGTGTGGTCGCCCTGACACGGCTGATTGGCCCCGCCAGCTTCGGGTTGTACGCCGCCGCGGCGGCCGTTTACGGCTACTTGAACATCTTGAGCCAGTGGGGGTTGCCGGTCTTCCTCGTTCGCCGTGAAGGCGGGGTCCCGGATCCGGTGCTACACCAGGCGTTCACGCTGGCGGGCATCCTGGGGGGATTGGGCTTGCTCGGGGGTTGGTTCCTGGCGCCGGGCATCGAGGCCTGGGCGCGCATCCCGGGATTCACGAGCGTGGGGCACATGATCCTGCTGACGCTTCCCGGAGCGTTGGTGATGCAGGTCCCGCGGGCGATCCTCGGTCGCCGGCTCGAGTTCAAGGCGGTGGCGAGGGCCGAGCTGGCCGGGCAGATCGGCTTCTACCTTGCCGCTCTCCCGCTGGCGGCGCTGGGCGCAGGCGTCTGGGCTGCCGTTGCCGGCTGGTGGGCGCAGTCGGCGGTCGCCTGGCCGATCCTGTACCGCGCCGCCGGGTACCGACCGCGGATTGCATGGGATGGGAAGCTTGTCCGGGAGATGCTGCGCGACGGATTGAGCTATACCGCCGCCACCTGGGCCTGGCAGGCCAGGACGCTGGTCAATCCGCTGTTGGTCGGCCGGTATGTGGGCGTGGCCGGGGTTGGCTACGTCGACCTGGCGGTTCGGTTCGTCGACAACCTGGGGTTTGTTAAGACGGCCGCCTCGCGGGTCGCCGTCGCCGCGCTGGCCCACGTGCAGCAGGATAGCGCCCGGCTTCGGAGTGCCATCGGTGAGGGCGCACGACTGCAGGTCCTGGCGCTGGGGACTCTGCTGGCCGGGTTCGGCATTGCAGCGCCGTGGATCATCCCACTGGTCTTCGGCGAGAAATGGCTTCCGGTCCTGGTGGTCTATCCGTTCATCGCCCTGGGTGCACTGGCGCACGGCCTGTTCAATATGGAGGTCTCGGCACTGTATGTGCTTCGCCGGAACAGGGACGTGCTCAGATTCCACATAGTCCACGTGACCTTGTTCATCGGGACTGCCTTCTTCGGGCTTCGTGCGCTTGGGCTGATCGGCTATGGCTTGGGGGAGGCGGCAGCCGTCCTAAGCTACCCGCTGTTGTACGCGATGGTCGCAAGGCAGATCGGAGCCCCGAGCCGTGGGCGTGGCGTTTGTGTGGGCCCTCGCGTTCGCCTGTGCCGTCTTCGCCACCACACTGGGATGGTGGATGGCGTTGCCCTTGCTCGGCGTTACACTTTGGCCTCGGACCTGGCGCGAGGTGCGTAGGCTCATCCTGCCGCTATGGCACGCCTCGGCAGGATGAAGCGCGGGGTGGCAGATCAAGGGATGGAGCAGCGCATACGCGAGCCGGCCACGTGGGCCCTGCGGACGCCGACCGGAAGGCACAGCGCGAAGGCGCGGCAGGTGCGCGGAGGGCGAGGCGGCCTGGGTGGGTCGGTGTTCCCTGGAGGGGAAAGGAAGGGCGGTGACCGGCCCGCCCGTAGCGAGTGGGCCAAGACCTGGCCAGGGCGCAGACGGTCCCTCTTCCGGGAAACACGGGCGGGGCTAGGTGAACCCCCAATGATAGTGACATGGAGGCAGTTCGGGTCGTGAATAGAATCTTGTTTGCCCTTCCCGTCGCCGTCCTCGCCGTTTTGTGGACAATCTTGTTGGGAACCGCCGATCGTCACGGTCGCGGCGACTGGCGAGATGCCTTCCTGCGCGCCGCCGTGGTGTGGGGCACCCTGGCGGCGGTCAGCGCCGAGTTGCTGTCGCCCTTTGGCGCCATCCGGCAGGTGTGGCTGGGTGCGTTCTGGGCGTTGGTGCTCGCTCTCGCTGGTGGGCTATTGGCGTGCGTCATGGGTTGCTGCGTGAGGCCTGGACTTACCTGCGTCGGCTGAAGCCAGGATTCTCGGTTGGCGAGCGCCTGGTCTTGGTCGGCATCGCGGTGGTTGTCCTTCTTCTCCTGCTGATCGCCTGGGTGTCGCCGCCCAACAACTACGACTCCTACCTGTATCACATGGCGCGGGTGGTGCACTGGGCGCAGGCGGGGAGCCTGGACCACTACCCTGCAGGGTACGAGCACCAGCTGACCAAGCCGACGTGGGCGGAGACGGCCATCCTGCACCTGCGTGTGCTGTGGGGCAGACGACAAGCCCGCCAATCTGGTGCAGTGGTTCAGCATGGTTGGATCGCTGATCGGGGTCTCGGCCATCGCCGGGCAACTTCGGCGGGAGCCGCAAGGCGCAGCTGCTGGCCTCGACGGTCGCCCTGAGCATCCCGATGGGGATCCTGCAGGCGACGAGCACGCAAAACGACTACGTCGTGGCGTTCTGGATGGTGTGCCTGGCGTACCTGGTCGTGCGGCACCGGTTGGTCGAGCAGTCGCCGGGTGACGTCGTGTATGTGGGTCTCGCCGCCGGGCTCGGGCTGCTGACGAAGGGAACGGGGTACGTGTATGCGGTACCGTTCCTGGCCTGGTACTTCTGGCCGCGGCGGCCGTGGCCTCGATGGCCGTGGCTGCGCGACGTGGCGATCGTCGCCGTGCTCGTCGTGCTGCTCAACCTGGGCTTCTGGTGGCGGAACGTCGTCACCTTCGGGGGGCCCTTCGGGACGTCCGAGTGGCTGAGCGCGAACCTGACGCTCGGGCCCGGAGCTCGTCACAGGCCAATCCACGGCCGAAAGGCGACTCCCCCGCCGGCGAATGATCAGGTGGCGCCCGAGGGGCTCGGCGCTGAAGCCCACGGAGCAAGGGCGAAGACGATCCGCTCTCCACGATGTGGAAGGCGACTCGGCGATCGGCGGGAAGGTCATCGAGACCCCCAGGCGCCTGGCGCAGATGGTCGCCTACCAGCTCGCCACGCCCATCGGAAAGGTCACTCGCCTGGTGGCGACGATCCTGGAGGCCTTCCCAAGCGTGTTCCCGGAAGACGAGACCTTGCGAATACGAAGGATGAGTTGGAACCATGAGGACTTTGCCGCCAGCCCGGTGAACATGGTTCTGGCTGTGGTGACCGGCGTGGGAGCGTGGCTGCTTCGCAAGAGGCCCAGGCTCAGGCACGTGTGGCTCTACACTGCGGCGGTGGCCGTCGCCTATCTGCTGCTCCCGATCGTGATCGGGCATGTCACCAGCGTGTGGGGCATACGCTATCAGCTTCCCTTCTTCGTCCTATGGGCGCCGATCGCCGCCTGCGTGGTGGTTGCGGTGGCTTCGGACCGGGTGGCCGTCCCGGCGGCGATCGTGTTCATCCTCCTGTCGCTGCCGTACGTCTTGTTCAACAACATCCGCCCGCTGATCGGGGACATGCCGTACACGACACGGATCGAGAGCATCCTGACCACCGATCGCACCGAGGTCTTGCTGGACAACAGCCTGCAGCGCGTCCAGAACGACTACGCCGAGTGCGGCGGCGGAGGCGTACGCCCAGGGCTGCACTACGGTCGGGCTGATCGGCACGGGCGTAAACCTGCCGGAGTACCCCTTCTGGTGGATCCTGGATGCACCGCAGAGCGGGATCCGGATCGAATCGCTAAGCCACAGCCAGTACACCGAGCGGTATGTCGACCCGTCCTTCGTGCCGTGCCTGATCATCTGTGCCGGGTGCGACCGCCAGTGCGGCCGCACCGGAGTACGCCCTGGTGCGGGTGTCACGGCCCGTTCTCGGTGTGGCGGCACGAGTGACGCGAGGCGCGGTGCCGGTGCAGCCAGGGGAGCGGGCCAGTGTCGAGCTGCCGGTCGATGACCGGACGGACTGTGCGGCGACAGGTGAACCGTCTTCCAGGGCCGCAGCCATTGGCCCGCTATGGCCGGACGCGATCGGAGCGGCCACGTCGAGGGGTGCGTTCGATCGCAGGAGGCACAGATAGGACGAAGAGGGCAGGCACTGTCTCACTCTCCGAGTTGGGCGTGCCGTCCAGACGAAGCGAGGAGAACGTCTTCCTGGATCTCAGGCGAGGAGCGGCCCCCAAAGTACTCCAAATCCGTCCGGGTGGCGTTCGCCGATCAGGCAACGCCGATGGCATCGCGATGGCGCTCGCCGCCGCGAGTCCGGGACCGGATGCGGTTGCCCATTCGAGGACGTAGAGGGCCTCGGCTCATCTGAGGCTGACTTCGGACGGGGAATGAGAATGACCATGGCTGCAGTCAGATCAGAGAAGCGCCTGCAAGTTCGCCATGCTCGTTGTTGCCGGAGCGGCCTTCGTGGTCTTCTTCGCCAATCAAGATCCGCCCGCGAATCAACGATGAGTACCTCTGGGAACCGTCGGACCTCTTCCCCAGCCTGAGCCCGGCCGGAATGGACTTCAGGCAGGGTTTGTACGACCCGGCGACTGCTTGGCTGCAAGGTCAAAGCCCCTATGCCCACTCCAGCATGTGGTATCCGCCCTTCAGCGTGCTCTTCTTCCTGCCCTTCCAGCTTCTCGACGTCAACAGAGCATACATTGCACAGGTCGGCCTGCTCTTCGTGCTCAACATCGTGGCCGATCGGATTGGCGGTTCTGCATCGCCAAGGTCGCTTTCGGCGAAGGAAGGCCACAGTCCTCCGCGATCGCGCTGCCGATGTTCCTCGTGCTTGCGTTTCTCGAGGTGAGCAGCTACGGATTCCTCTTCAGCGTCGAGCGTGGCAACTTCGACATCTACCCCCACGTCGCCGCATTGCTCGGGCTATGGTTGATGCTCAGGAAGCCGAGCTGGATGTGGCTCCAGGTGGCCTGCTTCTCCGTCGCCGTCCATCTCAAGGTCTACCCCGCGATTCTCTTCGTGCTGGTGCTGTGGAAGCACGGGTGGAAGAGCTTGCTGCCGCTTGCGGCAATCAACGGGCTCTTGCTCGTAAGTCTGGGCTGGGAGAATGCGGCCATCTTCCTGAATGTGGTCACGCGAGATTCTGACCGGCTCCGACAGTACTGGGTGGGGAATCACTCCGCCGCGTCCTTCGCCTTTCTGGTGAACGGCCTGTTGGCCAAGCAGGCCACTACACCAATCTCGGCGCTGGTGTTCCTCCTCCCGCCGCTTCTCGTCTGGGTGCTCTGGGACGGTCATCCTCTTGCGGCGCGGATATAGCAGCGCTGGAGCCGTGTGGCTCTACGCCTTGTCCGTGCCCATGATGAACCTCATCCCCGGGCACGAGCCACGACTACAAGCTGGTCCTGCTCGGCGCACCGTTTGCGATGCTGTTGACGTTCTCTTCTCGAGTGCGTACGTCGGCCTCGGCAGGCCGGGTCGCCCTTCGCCCAGATCTTGGTGCTTGCGGCTTGTTGATCCTGCTCTCCGTGTCCTACACGGCGTTCCCCCGGTTCTGGGCAACAAGTACCCGTGGGTCCTCGGCGCCCAGCTCCTCGTGGTGTGGTCTCTCGTGACCGCCCCCCATGCAAGCCCGCGGACTATGCGCTCGAGGCCCAGGCCTGACCAGACGGCGTGCCGGCCAGCCGGGCTTTCCCGGAGTCTCTCCTTGGCACATCACTGCTCGCTTCATTTCGCCGGCCCGCCGGCAGGGGACGATCGCTCCCGGCACGCTTGAGGGATGCGCCGGCAAACGGAGGGGGATCCCCGGAATAGGAAGGGAGCCGTTCGTCGGCCACCACATCCTGCGTCGTTGTGCTGAACGTGGCAGTGCTCCAGACGCCTTCAGCGTTCGGCAAGTGCAAGTAGAATAGTGGGTGGTCTGGAGATTCGTGACCCAGGGGAGCGTCCATGCAGATGAAGGTCGCCATCCTTGCCGGCGGGCTGGGAACACGGCTCTCCGAAGAGACGACCGTCAGGCCCAAGCCGATGGTCGAGATCGGCGGCAAGCCGATCCTGTGGCACATCATGAGCATCTATGCCGCTCAGGGCTACAAGGAATTCGTCGTCGCCCTGGGCTACAAGGGCGAGCAGGTCAAGGACTACTTCCTCAACTACCACTACCGGTCGCGCAGCCTGACCATCCAGCTGGATACCGGCCAGGTCTCGACCCACAGCGGTGACGGCGAAGACTGGGTGGTCCATCTGCTGGATACCGGTGCGGACACGCAGACCGGGGGCCGGGTGAAGCGCCTGGCCGAGTACATCGGCCCCGAGCCGTTCATGCTCACCTACGGCGACGGCGTCGGCAACGTCGATGTCCCCAAGCTGGTCGAGTTCCACCGCCGGCAGGGCAAATTGGCCACGATGACCGCCGTGCGCCCCCCGTCCCGCTTCGGCCAGATGGTCGTGACCGACGGGCGGGTGGCGGAGTTCAAAGAGAAGCCCCAGCTCGGGGAAGGCTGGATCAACGGCGGGTTCTTCGTGCTCGAGCCGGGGATCTCGAACTACATCGCCGGCGACGCTACGTCCTTCGAGCTTGACGCCCTCGAGCAGCCTGGCCGCCGACGGCCAGCTGGCCGCCTATCAGCACGAGGCCTTCTGGCAGTGCATGGACACGGCTGCGCGATGTGCTCCTGCTGGACAGACTGTGGTCGGAGGGCAATGCCCCATGGAAGATCTGGCGCTGAACTCACGCCTTCTGGCTCGACCGCCCGACGCTGGTCACCGGGGGAACCGGCCTGCTCGGGAACTGGCTCGTCGCCCGGCTGGTCGCCGCCGGCGCCGATGTCACCTGCCTGGTTCGCGATTGGGTCCCGCAGAGCGAATTGGTGCGTTCCCACCAGATCGACCAGGTCAAGGTCGTGCGCGGCGACGTCCGCGATCGCGAGCTGCTCGAGCGCACGCTCGGCGAGTACGAGATCGACACCGTCTTCCATCTGGCGGCGCAGACCATCGTCACCATCGCCAACCGCAATCCGCTCTCGACCTTTGAGACCAACATCGCCGGCACCTGGAACATGCTCGAGGCCTGCCGGCGCAGCCCGACGGTCAAGCAGATCGTCGTCGCCTCTTCGGACAAGGCCTACGGCGACCAGGAAGTGCTTCCCTACGACGAGGCCACGCCGCTGCAGGGCGTGCACCCCTATGACGTGAGCAAGTCCGGCGCGGATCTGATCGCCCGGACGTACGCCGTCAGCTACGGCCTGCCGGTGACCATCACGCGCTGCGGCAACTTCTACGGCGGCGGCGACCTGAACTGGAACCGCATCGTTCCCGGCACCATCCGCTCCATCCTGCGCGGGCAGCGGCCGGTCATCCGCTCGGATGGGGACTACGTGCGCGACTACTTCTACGTCGAGGATGGCGCCGCAGCCTACATGCTGCTGGCGGAGAAGCTGGCGGAGCAGCCGGACCTGCGCGGCGAGGGTTTCAACTTCTCGTACGGCAATCCAGGTGACGGTGCTCGATCTGGTCCGGCGGATCCTGTCGCGGATGGGATCTCGCCTCGAGCCGGAGATCCGCGACGAGGCCACCAACGAGATCCGCCAGCAGTTCCTGAGCGCCGAGAAAGCCCGGCGGATGCTGGGCTGGTCGCCGCTCTTCACCCTCGAACAGGGGCTCGATCGGACCATCGCCTGGTACAAGGCGTTTCTGGCGACGGAGCCCCAGGTTCTATGACCAGCGACAACGACCTGCGCGCCGAGATCCTGAAGCTCGTCGCCGACTATCACCGGGAGCGGTTCGGGGACAGCCCGTTCCGGCCGGGGGTCGATGCCGTGCACTATGCCGGGCGCGTGTTCGACGCCCAGGAGATGCAGGCGCTGGTCGATTCGGCCTGGACTTCTTCCTCACCGCCGGACGCTACGCCGATCAGTTCGAAACCGAGTTCGCCGAGTACTTCGGGCTGGCGGCTGCCCATCTGGTCAATTCCGGCTCGTCCGCCAACCTGGTCGCCGTGACGGCCCTGACCTCGCCCAGGCTCGGCGAGCGGCGGCTGCACCCGGGCGACGAAGTCATCACCGTCGCCGCGGGTTTCCCCACCACGGTCGCGCCCCTGGTCCAGAACCGGCTGGTCCCCGTGTTCGTCGACGTCGGCCTGGGCGACTACACCGCCATCCCGGCCCGCTCGAAGAAGCCGTCGGCCCGAAGACGCGGGCGATCGTCATGGCGCACACCATGGGCGTCCCCTTCGACCTGGACACCGTCATGCGACTGGCGCGGGACCACGATCTGTGGGTGGTGGAGGACAACTGCGATGCGCTCGGGTCGCGCTACGGCGGCCGTCTCACCGGCACGTTCGGGGATCTCTCGACCGTCTCGTTCTATCCCGCGCACCACATCACCATGGGCGAGGGCGGATGCGTGCTGACCGGAAACGATCTTCTGGGCCGCATCGCCCGGTCGATCCGCGATTGGGGGCGCGACTGCTACTGCGCCGGGGGCGAGAACAACACCTGCGGCAAGCGCTTCAGCCAGCAGTTCGGCAGCCTGCCCGTACGGCTACGATCACAAGTACGTCTACACCCACGTGGGCTACAACCTCAAAGTGACCGACATGCAGGCTGCCGTCGGCGTGGCGCAGCTGGCGAAGCTGGAGGGCTTCATCGCCCGGCGCAAGGCCAACTTCCAGCGGATCCACGCCATGCTCCAGCCGTATGCGGATCGCCTGCTTCTGCCTCACGCCCCGCCCCAGGCGGACCCGAGCTGGTTTGGATACGTCATCACCGTGCAGGACGGCGCCGGTTTCACACGGGACGAGTTGACCCGGTTCCTCGAGGCCAATCGGATCGAGACCCGCAACCTGTTCAGCGGGAACCTGCTGCGCCAGCCGGCCTTCCTCGACATCGAGCACCGCGTCTGCGGCGGGCTGGCCAACACCGACGTCATCATGCAAGCGCACGTTCTTCATCGGCGTCTATCCGGGCCTCGACGACGCCCGATTGGATTACGTCGGATCGGTCTTTGACCGGTTCATGCCGCGGTGAGCGTGTCGGCTGATGCCGCAGAGACTGCGTTGCGACGTGTCCGGCGTGATCGATCATGGCGAGCGGGTGTACAGCGTCCTGCTGAAGCCCGAGAAGCCGGCGCCGCGGTTCGCGCCCGGCCAGTTCCTCCATCTTGCACTTGATCCCTACCGGCCGGGCGACTTCTGGCCCGATCGCGCGTCTTCTCGATCGCCAGTTCCCCCACCGAGCGGGAGACCCTGCGCATCACCTACGCCGTCAAGGGGGTCTTCTCGACCCGGATGGAGGCGGAGTTGGTGCCGGGTCGCCAGGTGTGGGTCAAGCTGCCCTACGGCGAGTTCTGCGTGGAGGGGGACACCGACGTCTGTCTTCTGGCCGGGGGCACGGGGATCACCGCCTTCACGGCCTTCCTCGCCGGCCTTCCGGCGGAGCAGGGTCGGCGGATCGATCTCTTCTACGGGGCACGGCAACCCGGGCTGCTCATCTACCGATCGGTGGTGGAAGAGGCGGTCGCTCGCAGTCCAAGTCTACATGCCCACTACCTTGCAGAACAGAATGCAACGGGTCAGGTTGTCTTACCGGGCGGCTCGAATGGGGGACGATCGGGGCCTTCATCCGTGCCCCGCGGGCCATGACCTACTATCTGTCCGGCCCCCCGCCCATGCTGACCGCCCTGCGAGGGAGTTGGAGGGCCAGGGCGTGAAGCCCGAGCGCATTCGCGTGGATGCCTGGGAATAGGGATGTCAGAGAACCCGCTCGCCGGCGACCTGGATCATGTGCTGGACCACACCCGTGACCTGTGGGACGAGCTGCGCGGCGAACGCGTGTTCATCACCGGCGGGACCGGCTTCTTCGGCTGCTGGCTGCTGGAGAGCCTGTTGTGGGCACAGGACCGGCTCGGGCTGGGTGTGGAGGCGGTCGTGCTCACGCGCGATCCGGATGCATTCCGGGCCAGGGCGCCGCATCTGGCGAGCCATCCGGCGCTGACGCTGCTCGCAGGCGATGTCCGATCGGTACCGTTCCCGGCCGGGACGTTCTCGCACTTCATCCACGCCGCCACCGACGCCAGCGCCAAGCTGAACGACAGAGAGCCCCGTGGCGCATGCTGGACACGATCGTCGACGGCACTCGTCACGCCCTCGACCACGCCGTCGCCTGCCAGGCCAAGACGCTTCCTGCTGACCAGTTCCGGCGCCGTCTCGGGAGCCAGCCGCCCGAGATGACCCACGTCCCGAGGACTACACCGGCGCGCCCGATCCCTTGAGCCCGCGTTCCGCGTACGGCGAAGGCAAGCGCATGG
>CAVZPO010000032.1:0-88837 GCA_963777165.1 uncultured Chloroflexia bacterium
GCGGGCGATCGTCTTCGCCTCGCCGTGCGTTCGTTCGAGCGCCCAGGTCGCCTTGAGATGGCGCAAGGGCGCCCGCATAGCGATGCGCACCCACAGTTGGTGATCCAGGATGAGCTGGTAGGTGTTGTCGAGGTACCCCGCCTGTTCGAGCACCCGGCGGCGCATGAAGACGGTCGGCTGGAGCAACACCTCGAAGCTGAGCAAGTCAACGAGGGACAGCGTCCGATAGCGGTGTCGATCCAGCAGCATCTGCTCCGAGTTGACCATGATCCCGTCGGCGTAGACCATGCCGAGGTCCGGCTCGCGCTCGAGCGCCTCGACGGCCTGGTGGATCGCTCCGGGCAGGTAGACATCGTCTGAGTTCAACCAGGCGATGATCTCGCCCGTCGCCAGGCGCAGGCCCTTGTTGATCCCGGCTGCCTGCCCGGAATCCGGTTCTGAGATGCAGGAGGCCAGTCGGTCGCGGTAGCGACCCAGCACCTCCAGGCTGCCGTCGGTCGAGCCGCCATCGATGACGATGTACTCGATCCGCGGGTAGTCTTGCTCGAGCACCGAACGCAGCGTCGTCTCCAGATAGCGGACCTGGTTGAAAGACGGCGTGATGATGGAGACCAACGGCAGTCTTTCCATCACGTGCGGGCCCGACGTGCGCCGGCCATCATCCGAAGAGCCCACGGTAGTCGACCTTGGGGAAGACCGTCAGCTTGCCTCCCACGGTTGCATCGAGCACCGATCGTCCGGCGGCGGCGTAGGCGTCGCGTGCCAGACGATAGGCCGCTTCGGAGGCCTGCAGATCGGGAAGCTGCCAGCGGAATCCTTTCCCGAAGTAGCCGGGGGAAAAGTGATTGGGATCGTCTCCCGAAGACACGACGGTGACGTTGGGCTGCCCCGGTGTGGTGAAGTTGTGATCGACGCCGATCAGGATGACCGGGTCGCAGCCCATGAAGTAGGCCAGCTGCAGGGCGGTATAGGTGACCGTCGAACCCTCGAACATACGCCGCGTCGGATCGCCGGTGAAGTTCGCCGGGCCGGTGTAGTCGGTGTCGAGAAACAGCGTCTGTGGCCTCGCAGGAAACCAGCGTCGGGCACGCCAGGTGATGAAGCGGGGAATTCCGAGGGCGGCGACCTCCGCGGCGCACTGCTCCAGCACCAGCGTGTTGACGGCGACGTAGTACGTGGTCGGGAAGCCAAGCTCGGGGAAGAGCAGGTAGATGCGGTTCATCCCGAAGGTGATCTCGCCGCGTAACCGCGAGAGATCGGTGTCCCGCAGGCTGGGCCCGTTGCCCAGGATGAAGCAGCGCTGTCCTCGATGACAGTCGCGGAAAGCCTCGGCGGCCGCCTGGCTTTCGCGCAGCCGGCGATCGATCATCGCCGCCGCCTGATGCCGGGCGCGGTTGTACCACCACCAGTACGGGCTGGTGAGGCCACGCCAGATCGGAGGCGGGACGAAGCGTTTGACGGCGTAGATCGCGCGCTGCATGGCCGAGGAGTTGCCGGACGCATCCATCGTGGGGATTCTACCCGACGGGCGACTCAGCATTCGCCGTCACCCGTCGGCGTCCGGAACGTAGGACGATCCGGCAAAGAGCCTGACCCCGCCCCAGTCGGAGACCATCTCCAACCCGTGCAGCCGCTCGCGGTCGGAGCAGATCGTGCAGAGGATGGCACAGGGCGTGAAGTCGGGGTCGGCGTAGCGTTGGGTCTCGGGGAGCGGGTAGATGTTCTCGATGTGCACGCCGCTCTCGGGCGCCTCCAGGACCCGCCAGAACAGGTAGTCAGGGTCGGAGGAGTTGATGCGCAGGCCGACCTGGGTGCAGGCTGCGGGACCGGATCGCCTCGGCGGCACGCAGGTAGGCCTCGCTCTTCTCCGGGTCTGCCCCGGCGAACGCGGCGAACAGCAACTCCGATTGGCTGGCTCGGAACACACTCTCCGTTCGCGTCGGCCACGGCGGATGGCCGATCACCGGGCGGGTGTTATTGAGCAGCAGCCACGGCAGCGCCGCCGTCAGGAGCCCGAGGCCTCCGATCAGGCCGAGCGTCCCTTGCGCCACAGCTCCCGCCGCCAGCCCGAAGACCGGCGCCCACAGGATGAAGAACGGCAGTTGGTAGCGCAGGCCCCAGATGGACGGGCCGTGCCCGATGACGATCGGGATCAGCGCGTAGGTGGCCAGGACGACGCCGGCGAGCATCCAGCGGCTCGGGCTCAGCCGGATCCGGGGCCTCTTGAACAGCAGGATCATCGTGCCCGCGACCAGAGCAGGTGAAAGGGGTTGCCGGCCGTGTCTTCATGGTTCCAGGCGATCATGCTTCAGTCCGCGAAGAAGCCTCGTCGAACACGGTCGGGTATCGGCGCAGACCTGCCGGATCGCGGCATTCACCGCCGACGAAGGGGTGACGAAGTTATAGGCGATCATCCGTGCCCAGCGCCCCCAGATCCAAGACCGCCCGGCAGCGTTGGAGACGCCGGCACCTGGAGCCGTGATCCCCCGTCCGGCGAACTGCCACGTTCGCGCGGGCGTCGGCGCGTGTCGGCCGATACCGGCTGCGACGAGCTCATTCGCCTCAGGCGGCGAGGTCTGCGTCCTGCGGCGGAGGTGGAGCCGTTGGGCTGCGCGCTCGCCGTTGGCGCCGGCGCAGCGCAAGAAGGTGAGATTGGCCCGCAGCCAGTCGCTGGTCCCATACGGCCCGCCGTAGGTGACCGATGTTCCTGGCCCAGAACCCAAGGTTGACCAGCACGACGATCCCAGACGACCAGCAACCCCTCGGTGAGCCATTGTCTCGGGCGCCGCTGGAAGACCATCGGCACGAAGTGCCAGGCCATGACCGGCAGGGCGTAGACGAAGAACGTCCCTTTGGTGAGGACGCCGGTCCCCAGCGCGAGCGCCAGGCACGACATTCTCGAACAGGCTCAGCGGCCGCTGCTTGCCCAACACGACCAGGCTCAGCAGACAGACGGCCCAGAAGGCGACCACGTAGTCATTCTGCGTGCTGCTCGCCTGCAGCACGCCCATGGGCACGCTGACGGCAAAGAGCGCGGCGAAGATCTGCCCGCGCCGGGTGGCGCCGATGCTGGCCGCGATCCAAGAGACACCGACGAGCGAGCCTGCCATGCTGAACCACTGGACCAGGTTGGCGGGCCGATCGTTTCCCCACAGCACCCGCAGATGTCAGGATCGCAGTCTCGGCCCAGGTGGGCATGAGGAGTTGGTGCGCGTAGCTGGCAGGGTAGTGCTCAAGACTTTGTCCTCCGCCCAATGCACGACGCGCGCCATGTGATACAGGAGGGAATCGACATTGTTGGGCGGAGCGATCCAGGCGACCACCAGGAGCAGCGCGGCCACCAGCGCCAGCCCGACGAGCAGGATGCCATCGGCCGCCGGGACGCTGGGCGGAAGGCGCGCAGCTTCTCTCGCAGGACGGCTGAAGGCGCCGCGCCGGTACGCCCAGGCCAACAGACCGATCGCCGTCACGCCCCAGACGGCGGCCAGCCCCGTCCGATTCAGGAGGTGCAACGGGCTCAACGCCTCACTGAACAGGGTGACGAGGCCCGCCCCACAGCACGGACGCCTCGAGGAACGACAGCCGGACGTCGGGCGCAGTGTCGGGAGCCCATCTGCCTCCGGGACGTGCAAACCAGGGCAAAGAGCGCGACGAAGGTCAGAATCGGGAAGAGAATCGAGCAACTGCATGGACGCGGTTCCCCTTCGGGTGCTGCGATGTGACAGGCGCTGCCCGGCGTGCCCTGCGACCCGCCCACCATCTGCTCGCCCGGCGCACAGTCCACACTCGCTCCAAACCAGGGCAACGTCGATCCACGTGCGACAGCGGTCACTCCCCTTGCGTTGCGCGGTGGACATTCACAGCGGCCGGGAGCCGACCGGCCGTCGCGCCCGGCTACTCGGTGCTCAGCCGGGCCGTCGCCCCGCCGTCAACCACCAGCGTCTGTCCGGTCACAAAGGACGAACGCCGTCCGTCGGCCAGAAACAGGATTGCCTGTGCAATCTCCTCCGGCCGGCCGACGCGGCCCATCACCGTGCGGCTTCCCAGATCCGCCATGCGCGCCTGGACCGACTCGCCTGCTACGTGGTTGCGGGAGAGCCCGGCGTGGAGCATCGGCGTGTCGACCGCTCCGGGCAAGACGGCGTTGACGCGGATCGAGTTGGGGGCCAGCTCAAGCGCCACGGCGCGTGTCAGCGCCACCAGCCCGCCCTTGCTGGCGGCGTAGGCGGCGATGTCCCGCGACGTGGCCACGGCGTGCACCGAACTGACGTTGACGATCGCCCCGCCCGCGGCCTGCAGCAGGCGATGGCCGTGGCGGATCGTCAGGAATGCCGAACGCAGATTGGAGTCCATCACGCTGTCCCATTCCTCCACCGACATGTCGACCATCGGCTTGCAGATCTGCACGGCGGCGTTGTTGACCAGTGCGTCGAGCCGGTTGGTCTGGCCCTGCAGCCAGGCGAACAGGGCCTCGACGTCCGCGGGAACGGCGACGTCGGCGAGGCGCGAGGTAACCCCGGCCGGGAACCGCTCCACCTGGCGGCGGTCGACGGCGATCGTCTCCCAGCCTTCCGCGGCGAACAACTCGGTCGTCGCCCGACCGATGCCGCCGGCGGCTCCGGTGATCAACGCATAACGCTTCATCGGCTACCCTCGATCTCCCGCACGGCGAAGCGCGCCGTCATGGGGTCTCCAGCTCGGCCGGGACCGAGAGGCCGAGGCCGAGGAATAAGTTCCGCAGCGTGTTGCGATGAACGCGCGCCCAGGCCTCCGGGCTGCTGTTGGCATTATGCGGCGCCAGCAGCACATTGTCGAAGCCTGTCAGGGGGCTGTCAAGCGGCAGAGGTTCGACCTCGAACACATCCAGCGCTGCGCCCGCCAGGCGCCCGGCGCGCAGCGCCTCGACCAGCGCCGGCTCGTCCACCACCGCGCCGCGGGCGACGTTGACCAGCACCGCCTGCGGCCTGAGGTGGGCGAGCGTCAACGCGTTGATGAGATGGAAGGAGGAGGGATTGAGATCGCAGTTCAGGCTGACGAAGTCGGACATCCGCAGCAGCTCCTCGAGCGGGAGCATC
This sequence comes from uncultured Chloroflexia bacterium, assembly GCA_963777165.1. Classification (GTDB taxonomy): domain Bacteria; phylum Chloroflexota; class Anaerolineae; order Anaerolineales; family E44-bin32; genus DYJB01. Next base: position 5,076 of record CAVZPO010000032.1, read on the forward strand.
TCAACGCCCACCTCCTGGACGAAGTCGGCGGCGATCGGGACGATGTCGTTGCCGAGCAGGCGCATGCCGAAGGCCTTGGCCCGCCGCAGGACCTCGCGCCCGCAATGCCCGACCCCCACCACGCCCAGCGTGCATTCGCGCAGCGTCCGTCCGGGACTCTTCTCCCACTGGCCGGACTTCATCGCCCGATCCATCCACGGCCCGCGGCGGGCGAAGGCCAGGAGGTAGGCCAGCACGGTGTCGCCCACCGGATGAGCGAACGCTCCCGGCGTGTTGCCCACGCGGATGCCAAGCCGCTCGGCGGTCTGCCGGTCGATCGAGTCGATGCCCGTGCCCCATTTCGAGATCACCTTGAGGCGCGGGGCAAACGCCTCCAGGACACGGGAGGAGAACTGATCATCGCCGCACGCCACGCCGTCCACCTGGCCGGCAAACATCATCAATTCGTCCTCGGACAGCCGTTCCTGCACCGAGGCGGGCACCAGCTCGATGCCGGCGGCATGCAGGACAGGCCGGTACGCGTCGATGACGGGCAGGAGGTAGGGGGCGGAGAGCAGCACGCGGTAGCCCACAGGTTCACCTAGGGAGGACAGGATGGCTGAATCAGGGCGAAATCGTACGGCGCCGGATAGATGGAGAAGTAGCTGATGTCCGGCAGGCGGACGAAGGAGGTGCCGAAGATCGCGTTGAACAACACGCGGAAGGAGTTCACGGGCGAGAGATCGTCCTCGACCACCTGGGAGGCGCCGGGGAACAGGTAGGCATTCAGGATCCCCATGCGCCCGGCGGGCGAATTCAAGCCCGGTCCATGATCGGCCTGGAGCAGGATCACAGGCGGACGCTCGGATTGAGAGATCAGCACCCGGAGCATCTCCAGAGCCCGCCGGCTGATGAAGCGCGCCTGGTCCGCATACGCCTGCTGCTCCCACCCGGGCGAGGCGGAGCCAGCGATCGGCAACTCGACCGCCTGGCCCTCGGCGCCAAAGACAAACGGATCGTGCGGGGAGACGATATGGGCGTAGACGTATTTGGGCCCCGGCTCGACCGCCAGGTGCTCAAGCTCATCGAACGCGAAGCGGACGCGCTCGCGGTGGTCGTCTTGCGGACGATGCAATTCGGGCGCCAGCATGCTCGGCAGCACCGACGCGCTGTCGAGCACCAGGAGCCCGGCGGTCGAACGCACGAGCATCAGCTCGAAACCGTTCAACCCATTCTCCAGCCCAGGCGACAGAAAGCGGTCCGCGTCCTCCAGGTTGATGAAAGTGAAGCCCGTGTCAAACGCAAAGATGCGGTAGCCCACAGCCTCCAGCGCGCGGCGGACGGCGCTGGAGCGGATGAGCGGCAGCAGGGGTCGCCGGTTGTCCGTGCCGGGGCGGAAGGTGTCGCCCAGCGACTCCAAGTAGAGCAGGTTCGTCGAGCTGGCAATCGAAAGCTCGGTCTGAGCGTAGTTGGACTGGCTGCACTCGGCGACGACAAACCCCAGCTCTCGCAGTCCGGCGAGGAACTCGGAGTTGTCGAAGCCGTAGACCTGCTCCAGCGTGTCACTCCTGCCGTAGCCGTCGAGGATGATGTAGTAGATGTCCGGCATGGGGACATCTGCCGCGGGCCGGAGCACTTGGCCCTCCGGCAAGATCCCGGGCGCGGATGCCGATGTCTGGCCGGAGGCTGCGCGCTCTGCGCTCAGATGGCTGGTCTCCACGACATACGCAGCCACCTGGATCAGGGGGAGCGCCACGGCAACGGCCGAGATCCAGGTCAGCACGCGAGCCGTGTTCCCCCACTCCTTGCGCCGCAGGATCCAGGCTGCTCCACCGAGGGCGAGCGCGATCCACACGAAGGCAAGAAAGCGGTGACGACCGAGGCTCGCGTCGAGGAATGAGACCTGCCGCAGCGCGGCGTAGATGTGCCCGTAGGCAAAGAACAGCAGCAGCCACCAGGTGGACAGGATCGCCGCCGGCTCGGGCCGGCGCACGGACAAGGCCAGCAGAGCGTAAAGCAGCGCACACAGCAGAAGCGAGACGAACAGCGGGCGGAGGACGACCTCAAGCCGTACTTGGTCCGCGTTGGCCGCCAGCAAGGCCAGCGCCGGGTAAGCGGCCATCAGGAAGGGATACGGGCGAATGCCGGCCAAACGTCTCATCGGATCACCTCACACAGGGCCCCTCAGGCCTCAGCCGTCAGGGGCGGCTGCTTGCCGCTCGCGCCTGCGACTGCAGAACGGCTTCCACCATCCGGAAGTCTTGCTCCTCATCGATGTCGACGGCTTCGTTCGCGTCGATCTCAAAGAGCAGCGGCGATGCACCCAGCCGGTTGTGGGAGGCAAGAAACCGGTCGTGTTCGAACAAGTACAGGCACGAGTTCTCTTCGAAGAACGGAGGCAGGTCTTGCGTGCGCAGCAGGATGGCCGGGTCGTGATTGACGGGCCGGCCGTGTGCATCCCACAGGCGCTTGCGCCAGCGTGTGACCGAGAAGAGGGAGTCGTGCTCCGGGAAGGAAGCCAGGAACGCTTCGATGGCCCGCTCGACGGTCGACGCTTGCAGCAACGGGTTGGTAGAGTGGGTTTGCAGGTAGAAGCGTGAGGGCACGAGCCCGAGGTCATGTTCGAGGATGGCGTTCATGGCCACCTCGCCGCCGCGCAGGGCTTCCGGGCGCTCGATCAGTTTCACGCTCGGGAATCGCTCGGCGATCCCCTGGTGCAGGATCGGGCTGTCGGTGTCGACGACGATCTGCGACACCGAAGGGCAGGCCAGCAGCGTCTCGAGAATGTAGGCATAGAGAGGGCGCCCGGCGATCGGCCGATAGTTCTTGCCCGGCACGCGTTCGGAGTGGTGCCGCATCGGGACCAGAGCCGTGACGGCCGTTTCAGTGTTGCCCACGAGTTTCCCCTCCGAGCGCGCCGTAGTCGATTCGTGAGGCCTGGCGCGTCGGCGGAGGCGCCGCAGTCCCGGCCGGCTCGCGCGGGTAGTAGAAGATCTGCTTCAGGCTTCCCGAGAGCGGACCGGCGTACGAGAAACCCCGATAGGTCCCCCAGAACTGCATCCAGCGGAACCACACGATCCCCCAGGCCTCGCGCAGCAGAACCCGCTGCCTCATCGCGTGGACCAGGTCGCTTCCGACATTGGCGCCGAACAGCCGGGCGAAATCCCACAGGCGGAATCGCTCGGCCGGGTGAAGGGTCCGGAGCGCCATCGCTTCCCGCCGGTAGCGGTTGTAGACCAACGGCGGGGTTTCGTCGTGGACGTGGATGACGGGCGCCTCAGCGACATAGGCGATCGCCCGCCCCTGCTCCATCGCCCACGTCGCCCACGCCAGGTCTTCCAGCCCGGACAGCGTCTCATCATACGGATGAGTCTCCCACAGCGCCCGCCGGATCGCGGCGTTGGCGTTGTTGCAGAACGGATGAGCCTGGCGCGGTTCCGATCGATTCGGAAACCACTTGGCGAACACTTGGTGTTCGCTGAACCGCGTCCCGTCCTGCCCGCGCTGCTGCCCGTAGCTCAACGCCATCTGCGGATCCTCGAAGGGTCGCAGGAGCTGCTCCAGCCAATCGGCGTACACCGGGTAGACATGCGCGCTGGCCAGGACGACGAGGTCGCCGGTGACGGCGGCCAGGCCGCGGTTCAACGATCGGCCGAAGGAGAATTCCTCCGGCCGGATGGTGACGATCCGGACCGAGAACTGCGCCGCGATGGCCGTTGTGGCATCGGTCGACCCGGAGTCGACCAGCACGATCTCCACCGGCCGGACCGTTTGCTGCAGGATCCCGCTCAGGAGCCGGCCGATATGCCTCTCCTCATTGAACGCCCGGATGACGACCGAGCAGGGACGCGGTCCGGTCATGTCACGTTGTCCGCACCCGGTCGGGAAGCGGGTGCGGGTGCACCGACAAGGCGTCTGGCGCCCAAACGAATCCCGCCACCAGCGCCAGGAGAGGTTCCACTGAGACTCGGAAACGAGCCTGGCCCGCGGCACCGGGGATGAGAACGATATACGCCAAGGTGACCACAACGACGATCGCCAATTGTGCCGCTACGGGAGGCCAATGGCGACCACGGAGCAGTGCTGTCCCGAATAGCACCCAAAGCCCCAGCGTATATGCTGCCCCAAGAAGGAAGAGGAAGGCGAGGGGCGCTGTCTCGGGCGCTTTCAGTTGCTGCTGTAACCGGCTGAACGCCACACTAGGCTGGCCGGCGCGAAGCGCACTGAGTACGCCGAAGCTCCCTTGGAACTCCCTGCCCAACCCAAGCTGGCGTGCCCAGACGCCTGACTCCACCCCGACGACCGAGCGCAGGATCCCCTCCAATTGCTGCACCACAAACACATCAGGGTAGGTGGCCAGCACGCGTATCGCATCTCCCCATTTATCCCCGCCGGCGCCGATCTCCAGAACCGCCTCATTCCGAGCAATCCCACGCGCCTCGGCCAAGACGCTGGCGACGTTGAAACCGTAGTAGGTCTTTGGCGGCTACGTTCGAGAACACGAACTCACCCCGCGCTACCTGGTTGCGGATCATCCATGGGACGATGACCGCCAGCCCGCCTGTGAGGAGCAAGAGCGCATACGACCGCGGCCGAGCGACCCCCCTGCTGCCGGCGCAACAAGCCGAAGAGCAACCCTGCCCAGATCACCATCAACAGCGTTCCCGCCGGTCGGACAAGACAGGCTGCACCCAATATCAGCCCGGCCGCCAACGCGGCAGTCCGCCGGCGCCCCTGGATCACCGACATGTACGCCACGACCCCCAGGACGAGAAGGGCGGAGAAGAAGGTTTCAGACATCACTGTCATTGACCAGAACGCTGCATTGGGGCTCAAGGCATACAGCCATCCTGCCGCCAGACCAGCAGTCTGCCCTGCCGCCTTGGTGCCGAGCCAGACAAGGCATAGAGTCAGCACGCCGGTCATCCCGAGCTGAACCACGGCTATGGCGACAGGATTCGGCTCCTGCCAGAGACTGGCCGCGGCAATGAGGAGAGGATAACCCGGGGGCCAGATCAAGTCCTGACCTGAGGGCTCCAGGTAGTTGCCGTCATAGATGAGCAGCCTCGCAAGGGCCATGTATCCGCCGGAGTCGATGATCACACCGCCTTCGGGGTGGGCGACGACAACAGCCGCCAGCACCATCCGGACGCAGACCAGCACCGCCAGAAGGTAGAACGCCAACCTTCGTCGAAGAGGTCGTGGTGCCGCGCTCGCTGCGGCGGCGAGCTTGGGAGTCATCGAATTCCACCGATCGCCCTCTGGCATAGCAGCCGATTCTCGTCTGCGATTCACGGACCTGCTCCTGCTGCATGGCAAGTTGGACGGCTCCTCGCAGCCAGGGCCGCTATCGCAATGGGCAACTACGACAATCCGGAAGGAGCGTTCAACTCAGCCTTTCGCCTCATCCGGGAGCCCTTGAAACGTCCCTACGATCCGCAGGATCTCAAAGCCCTCGGCGAAGGGCAGCTCGGCCAGCGCGCCTTGACGCACCAGTGTGGATCGAATGACGGCGGGGTCGAAGTAGTATTTGTCGCAGTACGTCCCGTACTGCTGCAAGGCACGGACCTTCTTCTCGACCTCCGCCTCCGCCACCTCGACCAGGAACTGCGGGAAGAACCCGTAGGAGCTGCGCAGGACGTCGAAGCCCAGGACGGTCGTGCCTCGAAACGCCCGCATGGCTTCCAGCGTGGCCACCCCGTGATCCTGATGGATGTCCGACTGCGAGTGAACGAAGACGATCTCCGGCCGGTGCCGGCGGTTCAAGTCGTACAGGAATTCGAGGATCTCCTGCCGGTCGCGCGGGAAGTAACGCGTCTCGAACGATCCGAGCACGATCCGGTCGCGCCCCACGCCCAGCTCGGCCATGCTGCGGTAGTGTTCGTCGACCACGTTCTTCAACGCCGGGTTCTTCTGGTTGTCCGAGAGCGTGACGCACAGGATCTCGGCCCGCGCGGCGATGCCCGCCAACAGCGCGCCGCAGCCGAGCTCGATGTCGTCCGGGTGCGCGCCCAGGAACAGGACCTTCGATCCGAAGAACTTCATCGGGACCCTCCCCGGTCAGACATGGGCAACGAAACCGCCGACGACCTTGGTCATCACCAGCTTGCCGTCGCGCTGCAGACGAGCGGCGGATGCGGCGGCGATCTGGCCGATGAGCTGCTCGAATTCGTCCTTGCCCTGGAACAGGCTGGTCCACAGGCGCCGGTCCTCCGAGAGCGAGGCGCGCGTGTAGGCCAGGAAGGGCTCGATGCTCTCGAACACCAGCGGATTCTCAAAGACCTGCACGTCGACCCGGCTGAAGTGACGTCGGATCTCGTCCAGGATCTCGCTGGCGTAGCGGGAACTCCCCGGCATGGGAGGGATCGGGCGGCCGGTCGCTTCGCGGATGATGTCGTAGAACAGGCGCTTGTTCTCCGGCATCGGCCCGGTCGTGAACAGCCGTCCCCCCGGGCGGAGCATGCGGCGCATCTCGCCGATGGTGAACGGCGCGCTCGCGGCGTAGTAGATGGCGAAGCAGCACGAGAGCAGATCGAAGCCGGCGTCCTCGAACGGAAAACGCCGGTTGAAGTCGAGCTCGGTGAATTTGACGGCGTCGCCGGTGCGGGAGTTCGCCGCCCGGGCCGTCGCCAGCAGTTCGGGCGAGACGTCCCCGCCCGTGATCTCGGCTTTCCCCTGCAGGGCATCCCAGAAGACGAAGCACTGCTTGCCCGCGCCGCACCCGACGTCCAGGATCTGGCAACCGGCTTGCGGCTTGAGCACTTCGAGCATCCAGGCATCGATGTCGCGGCTGCCGTATTGCTGATGGATGTCGATGCGCTTCAAGAGATCGCTGCTGGTTTCCCTGTACTCGATCTTCATTCCGTCACCATCCTGGGGTCAAAATCGATTATAGCCCGGCCGCCTGGCCCTTCGGTCGGGCGCGCAGCGCTCGTCCTGAGGCACGGCCCCGGCCGCTCTCGAAGGGTCGCCCGTGCAGGATCCCCTCTCGGATGACGCTGAGTGCCTCCGAGTCCAACAACCGCGCCGGATCGAACGATTTGAGCAACACCATCCCGGGAAACCCGTTCTCGTCGGCCAGGAACTCGCTCAGATCGAGCGAGGCGTGGAACACCTCATGATGCAGGAACCGCCGGGCGTTGGCCGTGAAAGCCGCCGGAGCGTCCAGGGCAGGCGCCTGCAGGAGCGCTTCAAGCGCCAGCCCGTACTCCTCCCGCGAGCCCGGCAGGAAGACCGTCGGCACCTGCGTGTAGCGCGCCCGTCCGGCGCAGAGCACCGGCACACCGGCAATCGACGCCTCCAACCCCACCGACGAGTTGTACACCAACACCAGCTTCGAACGGCGGATCAGACTCGTACGAACTGACGTAGTCCGACGGACCGAGGAAGAGAAGGTTGGGCGCGTCCCGCAAGCCCGAGGCCACCAACCAGTTGGCAACGCTTTGCTGGCTCTCTTTGCCCGGCCGGTCCTCGTCCGGGTGCGCGCGGAGCACGAAAAGCGTTTCGGGATGACGGGGGATCGCTCGGCCCAGTTCCTCGAGCCACTCGAACATCGTCGAATAGAGAGTGTTGGCGTGCACCTGGCTCGTGTCAAAAACGACGTTGGTGAAGATCGTCGTCACCTGGCGGAAGCCCGTCAGGCGCGCCTCGAACGACGGCGGCAGCGGCTGCATCTCCGGCCAGAAGTCGATCCCGGCCATGCGAATGCGACCGCGGAATCGGCCGCCCAGGTAGTCGTCGAGGCGCTCCGACTGCGCCGCGTCCAGACGGCCTTCCGGAGCGATGTCGACCTCCCGGAAGGTCGCCTCGCGCGCCGAGAAGAACGCCGAGTGCGGCTGCAGGCCGACCTCATGGGTGATGACCGGAACCCCGGCGCGCCGCGCGACCAGCCGCGCCACCGCCTCGGGAAACATGATTCCATTGAAGACAACCACGGCCCTGGGCCGTCGGCGCTCGATCAACTCCTCGAATTCGAGGTGCAGGCTGATGGCCGAGCGGACATACTGCCGCACCAGATCCCGAACGGCCTGGCTGTCCTCGAGGTCGTGCCGGCGAAGCACCCAGCGCACCGTCGGCAGCACAAGCGATCCGAATCCAACGCCGTCCAACTCGCAGGCGATCAAGCCGGCCAGCGATTGCGCTTCGAGGTCCCGGGTGCGTTCGAGGGCCTCCGGCCGGAGCCGGAGCCCGACGGTCGGCAGGCCGGAGAACAACCGATCGCTGAAGCGCATGCACTGGGCGCACGGAGGCGGCGCCTCGAGGTGAAGCCGCTGCGCCCCGAGCGTGCACTGTTCCATCCCGGCGCGGCAGGCGACCTGGAGCACGGGCGTGCCGGCCGCTCGCAATGACCACGCGGTGAGCAGGGAGAACGCACCGTTCAGACTGAGCCGATGGATGCGCGTCGAGGCGTTGAAGATCAGGACCGGACCGAGCGAATCGTCGACCGCCGGGCGGGTATCCAGGAAGGCGCGCACGCGGGCGACCTGCGCTCCCAGCGTCTGGTTGCCGCGCCGGATGCGCCAGCGGACACGAATCGGATCGAGCAACAAGACGGACTCCTAGGCTCCCACACGGCGCAGGCGCTTCAACGACGGCTGCTCGCTGGCGTAGACGCGCTTGATCCCGTCTCCGACGGCCAGCTCGGAGACGCGGATGTACTTCACCAGGCGCTCGAAGCCTCCCGGTTCGACGGATGCCGCCTGGTCGCTCCCCCACATGGCGCGGTCGAGCGTGATGTGCCGCTCGACCATGCAGGCACCCAATGCCACCGCCACCGCCGATGGCACCAGTCCGACCTCATGCCCCGAGTAGCCGACCGGGCACGGAAACTCGGTGCGCAGCGTTTCAACCATGCGCAGGTTGAGCTCCTCCGGCTCGCACGGATACGTGCTCGTCGCATGCGTCAGCACCAGATCGTTGGTGCCGAGCACTTTCACGGCGGCGCGGATCTGCTCCATGGTCGACATGCCCGTGGACAGGACCACCGGGCGGCCCGTCGTGCGCAGGTGCCGCAGCAGCGCGTGGTCGGTGAGCGATGCCGACGGGACTTTGTAGCACACCGGCCGGAAAGGCTCCAGGAAGTCGACCGACGGCTCATCCCACACCGAGGCGAACCATTGGATCCCATGCCCGCGGCAGTAGGCGTCGATGGCGCGGTAATCCGTCTCGCTGAACTCGACCTTGTGGCGATAGTCGAGGTAGCTGATGTAACCCCAGGGAGTCTCGCGCATCTGGTCGCGTTGGTCCGGCGGCACACACAGCTCCGGCGTGCGTTTCTGGAACTTGACGGCATCCGCCCCGGCGTGCACGGCGGCGTCGATCATCCGCTGGGCGGTTTCGAGGTCGCCGTTGTGGTTGATGCCGATCTCGGCGATGACGTAGGTGGGATGCCCGTCCCCGACGAGGCGATCCCCGAGGCGCACTTCTCTAGGCATGGGGCTCCTTCGACTCCAGGGTCTGGATCAGCAGGTCACACAGCTCACGAACCGCGCCGTGGCCGCCGCGATGGGAGAGCACGCGATCCGCGCCGGCGAGGGCAGACGGATGCGCGTCGGCGACGGCCAGCGCGCAGGCGACGAGCGGAAAGCACGGCACATCGTTGGCGTCGTTCCCGAGATAGATCGTCTCGCCCGGGGCTGCCGCCCGCTCCACGAGCAGGGCCTGCAGCGCGGCGGCCTTATCGCCGGAGCCCTGGACGAAGGGCAGGTTGAGCTTGCGGCAGCGCGCCGCCACCACCGGGTCGGTCTCGGTCGAGAGAACGACGACCTCGACGCCGCGCTCGCGCAGGCGCGCCAGCCCCCAGCCGTCCCCGCGGTCGGCGGCCACCATCTCGCGCCCGTCGGAGTCGGTCCAGACGCGGTTGTCGGTCAGCACCCCGTCGAAGTCGAGCACCACCAGCTTCACGCGGGCGGGCATCGGCCGCGGCGCCGGCCCGGGCCGCACGGCCTCCAGCGCCGGGTCGCTCACCAGCCACTCGGCGCGTTCCCAATCGCGCAGCGTGTCGATGTCCACGGTGAAGCGCGGGTCGAGCTCGAGCCCCAGGATCACGTCGCCACTCATCGAGTGCTTCTCGAGGATGGCGCGGGGCCGAATGGCGTCGACGTGGCCGGTCTGCCAGTACGTGGGCGGCAGTTCCTGCCGAGGCATGTTGTATGGCTCGCGCAGTCCTTCGCGAAGCAGCGGGCGTCATGCGGCCGTCCGGCTGCAGGCGCCACATCTTGTACGGGTTCTGACCCGATGGGACGATGCCCCGCACCGAATCCGCATCGGGGGTGTCGAGCAGAAGCTGCACGGCTCGATCCACCAGGTCGCGCGGGCGGACGGGAGATGTCGGGCGAAGTTGAACAACGATCTCCGGCCGGTAGTCTTCATGTTCCTCGAGCCAGCGCAGGGCGTGCTCGAAGACCGGCAGATCCTGCGTCCGGTCCTGCGCCAGGTCGGCCGGCCGGAGGAAGGGCGTCTCGGCGCCGTAGCGCCGGGCGATGGCGGCGATCTCGTCGTCATCCGTCGAGAGCAGCACGCGCGTGACGGAAGATGCCTGGCGCGCGGCGGCCAGGCTCCAGGCCAGCAGCGGATGCCCGGCGAAGGCGCGGATGTTCTTGCGCGGGATCGACTTCGATCCGCCGCGGGCCGGGATGATCGCCAGGACTTCCGGCCGGGCTACCATGCCGTCCAGCCTCCGTCGACGATCAAGTTGGAGCCGGTCATATAGGAGGAAGCATCCGAGGCCAGGAAGAGCAGCGCCCCATTCATCTCGTCCCGGCGGGCCATGCGGCCGAGCACCGTGCGGGCAGAATAGTTGGCCACGAAACCGTCGTCGTGGTCGTTGAAGACCCCGCCGGGCGTCAGCGCGTTGACGCGCAGCCCGGTCCCGGCGAAATAAGTCGCCAGGTAGCGCGTCATGCCGAGCACGCCGGATTTCGTCACCGAGTAGTAGACGGGCTTGAACTGCCGTGGCTTGCCGGGCTGCGCGTAGATCCGCTGGTCCGGCCCGACCAGTCCATAGGTGGAGCAGAGGTTGATGATCACGCCGCTTCCCTGCTCGAGCATCGGCCGGGACACCGCCTGGGAGCACAGGAACATCCCGGTCAGGTTGACGGCCAGCGCCTGATTCCACATCTCGAGCGGGTAATCCTCGAAGGCGTTGGCCGCTCGCTCCTGATGCGCCGGATCGAACTTGGGATCGAGCGCCGCGCTGTTGACCAGCACGTCCACGCGACCGTGGTCGGCACGGACTTGGCCGATGGCCCGCGTGACCAACTCGAGCTGTGTGACGTCCAGGCCGAGCCCGATCGCCTTCCCGCCCTCGGCGCGCAAGCCGGCTGCCACGTTCTCCGCCTTGGCGACGTCCAGATCGGCCACGGCGACCGATGCTCCGGCCTCCGCCAGCGTGCGGCAGAACTCCGCCCCGAGCAACCCTGCGCCTCCGGTGACGATCGCCACGCGGCCGTCCATGCGGAACTTGTCCAGTTCCTTCGTCATGCGCGCTCCCCGTGCATCCAATCGGAACTTAGAATGGTACCACCGGGCCCGGCCGGCACACCGTGAGGTAGACTTGGGCATCCGGCCTGGCGCACGCAGGTGGTGGCATGAAGCAGATCTTCCAGCGACGTGAACCGTGGATTGCTGTGGCCGTGGTCGTCGGCATCGGCCTGCTGGCCTTTGTGCCCTTGCTTCACCGCTTCGGTTTCTACCGCGATGACTGGTATCAGCTCTGGGCGGGGCACACGTTCGGCGCCGACAGCATCATCACGCTGTTCTCGATCGATCGACCGGTGATGGGCTACCTGTACGCCGGCACCTATTCCCTGTTTGGAGAGTCCGCCCTGGCGTGGAACGTCTACTCTCTGGCGCTGCGGCTGGCCGGCGCCCTGGCGTTCCTGTGGCTGATGCGCCAGCTTTGGCCGGAGGAAAAGGCCGCCGCCACGACCGCCGCTGTCTTGTTCGTCGTCTACCCGGGTTTCCTGCAGCAGCCGAACGCCGATACCTTCTCGAACCAACTGACCAGCTACGCCTGCGGGGTCGTCTCGCTGGCGCTGACCGTCGCCGCGGGGCGCGCCACAAACCGCCGCGCCTCGATCGCCCTCACCGGGCTGGCGATCGTGACCGGCCTCGCCAACTGGCTGCTGTACGAATACATGATCGGGCTGGAGGGCGTGCGCCTGGTGCTGTTGGCGCTTCTCGCCTGGAGAGCCGAGCATGGCCTCAAGCCGGTGGTTCGCCGGAACTCTGGCGCGTTGGCTCCCCTACCTGCTGCCGCTGGCTGCGTATCTCGTCTGGCGTATGCTGTTCTTCCAGGCCGCCCGCGCGGCCGTCGACGTCGGAGGGCTGCTCCAACAGTACACCGGCTCGCCGCTGCGCATGTTCGGGCGGGTCGGCCTGGAGACGGTACGCGACTTCATCGAAGCCGGGCTGTCCGGCTGGTTCGTGCCCGCCTATCGACTCAACGCCTTCGCCACGCTGACCGACAGCCTGATCGCCTTCGTCCTGGCCGGGCTGGCGATCGCCGTGTTCGTCGCCTACGCCCGCGCGGCGCGCGCTTCGCGCGCGGTGCGCGAGGGTGCAACCGCATTCGCCTCCAACCCGCAGTCGGCGCGCGAGATGATCATTGTCGGCGGCCTGGCCATCCTGATGGGCGCATTCCCGGTGATCGTCGCCGGCCGCGACGTGCGTTGGGAGAGCGGCTTCGATCGCTACACGCTGCACCTGACGCTTGGCATCGCGCTGCTGGTCACCGGGACGCTGCTGCGCTTCGCCCGCCGGCCGCTGCCGGTGCTGGCGTTCAGCCTGCTGATCGGCCTGGGCGTCTCGACCCACTACCTGAACGCCGTCGACTGGGCGCGGGCGTGGGAGGACCAACGGCAGATGTGGTGGCAGCTCACCTGGCGCGCGCCCGGGCTCGAGCCGGGGACCGTCCTGCTGATGCAGACGCCCGATTTCGCTTTCTTCGAGGACTATGAGACCTGGGCGCCTGCCAACCTGATCTACTACCCGGAGGCGAGATCCCCGATCCTGGCGACCGAGCTCCTCACCGAACACACGGCCGAGCTGGTGCGCCTGGGCACCCGCGACGTGCGCGGTATGCGGACGCTGATCGAATTCCAGCGAGACTTCAACTTCAGCCTGCTGGCCGTCATGCCCTCCCGGGGCACTTGCCTGCACGTCCTGGAGAGCGTCTCCCCGGAGATGCCGACGGATTCTGAGAGCCTGGTCAGCTCGCTGGCGCGCTACTCGCACGCCGAGCGGATCATGACCGAGGCCGAGCCGGCGATCCCGCCCGAGACGATCTTCGGATCCGAGCCGACGCACACATGGTGCTGGTACTACGAGACCGCCGCGTTGGCGCGCCAGCGCGGCGACTGGCAGGCGATCGTCGCCCTGGGCGCGCAAGTCGAGGAGCTCGGCCTCAAACCGCTGGACCGTTCCGAATGGATGCCGTTCTTTCAGGCCTATATCAACCTGGACATGGACGAACTGGCCGGGGTGGCGGCGGTTCGGATTCGCGATAGTGAGCATACCCGGCATTCGTTGTGTGACCACCTTACCCAGGCCTACTTCGCCGACGAGGCGTCTTTCCTGCGCGGCCAGGAGCTGCTGTGCTCGTTCGAGCCGGCGCCCTGAGCCGACGCGCCCGCGTCCTGAAGCTCGAACCTGCGCCGGGCGCGCCTGACGGCCTACCCGACCCGTTGGCGGGTTCGCAATGCGATTGTCGCGCGGCGCGGCGATCATCCCCTATGCCTTCAGTTCGATTCGTCGTCCAAGGCGCGCGGAGTCAAGAATCGCCAATCCCAGCCTGAGCGAACGGATCCCGTCCGCAAGCGAAGGTGCGGCAGCCAATTTGCCCGCTGTCACGTCGAGGAAGTGCCTCATCTCCGCCACGAACATGTCGTTGCGTTCGAACCCCGCCGGCGCTTCGGCCACCTCCCACGTCTCCGCCCGGGCGCTGTAGAGCCTCGCTGCCCCATCGGACTGATCCCAATGGAGAGTGCCCTCCGTTCCCACAATCGTCAGCTGATGGGAAGCGGGCCGCTGCACGTAATTGAGGTGAACCCCACCCAGCACTCCGCTGGCGAATTCCAGCGCCGCCTCCGCACTGTCCTCCACGTCGATGCCCATTCCAGCTTTGGCAGCCGTCGCGCCAGTGACGGACGTCACGTCGCCGAGCAGCCAGAGCAGGTAGTCGAGCGGATGGCAAAGCGTCAGCACCGCCCCGCCTCCCAGGTCGGCCCGCGCGCTGTAGGACAGCCGATAGTCTTCCCACGGGTGCCAACCTGGCAGGTAGTCGCAGTATTGGGCCCGCGCGATCAGCGGTCGCCCGATGGCGTCTTGTTCCAGCCAACGACGGATCGCCAGCAGGCCCGGGTGATGGCGATACTGGAACGCGATCACGACCTGCCCCCCGCCCTGGCGCACCGCGTCCTGGAGATCGGCGATCTTCTCCATGGTGTGGGAGATCGGTTTCTCGAGCAGCAGGTGACACCCGGCGCGCGCCAGCGGGATGGCAGACTGCAGGTGCAGCGCCGTCGGCGTGGCGATGATCGCCGCCTGTGGCTGGAGGCGCAACGCGGCATCCATCTCCGTCACCACCGGGAAGCCGTGCAACTCATCCTCAGGCAGCGTGCTCTTGCCGCTGCGCAGGAGCACCAGATCGGTCTCCCCAAGAGCGACCAGGTTGCGCAGATGGCGCCGCCCGACCGAGCCGAGCCCGACGATCAGGATCTTCATGCGGCCCTTCTCCAGCAGATGAAGCAGGTACTCGCCCGTACGCCGGCCGGCGCTGGCGTCGGTGTAGGTGATCTCGCGCTCGAGGAATGCGCGCCGCGCCGGACGGTCGGCCTCAGGATCGGCCAGGTAGTCGTCGATCGCCTGGCGCAGTTCGCGTTCGGTCAGCGCCACGCGCCCGGCGCCGGCGCGACGGAATCGATCGTGCGTCGGCCAGTCACCGATCCGCGACAGGGGCAGCGAGTACTTGCGGCGTCGGTTCCAGCCGCCCGGCGCGTCGATGCAGGCGCTCACGATCGGGCGGTCGTGCACGGCCGCTTCGACGACCATCGTCGAGTAGACGGTCAGGAACACGTCGGAGTGAGCCAGCATCGACGCCTTCTCCGGCATGTCCTCGCCCGAGTAGTAGCCGAGCTCGCCGCCCAGGGGCACCGGATCGACGACGTGCACCTGCGGCACTTCACGAGCCAGGCGACGGATTCGCTCCCGCTCTTCCACGAACAGGTCCACGTCCCAGAAGTGATTGGGGTGCAGGCGGACCAGGAGCTGGCACGGCTGCCGCAGCGTGTCCGAGGCCACCAGTCGCGCCAGGGCCTCGATATTCTGAAGATTGGGAGAGAAACTGACGAAGCTGCACGCATAGGAGAGCAGTTTCCGGTGCGGATCGAGCCCGTGCATTCGGAAGTACTCCTCGCGCGGCAGGAGCCACTGCTTCCGGAAGTAACCGTCATACGAGGGGATTCCGCCGACGTGCACTTGGTCCGGCCGCCAGTCCGACCCGAGGACGAGCTCCTCCTTCTGGATCTCCGACCAGCAGGTGACATGGTCGACGCGCGAGCCCGGGATGCTGTAGCTGCTGGGGTTGTCCCAGCCGACGATCCCGGCTGCGGTCGGGATGCCGCGGGCGCGCGCCTCCCGCAGCAAGTAGCGGTCCATCCGCCAGCCCGGGGTGCTGGCCACGACCAGATCGGGCGGCTGCGCCTCGAACAGGTCAGCATACAGTCCAGGGTTGAAGCGCTCCTGAGTGCGGACGAGTGCCTGCCGGATGCGAGCCGAACGGCGCAGCGCGGCAGATGGCCAGCCAGGCCAGGGGCATCAGCGCCAGGCGGCGCGGGGGTTCCTCGGTGAATGTCTGGCGGATGTAGGAGTCCATCGCTGCGGTGTTGATGCGATTCGATCCGCCGACGCGCCGCAGAAATGTCAGCCACCACTGCACGTCGCGGTGGACTTGCGCGTACTCGCGCGCCGCGCCCAACCGCAGTCCCTCGACCGAGATGCCCGGCCCACCGAAGCGTGCGAGCATCTGGTCGCGCAGCCCGTCGTCGGTCAGGACCACCACTTCGACGCCGCTGCGCACCAGCGTCGGGACGACGTCCGACTGCAGGAAGTAGATGACTGCCAGGCCGTGATCGGCAGAGAGGAAGATGCGCTTCGGCTTGGTCAACGACGACCCTTCCCTTCGGTGTAGTACCAGCGGAAGATTCGGTCGTACAGGCCGAGCAGCACTCGCCGGACGAGGGGCAGGTTCAGCAGGCGGCGCGCCGGCCCACCCGCCGCCCCTCGCCTGGAGTCGGCGCCGGCCGCCGGCACCGGCGCCAGGCTGTTGCTCATGTTCATCGCCCGCGGCTCGGACGTCATCAGCCGCAGCAGTCCGGCGGCGTTGACCCGCTGATCCAACTGACGGACCTGGCCCATCGGCCGGTCCATCTGGAACGGGACGAACTGGCGCAGCACGGCAGTCCACCCCACGAACTGCCAGTGCGAGGCGCCGACCATCGCCGGGACGCCGCGGTAAGTCAGACGGATATCCTCGGTGGACGCATACCGCTGCCGGACCTGCTCTTCCTCCTGCCCCAGGCTCATGTCGAACTCGCGAAAGGCTTCCCAGGCGATGAACGAACCGCGCTCGACCTGCACTTCCCGATCGGAGTCCGCCCAGGCCAGCGTCCGGGAATAGAACTCCGGCGGCGTGCGGAATGGGCGGCTGGTGACCATGCCGACCTTCGGGTAGGTCTCCAGGATGCGAAGCGAATCCGAAAGCCACCCGGCGGAGAACAGCGCGTCGCTGTCCGTGTACGCCAGCACTTCGCCCGGAGCAGCCTGGAAGATCACATTCCAGGCGCCGCCCTTGCCGAGATTCCGCTCGGACAGCAGCAGAAACTGGATCTCCCCTTGCCGCTGCGATCCGAGCAGGAAGTCCTGGACCTCCTCGCAGCTTCCGTTGTCAAAGACCATCAGGTCGAAGGGCAGGTCCACCGTCGAGCGCAAGCTGGTCAGGCAGGCCTGGAGGACTTGAAGGCTCTCGGCATGGTAGCCATGCAGGGACGGCACGTAGGACTGAGCACGGCGGCCGTGATCCGCTCCGGCCGCGCGACCTGCCCGACGAACTTGGCCGGGTTTTGACCCTTACGCATGCTTGCCTCCACCGCGCTCGGCTTCTACGTTTGTTCGCGTACTCGGTCGGCCGCCCGGCCTAATCCGGCGACGTCTTGCGGATGAGGAGGTCGTATAACAGCCGGTGCGGATACGGCGGTTCACCCCGCTCCTCGGTCGTCATCAGGCTGGTCAGCTGACCGGCGATGTCCATCGGACCGGATTGCCGCACCAACACGCCGCCCTTGTCCAAGAACAGGATGACATCCTTGCCTTCGATCTCGCCCCAGACATCGGAGGGCGAGAGTACGCTCTGCCAGCCGAGCTGCAGCGGCCCTTCTCCGCTGAGGATGTGCTCGCGCCAGTTGGGCTCGAGTCGCACAACTCGTGGCGGCTGATCCCATTCGGGAGGGAACACATAGAGCTGCTCCAGGACGTATGGCAGGCCCCACGTGTTCGCCCCGATCTGTGGACATCGCCCAGCGGGCCGGGCTCGACGAGCACCACTGTTCCATCGCGCACATCGGGGATTTGTGTCACCAGGTTGGACCAGAAGTGCTGCTGGTTGAGCCATGCCGCCTGGTAGTCCCTCTGGATCACAAACCCATAGCCTGCGAGAATCCCCAGCCATGCCCCAATGCCAAGGTTCAGCCATGCGCCGCCAGCGTGTGGTACGGGCGAGCCAGAGCACCAGCAGCAAGAACGACCCGAGGGCAAGCGCAGCACCGACGACGCCTGCCGAGTGCACCCTGGTGTCTCTTCCGCTGATCGCGTACGCCCGTACCGTGTAGGTTAGCGGATAGGCCAGGGCCAGCATCACCAGTCCTGCCGCCAGGATCCGGAGCAGAGACTGCACCTCGCGCGGCAGCCCGATCCAGAGTCTCTTCCAGCCGACGATCGATCTCCAGGCATGCCGAAGATCCGCCCGGGAGGACCGAAGCAACTCGCTGAACTCGGGCGGCATCCCAAGCTCCAGTTGATACAGCAGCGAGGAGAACAGCCCGAAGCCCAAGATCGTGACCGCCGCGACCTCCATGTCCAGACTCTGCAACGTCTGCAGCGGGCGGTAGAGGTAGGTCCCGAGGCTCACTAGGGTTCCTTGGATCATGTGTACGATAGGTACTGTGACGGCCTGTTCAAGATCGAGGCCCCCGACCCGGTCATCACCCACTCCCTTGCGCCACACGACCATGGCGACAAGCATCAAACCAACGATCAGCACGTGAAGCATGAGATCGCGCAGCGGTTTCCGTTGTGGGCGAAGGTTGAGCAGGGGAAACGCCAGAAACACCGTGAATGGAGTCTCGTAGGTAAGGAGCATCGCACCCGCAAGGGGGTAGCTCAGCCATTTCTTCCCCGACAGGTAGGCATGACCAGCCAGGAGAAGCAGGGTCAAGGATGGGTGTAGGCCAAGAGAGTAAGTGAGGTATGCCTGGGTCGTGTCCGCAGAGTACAGGGCATAAGCGAGGCCGCCCAAGACCCCAAGGGCTTGGCTGTGGATCCTCCGGAGCAGCACATAGAAGAGGCAGATGTTGACTGCCTGGATGCAGAAACCTAACCAGTAGAGGCCATGAATACCCCCCAGACGCCAACCCAAGTTGGTCAGCAGGTAAATGAATGTGTAGTGAAGGGGATGTCCCTGGCCAAGGAGATTGGCGATCCTTGCCGGGTCAAAGGCAAAGGCAATCACCTCGCTCCAGGACATGGCGGCCGCCGTGGGCAGGTGAGCCAAGTCATCTTCATAGAACCCGAAGTCTGCGCTGTGCCAGTACCGCACGACCCAGAGAGTGACGATCAAGAATGCATAGGGCCATACGCGTTGGGCCAGCGGGCGCAGTTGCTTGAAGGCTGACTTAGTGAGTCTCATGTGGCTCCGATACCAAGGCACGGGTCATCGGCGCGTTCGCCCACGCCCCGTTGGGCTTCCCAGCAACCCCGGGGAAGCTCTCGACCCGGCGCGCGGGACGATCGGAAGGCCATCCTCAAACAGGGCAAGATCGAGGACGTGTAGGTCTCGCAAGGCCCAGGTCGTCGCCGGAACCAGGAGAATCGGGGCCACAGCCGGAGCAACCCAGCGCGCCATTCTCTCCGTTTTCACGATGCCCCTCGGCGCGGTCGCTGTCTCAAGGAACGAAGTGTCTCCAGCGGATGCATCAGCAGCCGCGCCCGGCGGGCAGCCCGTCCGGGGCCGAGCGCCACGTAGACTGCGACCTCGGCCTGCCTCAGCAACCGCCGAAGCTCGACGCGCCGTCGTCGCAGCCGACCGCCCGCGTACACCCAGTCTGAGTCCGCCAGGCTGAACACGGACGGCCGCCCCCCGGCCAATTCGAGATTCCGGTCGCTCTCGGGGAGCCGGTAATGAGGCTTCCCGTCCGGCAGGTGAGCGTAGTCATGGTCCTGGTGGATCACCGTGATCACCTCGCTGGCATCGACGACCGGCCAGCGCTGCAGACGGGCGTGGTAGATCATCCAGTTGTCCCACCCGGCGCGACCCAGGGCAAACGCCGGCATCTCCTCGTAGCATGCGCGCGGGAAAACGAAGTAGTCGCTGCCTCCCGGCGGATGCCGGCGCCCGCGCGCCCGCACCTCCTCGCGCAGCCGCTGCTCCCATCCGGCGTCGAAGCGCCGTGCCTCACCTACCGCAAGGTCCCAGCGCTGGCCCACCATCAGAAACGACTCGAATCGCGCGGCGGTCTCACTCGCGCGCGCCCACAAGTCGGGCAGCAGAATGACGTCGGCGTTGGCGTAGCACAGCAGACGATGCGTGGCCGACTCGCGTGCCAGGGCAAACATGGCGTCCAGGCGCGGCGTGCCGCTCGCCGTGCGCAACACCTGAGGCAAGTGGCGCACTCCATGCCGCTGGGCGGCCTCGCGGATGCCGGGCTCATCCCCGAGCAAGAGAACCTCGACGCCTTCTCCCAGTCGCGTCCAGGAGGCGATGGCGTTGTCCTGGATCAGGCCGACGTGTCCGACAAAGGGTTTGGGCCCACTGAACAGCGTGATCATGCCGACTCACCGCCATTCGACGCTCGACGATGCCGCTCGAGATCCTGCCGGCCGGCGAGTCGAATCACGGCGCCCCTCCGGCGATCAGGATGACGCCGTCCGCGTACGTGCCGGCGTTCGCCAGGCCCTCGCTCAGCGCTTCGACCATCACGCGGTCTTCGGGGTCGGCGAGCAGCCGCTCGTAGTTGACCCAGACGAGCGCCGCCTTGCCCCCGGCGAGCGTGTCCTTCGCCAGGTTGAGCCACTCGTCATACCCCTGGCGCGGCAGGCCCGTCACCGGGTCGATCGAACCGAAAACGATGTAGCTCGGCCGGCCGGTGTGGAAGTAGAGCAGGTCCGGCTCGTTGGTGTAGATCGTCAACGGCGGCAGGTCACGGACTGCTTCCAGCAGGGGAGAGGATTGCCAGGTGCGATGCGAAAAGCCCCAGCCGCGCAGCCAGCCCTGATCGAGAAGCTGCCGACCGTCGGCCGCGAATCCGGCCAGGAGCAAGAGCCCCAGGATCGCGGTCAGGGATTGGGTCCACAATTGTCCACGCGACCAGGTGCGAACGAGCCATGCCGCGGCCAGCGGGACCAAGGCGGCCAGCATGGGGCTCAGGATGCGCGCATCCAGTGGGGTGCTCGAGTTCGAGCAGGAGCAAGTTGCCGAAAAGGACACCCGCATAGGCGAGGACAAACCAGGCGAGCGCGCGCGCCAGATCCGGGTGCGATCCCTCGGCAACCGGTTCGGCCCGCCGACGGAGCACGATGACCGCCGCCACGATCAGGATGCCGATCCCCACGAGCCCGCCGACCCGCGGCAGCCACGCACGTCCCGCAACGAATGAGTCAGGCAGGACCAAAGCAGCGAACGTGGCGCCAGCTTCGAGAAGCCTGGAGGCTTCGATCGGGTGCCAGGCGATCAACCGATTGGCCGATGTACCCGAGACCCACACGTTGCGCAGCAGCCAGGCAGCGACAGGAAGGAGGCTCGCGGCCAGAAAGGCCAACGCGCCGCGGAGCCTCGCTGGTGCCCGTCGAGGCGGCCAGAGAAACGTGGCCAAGCCAGCCGCAATCCCGGCAGCTCCGACGTAGCGCGTGAGGGTGGCAAGCCCGGCCAGCAGTCCAGGAAGGAAGGCCCGGCGCGCGGAGGAGTCCCTCGCCGCGCGTGCAAGCGACCAGAGCATGCCGAATGTCAGCGTGATAAACAATGGCTCCGCCATGGCCCAGGAGTGCACGTCGACGAAGAGCGGGTTGAGGCCGAAGAGCACGGCGCTGACCGCCCCCGCCCACGGTCGACCGAATATCTGCCAGGCCAACGCGCCGGCAAGAAGGGTGTTGACGGCCATCAGCGCGATGACCAATGTCCGTGCGGCGGGGACCGCATCCCACCCGACGAGCTCCGCGCCCGCCAGGACGATCGACAGAAGGGGCGGGAAGTGCGTCAGGGGTTTGACCTCTCCGCCACCCGAGATCCGGCTGTAGCCGAGGCCGGTTGACAGGTTGCGGGCGCCGCTGATGTAGGCAAACGAGTCCCCGCGCAGCCCGACCCCCCAGCGCGTGTTCGCCCACACCAGCCCGCCGGCAACCACGGCAGTGCCCAGGATCATCAGCAAAGCAAAGCGCGCCGATTGGCCCGCGGGGAACCAGCGCGAGGCGACGCGTTCCCGGGGCGGGTTCGTTGTTGTCGCGGGAGATGCCTTCGATGGAGTCTGCATGCCGCCCTAGCCCGCATCCCGATGGGACTTGTGCCGCACGCCGGAGTTGATGGCCGCGAGTGCCGGGTCAGCCTGCACCAGCGCCAGGACGTCGCGCCAACCGAACTCGCCGCGTCCCTCGAGCCGCGCATAGACCTGGCGCACGAACTCCAGGTCCTCAGGCGTATCAACCGTCCAGCGCAGGCTGCCGTAGTCGCGATCCGCATCCAGTCGGATCACCCGGAAGCGCCCCGGAGGGTCGTAGAGGTAGGGCAGCACGTGTTCGCGTTGGTTCGGTTCGACGGCCTCGCGCCACGCTCGATCGAGGGCGGCGAAGGAGACCACCTCGACGTCCAGGCCAATGGGATACGTGCGTGCGCCCGGCAGTCGGTTGACGACCAGGTCGGCCGGCGGGGACGCTTCGAGAAAGGCTCGCACGGTCAGATCAATCAGCGCCGGATCGATCAGCGGGCAATCCGCGGTCAGGCGGACGACCACTTCGGCCCCGGCGTCGACGGCTGCCCTGTGATAGCGATCCAGCACATCCTCCACGCTTCCTCGGAAGAGGCGGTAACCATGCTCGACGCACAGCGCTTCCAACGCGTCGTCCGTCGGATCGATGGTCGTGGCGACGATCCAATCGCTGACCGTCGCCGCCCGCCGGGCGCGCTCGACCGTGCGCACCATCATCGGCACGCCGGCGATTTCCGCCAGCACCTTGCCCGGCAAGCGCGTCGATCCCATGCGCGCCTGGATGATGCCAACGACTCCCCGGCCGGTCACCGAGCCCGCCCTTGATCGATCGCCATCTGATAGGCCTCGAGCAGCCGCGGAAAGTTGCGGGCCCAATCGGCCCTCGCCTCGGCGATGACCCGGCTGCGCATCCCACACTGCCGCAGGCCGGACCCCGCGGCCTGCGCGGCCAGGATTGCCTCGGTCAGCGAGACGGCGTCCCCGGACCGGAACCACCAGCCGTTCTCGTCTGCCGCCACCCACTCGCGGTTGCCGGGAATATCGCTGACCAGCGCCGGCAGCCCGCAAGCCATGGCTTCGAGCAGCGAGACCGAGCTGCCATCGCTACGTGAGGCGCTGAGATACAAGTCCGCTGCGCGGTAGCAGGCCGGCAAATCCTCCAGCGTGACCTTGCCGGCGAAGTGCACCCGGTCGGCGAGACCCGTTTCGTCAAGCCGAGCGCGCACGTGCGTTTCGAGCGATCCGCCGCCGAGCATGAGCAGGCGCAGCGTGTCGTCTCGACGCGCCGGCCCGAATGAAGCCCTCTACGAGCGTATCCACCCCGTACAACCGCTCCCACGAACGCGTCGAGAGCAGCACGAACGCGTTCTCCCATCCCAGGCTCCGGCGCAGCGCCGATCCATCCCCAGGAGAGAATCGGTGCAGGTCGACCCCCCATGGGAAGACGACGACGCGGTCGGCCGGCGCGCCCAGCGCGATCCCAGCCTGACGCACGGCCTGGCAATCGCAGACGAAGACCGATGTCCGCGCCAGCGCATAGCGCGCCGCCAGCCGGCCGAGGCCGCCTCGGGCGTCCCTGAGGATGTCCGACCCCCACGACATCGTGACCAGCGGCGAGAATCCCGCGGCGGCTGTCAGCAGCGCGCTGCTCTGGACCGGGCCGGCGTGAACGACATCTGGGGCGAACTCATGCAGCACGGCACTCAGCCTGCGACGAAGGCGCGGATAGTCTCGCCAGGTGACGCTGCGTGCCGACTCTTCCAGGCGGAGAGGCGTGATCCCATCGGGCAGCGCGTGCGGATCGTCCGCGGCTTCGGCCGGCTCCAGGCGCAGGTATCCGATCTCGTTCCCGGTTTGCGCCAGCCTGGCCAGGAAGCGGTGGTCGTGCGCCGTGTAGCCGCGGGTGAAATACAAGACGCGCACTAGGCCCCCAGCATCGTCCAGCGCAGCGCTTCCCCGATAGGGATGTCCACGATCGCCGCGGTTCCGACGACCGCCTCGAGCTCATAAGGCGGGATGCTCCCGGCCGGTGAAGGCCGCAGGACATCGATCATCGCCCGGGTGAGGCGATCGCCGGCCTTGATCGGTCGCGCGGCCCGCAGGCAGCGGCGCTGCACGATGACCGTTTCCATCTCGTTCTCCGCCACCCGCTTCTCGGGCGAACCGAAGGCGCTCTCCAGCTCGCGCGTCCGATCGACCATGTCGCGCCAGGTGGCGGGCGTCATCGAGAACGGATGATCCGGCCCCTGGCGCGCGTTGTCATCCGTGAAGTGCTTCTCCACCGCTCGCGCGCCCAGCGCCACGGCCCCCAGGACGGTAGCATGCCCGGGCGTGTGATCGGACAGTCCCAGGACCACATCCGGATACATCGCGGCGTAAGTCCTGAGCACGTTCAGATGGATGTGCCGAAGGTTCTCCAGGCTGGCGGTGTAGTTGGTGTTGCACTGCATCAGCACCAGCTGAGGGTTGAGGGCCAGAATGGAATCCACTGCCCGCTGGACGTCGCCGATCGACGAGGCGCCGGTCGCCAAGAGGACCGGCTTTCCCTTCCCGGCGATGTAACGCAGGATCTCCGGCCAGGTGATGTCCCCTGAACCGATCTTGTGCGCCGGGACGAACGGGTCCAGCATGTCGACCGCCTCGAAGTCGTACGGGGACGAGAAGTAGTGGATCCCGGCGCCGTCGCACGCCTGCTTGAGTTCGGGAGTCCATTCGAACGGGATCGAGGCGCCCTGGTAGACCTCGAAGACCGGCTTGCCCCACTTCGCCTGATGGGACATCTGACCGCCCAGCGAGCGGAAACCGACGTCGCTGACAATCTGGGGAGCACGGAAGTTCTGGAACTTGGCTGCGTCCGCACCGGCCTCGGCGGCAAGGAAGATCAAGTCCTTGGCGCGGGAAAGCTGGCCGTCGTGGTTGGCCGAGATGTCGGCGATGAAGTAGGTCGGGTTCGAGCCCCCCACCCACCGGTCGGCAATCTGTATCGGTTTCCCGCTCACGTCGACGCCTCCTGGGTACCCGACGAGGGGGGCCCCGCCGGAGAATGTTGCCGCTGATCGATCAGCGCCCGCAGCTGATCGAGCGTTCCGTCTCTTTCCTGTTCGCACCAGCGTCGCAGCCCAGGCTCAAGCCTCGGCATGGGCGCGCCCAGTGCCGCCTCGGCCCGACGAACATCGAGGGTCAGCCGGTGCGGGCGCCGGGCGCGCAAGCCGGACGCGTCCACCGAACCGGGGCGGATCAGATCGGACGGCAACCCGAAGCGCTCGGCGACAAGGCACCCGAACTCGTACTTGCTCACCGCCTCGCTCCCGGCGACATGCAGCACCCCCGCGAACGGGATGGGCAGCAAGGCCAGGAGGCAAGCCGACAGGTCGTGCGCCGCCAGGGGCGAGACGCTCACGTCGGTGAAGCCCGTGCACGGCTCGCCGCGCCGCAGCCGATCGAGGAACCACTCGGCCAGGCTGAGCTTCGGCTGCGCGTTCCAGCCGAACAGGTTGGTGCGCACGACGGTCGCCGAGGGGTGAGCCGCCAGCACCGCCTGCTCGCCGCGCAGCTTGGTCGCCCCGTAGACGTTGACCGGCAGCGGCCGATCGTCTTCGGAGTAATCGCCCTGCTCGCCGTCGAACACAGCGTCGGTGGAAATGTGGATCAACCGCGTCCCACTCCGGGCGCACGCCTCGGCCAGCCAGCCGGCAACATCGGCATTCAGCCGCTGCGCCCGGGCGGGCTTCTCCTCGCATCCATCGACGTCGGTCCACGCTGCGCAGTGGACGACGTAATCCGGATGCACGGCACGGATCAGGCCCTCCGCAGCGCCGGGCTCCGTCAAGTCGGTCTGTAAGCAGTCGGCGCCGGGAAGGTCGATCCGCTGCCGGTGCGAAGCGGCGATCAGTTGATGCGAAGCGCGCGCCGCCAGGAGCAGGTTGGCTCCCAGCAGACCACTGGCGCCGGTCACGAGCAGTCGCGGCATCCTCAGTCCCCGTGCGGTGGCTGCGCCTCGAACGGCAGGACCAGCTCGCGGATCTCGTCCACGCCCAGCCAATGCTGGTTGTTGTCACTCGAGTAGGTGAACCCCTCCGGCAGCGGCTTCCCCTGCTGGCTCCAGGTATGACCGAACCACAGATCCTCCGGCGGCTGAACGACGTAGCGGTCGGAGAGTTCGACCGTATGGCGCGCCTCGTCCTCCGAGACCAGGACCTCGTGCAGCTTCTCGCCGGCCCGGATCCCGATGCGCTTCAGGCTGCAGCCCGGCGCGATCGCCCGCGCCAGGTCGACGACCTTCATGCTGGGGATCTTGGGAACGAAGACCTCCCCGCCCTGCATCTGCTCGATCGAGCTGACGGTGAAGCGCACCCCCTGCTCGAGCGACAGCCAGAAGCGGGTCATCCGATCGTCGGTGATCGTGACCGTGCCGCTGCCGCGCTGCTTCAGGAACACGGGCACGACGCTGCCGCGGCTGCCGACCACGTTCCCGTAGCGCACGCAGGCGAACCGTGTCCCCTTGCCCCCGGCATAGGCGTTCGATTGGACAAACAGCTTCTCAGCCGCCAGCTTCGTGGCGCCATACAGGTTGACCGGGTTGACCGCTTTGTCGGTGCTCAAGGCCATCACTCGCTCGACGCCGTTATCGAGCGCCGCCTCGATCACATTCCGGCCGCCGATAATATTGGTCAGGATCGCCTCGTTGGGGTTGTACTCGCAGGCGGGCACCTGCTTGAGCGCCGCGGCATGCACGACGACGTGCACGCCGTTCATCGCCCGGCGCAGCCGGGACTCGTCGCGCACGTCGCCGATGAAGTAGCGCAGGCTGGGATGATCGAACCCCGCGGCGCGCATCTCGTGCTGCTTGAGCTCGTCGCGGCTGAAGATGATCAGCTTCGCCGGGTGGAGCTCGCGCAGCAGGATCTCGACGAACTCTTTGCCGAACGAGCCGGTCCCGCCGGTGATCAAGACAACCTTCTCGTTCCAGTTCATCCCTGCTCTCCTTCCGCTGCGGACGATGCCGCCCCGGGCTTGGTGATCAACAGGCTCGAGTACGCCCCATGCCGGCCGAATGCCCGCGGGGCCAGGTTTTCCAGGGCAAAGAGCAAACGCAATCCGGCGCGCCCGAACCCTAGCGGATGGACCAGGGCGCGCAGCATCGCCGTGCTCACGCTGCGCCAGACGACAATGCGCCACTCGCCGAGCGGTTCGAGCGTCCTCGCCGCCCAGGCGTAGTCGTGTTTGAAGGTGAAGCTGCCGGGCGTGCGCAGGAGCTTCGCCGCTTCACCCTGCTCGCTCTCGTTCCCGGAGGACGACCGCCGGCCGAGAGACCGGGCTGCGCGCCGCAGCCCCTCGGCCAGCCATACGAGAGGTCGCGTCCAGCGCACAATCCCGGCGTGTTCCCCCCAGCTGTAGACAACGCCCACTCGGCCGCCGGGCCGGAGGCAGCGAACGAGCTCGGCCAGCGCTGTCGCTTGCTCGGAGGCCGGTAAGTGATGCAGGGTGTGCAGCGAGGCGGCGCCGTCAAATGCGTCCCGGCAGAACGGCAGCCGGGCGATGTCGCCGATCACGTACAGCCCGTGGCCGCCGATACGCTGTCGGGCCTCGGCCAGCGCCAGCCGGGAGATATCCAGGCACACCCGGCGCTGGTAACCCCTCGAGTAGGTCAGGTACTCCGGATACTGGATCGGGCCTGAGCCGGCATCGAGAAAGTACCGGCCCGAGCGCGGCAGGTAGCCGCCCAGGCGCAAGTGGCAGCGGTGGATGTACTCCCTGGAGACCGGCCGCAGATCTTCGTAGCGCGCATTCTGGTACACGCCGGCGCCGATCTGCTTCCAGCCGACGGCATCGTAGAACGACCGCACCTGCTGCTGAACGGTGGACTCAGGCACCGAGGCCCGCCTTCCGATTCCAATCGATCGGCTCGCCGGCGAGCGACCGGATCGTATCCGCGTACCGGGGCCACGACGTCCGGCGATAAGACCGACTCGAATGGACGGGCGGCGAGGTCATCCCAGAATCGCACCAGGTGCCACGGAAACCGGAAGGGATACTCGAAGAAGAAGCGATACGCGTAGCGCCAGGCCAGGTCGATCGCTTCCGCGCGCGAGCTTCCGACCGACGGGCTCGGACAACCGGGTCTCGAGTGCGGCGAGGTAGGCCGGCATCGTAGCCGGATCATCCGTGAACCCTCGCCCGCGATAGTGGGTCGCCCCGGCGGTGATCACCGGGATGCCGGCCATCGCCATCTCCATACCGACGGTGGTCGTGTACACCAGTCCGAGGTGGGCGAGCTCCATCAGGTCGTAGGTGTTGACCGGCGACTCCGGGCCGACGACGATGACATGCGGTGGAAGCTCCGGCAATTCCTGGCGCACGATCTCGGCCGAGGGATGGCCGGCGCCCAGGAGCTCGCCGGGATGGACGCGCACGACGAGCTGTGCCTCTGGATGCCGGCTGAACCAACGTACGGTCGCCGCCAGCCAGTCCGCCATGCCCGTGGTGAACACCTGGCGGCCGAGGGCCAGGCTGTCGCCGACGACGTTGGTGCACAGCAGCGCGACCGGGCGCGCCGGATCGAGGCCAAGGGCCTGCCGGGCGTCCAGCGCGCCCTTGCCGGGGGACGACTGCCACTGCCGGCCGAAATTGGCCCACAGCTCGCCGCCGCGGCGGGCACGGAACAGGTCGCCGATGGCCTGCTTCTCGGCCTCCCCGAGAGGCGCGGCGCCGCGCACCTGCCAAAGGCCGCTGGTATCCTGGCGCATGACCTCGTCGTCGTGCGCCAGCCACATGCGCTCGCGCTGTTCGCCGAACTCGTAGGTGATGGTCCGCACGCCCAGATGCCGCGCGGCGCGGTAGGCCGCACCAAATTCGAGGATGCTGCCGTTGGGGATCACGACCGCATCGTAGGCACCGTCCTTGAGCAAGCCGAGTACGCCGGCAGCCATTTGCCTGTTACGGCTCCAACGGAGCTCGAGCAGAGGTTGATCTGCGCCTCCGGGGCCGAGGTCGAGCGCCTCCCGCTGCCGCGTGTACTGCACGTCGATCTGATCGAGCGCCCGCAGCGACGATTTCCAGCTCCGTCGGAAGCGCAGTGACAACGGCGCGAGAGAGATCGTGCCGGCGGATGTCTGCTCCGAGCCCGCGCAACGCCCGCGCCAGGTAGGCCTGCTGACGGCGAAGATCGAAGGCGTCGGTCGGCTCCATCCAGCGCCGGTGGGCGGTGTAGGCCAGGTCGACCCGGTGCCCGGCTGCGGTCAGCAGCAGCGAGAGGGCCGCGGCATACTCGATCCACCAACTCAACCCGCCGATCACGAGCAGCCGGCGGCTCTCCGGAAGCTGCGTCTGTGCACCCGCGTGTTGGACTGCGCGAGCCCACGCCGGCAGCGCCGCTTGCAGCCGGTCGAGCGCGAAGCCGGTTGCCGGCGGCTTCCCCCTGACGCCCAGCACCTGGAAGGCTTCCGCCGCCAGGGGCATTGCGCCCAGCGCGCGCTTCAGGGCCGCCCGCGCCCCGCCGTCCGTCATGCCGCCGCCTCGATGATGTCCCACTTCAGCGCCGGGCGAATCGGGCCACCGCGCGACTCCGGCCAATGACTTCCCGGCGCGCCGGTGCCGTCGACGCTGAAGGACAGGGCGTGTTCGTCGGTGAAGTATGAGCGGATCCGGAACGACGAGGCGTTCACCCCGGCGACGAACAGGCCTTCGTTGAGCAGCCGGGCCGGGATCCGGCAGCGGCTGATGTGACGGCCCGCCGGGCGCGACGAGTGCGCAACAAACGCCTGCGGGTCGTCGGTGTCGAAGCTGGTCAGCACCGGCTCACCGCGGCTGGTCGAAAGATACAGCCCGATGCGCAGGCCGGTGACCTCCTGCGCCAGCTCGTACTCGAGCTCGAGGCTGAAGGGCTCGGTACAGGCGACGCGTTCGGCGGTCCGGCCTCGGTCGTCGGACACCCGCAGCGCCAGCGGGCGGAAGGGCGCCGCGCCGGCCGGCACCTCGTCCGAACTCCAGCGGCGCTCGCCCGTCTGCGCCAGCCCGGAGGTCATGTAGTAGTCCACCGCCTGCGGCGTCGGCGCACGCAGCACGAGCGCGCCGCGATCGAGCACCAGCGTTTCCTGCGTCAGGCGCAGGATGGCCGACATGTTGTGGCTGACGAACAGCACCGTGCGCCCCTGCTGCGCCACGTCGCTCATCTTGCCCAGGCACTTCCGTTGGAACTCAGCATCGCCGACGGCCAGCACCTCGTCCACCACCAGGATCTCCGGCTCGAGGTGCGCCGCCACGGCAAAGGCCAGCCGCAGGTACATCCCGCTCGAGTAGCGCTTCACCGGCGTTTCGATGAACTTGGCCACTTCGGCGAACTCGACGATCTCGTCGAACCGGGCGGCGATCTCCGTGCGCTTCATGCCCAGGATGGCGCCGTTGAGGTAGATGTTCTCCCGCCCGGTCAGCTCGGGATGGAAGCCCGTGCCGACCTCGAGCAGCGAGCCGACGCGGCCGTGGATCTCGGCCTCGCCCTCCGTCGGCTCGGTGATGCGCGACAGGATCTTGAGCAGCGTGCTCTTGCCGGCGCCGTTGCGCCCGATCACCCCGAGCACCTGCCCGCGCTCGACCTCGAAGCTCACGTGCCGCAGCGCCCACAGCAGTTCGCGGCGCGGGCGGGCGACACGGTGCAGTAAGCGCCCCGCCCCTTCGGCCAGCGTGTCGCGCAGCGTGAGGTAGCCGCCGCTCAGCGCGCCGAGGCGGTATTCCTTCCCCAGGTCGTGAACGCGGATCGCCAGGTCACCCATCGTCAGACCACATCGGCGAAGGAGCGTTCCATGCGCCGGAAGTACATCGCGCCACCTGCCAGGAGCAGCGACGAGATCAACACCGATTCGAGGATCAGCAAGCCGGGAAACTCCATCCCGCCCAGAATCGCCCAACGGAAACCCTGGATCACGCCCACCACCGGGTTCAAACCGTAAAGCGACCGGAGCAGCGGGTCGGTGATCAGGTTGGCCGAGTACACGATCGGCGAGGCGTACATCCAGGCCTGGACCATGAACGGCGTGACGTGGCCGACGTCGCGGTAGGTCACATTCATCGCCGCCAGCCACAACCCGATGCCGAGGGCAGTCACCAGCGCCATGAGCATGAATGCCGGGACGGCCAACAGCCGCAGTGTGACCTCCATCCGGTAGACGGCCATCATGACGAGCAGGACGACGAACGACAGCCCGAAATCCACCAACCCGGAGACAACAGACGCCAGGGGGATGGCCAGGCGCGGGAAGTACACCTTGGTGATCAGATTGGCGCCGCTCACCAGGCTGTTGCCGGCCTTGGTCACCCCGTCCTGAAGCAAGACCCACGGCAGCAGGCCTGAGAAGTAGAAGATCGGCCCCGGGTAGCCGTCCGTGGGGACCTTCGCCAGGCGATCGAACACGAAGTAGAAGATCACCATCGTCAGGAACGGTTTGAGGATCGCCCAGGCCGCGCCGAGCAGCGTCTGCTTGTAGCGCACCATGACGTCGCGCCAGGTGAGGAAGAAGATCAGCTCGCGGTAGCGCCAGAGCTCGCGCAGGTTGAGCGCGGTCCAGCCGCGCGACGGCCGGATGACGACCGTCGGCAGCGGCGTCGGGTGTGTCTCGAGCGCCGGTGCGGTCACGCCGGGGGCCTCGCGCTGAGCCGGTCCTGGTTGGCCAGGAACCAGTCGACCGTCTGGCGCAGCCCGTCTTCGAAGGACGTGCGCGCCCGGAAGCCGAAGAGCGCCTCGGCTTTCGACGTGTCGAGCGCCCGCCGCGGCTGCCCGTTCGGCTGGCTGGTGTCCCACACGAAGCGGCCCTCATAGCCCGTCAGGCGTCCGATCAAGGTGGCCAGATCTCGGATGCTGATCTCGCGCCCCGAGCCGAGGTTGACCGGGTCGCTGGCGTTGTAGCGCTCGGCAGCCAACAGGATGCCCTCGGCGGCGTCCTCGGCATAGACGAACTCGCGCGTCGGCGTGCCGTCGCCCCACAGCACGACCTCCGCCCTGCTCTCCTTCTTCGCCTCAAGGCATTTCCGAATCAGGGCCGGGATGACGTGCGAGGTCTGCAGGTTGAAGTTGTCGCGCGGGCCGTACATGTTGACCGGCACGAGGAAGATCGAGTTGAAGCCGTACTGCTGCCGATACGACTGGGATTGGACCAGCATCATCTTCTTGGCCAGCCCATACGGCGCGTTGGTCTCCTCCGGATAGCCGTTCCACAGCTCTTCCTCGCGGAACGGCACCGGCGTGAACTTGGGGTAGGCGCAGACGGTGCCCAGGGCGACGAACTTCTCGATGCCGCGCTTCCACGACTCGTGAATCAACTGGACGCCCATCATCAGGTTGTCGTAGAAGAACTCAGCCGGATGCTGCCGGTTGGCGCCGATCCCTCCGACGTGCGCCGCCAAATGGAGAACCACGTCCGGGCGCGCCCGATCCAGGACGCGCACGATCTCGCTTTGCTGCACCAGGTCATACTCTTCGATCAGCGGGACGAATACTTCCCGTGCCCCGCGTTGGCGCAGCCCCTCCAGGATGTACGATCCCAGAAAGCCCGCGCCCCCGGTGACGCACACCCGGCGTGAGGCCCAGTAGCCGTTTCCCTCATCCCTCTTGCTCATTGCTTCCGGCTCCCTTCCTTACTACTGCCAACCTCCAGGCGTCGGGCATCTCCGGCGGGCAAGCTGGCGGGCGCGGACGATTCCCTCAGACCCCGCGTCCGCCGGCTCCAGACTGCACGGTCGCGGAAACTGCGCTGTCCTTCCGCAGAGTCACCTTCTGACCGCGCACCTCGAGCACCGCCACTTCCGGCCGGGAGGCTTCGGGGACGACCGTCAGGCCGAGCTCCAGACACGTCAGCCGGCAGACGTCGGCCAGGTCCCCATCGCCGACGATGTGCACGGCACGGGCGCCGCGGGCCTGGGCCTCCGCCAGCGCGACGCGGGACTGCTCCCGAACCCGGCGGTAGAGCGCCATCGACGTCTCGACGTAGTTCAACGTCAACTGGGCGCGCAGCGCCAGGCCCTCCGGCGTAAGGATGTAGCGCAGCTTGCGCCGCTCGGCGCGCTTGACCTTGACGTAGCCCTTGGCCACCAGGCGCTTGAGGTACCAGTTGACCGTCCCGACGGCGACGCCCAGCCGCGTCGCCAGCGTGGACTGGGTCGTGTCAGGATCCTGGGCAAGCTCCTCCAGGAGACCGAATTCATGCAGTTCTTCGCGAGGGACAGCCATCCGCCTCTACCAATATTCAGTCTCTGAATTATAACCCGGCCGGCTGAAAGGTCAAGCCTGGGTGCCGGGAGCTCCTTGCCCGCACCCTCCGGGAAGGCGGCCGGGCGGGTAGAATCGGCACATTGCGCCAGCCTGAAAGGCGATCTGGGCGCACAAGTCACAAGGGACGTCCTCGAGATGAAGACGCTGGTTGTGTACGATTCTGTGTTCGGCAACACCGAGAAGATCGCCCGGGCAATTGCGGCCGGCCTCGGCCCGCCCGCCTCCGTGGAGACCCTGCACGCCGGCGGCGTGCTTCCAGAACAGTTGACCAGTGCCGGCCTTCTGGTCGTCGGCTCCCCCACCCGCGGCTTTCGCCCGACCGAGACTGTGGCGAAGCTCTTGAAGCGAATCCCATCCAAAGCCCTGAAGGGAATCCGGGTAGCTGCCTTCGACACCAGGCTCAAAGCCGACGAACTCGATTCCGCCGGGGTGCGATTCATCGTCAATGCCGGAGGCTACGCCGCCAAGCGGATCGCCGAACAGTTGAAGAAGGCGGGGGGCAACCTGATCGTGCCCCCGGAGGGCTTCTACGTGGAGGATACCGAGGGCCCTTTGAAACCCGGGCGAGCTCGAACGCGCCACACGCTGGGCGTCCGGTCTCGTCGAGTCTCCCTAACCAGCCCATCAGGCTGGGACCCCTCGGGGCCGTTCGTCACCGTGATCCCCAAGCACGTCAGCCAGGGGCATGCGACAATCGGATGCGCGTGGACCTCTTCCGGACAAAACTTGGTCCACAGTCGCAAGACGGAAGGTGCGGATGGACTTCGCGATCGAGACAACCGGCCTTTCCAAGTCCTACGGCCGAGTGCTTGCTGTTGACTCGGTTGACCTGCGCGTGGGGCATGGGGAGATCTACGGCTTCCTCGGCCTGAACGGCGCAGGCAAGACCACGACCATCCGCGCCCTGTTGGGCATGATCCGTCCGAGTGCGGGGTCGGTCAGAGTTCTGGGCCAGGCGGTCGGCCCGCATGGCCGCGGGCCATGGGGGCGCGTGGGCCACCTGGTCGAGATGCCCGCCGCCTATCCCGAGTTGACGGCCCGGGAGAATCTGGAGATCGCCCGCCGGCTGCAAGGGATCTCGGACCCGAACGCCACGTCACGCGCCATCGAGCGCCTGGGCCTGGCCCCGTACGCGGATCGGAAAGCGGGAGCGCTGTCCACGGGCAATCTGCGTCGCCTGGGGCTTGCGCGCGCACTGCTGCACGAACCCGAGCTGCTTCTCCTCGACGAACCCGCCAACGGGCTCGACCCGGCGGGCGTGGTCGAGATCCGCATGCTTCTGGAAGGCCTCGCACGCGACATGGGCGTGACCGTCTTCATGTCGAGCCATGTGCTCACGGAAGTGGATCGGATGGCCACCCGCATCGGCATCATCCACAAGGGCCGTCTCATCGAGGAGTTGGCGGCGGACAACCTGGAGGCACTGAGGTCGCAGCGATTGGCGATCCAGACGCGCGATCTGGAAGCTGCGGAACGAGCGCTGGCCCAGGCCGGCTTTGCCGTGACCGTCGGCGACGGCGCGATTTTCCTGACCGAAGCGCGCGCCCTCGAGGCACCGGATGAAGTGGCAGCCATTCTTGTCCGTGCCGGCGCGCCTCCCGTCAGGCTGGCCATTGAACAAGAGGCGCTCGAAGATCACTTCCTGCGATTGACGGGGGAACGAGAATGAACGCGTTTCTTTCCGCATTGTGGGCCGAGATGCTCAAAGCGCGCCGTTCCCGAGTTCCCCTGGTGACGGCCGCCGGATTCGCGATCTTCCCCATCGTCGGCGGGCTCTTCATGATCATCATGAAGGATCCCGAGCGCGCACGAGAGATGGGTTTGATCGGCGCCAAAGCGCAGATTCTTACCGCCGGAGTGGCCGATTGGCCAACGTACTTCGATTTCCTTTCGGTGGGCGGTGCGATCGGGGGAGCCGTCCTGTTCGCGTTCATCACGGCCTGGGTTTTTGGCCGTGAGTTTTCCGACCACACGGCGAAAGAGTTGCTCGCCCTCCCCACATCGCGCGAGGCGATCGTCAGCGCAAAGTTCGTTTTGACTGCGGGTTGGATCCTGGGAGTCACCCTCTTGAGCTTCGCGATTGGCTTGGGGATCGGAGCTGCGGTTGGTATTCCGGGCTGGTCTCTCGCGTTGGCGTGGAGGTCCCTGGGGTCCGTCCTGGCCACCGCTCTCCTCAACTTCCTCCTAATGCCGGTTGTCGCTTTGTTGGCCAGCGCGGGACGCGGCTACATCCCTCCACTGGGTTGGGCCTTTCTCAGCCTGCTATTCGCCCAGGTCGCTGCCGAGATAGGTTGGGGCGGTTGGTTTCCGTGGTCAGTGCCGGGGCAATTCAGCTTGGCCTTCAGCATAATGTACGGCCAGCGGGCCGGTTCAGTCGGAATGCACAGCTTTGTTCTCGTCTTGCTCACCTTCATCGCCGGGCTTGCGGCGACCTACGCTTGGTGGCGGAGCGCAGATCAGGCCCGATAGTCGCACCTTGTTTGAGGGGGAAAGTCGTCGAATAGCCGAGCAGCTGTGCAGTCCCGCAACCGGCCAAACCCATAGGCATGGGGCGGCTGGCTTCCATCGAGGATCCCTATGTGCCGGAACATTAAGACGCTCCGAAACCCGATTTCGCCTCCCACCGAGGAGGACGTCGCGTTGGCAGCCCTGCAGTACGTGCGCAAGGTATCGGGCTACCGCTCCCCTTCTCGGGCGAACCAGGACGTATTCGACGCCGCAGTTCTTGAGATCGCGGCCAGCACGCGCAAGCTGCTTGAGAAGATCGTCTCCCCTGTTTCGTCCCACGCATCGAGGAGTTCCACGACCTAGCCCCCAGGACGTATGTGCGCCCGCTCCACGGGCCAGTCGTCTGACACTCGGCAGGTTTTCAAGGCGACGTTCGAGGAGTTGCTTGGGTTGGAGTGAGAGCAGCACTCTGCCGCCATCCGGCGCCTGTTGCTGGGCCTTCGGCTTGCGGCGTAGATCCGAGGATGCCGTCCGCGACGTTCCGGGATCAGCCCGGGGCACACGCCTGAAGGTCGAACAGCCAGCGGTCGCCGTTCTGCCCTTCATCGTGACTGGAGGCGATCTCGACGGCGCAGCCTCCGCCGAACGACGCCTGCTCTTCCCCGGTCATCGCCTGCCACCACCGGCTGTCAACATACACGTAGCGGAAGCCTGCGTCGGCGATCGCGATCGGATCCGGCTTGGCGACAAGGGCGGACCAGGCTGCAATGGGCTCGAAGTCGGTCGTCGTCGATTGAGTCCCCAGTCCGGTGACGATCACCGCCCGATAGGGATGCGAGTCGAGGACCATCGCCTGCGGGTCAAGCTTCCCCCACGCCGCCCGGGTCATCGCCGCGTCCACCGGCGCGATCGCTTCGCCGAAGACGCTGGTCCCGGCGGCGGTGAGCAGGGCGCCGAAGACCACGACGCCTCCCAAGATCGACGCCGCGCCGCCAAGAATCCCCAGATGGAGGACGGCCTGGCTCCGCCGGCGGCGCGCCAGGATCCACAGGACAGGGACCGCCAGTACGAACCAGGCAACGGAGGCATAGGTTGTGAAGCGCGTGATGTCCCGGTCGACTGCGTAGGCCACGATGCACGGGATCAAGGCCGCCAACGGCGCACTGACCGCCAGGGACGCCAGTTCGTAGCGCCGCCATCCCGACCGCCGGAGAAGGACCAAGGACAGCGGGATGGCGATCAGCACCGGCCCGGCCTCCGCCAGTGCGACGATCAGTTCGAAAGGCCGCTCGGGATGGAGCACCCCAAGGTGAGCGGAGATGATCGCCGGCGGCCAACGCAGGCTGAAGCCGCCTAACCCG
The DNA here is from genome assembly GCA_963777165.1 of uncultured Chloroflexia bacterium. Classification (GTDB taxonomy): domain Bacteria; phylum Chloroflexota; class Anaerolineae; order Anaerolineales; family E44-bin32; genus DYJB01. The sequence continues at coordinate 41,873 of CAVZPO010000032.1, forward strand.
GCGCCGCTCCCAGCGCCCCACGCCAAGGCCCCGCGCAAGATCTCCGTCAGGGTGCCCCCCTGCACCAAGGAGATCAGCCCCGCCGCGGCGACACTGGCTGCTGCCCACTTGAGCGAGCGCCCCAGGAACGACCCGCGTCGCCAGAATCGCAGACACACCGCCAGCCCAAGGAGCGTGCCCCCGTAGACCAGGAAGTCCGTCTCCCAGGTGAGGGCCAGAAGCGCGAGCGTCGAGGTCCACACAAGCATCGCCCAGGCAGACCGTTCCCGGCGCAGTGTCAACAACAGCAGGAACAGGAGCGCACGCGCCAAGGGTGCGGTGGCCGCCTGAATGCCGAGCACCAGGGGCTCGTTCATTCCATTGACGAATGCAAAGGGAATTCCGATGGGTGGACCGCCGCTGACCGCCCAGGTGGACGTCAGCGCCGCTGCCAGGCTGCGAGCCGTGTCGGCACCCGAGCCCCACAGTTGGATGGTCTCGCTGGCTGCGGCGACCCAGCCGGAGGGCGCCAACAGCAGCAGCCAGCGGGCGCCTGATCCGAAGACCATCAGCGCGACCATCGCGTATCCGCCGGCCGCACGATGCGTCAGCCGCCGACCGAGATGCCACGACAGCAGAATCGCCAACCCGCCTAGGATGCCCTTGCTCCCGTCGAAGGCACTCCACGGGGTCATGCCGCCGAGACTCATCAGCTCGGCGCCGAGAAGCTGCGACCCGTAGTGATACTTGAACGGCGTCGCGGCGTCCATGTAGAACGGCGGAGGGATGTGCCCGTTCGCCATCAGGGAGATCAGCGCCAGGTTCTTACGATCGTCGAGGATCCCCAGACCGCGGGCGATCAAAACGAAGACCAGCGCCAGGACGGCCCAGACGACGATCGGCAGCCAGGCGCGGCGCACATCGCCCAGGTCGCACCGTGGGCGGTCGCGCAGGCACAGCCCGAGGCCGAGGGCGAACACCAGGATGGCGGAGACAGCGAAGGCTGTGCCGGAGGGCATCACGTGCGCGAGCAGATTCGCCGACACCAGGTGGATGGCGAGGCCGACGCCGGCGCCGACGGCCACGCGCTCCCCCGGCTCCAGACGGAGGGCCGCAGACGCGATCAGCCAGCCTCCGCTCACCCACAGCAGGCAGGTGAAGACCAGGGGAAGGACAGCGATCGCCTGCGCGTCCAGGAACCAGTACATCCGTGTCTCCGAGATCGTCGTCCTCGGCTCAGCGGCACACCGGGCCGTCCCGCCGGCCGATGCGCGCCCAGCCAGCCGGTGTTACTTCGGCACCATCAGCCAGAGGACTCCCAGGTCGAGGCTCACGCGATAGTGTCTGAGCAATGGTGTGGCCACCTGCCGCGCCCAGACATCGTTCTCTTCTCCGAAGGTGTACTCCGAGCCGAGCAATCGGGTGTTCAGGGGTTCCGTGACGATCAGACCGAAGTGATGAGCCGCAAGGTCCGCCTCGAACGCTCCAAGGTAGGCGGCGTTCCCAGCCATGGCCATCTCCATCAGGTAGACCTTCTCGTAGTCCGGTTCCAGGGGCACCCCGATGTGCTCGAAAGCGACCAGATGCCGCTCGCTGATGAACAGGACTTCTTGTCCGTCGCCACTCGCCTGGCGGGCGGCTAGCGTGACGCGCGCCACCGTCGCTCGAGCACCCTCGAAATCAAGCGCTGGCCACGACGGCGTCGTGGCCAGCGCGAAAGCGACCGGGACGAGCACCCCCGCGCCGAGCATCGCCATCGAGGGGCGCCACCTTGCGGAAGGCTCCGCCGTCTCGGTCGCGACGGTGCCGAAGATGAGATAGACGTCCACGAAGAGCAGCAGGACCAGATATGCGTCGAGATTGTGCAGGTTGCCCCCGCCGCCGATCTTGGCGCTGACGATCAACCCTCCTGCAAACAGCACTGCCAGCCCCCCCGCCAACCCCGCCCATCGGATCGGGTGGAGTGCGCGGGGACGATTGCGCGCCCAGAGGACGATGAGCAGGAGCGGGATGGCCGAAGCCAACAGAATTGCCGGCAGTACGCCTAGCGGATAGGTGGCGCTGGGGAACAGCCGGTACCAGAGCAGATCCGAGCTGAAGGACGAGGCGAACTCGGCCACCGGATTTCCCGAGACGGCGGCGTAGGCGCGGTTGGCAGCGATGGCGGTCAGCGCGCCGCCCACGGCGTAGGCCACGGGCCATCCGAGGTAGGTCAGAACCCGGCGACGGGTCGCCATCAGCGGCTGTTCCAGCAGGTAGAGGCTGATTGCCACCAGCGCCGGGACCGGATACCAGTTGACCCTGCTGATCCCCGCCCAGGCGGAAGCCAGGAGGACGGCGAGCAGCGTCCGCCATGGTCGGTCCTTCGAAGCCCCGACGAGGACGATCAGAGCGCAAGGCAGCAGGTGATAGTAGACCGGCCCTTGCATCAGGAACAGGTAGCCGACGCCGATCAGCACAGCGCGCTCCAGCCGGTTTTCCAGCCGGGCCTTGCGCGCCAGCGCCATCGAAGTCCCGAAGGTGACACCGATCCAAAGGATCACTTGCCAGGCTCGGTGGGCCCACAGCGGCAGGTCCCCGAAGAGGAAGGGCACCGACTGCATCAGGTAGCGGCTGGGATGCAGGACCGGCAGCGGGACCGGCTGGCCGTAGAGCCGCGGGGCGAAGAAGAGCGAGGCGTTGTAGTAGCGGCTCGTCTCGGACCAGCCGAGCGACAGAGGGTAGGTTGAGACCGCCGGCAGGTAGCCGGCGAGCTGATGCACGACGGCCAGCGCTACGCCCGAGAAGGCGACGAGCAGAAGGAAGCGATCCCCCTTGCGCAAGCCGAGCAGCGCGACCGCTCCCAGCAATGCCAGCACCCACCACAACACGATCCGCATGCTGAGGGGCTCGAAGGCCTTCATCGCCAGCCGCGCCGTCATCAGAGGCAGCACCGGCAGCAGGAGGACAAAGACCAGCGCCCCGGCCCATCGCAGCGATGTACCGATTGCTCGCACGCGCGCACCAGTTCGGCCCACGATCTGGGCGCCCGGTCCGCGGGACCAGATCCAGATCCCAAGCAGGGCGGCTCCCCCCAGGAGACTCCCGATGATGGCCGCCTGCCACTTGAGGGAAGTCTGGAGCGCACCAAGCCGGCGTGCGAGGTCAGTAAGGGCGAAAGCGTTCACGAGCAGCAGGCCGGCGGAGACGCCCAGGATGCTGCGCGTCGTCCCCCCGGCCGATTCGTTCCGATCAGCCGCATCGTGTACGGTCATGGCATTCCGCCCATCACCCCCACGCCCGGTGGCTGTCCACTACGGCGGACACTCGCTCGGCGGGCTTGAGGGCAGCCAGAGATTGAGCACCTCGGGCATGAAGGGAACCTCGACCGTGGTGAGACGGTAGGCGCGACGGGCGGCGTAATCGTCGAGGGGATCCTCCAGGTTTCCACGCTGGCCGGGTTCGAACCCTTCGTTCTCCGTCTCCAGGCCGGTCAGGATGGCAGCCGGGCTGGATGACCCCAGCGCCGCTTCCAGGTCATCGGGCCCCACCCAGCCGACCAGGCGGCGATTTGCCTCGGGGATGATGTGGGCTACCCGCCAGGTGAAGGGCCCGGTCGCCAGTGCCTCGTAGGTGAGAAGCCCGCCTTCCATGGGCAGCAATGGCCCGAGAGTGAGGACACGTCCGCAGGGAATTTCGGCGGCCAACTTCATGCCAAATCGATGCACTTGAACCGGGATCCACGTCTCCGGCGATTGTAATCGACGGAGGGACTCTGGATCCCAGGCTCCGCCCAGGATGCACACCAATGCCGCTAGCGCCGTTGTCACTTTGATCCATCGCCCCGGCCTTCCCTGGCCTGCCCTGGCGGCAGCGAAGGCCACGGTGAGAATGGCGAAGGGGACGCAGGCGAAGTAGTACTGGTACCAGGATGGGGTCGGGCCATACGCAGTCAAGAAGAGGAGCACGGCCGCCAGCGCGGTCAGCCCGATCACGTGCCGCTGCTGCGCCTCCTGACGTCGGCCGGCCAATGCGATGACCGACACGAGTACGAAGCCGACAAGCAGCGCGGTGTTCGCCGGGCGGGAGAGGACGGTCTCGCCAAAGTAGGCGACCTTGGCGAGCAGGGCATCGCCGGACCAATGCCTGAGGACCTCCCGATACTGGCTGTTGAGGATCGGATAGAGCACGTTCCCGTAACCGAACGCTTTGGTGTCCACGGCCAGCAACAGGGCCGCCGGCAGGCCGGCCAGCGCTGTACCGGCAAGGACCGCGCCCGCACGCGCCCAACGTTGACGCGTCGTCCCAGGGATGACCCAGGCAGAGACGACGAAGAGCGGGCACAGGATCGCCAGCGACAGGCGCACGCCGGCGGCCAGCCCGGACAGTATGCCGACCGCCAAGGCGCCCTGCCAACCTGCCGAACGATGAACAGCCCTCACTTGCAGCATCAGGGCAATCAAAGCGAGCGCAATCGCCCAATCGTGGTTCCACGCCTGGCCCGAGGTGTACGCGGTGATCGGATTGCTGACGAAAACCAGGACGGCCGTGGCCGCCGCTCCAGCCGCCAACCAGCGGCCCCGGTCCCGCCACTCCCGGCGCACCAGCAGCATGACGATCCCGGATGCCAACCAGCTTGCGACCCACGACACGAGCCGGGCTGACAGCAACAGGTAGGGCGAGAACCGAACCGCCAGCGCGTCGAGCGGGATCTGATACGGCATGTGGTGGTAGGGGAAGTCGCGGTAGGGGATCAGACCTGCCGTTGCCAGCCACCAGCCGGAGGCGACGAACTGATGCTCGTCATGGCTGAATGGTTGCGCCATCGCCCGACTGAAGAGCAACAGGCCGGCGAGCAGGAAGAAACCAAGGGAGCCCAGAAGTTCGGCCCAATGGAGACGAACTCCGAACGTGGACCTTGGAAGATTCGTCGCAGGCTGCATACGCCTTCGCGCGCCGCGCGGCGACTAGGCCGGCGGCACCTCTCGATGGGGCTCGCTCGGGGCGCCGTCCCCCCGAGATCCGGACGGTCCTTCGCGCGACAGGATGTCGGACAGGAACAGCGCACCGGGCAGGCTGGCCACGACTTCGACCGTCCGCAGGAGCAGCGCAGCGGCCAGCGCACCCGACAGGCTGACGCCCCCGACTTGCGAGTAGATCAACGAGGCTGAGACTTCCTGCAGTCCGAGCCCTCCAATCGAGATCGGGATCAACGTAATGAAATACACCAGACTCCACAGGCCCGTGGTATCCAGGAAGGAGATGTGTTCACCCAGGGAGTCGAAGAACAGCCACAACGCTGCGAATTTCAAGAGCATGTAGAGCCACGTGCATCCGAGCGCGGCGAATAACCAACGCGGGCGCTTCAGCCACAGTGCCAGCGCTTCGAGCACGCCGCGGGTGGCGCGTACAACCCAATCGCGCAGCGCGGCCGGCCACGCCGCCACGCCCGCCAGCCTGATGCCGTAGGGCAGCCCGGCCGGCTGGTTCGTCCACCAGGCCAAGAAGGCAGGCAATCCCAGGGGGGCGGCGGTGATCATTCCACCCATCCCGACCAGCCGGTCGACGGCGATGGACGCGGCATACGTGGCCGATGGTCCGCCGAGGCGCAGTGCGCCGGCCAGCCGCACGACGTCGCCGCCTATGGTCGTCGGGAGGAAATTCGAAGCGAACAGACCGGCGAACGTCAGTCGAGTGGCGTCTCGCACGCTGATCGGCGCATCTGCGCCGCGGAGCAACACCCACCAGCGGGCTACGACAGCCAGCCGGGAGAGGAGCGCCAGGACAATCGTCAGCGCCAGGGCCCAGGTAGGAACGCGCCTCAGGGAGTCAGCGATCTCCGCCCAGCTCTGCCGGCGGATCAGGAGGACGAGCAGCGCCAGCCCAAGCAGCGTACCGAGAACGCGCACCGCCGCCCGGCGACGGCCGGACGGGGAGTCGGGCATCATGCGGACGGGCCGGGCCGGTTGAGCACCCGCCGGATGGTGTAGGTGAGCTTGGCCTGCGATTCGTGATACGTCCGGGCCAGCAATTCGGCGAGCAGCCCGAGCACGACCGACTGCATCCCCAGGATGAACAGCATGACCACGAGGAGCAGCAGCGGCGATCGGATTAGGTGTTCGTCGTACAGGACTCGCCGCACCGCCAGTACAACCAGGAGGAGCAAGCTGGCCAGGTCGAGCAGAATGCCCAACCCGCCGAACAGGTAGATCGGCTTGTTGGCGTAGCTGATCAGAAACTTGACCGTGAACAGGTCGAGGATCACCTTGAAGGTGCGCTCCAGGCCGTACTTGGCCTTGCCGCGCAGGCGCGGCCTGTGCCTCACCGGCACCTCGATGATGCGCGCCCCCACCGCGCCGGCATAGGCAGGGATGAAGCGGTGCATCTCCCCATACAGGCGGAATCCCTGGAGCACCTCGCGGCGGTAGGCCTTGAGGGTGCAGCCGTAGTCATGCAGCCGGACGCCGGTCACGCGCGAGATCAGAGCATTGGCCAGGCGTGAGGGGAGCGTGCGGGTCAGGAAGCTGTCCTTGCGGTCCTTGCGCCATCCGGAGACGACGTCGTACCCCTCCTGGATCTTGCCCACCAGCATGGGGATGTCCGCCGGGTCCTCCTGCAAGTCGGCGTCGATCAGGACGATCACGTCGCCGGAGGAAGTATCGATCCCGGCAGCGATGGCCGCCGTCTGCCCGAAGTTGCGTCGGAACTCGACGATGCACGTATGCTGCGGATCGCCGGCCGCCAGCGCCTCCAGCCTGGCCACCGTCCCGTCGGTCGAGCCGTCATCGACCAAGATGAGTTCGTAGTCGTAGGACGTCAGCGCCGCCTGCAGGGCGGCGTGCATCTCATCGACGTTCTCGACCTCATTGAAGATCGGGATGATCACGGAGAGCTTCAAGTCGTGTCCCCTTCCCCGCCGCCCGGACGCTGCCCGGGGGTTAGTCGACGCGCGAGCCGTTGCTCTGCAGGACGGCCGTCACACCGGTGTGCCACTGGTGCCAGTCGCCAAACTTGTCCTTCAAGATGCGCACGCCTTCGCCGATGGGGGTTTGCCCGATCGACTGCAAGTCGGCGTCGACCATGATGCGCACCAGCTCCCGGAAGGTCACCTTCGGGGACCAGCCGAGCATGCGATGCGCTTTGGAGGCATCCGCCTGAAGGAAGTCGACCTCGGTCGGCCGGAAATAGCCTTTATCGATCTCGACGTGCTCGTGCCAGTCCAACCCGGCGTAGCCGAAGGCTTCTTCGACCAGCTCCCGAACGCTGTGCGCTTCGCCGGTGCCGAGGACGAAGTCGTCCGGGGCGCCGAGCTGCAGCATGCTCCACATCGCCTCCACGTACTCCGGGGCGTAGCCCCAGTCGCGTTTGGACTCGAGGTTTCCCAGGAACACTTTCTTCTGAATCCCGGCGCGGATCCGCGACACAGCCCGCGTGACCTTGCGCGTAACGAACGTCTCACCCCGTCGCGGGCTCTCATGGTTGAACAGGATGCCGTTGGTGGCGAACAGGCCGTACGCCTGGCGACAATTGACTGTCATCCAGTACGAGTACACCTTGGCGATCGCGTACGGGCTGCGAGGCTGGAAGGCGGACATCTCGCTCTGCGGTGGCGCGGCGCTGCCAAACATCTCGCTCGACGAGGCCTGGTAGAAGCGCGCCGGCACGCCGCTGCGCCGGATGGCCTCCAGGATGCGCGTCGTCCCCAGGCCCGTCACGTCCCCGGCGTACTCGGGGATCTCGAAGCTCACCTTGACGTGCGACAGCGCCCCCAGGTGGTAGATCTCGTCCGGGCGCACGTTGTAGATCAGATTGGTCAACTGCTCGGCGTTGGTCAGGTCCCCGTAGTGCAGGAAGAGCTTCGCTGCCGGATCGTGCGGGTCCTGGTAGATGTGCTCGATCCGCTCGGTGTTGAACGTGCTCGCCTTGCGGATCATGCCATGGACTTCGTAGCCCTTGGCGAGCAACAGCTCGGCCAGATACGACCCATCCTGACCTGTAATTCCGGTGACCAGTGCCTTGGGCATTCGACGCTCCAGACGGCGCGAGCAGTCTGCGCCAATATTCAGTGCCTGAATTATACCTTGGGGGGCGACTGCGTCAAGCGCCCCGCCCTGCGGCGCAGGTAGTCCCGCCCAATGAAGAGCCCAAGCAGGCCGACCGTAGCCGCCACCAGCCCGATCAGCGTTCGGCTGAGGCCGAGTTGCGGCAGCCCCCAGTAGCGTCCGGCATACCACCACAGGACCAGCAGCAGATCGACGAGTTCGATCAACGCCACTCGTCCCAGCCACGGACTGTGTGTCTCCCAACTCTCCACCCAGGTCCAGGCAGCCAGGAGCATCTGCGCGGAGAGCAGGACGGCCCGGTAGCGCGGGTTGTCCCACTGCAGTGAACTGGCGCGCATCGCCGCCGCCAGCGCGCTGACGAGTCACGATCACCAGCAGGTAGACCTGGATCTCGCGCCACTTCCGGCGCTGCACGAGGAGCAGCAGGGCTCCGATCAGGAACGGGATCAGTACGGTCCAGCCCGCGGCCCGCAACACAGCGATCGTCCACCACACGGGGTTGGACGCATCCGCCAGGGCTGCCGGCAGAAGCGGCAGGAGCAGCCCGTAGACCTGTGATCACAGGCATCTGCGCCCAGGCGGGAAACATCTTGAGGAAGAAGCCGATGATCGGCGAGCCTTCGATGAGCAGGCTCGTTCTCCAGGCGTCGGTTGCATGCGTCCACCAACCCACCAGGGCGTCCACGCCCAGGCCGCTGAGATCGCCGATCGAGGACCAGGCGCGCACCATCAGGAACAATCCCGCCAACGCCAGGCATCCCGCCACGGCCAGGGCCAGCCAGCGGCCCTTCAACTTCGACCTGCCCTCCCACAGCCATGCTCCGAGCAGCGCCACGAGCAATCCCAGCGCAAAGGGCGGCGAGAGCGGCAAGGCGATGAGAAACGCAGCCGCCATCCAGGCCAGGCCGCTTCGGCGCTGACTCTGGCGCTCGATCGCATACCCGTAGAAACCCATGGCGTACAGGGCGATCAAGAACGGCTCGCGCATCTGCGAACTGCCCAGCAGAACCGACTCCGGGTAGAGCGCCATGCCCCAGGCGGCCAGGCCAGCCACGCGATCGCCCATCGCCGCACGCCCGAACGCCCAGGTGAAGAGCACGCCGAGCGCCGAGGCCAGTGCGGCCAGCTCGACCATCAGGAGCGGGCGATGCGCGTCCGGACTCACCATTCGGTACAGCCCGGCGCTGAAGGTCACCATCCCGAGATACTGATCACTGGTCGTGCGCGCCGCAGCCAGGCCGGGCCCTGGATCCTGCATGCGCGAGATGTTCCAGGCATCGGTGTCGCGTTTGTACGCATCCTCGTAGACGTAGCCCGCCTGCTGCGAATTGGTCGGGTATCCGAGGACAGGCAGCACGCGAATTAGCAGGCTGCCGACTGCCAGGCGAAGCCCCAGCGCAACGAGTACGGCGGCGAGGACGCCCGCCGGCGCCCCTCGGCCAACCGATCCGAGCGCCGCGACCAACAGCGCGGCACAGGCCGCGGCCACTGCGCCGTAGGCCAGCCATGCCCGGACTGCATCCCCGCGGGGATCGACGATCGTCAGCCCCGTCGCCGCGATCCCGGCCCCGGCCAATGCCAGCCACCATCGGGTGCGTGCTCTCACCGCGCCTCAGCCTCCCCACCGCGTGATCGATTCCACCAAAGCATACGCCATTCGGGCGACGACGTAGAGGACCAGCATCTGCGCCGGCACCAGGAAGCGCGCGTTATCGCCGTGTTCGAACAGCGTCTGCAGCACCGAGCTCACCCACACCGTCCCCGCCGCGGCCAGCATGTGGCGATCGAACCCAAGCCGAAGGCGGGCCCGCCGGGAGAGCGTCACGGCGGCCGTACCCAGCAGGAACAGGCCATTGGCAAGCAACGAGAGCAAGCGTCCGGCCGTCGCCCACACGGACAGGCTACCGCGGATCGCGGCTGATTCGATCGCCTCGGGCGACCACCACACCGGCGCTTTCCAGAAATCGACCCAGCCTTCGGCCACGCTCCTGGCATACCACCAGGGGTGCTCGCGGATCAACTGCAGCGACAGGCGCTGAATTTCACGCGAGAGATCGTAGAAGCCCAATCCAGAGACGCGGCTGAGCTCCGGGATCGCATCCCAGATGGTGTTGGACTGATCGCCGCGCGCGGCGATGCGCTCATCGCGCAGCCGCACATACGTGTCCCGGATCGGGGCGGCGCTGTCCGGCAAATACTCGAAGTACGAGCCGGTATGCTGGATCAGCCCGAAACCGGTCACCACGGTTGGGGAGATCATCCCGTAGCTGGAGTAAATGAACCACAGCCAGCCTCCAAGGAGCAGCACCGGGCCCGGCACAAAGGCCGCGAGCCGCGCGACGCGCCGGCGGGTGCCATCCACGGAAGTCGCCCACATGAAGGGCAGCAGCCATACTGGTAGGTAGAAGTACACCGGCCGAACCAGCCCGGGGAGCGCGCTGACGATTCCCAGGAGCATCGCCCATAGCACCTCGGCCGCCCGTCTTCCGGCAAGTTGGATCTCGGCGAGCAAGGCCATGCTCAGCACCAACGTGAAGGTTGTCAGCGTCTCGGCCAGCAGATTGGCTTCGAAGAAGAACTGCCCGGGAATCAAGTCGTAGGCGAGACCGACGGCGAGACCGAGGCCCACGCTCCGCGTCATGCGCAGCGTCATCCAGAACAAAAGCAGCGAGATCGCCAGGCCGAGCCCAAGCTGCAGCGCGTAGATGGATCGCGGGGCGCCGCCGGCCAAGGCGGTGAAAGCCGGGTAACCGGGGACGCGTCGGCCATCGAGCCCATGCAGTGTCCACCGGCTCAACACCTGACCGAGACGCAGGTAAGCTCCGGTGTCGTTGTACTCAACCGGCGGATAGCCGGCCCACAACAGCACGCGTTCGGCCAGGCCAATGGCGGCCAGCAGCCCGCCTGCGATCCACGTGTTCTTGCCCGGTCGAGTGTGGCGGACAGACTCAGCCATCGGGTCGCTGACCCGGGTCGATGCCATCCAGGCTGTGCCGGGCGCGTTCCGTCCACGAGTATTGGGCTGCATCTTTGCGCGCCTGCTCACCGAGCATCGCCCGCCGCTCCGGGTGTGCGCTCAGATCATCGAGCGCCCGCACCCACGCATCGGCATCCTCCGGCGGCGCCAGGACGGCATTCGACTCGGAGAGCACCTCGCGAAACACGGGCAGATCGGAAGCCAGGATGGCGCGCCCGGCCGCCAGGTACTCGAAGGCCTTCATCGGGCTGGCAACGGCGCCGATGTCGCCGCCGCTGCTCCCGGCAATGTGGCGCTGGGATGGCATGACGAGCACATCGCATGCAGCCTGGTAGTGCGGCAGGTCGGCGTTGGCCACGAAACCCATGAACTCGAGGTTGGCGGCGCCGGCGGACCGCGCTTCCTGGCGCCAGTGCTCCACCGCTGCCGGTTCGCCGCCCACCACGACGAAATGCATCCGCGGCCGGAGCAGCGCCAGCTTCAGCAACAGGTCGATCCCGCGCCCGGCGTACAAATGGCCGGTGTAGCCGATGGTCAGCGTCTCCGGCCAGCCAAGCCGGCGGCGCGCCTCGCGTGACTCCGGCAGATCCCGGTAGCGATCCAGGTCGACGCCCATCGGTGCCACTTGGACGAAGCCTGGGTGATCCGGGAGGGGATAGTTGGCCACGATCTGATCGCGCAGCGAGGCCGTGATGGGCAGCAGTCGGCGCGCCCCGCGCCCTCGCAGGAAGGCACGAAATAGACCCGGGCCGAACCGGCCCTGGGGTTGCTCGTGCAATTCGAGAACGGTGGGAGCGCCAAGGGTTGAGGCGAGCGCGGCACTTTGAAGCGGCCACGCGTAACACAGTTCCATTCCCCAGGCACGAGCCCGGAGGAAGGAACGCAGGGCGTAGTCATAGCGGCGCAGCCACCGGACACCGCCGCACCAGTCAATACCGATCGGGCCGGCCACGCCGTAGCGTACGGCGAGTTCGGGCCACGCCCCCCCCGGTGCAGCGCCCGGCAGCCACAGGCGGACGGAGTGCCCGAGGTCCAGGAACGCCTGGCAGACCTTCATCACCTGGATCGAATTGGCGGTCCGGGACGGGACGCGAGCGGTCGAGAAGACTGCGATGCGCATGGCGTCCTACTGCGCGGCGGGCCGCACCGCCGCCCGCGGGACCTCGTGCAGTCCCTTGCGTACCAGGATCAGCGAAGTCACGATCGAATAACCGCTCCACATCATCGCCATGCCCGGCGCCCCCAGCTTGGGTACGAGCAGGAGAATCCCCAGGACCTGCAGCAGGCCGACGATCAGGTAGGTGCGCGTCGGGTAGGTCGCATGCCCGAGGGCGTGCAGCAGAATGCGGGTCCAGTAGAACACGTTGACCACCAGGACACCGGCCAGCAGCAGGACCATCGCCGGGTAGGCCGCGCCGAACTCCGGGCCGTACCACGACAGGAACCACGGCCCGAGGACGGTCAGGCCGAGGCAGGCCGGCACGGCCCAGATCGAAGCGATCAGGCTCCCGGTGCGCAGCAGGTGGCGCACATTCTCCCACTGGTGGGCGGCGGCTTCGCGGGCCAGTTCACGATAGGTCGTGCCGATCAGCGGATCGATGGGCACGAAGATCACATTGATGAAGGTGCGCGCCGCCTTGTAGTAGCCGACGTGGACGGGGGAGCTCAGCAGGCCCACCCACAGAATATCGCTATCACGCGTGACCAGGTTGATGGTGGCGCTGGCGTTGGTGCTCACGGCGAACTTCGCCAGCTCGCGGGCGTGTCCACGCAGCACGCCCAGCGGCGTTAGCCACCAGCGGCCCCCCCACACGCGCGCCGCCTCCAAGGCCGCCGCCAGCGTGATCGACAGGGCCCACGCCGCCTTGCCGATCAGGTAAGCCAGGACGATGGACTCGAGCCCCCCGTGCACGGCGAACGCGCTGGCGATGAGCAAGAGGGTCAGCAGGCTCTGCGCGACGGTGAACGCCGCGATCAGCCGGAACCGGTTCAGGTACTGGAGCAGCGCCGTCGAGCTCTCCGCCATCAGGTTCGCCAACAGCACCAATCCGTAGAGGGCGAACAGGCCGGCCGCGGCGGGATCCTTCGTCAGATAGCGCGCCGCCAGGGGTGAGAGAAGGACGACCAGCGCGTACGCCAGGACCGAGCTCAGCATCTCGGTCAGGCCGGCCGCTTTGAAGACCGCCATCGCCCGCCGTGGATCGTCTTCGGCACTGAACTTGCCGACGTAGCGGATCACGAGCTCGCCCATTCTGAACGAGGTCAGGCGATTGATATTGCTGGCGAAGACGGTGATCGTGCCGAGAACGCCGTAGCCGGCGACGCCCAATAGCCGGGCGGCCATCAGCGTTTGCACGAAGGACAGCGCTGCCGAGGCCGTGTTGGCGCTCAGGATGTATCCGGAGTTTCGCAGCACGCGCTGCACGAGCGGGCTGTGGACGAACCGATCGGGTGCCGTACGCAGGGGGAAGACGGGAGGCCACGGGACGGGCATGGTCGCCTAGTCGCTGGTGGCGATGCTGCTTGCCCAGCCGCGCTCGGCGCGGTACCAGTCCAGGCAGGCGCGTAGTCCGACCTCCAGGTCGACGCGGGGTTCCCAGCCGAGAAGCGTTCCTGCTTTGCTGATGTCGGCCCACGTGGCGCGTACGTCTCCGGGGGCCTCCGGCCGCGTGTCGATCATGGCGCGCTTGCCGGTCAGCTGCTCGATGGTCTCCAGCAACGTGCTCAAGGCGATCGGGTGATCGCTGCCCAGGTTGATGACCTCGAAGCCCAGCGGCCGGAGCGCGGCCAACGTGCCGCGCACGATGTCGTCGACGTAGGTGAAATCGCGCTCCTGCTGGCCGTCGCCGTAGAGCACGACCGGCCGTCCTTCCTCCACCCACTGGATGAAGCGGAAGATGCTCATCTCCGGGCGGCCGGCCGGGCCGAAGACCGTGAAGTAGCGCAGGATGGTGACATCCAGTCCATGCAGCGCGTGGAAGCTGTGGCACAGCAGCTCCGCCGCGCCCTTGGTGGCGGCGTAGGGCGAGAGCGGGCGGCTGATATCGGCGTCTTCACGGAAGGGGCGTGCGTTGTGCGCACCGTACAGGCTGGAGGTCGAGGCCTGCACGAACTTCGGGATGGCGTGCGCGCGGCATAACTCGAGCAGATGCAGCGCGCCCAGCATGTTCGTGCGGGCATAGAGCTCAGGGAGGCGAACGCTGGCGCGCACGCCGGCGCGGGCAGCGAGGTTGATCACCGCCTCGAATGGGCCAAGCCCGGCCAAGGGCGCTAGTGCCTCGGCGTCCGAGATGTCAAGGCGCTGAAAGTCGAACGATGGATGCGTCGTCAGGCGCTGCAGACGCCAATCCTTCAGGCGCGGGTCGTAGGCATCGTTCAGGTTGTCGACGCCGACGACCTGATCGCCGCGCGCCAGCAGCGCCGCCGCCACTTGCGCCCCGATGAAACCGGCAGCGCCGGTCAGCAGATAGCGCGCCACTACAGCCTCGTCACCTTGGGGTCGTGCACGCCGGCGGACGCCAGCGCGTTGCGGCTGTCGAAGATCAGCGACGCCTGACGGGCGACGGCGGCATAGTCGATCGCCGAGTGATCGGTGACCACGACCACGCAATCGGCGTCGCGCGCCGCCGCCAACAGGTCCGGAACCGACGTCAGCTCCCAGCCTTCGTGCTCCAGGCTGGGGACATACGGATCGTAGTAGCTCACCCGGGCACCCTTGGCGAGCAGCAGGCCGATGACATCGAGCGCCGGCGACTCGCGCAGGTCGGAGACGTCCGGCTTGTAGGCCACGCCCAGCACGAGCAGCGAAGCCCCGTGCAGCGCCTTAGCGTGCGCGTTGAGCAGGTCCTGGACGCGCTGCACGACGTAACGCGGCATGTTGGTATTGATCTCGCTGGCCAGGTCGATCATCCGAGCGTTGTACTTGAGGCTCTTCAACTTCCAGGACAGGTAGAGCGGGTCAATCGGGATGCAGTGTCCACCCAGCCCCGGCCCTGGCGTGAACTTCATGAACCCGAACGGCTTGGTCGCCGCCGCCTGGATCACTTCCCAGACGTCGACGCCCAGTCGCTCGCACATCAGCGCCATCTCGTTGACCAGGGCGATGTTCACCGCCCGAAAGGTGTTCTCCAGCAGCTTGGTCATCTCGGCGACCTCGGCCGTCGAGACCGTCACGATGTTCTTCATCGCCGGCGCGTACATCGCCGCCGCTGCCGCCGTGCACGCCGGCGTAATGCCGCCGATCACCTTGGGCGTGTTCTCCGTCGTCCAGTCCTTGCGGCCGGGATCGACGCGTTCCGGGGAAAACGCCAGGAAGACATCCGTCCCGACTTTGAGCCCGCCGGATTCCATCTCGGGCAGCAGCATCTCACGCGTGGTCCCCGGGTAGGTGGTCGACTCGAGGATGACCAGCATGCCGGGGTGCAGTGCGGGGCGCAGCGCCTGCATGGCCGAGAGGATGAAGGACAGATCGGGGTCTCCGGTCTTGCGCAGGGGCGTGGGCACGCAAATGCTGACCCCGTCCGCCGAAGCCAGAGCCTCGAACGACGAGCTGGCGGTCAGCCTCCCGGCGTGGACCAGCGGCGCAACGTCTGCCGACGGCACGTCCTCGATGTAGCTCTCCCCGCGCCCCAACGTCTGCACTTTGGACTCGTCCAGGTCGACGCCGAGGACGTGCAATCCGGCCTTGGCCAGGGCGACCGCCAGGGGCAGGCCGACGTAGCCCAGGCCGATGACGCCGACGCGCGCCTGGCGCGTCTCGAAGCGTCGGATCAATTCCTGGGCAGCGGGCGGCAGCGAAGCCGTGTCCGACATCATCTCTCGTCCTTCTCTCGACCCTCGGGACTAGAACAGGTTGAGCTGTTGAGGCGGCTCGGCCGCCTCCGGATCCGCCGGCGCCGCGGGCGCCGCACGCTGGATCAGCGCCGGCAGCTTCGCGAAGTCAGCTTCGATCTCGCGGCGCAGCGAAGGCTGGTGTAGCGCCGCCGCCGGGTGATACATGGCCACGACCAGCCGCCCGTTCAACATGCGCGCCTGGCCGTGAATGTCGCTGATGCGGGAGTTGGGGAAAAAGCGCGCCATCGAGAATCGCCCCAACGTGACGATCACCCTCGGCTGGATCGCCTGGATCTGGCGTTCGAGAAACGCGGCGCAGGCCTGGATCTCCTCCGGGAGCGGGTCGCGATTTCCCGGGGGCCGGCACTTGACCACATTGCCGATGAACACCTGCTCCCGGCGCAGCCCGATGCCGGCCAGCAACTCTTCCAGGTACTTGCCGGCGGCACCGACGAACGGGCGCCCCTGCTCATTCTCGTGGAATCCCGGCCCTTCCCCGATGAACATCAGCTCGGAGGTCGCCGGTCCTTCCCCGGGAACGGCGTTCTTGCGCGACTGGTGGAGCTTGCAGGCCACACAGACCCGAACTTCCGTGGCCACGGCGCGCAGTTCGTCGTCCGGATTCACTCCGCACCTCCCCTGGACCGCGTCCTCCCGGCGGACAAGCCGGTCAGGGTCATCAGCAACGCATCCTCTTGATTGTCCCGGTAGTACGCCCGCCGGCGGCCGACCAGGTCGTACCCGTGTTTGCGGTACAGCGCCAGGGCAGCGCTATTGGACGGCCGCACCTCGAGCGTCGACAGCTCGGCCCCCTGGCGGCGAGCGTGCTCGAGGCCAGCCAGCAGCAGCCGTTCGCCGATCCCTTGGCCGCGCACGTCGGGATGGACGGCCAATGTGGAGATGTGCATCTCGTCCACCAGCAGCCAGTATCCGAGGTAGCCTACCACTCGCGCCCCGCCCCCCCAGGCCATCGCCGCCACGATCAGATGGGCGGCGTCATTCTCAGTCAGCTCGAAGCGGAAGCTCCGCTCCGGCCAGGGCAAGGCGAAGGACAGTCGGTCGATCTCCAGCACGGAGGGAAGATCGTCCAACGTCATCGGTCGGACGGCGATCTGAAGGGCGACGGCGCTCACAGGGAGGGCTCGCTCGGAGTCCGCAGATAGACCGGGACGACATCGGCGGGTTGGGTGTCCCAGCCGGACCGTAGCTTATGCCAGGCAATCTCGGCCAGCACCCCGGGCCGGCGGACACAAAGCGCCGGCGGCGCCAGCCGCGCCTGAGGGTGATTGGCGAGGACCTCCCGGCCATCCTCATCCAGTTCACCACACACGTAGGTCGGTGACGCCAGGCGGTCGCGCAACTCCGGCCAGGCCATCACTTCGGGTTCGGAGGTCGCTTGCCAGGCGGTGGCCTTCCATTTGTACCACACTCCGGCGACGCGCCCGCGCCCGGCGCGCAGCAGCGCGAGCATCGGTTCGTCCCGTCGAGGCTGTCCCCAGGCCAGGATATCGAGGGTGGGGATTCCGACCAGCGGGATGTGGTGGGCAAGCGCCAGTCCCTTGGCGAACGCTAACCCGATCCGCAGACCGGTGAACGATCCCGGGCCGATCGCGACCGCCACGGCACTCAACTGGCGCGGCTTGACATCCACACGCCTGAGCGTCAGGGCGACCTCGGGAGCAAGTTCGGATGTCTGACGCCGGCCTCCAACCCAGGAACACTCCGAGAGGATGGTCTGGCCATCATGGAGTGCGATCCCCACCAGGTGGGTGGCGGTGTCGAGCGCCAGCAGCATGCTCAGCCCCCGAAGGCCGCTTTGCGGAATGCGCGCAAGAGCGCTTCGCTGCGCGCTCCGCGTCCATCCAGCTGCAGGGCACGCCGCGACTCATCCACCCAGCGCAGGCGCACCCACAATCCGTGCGGCGGGAGCAAGGAGCCCACCCGCTCCGGCCACTCAATCAGCAACGGGCCTCCATCCTCGATCATCTCCTGCAATCCCAGCGAGACTGCCTCGGCCGGCGCCTCCAATCGGAACGCATCGAAATGGAACAGGCGCGCTTCATCGGCGCGGCGGTACTCGTTGACCAGGACAAACGTCGGGCTGGTAACCGGGTCGAGGGAGCCCCACCCGCGGGCGACCCCCTGAGCGAAGGTCGTCTTGCCCGCCCCGAGGTCCCCCGCCAGCAGAACGAGGTCGCCCGGCTTGAGCAGCTCGCCCAGCCGGACGCCCAGCCGCCGGGTTTGCTCGGGGCTGTGGCTGACGAAATCGAGGCTGTGCTCATCCAAGATAGGCATGGGCGTTCGGCATTATACGTCCGGCACCTGCGGCCCACAACCGGGAAAGCCGCTTTGCCGCGCGCGGCGTCCGTGTTACCATCCTGCCGATGCTTGTCCTGGTCATCTCCGACATCCATGCCAACCTGACGGCGCTCGACCGAGTCCTGGAGGACGCGCGTTCCTTCGACGCCGTCTGGTGCCTGGGTGACCTGGTCGGGTACGGGCCGGATCCCAACGAGTGCATCGCCCGCGTCCGACAGCTTCCGCAGCTGACGTGCCTGATCGGCAATCATGATCTGGCTGCCCTGGGCAGCATCCCGCTGCATCGCTTCAATACGGATGCCAGCGCCTCGGTGTCCTGGACACGCGACCACCTCTCGGAGGCCAGCACCGCGTACCTGCAGACGCTGAAGGCCAAGACCAGCGCCCCGCCGTTCACGCTGGCGCACGGCAGCCCGCGGCAAGAGGTGTGGGAGTACATCCTGGATCACCACAGCGCCGATCGCAACTTCGACGTGCTCGAGACGGACTACTGCCTGGTGGGTCACTCCCACTTGCCGATCGCCTTCGTGCGCTACCCGGGTGAGAGTTACTGCCTGCCGGTGCAGCTCCCCGTCGGCGTCCCGATGAGCCTCACCCCGCGCATGATCCTCAACCCCGGGTCGGTCGGGCAGCCGCGGGACCTGGATCCGCGGGCAGCGTACGCGCTGCTCGATCTGGACTCGATGTCATGGGAACCGCGCCGGGTGGCTTACGAAGTGGCCGGTGTCCAGGAGCGGATTCTCGAGGCGGGCCTCCCCGAGCGCCAGGCGATCCGCCTGGTGGGCGGCTGGTGAGGGGAACCGTGCGCCCGCCGAGAGCGTCTACCTGGACAGACGAACGTGTCCCCGTGGAGGAGATCCCATGAAACGCCGCATCGCATTCGTGTCTCTGGCCATTGTCGCCGTCCTGCTCGGGGCGTGCGGCGCCGCGTCGCCGACGCTTCGGTCGTCGGACAATCTTCCCGGTGCCTTCGGCGGTGCCGCGCCTGAGATCGCCGTCGAGCCGATGGCCGCCGACTCCAGTGTGGCGGCCCCGAGGGAAGCCGGCGGCACCGTCTACTCCGGCGAACCCGTCAGCCAGGATCGCCTGGTGATCCGTAACGCGAATCTCACGCTGGTCGTCACGGATCCGACCGCCTCGGTGAAGTCGATCACCCGGATGGCGGAGGACATGGGCGGCTTCGTCGTCTCGTCCTATCTGTATGAGACCGCCCTGGGCAACGGGGATAGTACCGCCACCCAGGGGACGATCACGGTCCGCGTGCCGGCCGATCGCCTGGACGAGGCGCTGCAAACCATCAAGGCCGACGTGATCGAAGTCCGCTCGGAGAACATCAGCGGGGAGGACGTCACCCAGCAGTATGTCGACCTGCAGTCCCGCCTGCGAAACCTGGAAGCGGCCGAAGCGCAGCTGCAGGAGATCATGGGCTCTGCCACCACGACCGAAGATGTGATGATGGTCTTCAACCAGCTGGTGCAGGTGCGGGGGGAGATCGAGAGCGTCAAAGGCCAGATGCAGTACTTCGAGCAGTCGGCGCGCCTCTCGGCCGTCACCGTCGAGCTGATCGCCGATGCCGCCGCGCAGCCGCTGGAGATCGCCGGATGGCGTCCCGAAGGGACGGCCAAGGCTGCCGTCGAGACCCTGATCCGGACGCTGCAGTTCCTGGCCGATGCAGGCATCTGGGCCGTGATCTGTGTCGTCCCGATCGGCGTGATCCTCGGACTGCCGGCCTACTTCGTGATCCGCGCCCTCCGCCGGCGCCGGAAGGTGACCAAAGCAAAGACCGCGGAAGCTTAGCAAGCCGGATCGCATGCCAGAAGGGCGCAGGAAATCCTGCGCCCTTTTTGATTCACACCAACAACCGTTGGGTCAGCTGATCGCGTCCCGCACCTGGCGCGCCAGCGCGCCGAATTCCGCCGTGTAGCTGAGATCGAGCGTCCGGGGGCGCGGCAGGCCAATCGGAAGGTCGAGGACCAGGCGCCCGGGACGCGAGCTCAACACCAGCACCCGATCGGCGAGCAGCACCGCCTCGGGGATCGAGTGCGTGACGAGCACCACGGTCACGTGCCGGGCGTCCCAGATGCGCATCAGCTCGGCCGCCATCCGCTCGCGGGTCAGCGCATCCAGGGAGCCGAACGGTTCATCCAGCAGCAAGAGATCCGGATCGTGGACGAGCGCGCGGGCGATGGCGACGCGCTGAGCCATCCCGCCCGAGAGATCGCGCGGATAAGCTTGAGGCAAAGCCCTCCAACCCGACCAGGGACAGCAGCTCGGCCGCGCGCCGGCGAGTGACCTCCGGCGGCTGGCCCTCGAGCTCCAGCGGGAGCTCGATGTTCTGCGCCACCGTGCGCCAGGGCATCAGATTCGCCTGCTGGAAGACGAAGCCTGTCCCTCTTCGGGGCCGGCGCAGGGATTGCCCCTCCAGAAGCACCTCACCCCGCGTGGGTCGCAGCAGCCCGGCCAACAGGCGCAGCAAGGTCGTCTTCCCCGATCCGGAGGGCCCGACGATGCACACGAACTCCTTCGGCAAGACGTCGAAGCTTATCCGATCAAGCGCATGCAGACCGCCATTCCCGTTGGGGAACCAGACGGCAAGGTCATCGACCGAAAGCAGCGGGACGGTCGGCTTCATGGCTCCGGCAGATATTCGTTGGTGTATGCCCGGCTGACGTCCTGCCGCGCCTGGACCAGGCCCATCTCGAAAAGCACCCGGTCCATGTTCTCCCAGGCTTCGGGCTCGGAGACGCCCAGGGGACCGGAGTCCCAGAATCGCATGCTGGCCTCCAGGACCTGCCGCTGGACGGCCTGATCAGCCGCGGCCAATCCCTCCACGTACTTCAGACAGACCTCGAATGCCGCCTCCGGATCGGCCAGGACGTCCCGAAGTCCATGCATCACCGCACGCAGGACGGCGCGTACCAGTTCCGGGTCCGATCCCAGCGTCGCCTCGTTGGTCACCAAACCATTCGAGGCCAGCGCGACGTAGTCGGCCACCCGGATGAGAGTCACCGGCATCCCTTGCGCCTCGAGCTGGATCGGCTCGTTGTTCGCGTACACGACCGCGGCATCGACCGTGCCGGCCAGCAGCGTCTCCACCTGGGTGAATCCGATCACGTCCAGCCTGGCGATATCGGGTTCCAGGCCGGCCGCGTCCAGAAGGGCGCGATAGCCGATGTACGAAGCGCCGCTCAGCACCGGGATCCCAACGCGCTTCCCGGCGAGATCGGCCGGCTGCCGGATCCCACTCGACGCCGGCGCGGCGACAGCCACTGGGAAATCGTTCCACCAGTTCATCACGTAGACGACCGGCAGCCCCTGGGCACGCGCCAACAGCACCTGCTCACCGGAGGCAAGCGTGAACGGCAGCTCGCCCGCCCCCACCAGTTGCACGCCGTCGGTCTCGAAGGAGTAATCGAAGTCGATCGCCAGGCCCTCGTCGCGGAAGTAGCCGCGCTCGACCGCCATGTAGAACGGAGCGTACTGGACGTTGGGGATGTAGCCCATCGGCAATCGCAGCGTACGCAGCCCGGGGGTGGGTTCCTGCGTGGCCGGCGCACCGCAAGCGACGAGCAGCGCCGCGACCATCGCCAGCCAGATCGTTCGAGAAGGTAGGTGCACCATCAGGAGTCTGCCTCCGTTCGCCAGGCGAGCCGGCGCTCGAACCAGGCCACCAGCCCGTACAGGCCCAGCGCCATCGCGATCAACAGGAAGACGGCCACGAAGACCAGTGCCGTGTCGTACAGCCCCCGGCCGATGTTCACCAGGAAACCCAGGCCCTCATCCGCGCCGACGAACTCGCCCACCACAGCGCCAATCACCGAGAGGGTCGCCCCGATCTTCAGTCCGCCGAGCAAGACGGGCAGCGCGGCCGGGATTTCGAGCCGGGAGAAGGTCTGCCAGCGCGTGGCGCGCAGCGAGCGCATCAACTCCCGCAGGTCCTGCGGCACCGAGCGGACGCCCACGACGGTGTTGACCAGGACGGGGAAGAAGACGATCAAGGCGGCGATCAGGACCTTTGAGATTCTTCCCGGGCCGAACCAGATCACCAGCAGCGGTGCAATGGCGACAATCGGGATGGCCTGCGAGGCGACGATGTAGGGGGACAGCAATCGCTCCAGGGCGGCGGACTTGGCGATCGAGTAGCCCAGGAGCGCCGCCGCCAGGACTCCCAAGAGCAGCCCGGACAGGACCTCGCTGAGTGTGACAAGTGTGTGGCGCGCCAGGGAGGCATCGCTCCAGCCGCGGATGAAACGGCTGGCGACGGCCGCCGGCGATGGCAGCAGGAAGGACGGCACGAGCTCGGTCATGGTCAGGACCTGCCAGACCACCAGCGCGACCGCCACCCCGGCCGGAAGCAGCCAGCGCTGCAAGCGGCGAGAGCGAGGCACGGGGCGAATCTCGTCGCCCGGGTTTTCAAGCGCCTGTCCGGTGTTCATGCGTTCAACACAACGCGCCCCGAAGTCTCCCTCGGGGCGCGGCACGAGCGGCTCGAGCCTGTCTAACACAAACCCCGAAGAGCAACGGACTCTCCGGGGAGACAGGAAGCCCCAGGCGCGGCGATGCGCCCGGCTGCCAGCCTTCTCCCATCCGG
Organism: uncultured Chloroflexia bacterium; assembly: GCA_963777165.1. Lineage (GTDB taxonomy): Bacteria > Chloroflexota > Anaerolineae > Anaerolineales > E44-bin32 > DYJB01. Next base: position 64,614 of record CAVZPO010000032.1, read on the forward strand.
ACTGTACCGTCGGCCCCGGAATCACACCGGGTCATGCGCCAAAGGCGCTCGCGGGCTTTACCGCCGGTCGGGATTTGGGCCTTGCGACCCTCACCCTGCCCCGAAGGCTTGGATTGGATTGAGTTCCATTATACAGCACCTTGGTGGCCGGCGCTGATCGCACGGTCTCCAAGCCCAATCGCTCCTCCTCGAAGCGCTTCCGTTTCGGGATTCACCCATGCAAGCCGAACCCTTGGCCAGCACTTGTACGAGATGCCGTCACCCAAGACGCCTGCATTCGCGGGTCGGCCACGCATGGCCCCCTACGTGGAGGTGCGAATCTATCACGAGGAATTGGCGCCGAGTGCTGGGTCCGCTTTCACCAGGGCTTTTGCCAAGCCTGTACCTGCCGATTCTTGAGCCAACCCAGAGTCCACGGGCGAACCTGGACGCGAGGTTGCCATCCCCCACACGACTGTGAATCCGATGACTGCCGCCGGCAGCCAGGCGCGATCGAAGGCGTCGTCCAGACTGTAACCTGTCACAGACAGGATAACGAGTGGGAGCCCCACGCCGACTACCAGCAGGGTCAGCAATGGAGTCGCCTGCCTCCAGCCCCTCCGTACCGCCCGGGGTATCCCGGCGACCGCCAGCACGAATGTCAGGGGAACTACCAGGCCCCACTTGTTCAGCAGGAATAACCTCTTCGAGGCGTAGTCGATGACGTTCTTCACGGGCTCCAATCCTTGCCTGCCTGCTGCAAGATCGGAGAGGAAATTGGGGATCACGGCCCCGATTCCATCAACCCGGATGTGAGGCAGGCCGAAGGCTAGCCATGTCCCGGTGATTATTGCGAAGGGAAGCAACCCCGCAACGGGTTTGGGTCTCGACTTGAGCGCAAGCATGCATGCAATGGCGATGATCCCGCCTTGGAAGGGGGCCGTCAAGTACCCTTCCGGTCGGGTCCAAGCTGCCCCTGCAAGCAACAGGGAGCCCAGCGCCAAGGGACCCGCGCGATTCTCTACGACCCCTTCGAGTACCCAGAGACTTCCAAGGACCAGGTACGTCGCGTATGCCAGATTGGCGTAGCCGATAGTCCCGTGGAGGAAGATCACGGGCACAGACAGAAGCACGAGCGACCCAGCGAGTGCCAAGTCCGGGGGAACGTTCTCACGTTTCCAGAACCGGAATGTCCCGACGAGCAGGGACATGAGGATGACCGGGTCGATGAGCTTCGACCCGGGGAGCGCATCGCCATCCGCAAGGCGGAACATAGCAATGCCGAGGTGAAGGTTCTGTGGGTACGCCAGCGCATGGCCTCCCCAGTCCTGGCCGGCCAGGATCGTTCCCTCCATCGCGATCGCGTACCCCTTCAGAGCCCAATTGGCGATGGCGTCGAACAGCGAGTAGCTGCGCCCCACCGAGATGACCACCATCTGGGCCAGCAGAAAGCCGGCGGCAGCCACAAGCATGACTCGCGTGACGGACAGACTCCCGAGCGCCTGGCGCACCTGACGGACGAGCCGGCGAAGAATCTCGCCGGGCCGCATGGCCGGCAGGCGCCTCAGGACAATGGAGGCGGCAAGCACACCGCCGATCCAAACGGCGACGAAGAGACCGAAGGTCACCCGGGCGCCGGCCCACGACATGAGGAACACGCCCCAGGTCAAGAATGCGAGGCCGAGCGGGAACCCGGCACTCAGTCCCTCCTCGAGCCCCGCGCTCGGGACCAGACACAGGATAACCAGTGTGCCCAGGATCAGCAGGCCAAGGAGGATGCTGCCGTCCACGAAGGCCGCCGCCCAAGGCGCCATGCTTTTCGGCTGAGTGGGAGTGAACGGGCCGGTGATAGCGTTTGCTGGCAGGTACACGCCGCGGTACTTGTCCCCGCCGGCCGGGTATGGGATGAACACCTTTCCTTCTAACGAAACATTTGCGGGAGGGAACTCGTTTATGGCAGGCAGCACATGGGCCGGGTTCTGCAGGCAGGCGGCGCACGCTGCCTCCGCAGAGGGGAAGAGTTGCGGGTCGCACCCGCAACCGGGGATCCCCCGCGGCATGAGGTAGAACTGAAGCGTGTTCTGCTCGGAGAACCGTCCGCCGCCTTCGGGCACTACGACGGGTGCGCCCGGCTCGATCCAGGTATTGAGGAACTGCATGTAGGGGGCACCCTCCGATCCGAGCATGAAGAGCGCACTGCGATCGTAGCTCGAGAGAGCCCGATGCTTCCAGACCGTGGCCACCCACACCTTGCTGTAGGATTGGAATACCCGCGCGGTCTGGAACGCGATGAGCAGCCCGGTGACGAAGACCATCCACCGAGCAATCCGTGACGAACCAAGTGAACGTGCTGCTCCCATCCTCCACCCGCCTGCGAGAAGCGCTCAAGGGCATGGACCCGGTTCAGTAGCCGCCGTGGTGCCCGCGAGACAAGCTGATCATACTATTGTGCACCCATGCATGCAGGAGATGGACAGCCCTGTTGGTGTCTCCGATGGGGGGCTTCTCCGGCCGATGCGGCCCAGCTCCTGGATCCAGGTGGCTCTCGGGGCCCGAGCACTGGTGTGACACGAGGCACCAGCATACTCCGTGAGAGCCGGCGGGTGACAAGGCGTCGATGCAGGGAAGGATGGACAGGAGTTCCCGCCCACCGGTCATCCAACTCGGCGTAGGCCCGAAGCGAGGCCGGCCAATCGCCTCCGAAACACCTGAGCATGCTATGATTCGAAACTGCCCCGATGAAGGCGCCTGTTCCATTGCGCAAGCGATGCTGCTGCAACTCCGGGGACATGCGATCGCAGGGACTACCTTGGAACTGAGTGATGAGCAGGGCGCCCTCACCCCATGACGACGGCGAGACGCGACCCCCGGAATCGAGGGAGGCATCGGATGCCTGTTGAGCTCACGATCTTGATGCCTTGCCTGAATGAGCGCGAGACGTTGGCCGACTGCATTCAAGCTGCTCATGCCGGCGCGCGGGCCGCAGGAGCCCGAGGCTACGAGGTGCTGGTGGCAGACAACGGCAGCACAGATGGCAGCCCATCGATCGCGACCCGCAATGGCGCCAGGGTCATCTCGGTCTCATCCCGCGGCTACGGTGCAGCCCTCCGGGGCGGCATCCAGGCCGCGCAAGGTCGCTACGTGATCATGGGGGACGCCGATGGCAGCTATGACTTCGCGCATCTGGCTCCGTTTCTCCAGAGACTGCGGTTGGGGTGGCCCCTGGTGGTGGGAACCAGAACTCCGCGGGACCATCCAGCGCGGGGCTATGCCCTGGCTCCACCGTTACCTTGGGAACCCGGTCCTGACCTGGCTGGCAAACCTGTTCTTCGGCACTCGCCTGAGCGACTACCACTGCGGCCTGCGCGGGTTCGACACACAGATCATCCGCAATCTCCGCCTGCGCACCTCGGGCATGGAATTCGCCAGCGAGATGCTGATCCGAGCGGCGATCTCCGGGATGCCGGTCTTCGAAGTCCCGATCACGTACGCGCCGGCAGGGAGAACCCGCCCGCCCCATCTGCGGACCTGGTCCGACGGATGGAGGCACCTTCGGTTCCTCCTCCTCTACAGCCCGAGGTGGGTGCTTCTCTATCCGGGCGTGGCCATGGCGGCGGTGGGGCTGTTGTTCTCCGCCGCCTTGCTGCGTGGACCCCTGCGGCTCGGGGCTATCACTCTCGACGTCCACACGCTTCTCGTTTCGGCCACGCTGCTGAGCACGGGCGTCCTCCTGGTCCTGCTTGGCGTTACGGCGCGGGCCTATGCCTCTCGGCTTGGGTTACTGCCATCCAGCCTTCGGCTGGAAGCGATCCTGGACAAGTACTCTCTAGGCATTGGCATATCCGCCGGGCTTGTTCTCAGCCTCATGGGTTTTGCCCTCTACTTCTGGGGACTGCTTGCCTGGGGCGAGAACTCATTCGGACCGATCACCCACTACCAGACGACGCTCCGTCTGGTCATCTCCGGGACAACCCTGATCACTCTGGGCGCCGAGGTGTTCTTCGGGAGCTTCGTCCTTTCGATCTTCAACCTCGATGATGCCCCCAGCGATGTCGCACCGACTGGTCCAACCGTGCACATTCCCCCTCGCCGGCCCCGGACGTGATTCGACATCCGCGGGGCGACGTGCTGTGGCCGGGCGTTCGTGGGGTCCGCCCTCCTGGGCCGGAACCAGGATCGAGTTGGGCTCGGTGGGGACCCTGAAGCACTCGGCGAGTGCTCAATTTGTGTGAAGCTGGCCACGGACACCAAACCAAGGTGGCGCACCATTCCTGGCGTTTCCAGGGCCGGGCATCCGTCCCCATAGAGATCTCGCCACTATGCACACGTACGGCTTGTGGTATGGAAGCGAATGAAGTCCGCAGGGATTGAACTCACCGGCTGACCATGGGGGTCTCGCGAGGTGCCACCCCTTACAAAGTGTCCGCCTCCAAGGTGATTGCCTCGCAGCTAACCCGGGCTTCGGAAGACGAAGAGGTTGTTCATTCCCAATTGGAATCGCGAATGGTGTTCGAGCGTGAACCCCCGGGAGCAGAATAGCCGCTCCGTGTCCGCTGGATTGAAGCCGTGGTGTTCCTCCAACGACATTCCGTCGGCCAATCGAGTGGCGACAAGAAGTCCCAGCAGCCACTCGACTGCGGGCTGCGGAACTGTGATGACCGTCCTGCCGAGAGGCACGAGGAGCCGGCGGGAACTCTCTGCCAAGGCGTCCTTTTCTTGCATGTGCTCAAGTGTGGCGAGCAGGGTGATCACATCGAAGGACGCTTCGGGGAATGGCAGTTGCCCTGAGAATCCCATGGCCAAGAGGCGGAAATCAGGGCCCTTCACTGGCCGGGCAAGTGGGTCGATCCCGACGCTCTGCCCAATACGGCCCGCAAGCAACCTGAACATCTCGCCCTGATGGCATCCGATGTCGAGCACGCGGGCGCCCCTCGGAATCCACGGTCTCGCAGCCGCCACCCGCCAGCGTTGAAGGAGATGGTCTATTGCTCTCAATTCGAGCCCTTCCCCTTTGCTGAGGGAGGTTTGCCTTGAGTGTCCGCGGGATCTCGGAGGCCCATCCAACCACGGGCACGCAGGTCAGGCCATCAGTTCAGGCTGCCAACTCCACAGGATGCTCCGTTAGTGAGAAGCAGGTCATGAGGTGAGCCGGGCCTGATCGAAATGTTCTAGTGGTTCCGCGAGTCCAATCTCGGGTTCCCTGCCTGCCCCTTCCGCCCAAAGTAGTGCGAAGACGAGAATCCCGGCTGGCAGGAATGCTCGATCGAATCCGTCCTCCAGGAAGTTCGACCAGCTGTAGGAGGAAGACAGAAGGATGGCGAGCTCGAAGGCCAAGACCGCGAGTACCCCAAGGAGGGCCGGCAAACTGGGAAGACACCGTGCCGACCATCGTTTCTTCATTGCCGCCGCAAGCAGAAGAACACTCATCGGGAGCATGATCCCCCACAATCCCGGTGACATCAATCGACCTACTGCGAGCCTGACGATTGAACTCATGTAGGCAAGGCCAATCGTTCCGTCGGCCAAACCGGCCTGAAGGCGACCCGCAATCTGGCCAGTCTCGTCCTGGCGGGCGTACGTCCCGCCGAACGTCAGCCAAACCCCCGATACCACAAGAAATGGGATGAGCGCAAACACCATCGCTGCTTTCCTGCGGCGAATGAGCCATGCGCCTAAGTAGATCGGGAGTCCGATGGCCAGGGCGAACACGATCCCTTCAGGCCTTGTCCAGCCCGCCAACCCGAGCAACAAAGCACCCAGGGCGAGGTATCTGGGTCGATTGGCATCCACCCCTTCCAGAAACCAGATTGTCCCTAAGACAAGGTAAGTGGCAAAGATGAAGTTGGCATAGCCGATTGTTGTATGGATGAAGAAGACCGGCGTGGAGAGAAGTAAGACACCTCCCAGAAGGCTTCGTCGGATGGACGTTCCGTTCTGTCGCCACAACCTGTAGATGCCAAGGATCATGGCCGACGCGTAGCTCGGGTCGAGAAGCTTAGATCCCGGCAGCGTATCTCCATCGAACAGCCGGAACATCGCGATGGCCAGATGCAGGTTCTGTGGGTATGCAAGCCCGTGGCCACCCCATCGAGCCCCAGCCCAGATCGTCCCCTCCAATGCAATCGCATACCCTTTGAGAGCCCAATTGGCGATTGCGTCAAAGAGCGAGTAGCCGCGACTCACCGAAATCACGAGCGCTTGTGCGGCCAGGAATCCGAGGACCAGAACCAGGAGAACTACGGCCGGGGAAACGCTTGCCTTCGTCGAGACGATTCCAGTCACGATCTCTCGAAGGGGGACGCGCTCCGCTCCTCCGTTCGCCAGCCGCAGAGCTAGCCAGCTCACGCCCATGAGAAAGAACCACGCGATCACGAAAGTCCATGCAGTAAGCCGAAAGCGCGCCCAAGATAGCAGGAAGACGGACAATGTGAGGATGCCGAACCCAAGGGGGACGCCAAGGCTTGCGGCTTCCTTCCAACCCAGCGGGTTGACGAATAACGCGGCGAGGTTGCACCCAAGCGTCCAGACCGCCAGCACCAGGACCAAGTCAATAATGGCGGCCGACCACCAGGGAAGTGCGTCGTTCGTCGATCCCGTCGGGTGACGATCGCTCTCGCCTGATAGTGGCGCGTACACCCCATGGAACCAACCACCATTCTGTTCAAACGGAACCAGCCGCTTGACCCCGTCCAAGACCCAAGCCGGAGGATAGTCGCCGATCGATAGGACATAGTTGTCCTCGCTGCGGAGACACTCAATACAGGCCGACGAGGGCTGCGTGCTGGCATCGGCGGGACAGGAGCACCCAGGGGCTGTCCTTGGCATGAAGAAGAACTGCAGGATGCTCTGTTGAGAGTACTCGCCAACTCCCTCGGGCACTGCAATTGAGGCATCTAATGGGATTGCCAAATCGAGGAACTCGATATAGGCCGCGCCTCTTGAGCCCAGAAGGAAGAGCGCGTTTCGGCCATCGGCGGATACCGCTCTAGTCCGCCAAGCGCGCCTTAGCCACAATCCGCTGTAAGAACTCATGAGGATGACGATCTGGTAGGCACAAGCAAGTAGCACCAATAACAGGAGGAGTTTGTGTAGGAAGGTCGTACGCTTCGAACGCGGGTTCACAGAATCGCCGACCTCCGGTCTGACCGTTTTGACTCTCATGTGAGCCGAGCCCATCTCGGCTCCGATGTCCGATCTTCGGGCGCGAGTATGGCACGTGGCCGAGAATGTCAGAGCAGCGCTGAGCCGCACGTATCCTCAAGGCGAGGCATGCCACGATCTCGCCACTTAACTTCGTGGCAAAGTCCGGGCAGCTCTCTAGTCCCTGCGAGCGCACGCGTGAGAGTCCGGGACCAACTCCCTCCAGAACCAGCCGTCGTCGGCGCATGCACAGTCCGCAAGGAACTGCGATGGCCAAGATGGCGTCCGAGTCCGCATCAGGGGGGTAATCTCATCTGCAGGGCACGCCCCAATGGCACTGTCCATGCCCGCCCAGAGCATCTTCTCCACCTCAACCGGTACCCGCATGGAATCGCTCTTCTAACAGACGTTGACAACCGGTCGCCTTGTGCGCCCCGTTATTGTGCTCGCCTAGTGCGGGCCGCGCCTTCGGCCCCGCAAGATCCACTTGCCCATGCCCACACCCACACGGATGCGACCGCCAATTGGAACACGGACCTCCCGGTCCTCGCCCCGTGCTGGTGGCTTGAATTGAGTTGGCGTCTGGGCCCCCTTGGCGGCAGGGCGCAGCGTGACCCTGCCCGGAGCGGCCGAACAGGAGAGCTGCCGGCATGTACATCCGGTTGGCCGAGTTCCCCAGGTAGTCCATCAGCTGGCCGAGGAAGTCGGCAAGGTAGAACTGCAGGGTGACCCCAGTCGCCACTACCAGCAATGCCACGCCCACAAGAAACGCATCGGGATTCGACCGGGGCCGCAGTCTCTCGCACGCCGAAGAATCAGCAGCACCGCGCAAGCAAGCGGCAGCAATCCCCACACGGGGAGCTCGATCGCCTGACGACCCATGAAGCGCAGGATCCAGTAGTAGGCTCCGAGGTGGAGTTCGCCGCGTCCCGAACGCGCCCACGAATGCTTCGAGGGCTTGCTGCATCTGCCCACCCGTGCCATGAAGTGAGATGAAGACCATCCAAACGCCAGCCACCACGCCGGCTGGTAGGAACCAGGCCAGCCACTTCGCTCGACCCCGCCGTGCGAAGTGCGCAGCAGCTCCCAGCACGGCAAGGACGGATGCGACCGCCAACCCTCCTTCCGGGCGCGTCCAAGTCGCCAGTCCAAGGAGAAGGCTCCCGAGGGCCTGTCGCTTCCAGTCAGCAGTCATGATCCCAAGGATGGCTTCGCCGCACCCCAGAACCAGGTAGACGGTGTAGGGGAGGTTGGCGTACCCCAACGTTGCGTGTGTTCAAACAGGATCGGGGTTGCGGCCAGGCCGACCGCTCCCAGGCTAGCGGTTAGCGGAGCGACGTCTCGCTGCAGCCAGAACCGCAGGCAGCCTGTGCACAATGAGAAGTAGAAGAGCGGAGCGATCAGCTTCGACGCCGGGAGCATATCACCCGTGAATCGATAGTTGGCGATAAGGAGCGGGAGGTTGAGTGGGTAGGTCAGCCCATGGTCCCCCCAATGACCAGCGGCCCAGATGGTGGCCTCCCGCGCAATCCCGTATCCCTTGACGGCCCAGATCGCCATGTCATCCCAGGCCGAATACGCACGCGCGATTCCCATCCAGGCGGCAAGTCCGGCAGCCCCCAATATGAACAAGAGCGCAACAGGAGGGCCCCACCCGAGAGCCCCCGGCAGATGGCCGTGGGAGGCCTCCTTCTCCCGCATGGCATCCTGACGCATCGGGATTACCCTGCGGATCACGAGCGCCATCACCATGAGCACGGCCCAACTCAGCGATGCCGAAGCGATGGACACCGGGATGCCCGCCCACGAGGCGATGAACAGGAACCACGTGAAGATCCCGGCGCCCAGCGGGAAGCCCAGGGCCAACACGTCCAGGAGCTGGATCCTGACGAGCAGCAATCTCAAGATCGCGACACCGAGTGCCCCAAGCGCCAAGCTCAAGGCACTAGCGGCAGCCAACTCCATCCAGGGCGTCAGCACGTGATGGGAGCCTTCCCTGTCTGGCGGCCGATCTCGGCGCGGTCGGTCGGATCCCCGGCGAGTTGGCCGTCTCACCGACTAACGCGAGCCGTAGAGCCCCAGAGTTCCCGCGAACGAAGAATACGCTTTCGACGCCGGGACATCTTCCGGCGCTGGGAAATCCCCAATCCGAAGGATGTAGGTGCGTTGTCCAACCATCGATTGGACGCACCCTGGAAGGTCGGCACCCGCTGGGCAGTTGACGATCTCACGTGGGAACAGGAGGAACTGCATCAAGCCCACATCGCCGTAGGTCGAGTCGACGGCCCTCGGAGGGACGACCACGCGGCCGTCGGTCGGCACCTCAGCATCGAGGTATTGGATGAAGTCCCCAAACTGATCCCCGAAGGCGATGCGGGTGCCCCGGTCCTTGGCCGAGGACCCCTGGTAGTCTACAACTCTGACAGCCAAGGGTTCAATCGCCGCGGCCAGCGAGGCCAACTGCACCCCGATCATGCAGATCAGAATGAAATCCGGGGTTCGGAGTCGCTGAGATTGACGCATGCTGAAATCTCGCTCAGGCGGAGGCTCCCGTCCGGCACGGGCTCGCCCTCTCACGTCGGCATTGTATCTCATGCGCGCGACGGAAGTCGACGTCACGATTGCCCATCAGCCTCCCCTCTTGACCCTGCCCCGGGGCCGGTCTATACTGCTGCCAACAGGCGCCCCCCGTCGCCCTGCGCACTGGCGCGGGCGGCGGGGTTTTGTTGAGATGCCCTTCCACCGCGCGCTCTCCCTCGGTCTCGTCGTCCTGTCGCTCCTCAGCGCCTGCGCGCGCGTGGAGCCGCCGATCGCTCCTCCTACACTCGGCGCAGCCTCACAGACGCCTCCGCCCTCCCAGACTCCCACACCTGCGCCTTCGCCATCCCCGACCTCTACTCCCCAGGCCGTCTGCCGGGATCGGGCAGGCCGGATCCTGCCGGCCGAGATCCCGCTCCCCGGGGACCCTCGCCCGCTCGCGTATCTCGTCTACCTCCCGCCATGTTACGACCCGGAGCGCGAGACACGCTACCCAACCCTCTACTTGATGCACGGTCTCGCGCAGTCGGAGTCTGAGTGGGTTGAGCTCGGGATCGCCGCCACGGCTGACACATTGATCACCCAGGCGTCCATTCCGCCGTTTGTCATCGTCCTGCCCGGCGAACGCACGGGGTTTGACATGCTGGTTGCTCTGACCGACACGCTGCTGCCCCACGTCGAGCAGAGCATGCCGACCGGCGGCACGCCGGAGCTGCGCGCCATTGGCGGCCTGTCGCGCGGCGGCGGTTGGGCATTGCGGATCGGGCTGCAGCACCCCGAACTCTTCGGAGCCATCGGACTGCACAGCCCGGCAGTCATCAGCCCGGACTTGTATCTGCTGCCCACCTGGGCAACCGAAGTACCCTCCGAGTCCGTGCCGCGCCTGTGGATCGATATCGGATCCGAAGATACGCTCCTCCCAGGCGCCCTCGACTTGCGCGCCAGGCTGGACAAGCTCCGCTGGCCTTACACCTGGGTGCAGAATCCCGGAGAACACACCGCCGGGTACTGGTCGAGTCACCTGGCTGAGTACCTGCGCTGGTACGCGCAGGCGTGGCCCTCGCCGTGGCCCTCCGAGTGAAACGCGGATTCGGGCCCTTGTCGGCCGGGTCAGACAGGATAGCAGTCGGCACGGATCAGTCCATGACACCACGCGTCGACCCGTGACGGCAAGACCCCGGAGGAATAGGCTCACCCCGAGATCGCCCGACTCGCGATCGCGAGGCCAGAACCGATCTACCATCCTGGAGGCCGACCATGTTACGACGAGTTGTCCTGACCACCATTGCCGGTGTGCTGCTGCCTCTGTTGGCGATCCAGCTCCTGCCGTACGGACGGCAGCACGCCAATCCGGCAGTCACGGCTGAGCCCACGTGGCCCGATTCCGCCACGCGCGAGCTTGCCGTCCGGGCCTGCTACGACTGCCATTCCAACGAGACCATCTGGCCCTGGTACAGCAGCGTGGCGCCGATCTCATGGTTGCTGCAAAACCACGTTGAGGAAGGGAGAGCGCTCCTCAACTTCTCCGAGTGGGACCGGCCCCAACGAGGGATGCGGGAGGCGGCCGAGGCAGTTGCGGAAGGGGAGATGCCGCCAGGGTACTACCGCCTGCTCCACAAGGCGGCCAGACTGTCGGCTGCCGAAGCCGCAGCGCTGGCTCAGGCACTCGGCTCGCTGCGTTAGCTCAACGGTTCGGGTGTTCGATTCGAAGGATTGCGCAGCACGCGTTCTCGCGTGTTTGGCACGTCCCGGAGCGCGTTGCCCTTAAACTCAGCCCGCGCGCTGGAGCTTGCTCAGGGCTCTAGCGCGCGGGTTGAGGAGGAGAATGCGACCGTATTCTCCCGCCTTCTGCTAAACCAGCCGTGAGCACTCCCTTAGGGCTTGCTTAACGGGCGGCGCCGGCCAGCACGGCCAGAATTGCCGCCAGTCGAGATGGGACCTTCCCGAACGAGGCCGGGCGGGCTGACGGTGCAGTCGACAACCGTAGACGGCCTGCCTCCGGGCGCTCGCCCGCCATCCAGGATCAGGTCAACCCGATCCCCGAGACCCTCAACTACATCGTCCGCCGTCAGCGGATCAGCCGCCCCCGACCGATTGGCGGAGGTTGCCGCCAGCGGACCGCTCTCCCTGAGCAGTGCGAGGGCGATGGGATGATCAGGGACACGTACCCCGACCGTCCCGTCGCGGCTGACCGCCACAGGCACCGCCTCCAGCTTGCGCACGACCAGCGTGAGGGGACCGGGCCAAAAGCCCTCGGCCAGCCGAAGGACCTCCGGCGGGAGGGCCTGTGTGACCTCCGGCAAGCCTGCCAGGTCTGCCAACAGGATCGGCAAGGCTTTGGTTGCTTCTCGTCCTTTGGCGGCAAAGATCCGCTCGATCGCCGCCGGGTCAAATGCCATCGCTCCGACGCCGTAGACCGTATCGGTCGGAAACGCTACCAGGCCGCCGCTGCGCAAGACGTCGAGCGCGCGGGCGATTGCCTCAGGAGCGAACGCCTGAATGACCCTCGCGGCCATTCCCTAGCCACCCTCGAATCGCATCCCAAGGATGCGGTCACGACCGGCCAGATCAGAATCCACCCACGTCCGAGTCGGCCGGCAGATGCGTGATGCCAGCTCGACCAGTGCGCTGCCTTGTCCGGCGCCAATTTCCAGCAACGCAGTGGTGCGCGTCGGGCGGCGGCGAGCGAATTCCCCGAGCAGGCGGGTGATGACCTCCAGGCCCGTATCACCGCCCTCAGTCGCCAGGCGCGGCTCGAACGGGAGATGCCCGATCCCCTCCGAAGCGACGTAGGGTAGGTTCGCCAGCAGGATGCAGTCGGCCAGCAGCAGCCCTGCCGAGAGGTCGGTCCGCACGAACCCCATTCTCCGCTCCACGCCATGTCGGATTGCATTCGCTCCCGCCACCGAGAGTGCCGCCTTCGAGATGTCCGAGGCGATGACCCGTAGGTCCGGGCGCTCGAGCGCCACCGTGACCCCCACGCAGCCGGAACCGGTGCCGAGATCGACCGCCACCTGCGGGCGAGGATGCTCATCGATCGCCAGCAGGCCCTTCTCGACCAGCAGCTCGGTCTCGGGACGTGGGATCAAGACATCCGGGGTGAGGGTAAACCGTCGGCCGTAGAACTCCCACCACCCAAGCACGTAAGGCAGCGGCTCACCGGCCGCGAGCCGCTGCAGGCCCAAGGTGAACGCCAACTCGTCTTCAGGAGGGATGGGGGATTCGGGGTGTGAGAGCAGCCACTCGCGCGGCCTGCCCATTCGGTCGGCCAGCAGGACCTGGGCGTCTCTGTGGGCAGTCTCGCTCGTCGAGGAAAGGGCGAGGCCGCCCCGGGCCAGCGCCTCGCCGACGGAGGTCCCGGCCATCGTCTACCCTTCCGCGGCTTGCAGCCTCTCGGCCTCGTCGCGGGTCGCCAATTCATCGATGAACACATCCAGGGCGCCGTCGAGCACGCCCGGCAGGTTATGCGAAGACACGCCGATGCGGTGATCGGTGACGCGAGATTGAGGGAAGTTGTAGGTGCGGATCTTCTCGGAGCGCTCGCCACTGCCCACCTGCGAGCGTCGGTCTGCGTCTTCTTCCGCCTGACGGGCGTCGAGCGCCATGTCGTACAGTCGGGCGCGCAGGATGCTCATCGCCCGCACGCGGTTCTGCAATTGCGAGCGCTCGTCCTGGCACTGTACGACGATCCCGGTGGGCAGGTGCGTCAACCGTACGGCGGTCGAGTTCTTCTGCACGTTCTGACCGCCCGCTCCAGCCGAGCGGTAGACGTCCATCTTGACATCCTTCTCGGGAATGGCGATCTCGACTTCTTCCGCCTCGGCCAGCATGGCCACCGTCGCCGTCGACGTGTGGATCCGCCCCTGGGCTTCGGTGGTCGGGACGCGCTGCACGCGGTGCACGCCGCTTTCGTACTTCAGGCGCGAGTAGGCCCCCCGACCTCGCACCTGGAAGATGACCTCTTTGAAGCCGCCGATCCCGGTGTCGTTCTGCGACAAGATCTCGGTCTTCCAGCCCTGCAATTCGGCATAGCGCGTGTACATCCGGAACAGGTCGGCGGCGAACAACCCGGCCTCATCGCCTCCCGTCCCGGCGCGGATCTCGACGATGACGTTGCGATCGTCACGCGGATCGCGGGGCACGAGAAGCGATCGCAGCCGCCGGTCGAGTTCCTCCAGTCGCGGAGCCAGCTCCTCCACCTCGGCCTCGGCCAGAGCGCGCAGGTCCGGGTCTTCGTTCGTGCGCAGGCTGCGGGCCTGTTCGAGCTGCCCTTGTATCGCCTGGTACTCGCGATAGGCAGCTACGATTGGCTCGAGCCCGGCACGCTCGCGTCCCAGCTCTGCCATGCGCTGAGGCTGGGTGGCGGCGGTCGCCATCTCACTCTCCAGCGCCTCAAACCGGGCGGCGATTCCTTGTAGTCTGTCCAGCATCCTGCGCACTCCCCCCCGGCGTTCAGGGGACACGGCATGCTCCCACGGCCAGAGTGGGAGCAGTGGATTGATTCTACCATGGCCTCTTGGGGAACCTGCACTCCTCCACGGGCGTCTCTAGGTTAATCCGCCCACCTGTGGAGGGCCGCTATGTCCCGCTCGACCCGCGTCCTCGTTGGTATGCTGTTGTGTCTGGGCTTTCTGCTCCCCGCGGCGCCGGCCCTGGCCGACGGCATTATCATCCCCGAGCCGCCATTCTGCGGGCCGGACCGCTGCCCCGGCCCCTTCCCTGTCTCGCAACTTGCGATCCGTTACCACCGCGTCAGCGTGACAATCCAGGATCAGGTAGCCACGACGCACGTCGACCAGGTGTTCCGCAACGACAACGACTTCACCGTCGAGGGCACGTACGTCTTTCCCCTGCCCCCCGGTGCGGCCGTCACCCAGTTCACGCTGTGGATCGACGGTGAACCGGTCGAAGGCAAGGTCCTGACGCGTGAACAGGCACGTCAGACGTATGAAGACATCGTCCGCTCCCTCCGCGATCCTGCCCTGCTGGAGTATGTGGACCGCGGTGCGGTGCAGGCGTCGATCTTCCCGATCGATCCGGGGGCTGAACGCCGCATCGAACTGGAGTACACCCAGGTCTTGCCGGCCGAAGCCGGACTGGTGCACTACCGCTACCCGCTGAACACGGAGAAGTTCTCTACGCTGCCGCTCGAACAGGTCAGCGTGAGCGTCGAGGTTGAAAGCCGGGATTCGATCCAGTCCGTCTACTCCCCCAGCCATGCCGTCGACATCGTGCGGGATGGGAAGCACAGCTTGCGCGCCTCGTACGAGGCCGTCGATGTGCTCCCGGATCGCGATTTCGAACTGTACTACTCCCTGGGCGACGACCGCGTCGGCGTCCAGATCCTGAGCTACCGGGAGCCCGACGAACAAGACGCCGGCTTCTTCCTGCTGCTTGCCTCGCCGGCGTTCGGCGCAGAACTCAGCTCGAGCGTTCCGCAAGACGTGCTGCTGGTGCTCGATCGCTCCGGCAGCATGGATGGCGAGAAGTTCGAGCAGGCGCAGCAGGCGGCCATCTACGTCCTGCAGCACCTGAATCCGGACGATCGCTTCAACCTGCTTGCCTTCAGCACGGACCTGAGCGCCTATGCACCTTCGCTGCGCGACGCCGGCGAGGCGCAGGACGCCATCCCCTGGGTCGAGGAACTCTCGGCCCGCGGCTCGACCGATATCAACCGCGCCTTGCTGGAGGCCGCCTCCCAGCTCGACCCCGAACGCCCGGCCCTGGTCCTGTTCCTGACCGATGGCCTGCCCACCGAAGGCGTGACGGAGCGCGAGGCGATCCTCGACAACCTGGCGCGCTCGGCCCCGCGCAGCTTGCGCCTGTTCTCCTTCGGGGTCGGCTATGACGTCGACGCCGTCCTGCTCGACACGCTGTCCGAAGCGCATCACGGGGCGACGACCTACGTCCTGCCCGATCAGGATATCGACGAAACGGTCTCGGCCTTCTACGCCAAGGTCAGCACGCCGGTCCTGACCGATCTCGACCTTGATCTGGGTGAGGCCCGAGCGTTCGACCTGGTCCCCGAATCGCTGCCCGACCTATTTGCGGGCGGCCAGCTGATCGTCGTCGGCCGCTACCGCAATCCCGGGGAGATCACCGCCCGGATTTCCGGACGCGTCGAGGGACGGTCGGAGGAGTTCTCCTACCCTGAGATTCGGCTGGCGGCCTCGGGAGGCGCGGAGTTCCTTCCACGGCTGTGGGCGACGCGCAAGATCGGCGCCCTGCTCAATGATCTCCGCCTGCACGGAGCCGATCAAGAGACGGTCGATCAGGTCGTGCGACTGAGCATCCAGTACGGGATCGTCACGCCGTACACCTCCTACCTGGTCACCGAACCCGGGGCGCTGGGCGCCGATGCCATCGGCGAGATCGCCGCCGACGCGTACAAGTCGCTCCAGTCTGAGCCGACCATCGCCTCCGGTCAGGCGGCCGTCGAGCGTGCGGCGGCGGAGTCGGCCCTGGGCGGCGCCAGCGCACCCGCCGCCCCCCAGGGCACGGATGCACAGGTCGTTCGCGTGGCAGGAACCCGGACGTTCCGCCTGGCCGACGGCGTGTGGACCGATACGACCTTCGACCCGCAATCGATGCGCCCACTGGATGTGCCGTTCCTCTCCGAAGACTACTTCGCGCTGGCCGCCTCGCGGCCGGACGTGGGCGCCGCGCTGGCCCTCGGGCCGGACGTGATCATCGTCGTCGACGGCGTCGCTTATCGGACCGTGGGTGCGGACCAGCCCGGCGATCCGATTCCGGTGCCGGCGCCGATTTCGCCCGACGACGCCTCGATCCCCTTCCAACCGGTCGAACCGCCGGTGGAGAACGCCGGCAGCCGCCCCTCCGGCGCGAGCCTGCCGTGTGCCGCCGGGGCGATCGGGCTCGGCGCATGCCTGGCCCCCTTGCGCGAGCGATTCCTCCGCCGGGGAGGCTGAGGCCCGCACACGTGGTACGCCAGCCGACTGCCTTGACGCCGGCGCGTGATCACCCTGCCCGACAAGCAACGAGAGCGGCTCCCTTTCGGGAGCCGCTCCGATGAGCTGCACATGAGCTCTGGCGCGAGGTGCCTAGGGGCAGGCAACGCCCATCGATGTACGTGCCGGCTAGGAGTATCGTGGTATGGCCCGGCCTGCGAGGTCGGTGACCTTGCCCATGACGTCAATCGACTGTCTCCGATCGCAAGCGTTGTTGATGGTCACGAGTCCATCGTAGTTGGCAGCTCCAGTCGGATCCCGGCCCGGAGCCGAATCCACCGCTCGTCAACGTGAGGATGTTGCACCGACTGCCAGCCGCCCGTGCTTGGATCCGTCGTACTTGGCGAACACGTCGTGTCGGGTCAATACCCGAGCAGAGAAGGCCGGGATCGCAGACACTCCAGATCATCGACCTGGAACGTGCACGACATGAGCGTGCTGCCAATCACAGGGTTAAGGTCCATGCAGCATGATCGATGGGGCGATCGTGTCGACGCCCCCGAGGGCGTGTCGGTCGGCAGCGGGGCAGCATGCGTCGGCGCCGGCGTCTTGGTCTTCGTCGGCGTCGGCCGAGGCGTCCTGGTGGCCGTCGCCGTTGGGGTCGGGGTGTGGGTGGGGACCGGCGTCTTCGTCGGCGTTGCCGTCAGCGGCTGGGCTCCCTCGAAATCGCGCGCCGTCGCCGTCGGCACGGGCCCCTGCATCCCGGCCTCGATCCGCCGGCTCTCCGCCGCCGCCTCATCATCCGACATGCCCAGGTCCTGCATCACCTCCTGGAAGATCGAGAGCCGCAGGGAACGCACCGAGCTGCCTGCAGCGTCAGGTGCATAGTTGGCCGAGAGGCGCGAGCGCAGGCTCGACATCAGGCTGGAGGGCGCGGCTGCCGAGGCGCTGATGCGAACTGCCGCCGCCACCCAGACCACCATGAGCACCAGGAACAGGCCCACGGCTCCCACGAGCCAGCGGCGACCTGACGGCTCTTTCATCCAGATTCCTCCAGGGCTGAGCCCACTCCGCCCTACAACATGCAACGACCGTCGCCCGGGCAGGCGGGGACGGTTGCCTATTGTCTCCAGACTATGTCAACTTTCGGCCCCGAACAACCGGACCGTCCTTCCTATCTGAGAGGGCTTTCAGATCGCTGGAGAATCGACGGATCAGCCCAAGGCTGGCCGGGAGCTTCCAGAACGAGGCAAGGATAGTGGGGTTAAGTCTCGCCGGAGCCGGGTTCGACCAGCCGCGCCAGCCGGTCGCGGACCTCGTGGATCCCAAGCTCCACTCGCAGACCACGGACCTGGGCGCGCCCGAAACGGCCGAACACGAACTGGCGCTGAGCCGACCCGAGACTGCGGTAGGTCTCTTCGCTGACCAGCATCGATGCCGGCTCCGCCTCGCGGGCGATCGCCAGCATTCCCTCGGCGGCGGTCAACGCCTCGCCGATCAACACCGGCACCGCGTGCGTCACGCGAACATTCCCGACGATCAGATCTCCGGTCGCCACCGCCACCGAAACCTGGAGCGGCCCCATCCCGCGATCGACCCGCCCTTCGTTGAGCGTCCGCACCCCGTCCAGAATTTCCAGACCGGCATGCGTCGCCTGCAGGGCCGAGACGGCCGGCGGCACGACCACCGGTGGCAGACCGAACTGCACGATGACCGTCGTTCCTCCGGCGCGCGCCAGGCTGCCTCCGTGACGACCGGCAGCCTCGCCGATCATCTTCAGGCACGCCTCGAGCTCGCGGAGCAGGACCTCGGGCTCTTCGTCCAGGCTGCCGAGCCCCCTCAGCTCGACCCCCAGGACGGTCGCCTTCCTCCGGCCGACCACCTGGGTCGGCTCGGACGCGGGGTGGTCGTCCTGCGGTTCGGCTGGGAGTGCCGGCGAAGTTGGCTCGGGCGCGGGTCGAACCTCAACCATCGTCCGCTGACGAAGGTCGTCGACCATCGCATTGAATGTGCGCGCGAGCACCGCCACCTCGTCCGTCCCGCGATCGACGACGCGGGTCTCGAGATTCCCCAGCGCGACCTGGGCGGAGGCGTCGGCGATGGCGATGATCGGCCGGGTAATATTGTTCGAGATGAACAGTCCGGCGACGACGACCAGCAGCAGGGCGATGGCACCGAAGGCGATCACCTGCCAGAGATCCTGGGACGACTGGCCGACGAGGGCGAGCTGCGGCAGGGCGATCCCCATCACGCCCAGCGGCTCAGTCCCATGCCGGGCGACGAAAGCCGTCAGCACCTCGGTGTAACCGATGCCGGAAATCGTCGTCGAACGAATCGGATCCCCTTCCGTACCGGGCGCCATGGCACGCTCGATCATGTCGAGGGCCAGTGCGAGCGCCGCGGTGTTCTCCGGTTCAAGGGACGTCGCCAGGAGCCGGCCGTCGAACTGGTCGTAGATCGAGACGCTGGCGCCGGCCTGTTCCGCCAGCTGCGGGACGAGGGCCTGCAGGTAGCGGCCCACCAGCACGGCCCCATAGACTTCACCGGTGGTGTCGCGCACCGGCCCACCGACGAAGAACACAGACAGATCTTGATTGCCCTGGCGAACGGCATGGACTCCGGTTTGCTTATCCCCGATGGCGCTGTCCGCCGACCCGGCCAAAAGCCGCTGCACGAAGGGCCAACTGCTGAAGAACGCTTCACTGCGCTGTGTGCTGTACTCTCCCGGCGAGCCTCCGGGGGCGCGGCGCACGCTGAGCAGGCTGGATCCCTGCGCATCGACGATCGAGACAACATCGACGCCGGCGTTGATCACCAGCGGCAGCACGCGGGCGCGCAGCGCCTCCGCATCCGCCTGCTGCACGCCGTCCAGAACCCCTGTGGTGTTGGCGATCAGCCGTTCGATCGCCAGGAGATCGCTTTCGGCGCGCACGACGGCGTCGGCCGACTGCTGGCCGCTATCGGTCAGTTGGCGCAGATAGCGATCCTGCTGTTCCTGGCCGGCGATCCGGCTGAGCAGGTAGACCATGCCCAGGCTCAGCACCAGGGCGAGCAGGATGAATGGAAGGGTGATCTTCCAGCGCAGGCTGAAGCGCGGCCTGGGCACAGAGGCAGGCGCAGGCATGCCTTGCTCCCGGGGTTCTCCCCTAGTTCATGAAGAAGGACAGGACGATCAAACCAAGAATCAAGCTTCCGGCCAGCAGCCCGATCCGCTTCAGATCCTTGATGACGTACGAGTAGTCCGGTTTGAATTCCCCGCTACCGAGGGTGCCGCCCTCGGGGCGGCGTGGCTGCCCGCCCACGGCAGCTGCGGGCGACGGGCGACGCTGGGATTTTCGGGTTGCTCTGCTCACTGGTTCACTCCATCCGATCGGGATTCAACCGTCGCTCATCCGCCGGTCAGCTCGGCGAAGACGACGATGCGCTGATTGTCCACCAGGTAGGGATAGCACGAGATCATCGTCAGCGTTGGGCGCTCGGTCGCGGCCATCACGCTGACATCCGTCGGCTCAACGATCTGCACCCCCGTCACCCGGTACTCCCACTGGCGCGTGGCGGTCGAGATCAGGATTTCATCTCCGGGCTTGAGCTGGTCCAGGTGGCGGAAGAGCTCTCCGAAGATGTCATTGTGGGCGGAGACCACCATGTTGCCCTTCTGCCCTGGATTGGAGGTGCCGATGTGCTGCGCCACGCCCTTCTTGAGCTGCTCCCAGCCGTCCCCCTGGACGACCGGCGCCGGGTCGTTCCACAGGGTGGGGATGAAGAGGGCGCGAGCCTGCTCGGGGCCGGGCGTCGGGATCGGCACCTGGGCCAGCGACTGCACCAGCGGACGCAGGTTGGCCGGAATTTCGGCCTCATTCGGAGCCGCGCCTCCAGGCGAGTTCGGCGGCGTGTGTCCCGAGGGCAGAACCACGGCGGTGATCAGCGGCGTGGCCGTGGGCGTCGGGCCGGCCAGCACCTGCGCCACCTCGCGGTTAAGCGTCCTCAGCACGCCCATGCCACTCAACAGGACGAACGCCAGTCCGAGGACCGCCCCGACCTCGATCAGCAGCAGTACCTGGTTGGCCGTCTTCCGACTTCGGCGCCTGGGCCCGGATTCTTCCCCAACGCTCGCCTCCCCCGCCGGGGTTGGGAGGGGTGAGGCTTCGGTCAGGATGGAGGCAGGAATTGGATCGGGGCTTACGCTGACCGCGCGGCCACTCCGACGGAAATTCTCCAGGCGCGTTTGACGGCGCTCCAGGCGCTTGCGCGCCAGCAGCGATTCCAGTTCCTCGATCGACAGATCATCCGCTGGACGCCGGTCTCTGGTCACCTTACATCCTGCTCTGCCCGGCCGATGCGATGCACGATCGATGCCGGGCGATGCGCGCGGATTATACCTGAACCGTGCCGAGCGGCCCGGCGGGAGCCTTTCCTTCTATAATCCTCTTCTGCGCAGCTTCGTGCAAACATGGACGAGGAGTCCGGATGGACGGCCACTTTGCGGTCATCGGCGCCGGGCGGCAAGGGACTGCCGCGGCCTACGATCTGGCGCGCTTCGGCCAGTCGGATGAAATCTTCCTGGCCGACCGCGAGCTTTCGCTGGCGCGCCAGGCGGCCGAACGGGTCAATCACCTGCTCGGGAAGCCGATCGCCTCGCCCGCCGTCCTCGACGCGCAAGACCCGGACGGTGTCGAGCGCTGGCTCCGACAGCACCGGGTGCGCGCCTTCGTCTCCGCCGTCCCCTATTTCTTCAACCTCGGGCTGACTCGGGCGGCCATCGCCTGCGGCTGCGGGATGACCGACCTGGGAGGCAACAGCGACGTCGTCTGTGCGCAGCTCGAACTATCGGCGCAGGCCGCCGCCTCCGGCGCGCGCATCGTCCCCGATTGCGGCCAGGTTCCCGGGATGGGCACATCGCTCATCGTCTACGCCCTGGAGCAGCTCGACGAGGGGCGCGAGGCGATCATGTGGGACTGCGGCCTGCCGGCCGACCCGCAGCCGCCGTGGAACTACCGGCTCGGCTTCAGCATTGAGGGGTTGACGAATGAGTTCTACGGGGACTGCCTGTACATCCGTGGCGGCCGCACGGTTCGCATCCCGGCCCTGGAGGAGCTCGAGATCATAGACTTCCCTGCCCCCATCGGCTCACTGGAAGCCTTCACCACCGCCGGAGGTCTGACGACCGCCGCCCTCACCTACGCCGGCAAACTCGACGTGCTGCAGAACAAGACGCTGCGCTATCCCGGCAGCTTCGCGCAGCTCAAGGTGATCCAGCAGCTCGGCCTGCTCCGTCCGGACCCGATCGAGATCGGCGGCACTCGCGTCTCGCCCCGCCAGGTCCTGCACGCGCTCTGGGACCCTCAGATCCGCGCCGCCCCCGACGAACGCGACCTGATCATCATCCGCATCCTGGCCCGCGGGCTCAGGCAGGGCACGCCGGCCGAGGCCTGGGTGGATCTGGTGCACTACGCCGACGAGACAACGGGTTTCTCCGCCATGGAGCAAGGGACCGGGTGGCACGCCGCCATCCTGACGCACGCCATCGCCGAGGGGAAGGTCCCTGCGGGCGTGGTCCCGGTTGAGAAGGCCATGAGCGGAGCGGATTTCGTGGCCCAGGCAGCCCAGCGCGGGTTCGACGTGCAGTTGAACATCCGGCCGGGAATCCAGGCGACGTAGGCGCACGCTCCGGGTTCCGGTCCCGCGGCCGGGCTCGCCGCCAGACTGGAGTGTGGGCGAAGCACGGAACTTCTGTGCTTCGCCCCTCACGGCCCCTGCTTCGCCCCGGCACTAGGCCGACGGGCACCCGTTGCGCATCAGCGCCGGGTTCAATCGCGCGGAAGGCCTGCCCGCCGCAGGACATCATCGGCCCTGCGTTCCAACCGCTCGAAGTGCGTACCCTTCCAGTACAGCCGGCCGCATGCCTCGCAGCGCGTCAGCTCGCGGACGCGGGCACGCACGCCCTCGGGGATCCGGGCGGCGTGTTCGTCTAACTCCGCACGGATCAGCCGCCCGTTGCAGCGCAGGCAGCGGGTGAACGGAGCCGCCATTCCGACCAGGTCGAAGCGCCGGAGGACCTCTACGGCCTGCTCCTCGGGCTGCTGGCTGCGAACACAGTAGCCGCGCGTGACCACCGCGCGCTTGAGAAGCTGCCGGTCCCGCGTCAGCAGGATTCGCTTTCCGTCGGCTGAACGGCGCGCCAGCTCGTCGTCCTGCCCCGCCGCGTCGTATTCGGAGTCGAATCCTAGAAGCCTCAAGGTGGCCGTTAACTTTCCCAGGTGGACATCGAGCACGAAACGGGGATCACGCAGCGGCTCGGGTCGCAGGCGAACCTCTCCGCCCACATCGACCGATTCGAACATCGGGTAGACGCTCACCCGGTCGCCTTCCTGCAGGTGGTAATCGAATCCCCGCGGCTCTCCGTTGACCAGCACGAGTTCGATTTCCGTGTGCGGGACGCCCAGTGACTCGATGACGTCTTTGATTCCCGGTGAGCCGCTGAATTCGTGGTTGAAGTCCTTGAAGCGCAGCGGCCTCGGGAGGAGATCATTCAGCTCGGCGTAGAAGCGGAATGTGGCATGGCGGGAGGACATCCGAGGTCAGGACTCGCGGCCCACGGGCAGGAGATACACGGCGCGTTCTCGCGCGGCGAGGCCCAGGATCTTCCCGACCTGCGCGTCCCGGAACGCGCCGATCGGGACCGAGGCCAGCCCGAGGGCTGCTGCCTGGAGAAGGACGTTCTGTGCCGCGTGTCCGGCTTCCATGGCAATGTAGCGCGCCCCGCGGCTCTTGCCGTACCGGCCTTCGATGCGCCTCGCGACGCAGGTCAGGATAATCACGGCCGGCGCCTGCTGGATGAACTCCTGGCTCAGGGCTGCGCGCGCGAGGTCGGCGCGCACATCGACCCGCCGCAGGACATGCAAGGAGTGATCGGCGGGCCGGTAGTGGGCAATCAGGTCCTCGGTGGCAACGTACGCTTCGAGGGGGTAACGGGCGCCAGCCGACGGGGCCGCCCTACGCGGGGACTCTCCGATATCGATCACCCCCTGCGCCGACCACAGCAATTGTCCCAGCACGTCATCCGCCACCAATCCTGCGCGATAGGATCGGACCGAGTGGCGAAGGCAGATGGCTTCTTCCACCGACATCGTCCCTGTGCGCCGAGGCGGCGGGAGCTGGATCCTATCGCTCATGAACGTTCCTCATCAGGCCCAGCGTCGAGGGCGGTACTGGAGCGCCTCGGCCAGGTGAGCCGGCGCAATCCGGTCCTCGCCGGCCAGGTCGGCGATCGTGCGCGCCAGCTTGAGGATTCGGTGGAACGCCCGGGCCGAGAGTTGCAGCTGCGTCATCGCCTGGCGGACCAGCGCTCGTCCGGCGTCGTCGAGCGGACAGTGTTGGCGGACTTCTGCCGGCCCCATGTCGGCATTGCAGGTCAGGCCGGGGCCGCTCAGCCGCTCACGCTGGCGGGCGCGTGCCGCCTCGACCCGCGGGCGAATGGCGTCCGACGGCTCGCCCAGTCTGTCATCGGAGAGCTTCTCGAAGTCCACCCGCGGCACCTCGGCGTGAATGTCGATGCGGTCCAGCAGCGGGCCGGAGATGCGCTGCTGATAGCGGGTCACCGTCGAGCTCGAGCAAGTGCATTCGCGCAGCCGGTCACCGAAGTAGCCGCACGGGCATGGG